>NZ_JGYN01000024.1 GCF_000741165.1 Bifidobacterium biavatii DSM 23969 | reverse complement strand
GCGGCATCACCCGCGTCGAACGCGTCGAGGCCGTGGCCGGCAACGCGTACAGCGCGGTCTCCGACCCGGCGTTCGCCGACAAGGGCGAATAGAGGCGAATACAATAGGCGGCGAGCGGGTGCGCCAAACACCCGCAAGCCACGCACCCACACAGGAAAGGCGGTCGTCATGGTCGACGCGGCACGGTTCACGGCAGAATCGAAGGCGGGTAACCCCCGCATGAACCCCCAATGCGTCGTCCAGGGCGACCGCTGGCGCATCGGCATCCTCACCGACTCGCTGGTGCGCCTCGAATGGTCCGACAGCGGCGAATTCGTCGACGACCGCACGCAAACCGTCGTCAGCCGCGACTTCGGCAGCGTGCCGCGCTTCGACGTGCGCCGTGACGCGGACGGTTGGATCGACATCGAAACTGACCATCTGCGCATCTCGTACAACGGCGAGCCGTTCAGTGCGGAAGGTCTTGCGGTCACTGTCAAGGACTCGCCGTCGCAGCACAACACGTGGCGCTACGGCGACTCGCAGTCCGCCAACAGCGGCGGCACCACGCGCACGCTCGACCAGGTCGACGGTCCTACGCCGCTCGAACCGGGCCTGCTGTCCGGCGACGGCTGGGCGATCATCGACGATTCGGCCGACAATCTCGTGCGCGACATGCCCGAGGTCAACGGCCGGACCAACCCGTTCGGCGAATGGGTCAAGGCCAAGCCGCACGCCACGCGCGACCTGTATCTGTTCGGCCATGCGGGGCGCATCCGCGAGGCGCTGCGCGACTACTACCGTCTCACCGGCCCCGTCCCGCTGCTGCCGCGTTGGGCGTTCGGCAACTGGTGGAGCCGCTACCACCGCTATTCGGACGGAGAATACCGCACGCTCGTCGAACGCTTTGAGCGCGAAGGCGTGCCGTTCACCGTCGCCGTGATCGACATGGACTGGCACGTCACCGACGTGGACCCGAAGTACGGCTCCGGCTGGACCGGATTCACCTGGAACCGCGACCTGTTCGCGCATCCGGCCGAATTCCTTGGCTGGCTGCACGACCACGGCATGCGCACCACGCTCAACCTGCACCCGCGCGACGGCATCCGCGCGTTCGAGGAATCCTACGAACGCGTCTGCAAGGCGCTCGGCAAGGACCCGGCGCAGGGCAGCGCCGTCGAATTCGACGCGGCCGACCCCGCGTTCATGAACGCCTACTTCGAGCAGGTGCTCCACCCGCTCGAGGACGAGGGCGTCGACTTCTGGTGGATCGACTGGCAGCAGGACGGTGTCACTCGCGTCAAGGGCCTCGACCCGCTGTGGATGCTCAACCACCTGCACTATCTCGACTCGTCCCGCCGCGGCGAACGGCCGATCACGTTCTCCCGCTACTCCGGATACGGCTCGCACCGCTACCCGGTCGGCTTCTCCGGCGACACGGTCGTCACGTGGGAGTCGCTCAAATTCCAGCCGTACTTCACCGCCATGGCCTCCAACATCGGCTACGGATGGTGGAGCCACGACATCGGCGGCCACATGTTCGGCTACCGCGACGAGGAGCTGGAAGCCCGATGGTACCAGCTCGGCACGTTCAGTCCGATCAACCGCCTGCACTCGACCGACTCGCCGTTCAACGGCAAGGAACCGTGGAACTTCCACGCCGAGACCCGCGCGGCCATGACGGACGCGCTCAGATTGCGCCACCGGCTCATCCCGTACCTGTACTCGATGAACCGCCGCGCCGCCGTCGACGGCGAACCGCTCATCGAGCCCATGTACTGGCGGTATACGGGCGGCAACGTGCCCACCGAATTCCGCTTCGGCACCGAACTCATCGTCTCGCCGATCCTCGAGGCCGGCAGCCGTGAGACGCAGCGCGCCAAAGCCGACGTGTGGTTCCCGCATGGCGACTGGTTCGACTTCTTCGACGGGCGCCACTATGCGTCCCGGCCGGATTGCGGCCGCACGATGCAGGCGTGGCGCGGACTCGACCGCATGCCCGTGTTCGCCAAGGCCGGTGGCATCGTGCCGATGCAGCGGCTCGCCGACGACGCGACCGACGGTGCTCACGACGGCACGACGAACGGCCCGCTCAACTCGACCGACAATCCGACCGCGCTCGACGTGCTCGTTTTCCCCGGAGCGGACGGCTCGTTCGCGCTGTGGGAGGACGACGGCGGCATCGGTGAAGCCAATCACTGGACCCGCACCGACCTTACGCTCGACTGGGCGCATGGCGCGTTCACTGTCGCCGCAGCGGCGGGGGAGCGGATCGCCGTTCCCGAACGTCGGTCGTGGCGCGTCGTGTTCCGCGGCGTCGCCGATCCGGCCGCCGAGCGCGTGCACGATCGCAGCGACAGTCTCGCGAACGGTCCTGCAAACGATGCGGCCGACGATCGCACACGCGACCTGTCCCGCATCGTCACCGCGACGATCGGCGGCCGCACGGTCGACTGCGGTGCGACGTACGACGAGGCGACGCTCAGCCTGACCGTCGACGTCGCCGACGTGCCGATCACGGACGACCTGCGCATCGTCGTCGACGGCGGGCTCGAGATCGCACCGCAGCCGACCGAACGCGACGCGTTCGCCGTGCTGCGCGACGCGCAGATGCTCTACTTCACCAAGGAACGCGCGTGGGATCTCGTGCGGCGCGAGGGCGCGAACGCGCTCGCCTCGCTGCACACACTCGAAATGCCCGCGGGCGACTACGGGGAACCGCAGTGGTTCTCCTCGCACATGCCGCAAAGCGTCGTCGAAGCGCTCGCGGAAGTGCTGCTGCGCGGCTGATTCAGCCGGCGCGCAACAGACCTGCGACCGCAGCCACGGTCGCACGCGCGGTCGGGACGGGGGCTCCTCCTCCCGCACCCGGCCGCCATCATCAACCTGCGTGACCGGTTCGTCACGCATCTTCCCAACAACCATTTCCCGATAACGCCCCACATCACAGCCGTCCCATGCGGCCGGCCGGGCGCAAGCATGCCCGAAGAACGGGCGCAAGACCAGGACGGTCCGGGAACTATCACAAATGTGTCGGCGCAAGGCAGAGCCGACGACAGGAAAGGAAACCGATGAACAAGAAGACACTCATGTCCGTGTCACGCCGATTCATGGCGGCGGCGCTCGCGGGCGCCATGCTCGCCTCGCTCGCGGCGTGCTCGGCCACGGGCGCGTCCGGCGTGAAGTACACGGTCACGCCCGAAAACGAGAACGAGGAGCTCATCCTCAAGAACCAGCCCGAATCCTCCTACTGGTTCCCCGACACCCTACTCGAATGGAACGCCAAGGACGATCCGGACCTCGCCTACAACGTGAGCACCGTGCCGCTCGCCAAGCGCGTCGACAAGAAGGACCTCAAGGCTGTCAACAAGACCCAGAACACGGACACCAAGGTGATGGCCATCTCCATCATGAACTCGTCCACGTCGGGCAACGCGCCGCACGGCCTGAACAACGCGAACGCCAACACGTTCTCCTACTGGCAGTACGTTGACCAGCTCGTCTACTGGGGCGGCTCGTCCGGCGAGGGCATCATCGTGCCGCCCAGCCCGGATGTCACCGACATGGCCCACACCAACGGCGTGCCCGTGCTCGGCACCGTGTTCTTCCCGCAGAACGTGTCCGGCGGCAAGGTCGAATGGCTCGACCAGACCCTCCAGCAGAACGAGGACGGTTCCTTCCCGGTGGCCGACAAGCTCATCGAGGTCGCCCAGACGTACGGCTTCGACGGCTGGTTCATCAACCAGGAGACCGAAGGCGAGAACGAAACCTCGCTCGGTGCCAAGTACGCCGAGAAGATGCAGGCGTTCATCAAGTACCTGAAGGAGCAGGCGCCCGACCTGCGCGTCGTCTACTACGATTCGATGACCAAGGACGGCACGATCGACTGGCAGAACGCGCTCACCGACGAGAACAAGATGTTCATGACCGACGGCAAAACGCAGGTCGCCGACGACATGTTCCTCAACTTCTGGTGGACCGAGGACGAGCTGGCCAACAAGAACCTGCTCAAGGCGTCCGCCGACAAGGCCACCGAAATCGGCGTCGACCCGTACTCGCTGTACGCGGGCGTCGACGTGCAGGCCAACGGCTACGACACGCCGGTCAAGTGGAACCTGCTCGCCGGCTCCGACGGCAAGACCCACACGTCGCTCGGCCTGTACTGCCCGAGCTGGGCCTACTGGGCGGCCGGCAACCCGACCACGTTCCGCGCCAACGAAAGCCGCCTGTGGGTCAACAAGGCCGGCGACCCGAGCCAGAACGACTCGTACGACGGCGACGAGGCGTGGCAGGGCGTGTCCAACTATGTGGTCGAACAGTCAGCCATCACGTCGCTGCCGTTCGTCACGAACTTCAACAACGGTTCCGGTTACGGCTTCTCTCGCGACGGCAAGCAGATCTCGAAGATGGACTGGAACAACCGCTCCGTCTCTGACATCCAGCCGACCTACCGCTGGATCGTTTCCGACGAGGGCGGCAACAAGACCAAGGCCGACTACTCCGACGCTGAGGCGTGGTACGGCGGCTCGTCGCTCAAGTTCTCTGGCGTGGCCAAGAAGGGCGGCTCCACCGACGTACGCCTGTATTCGGCCGACGTCAAGCTCGCCGACAAGACCGAACTGTCGATGACGGCCAAGGCGAACGCCGCCACCAAACTTGACGCCGTGCTCACGTTCGCTGACGGTTCGAGCGAAACCGTCGCGCCGAAGTCGAACAAGAAGATCGGCGAGGACTGGACGACAGTCACATACGACGTGTCCAAGTACGCCGGCAAGTCGATGACCGGATTCGACATCCGTTACCAGAGCGACGAGGACAAGGCCGGCTACCAGCTGCTGCTCGGCAACATCACGCTCAAGGACGGCGCCGAGAAGACGTCGGCCGGCAAGGTCACGTCGGTCAGCGTCGACGACAAGCAGTTCGACGACGACGCGATTTATGCCGGCGTGCGCCTGTCGTGGAAGGCCGACGGCGACGCGGCCGCGTACGAGGTGTACAAGATCAACGAGGACAAGTCCCGTTCCTTCCTCGGCATCTCCAACGTCGAGAACTTCTACGCCGCGTCCCTGACCCGCACAGGCGACACGAACAACACCACGTTCGAAGTCGTGCCCGTCGACCGCTACGGCAACCAGGGCACATCCGCCACGACCGACATGGACTGGCCGGACAACAGCAAGCCGAAGGCCGCCGCCACCGTCTCCCGCACGCTCATCGGCGTGGGCGACGAGGTCACGTTCACCTCCGCCAGTTCCAAGAACACCAAGAGCGTCTCGTGGTCGCTGCCCGGCTCCAGCCAGGAGAAGGCCGACGGCGACAAGGTCACCGTCACCTACGACAAGGAAGGCGTGTACGACGTCGAGATCACCGCGAAGAACGACAGCGGCACGGCCACGACCAAGCTTGCCGGCGAAATCGTCGTCTCCTCGAAGATCAAGTCCGGCGGCGCACTGACGCTGCTCTCGCAGGGCAAGGCCACCGAGGCCGACGGCTTCACCAACGGCAACGAGAAGCCCGACTTTGCAGTCGACGGCGACACGTCCAAGAAGTGGTGCGTCACCGGTCCGGCCCCGCACGAGATCACGGTGGACTTGGGCGACGTGAAAACCGTCAGCCAGGTCGACATCGCCCACGCGCAGGCCGGCGGCGAGGACGCGAGCATGAACACGCAGGCGTACTCGATCGCCGTGAGCGAGGACGGCAAGGAGTTCACCACCGTGGCGACCGTCAAGGGCAACACGGCCGGCAACACGTCCGACGCGTTCGCTCCGGTCAACGCCCGCTACGTCAAACTCGTGGTCGACAAGCCGACGCAGGGCAGCGACACCGCGGCCCGCATCTACGAGATGCAGGTGCTCGGCGCGGACGGCGCGATCCTGTAATGCCGGTTCCGGCGTGAACATGGTTCCGGTGTGAACGTGAGGTCCCGTGGAATGATTCCTGATAACGGAATTCGTTCCACGGGATCGTCCCATATGTTGTCAATCTGTCAATAACCGGCGCGGCGTTGCGGTACACTGAGATAAACCGGTTTAGTGAATCCTGTCAAGAGTGTGACGGGGGCAACGCCGCTGTACGAATGGAAGTGAATCAATGGTGACGAAAAGCCCCGACGAGGCCGGGGGCGGCGCCGGCCGAACCCCGGGAACCGCGGCGAAACCCCGCCGCGTGGGCCTCAAGGACATTGCCGATGAGCTCGGCATCTCCCAGACCGCCGTGTCGTTCGCGATCAACGACCGGCCCGGCGTCTCCGAGGAAACCAAGCGCAAGGTCAAGCAGGCCGCGGCCAAACTCGGCTGGAGTCCGGTGTATGCCGCGCAGGCGCTCGGCTCGTCCAAAACTATGACCGTCGGCTTCGCCCCGACCCGCTCGACCGACGGCCTGCAGGACGAAACCTTCATGCTGCACTTCATGTCCGGCCTGCATGAATCGTTCAGTCGCAAGGGTTATGGCTTGCTCTACCGCCCCTGCTCGTCGCAGCGCGAGGAACTGTCCGTTTACAAGGACTGGGCGCGACGCAAGCGCGTCGACGGTGTGGTGCTCGTCGACCTGCGCGCCGACGACCCGCGACCGGCCCTGCTCGCCGACCTCGGCGTTCCCGCCGTGCTCGCCGGCGGCCCCGATCCGAGCGGACTCATGCCGTCCCTGTCGATCGACGACTCGGGCACCATGGAAACGGTGCTCAAGCACCTGCTCGACCAGGGGCACCGCCGCATCGCCTACCTGTCCGGCGACCCGACGCTCGACTACAGCAAGGACCGCGAGGCGTCGTTCCGTGCGTTCGCCAAGAAAAAGCGGCTCGAATCCATCCATGTGGCCTTCACCGACTTCGACACGGCCAAGGCTGCCGACCTGACGCTGCAGATGCTGCGCCTGCCCGTGCCGCCCACCGCGTTCATCTATGAAAGCGAAACGCTCGCCGCCGCCAGCCTGCACGCCGTCACCGAACGGCTCGTCGACGAGGACCTCGCCGGCCTGTCGGGGGAGCGGCGCTATCCCGGTGGCCTGCCCGCCATCGTCAGCTTCGAGGACAGCTTCGTGTGCGAGGCGGCCTACCCGTCCATCACGTCGGTGCACCGCGACGCCGGCGAATACGGCGCGAAAGTGGCCCGGCTGCTGCTTAAGGTGCTTGCCGGCGAGCAGGTGAGCGGTAACCGCAAGATCCTCACCCCCACGCTCGTCGTACGCGACAGCACACTCAAGTCCATCTGAGCGTGCGCGTTGTACACTGATGGGACAATGGATGCGAGCGACCATGGGGGAGCGGCATGGAAAGCAATGAGGACATGAAACGTGATCTCGCGACGATTGATGAGGCGATCGCGCGCGGACGGTTCAAGGACGATTGGGCGTCGCTGCAACAGCATCGCACGCCGCAGTGGTTCGAGGACGCGAAGTTCGGCATCTTCATCCACTGGGGCGTCTACTCGGTGCCATCGTTCGGCAGCGAATGGTATTCGCGCAACATGTACATTCAGGGGTCGAAGGAGTTCGAGCACCACGTCGCGACCTACGGGCCGCAGAAGGAGTTCGGCTACAAGGACTTCATTCCGATGTTCACTGCGCCGCGTTTCGACCCGGACGCGTGGGCGGATCTGTTCAAGCGTACCGGCGCCCGATATGTGGTGCCGGTCGCCGAACACCATGACGGGTTCCAGATGTACCGGAGCCGTCTGTCGCACTGGAACGCGGTGGAGATGGGGCCGAAGCGCGACGTGCTCGGCGAGCTGACGCGCGCGTTCCACGAGCGTGGGTTGGTGAACGGCGCGTCGTCGCACCGTGTGGAGCACTGGTTCTTCATGGGCCACGGTAAGGAGTTCGACAGCGACATCCACGAGCCGCTCAGACGCGGCGACTTCTACTGGCCGGCCATGCCGGAGCCAGACCACATGGACCAACACGGCAAGCCGGCTCCGACCGCGGAGTTCCTTGAGGACTGGCTGCTGCGCGCGTGTGAGATCGTGGACGAGTACCGGCCGAAGGTGCTCTATTTCGACTGGTGGATCCTGCACGAGGCCGTCCAGCCGTATCTGAAGAAGTTCGCCGCGTACTACTACGACCGGGCGGACGAATGGAGCGAGGAAGTCACGATCTGCTACAAGCAGGATTCGTTCATGTTCGGCACCGCCACGCCGGACGTGGAGCGCGGGCAGCTCGCCGAGGCGAAGCCGTACCATTGGCAGACTGACATGGCGATTGCGTTGAACTCGTGGTGTTACACCGAAAATAACCAGTACCGCCCGTACGAGGAGATCCTGCAGGATCTGGTCGACATCGTCTCCAAGAACGGCAACCTGCTGCTCAACGTCGGCCCGAAACCGGACGGCACGATCGGCGACGAGGATCTCGCCGTGCTCAACGGCATCGGCGGCTGGATGCGCGTCAACGGTGAGGCGATTTATGGTTCCAAGCCGTGGAAGCGGTTCGGCGAAGGCCCGACGCAGATCATCGAAGGCCAGTTCTCCGATGCGGTCAAGAAGAACTTCACTTCGCGCGACGTGCGGTACACGGTCAACGGTTCCAATCTGTATGCGATCGCCATGCGCCCGGCGGCCGATGGCGTGTACCGTTTCGAACGGCTCAAGGAAGGTGACGCTGAGCACAACGCCGACTTCCACGGGCTCATCGACCATGTCGACGTGCTCGGCGTCGCGGACCATGTCGCATGGAAACGCGACGACACTGCGCTCGAAGTGCACGCGCCGACGATCCCCGGCGATGCCCCGGTCGTCTTCCGCGTCGCTGTCGCCTGACGGCAATCGCTTTGCCCATATGAAAGAGGCTTCCCGTAAGTGTGCGGGAAGCCTCTTTCGCATGATGATGAGTTAAGGAGATGGACACGGCATGCGTTGCGTGCCGAAGTCAGGATCGGCGCGCAACGCTACGACATCACTCCGCGTTCTTGACGGCCGTGGCGATGGACACCGACGGGTCGAGGAACGGGATGAGCGTGGACTGGAACGCGTGGTACAGGTCGGACTTGCCCGGCCACACGGTGCCGATCACGTGGTTGTCCTTGTCGAGCTGGTGGAACCAGGAACCGCCCTGGTGGTCGATGACGTACTCGTCGACGTACTGCGCGAACGTGGCGTACCACTGCGCGTACTCGTCCTTGCCGGTCGCCGCGTACAGCGAGGCGGAGGTGTTGAGCGCCTCTGCCAGAGTCCAGTGCATGCGGTCGGTGACCACCGGCTTGCCGTTCCAGTCGGTCGTGTAGGCGAGGCCCACGGTACCGTCCGCGTTCCACGCGTCGGCGACGGCGCGTGCGAACAAATGCTCGGCGGCCTCGACGTACGAGGCGGCCACGTCCGCGTTCGGGAAGGAGCTGAGCGCCCACTGGGTGATCAGGCGCGCCCATTCGATGCCGTGGCCCGGGGTGGCGCCGTACGGCTTGAACTGATCGTCCTTCTTGTCGGCGTTGAACTCGAGTTCGACGGTCCAGTCGGAGCCGAAGTGCTCCGGGATGCGCCACTCGTTGTTCTCGGCCCAGCCGAGCACGTGCTTGATGATGCGGCCGGCGCGCACACGGTAGGAGTTGTCGCCGGTGGCATCGGCCACGGCGAGGAACGCCTCGACAGTGTGCATGTTCGCGTTGAGGCCGCGGTACGGGTCGAGCTCGGTGAATTCAGTGTTCCAGGTGTCCACCGCGAGGCCGGTCTCCTCGTCCCAGAAGTGCTTGTCGTAGGTGGCGAGCGCCTCGTCGAGCAGCTCCTTGGCGCCCGGGCGGCCGGCGAGCAGCGCAGAGGATGCGGCGAGGATCACGAACGCGTGCGCGTAGCAGACCTTGCCCGGCTCCGGGGTGCCGTCCTCGTGCACCTGCGGATACCAGCCGCCGTTCTTGTCGTCGTGCAGGACGCCGGTCAGGCCCGCGAGTGCCTTGTTGGCCAGTTCGCCGGCGCCCGGATAGCCGAGCATCTCGCCGATGGAGTAGACGTGCGCCATGCGGCTGGTGATCCAGGTCTCCTCGCCGTGCGACGGGTCGATGGTGCCGTCGGAGTTCAGCCAGCCGGAACCGCCGACGGCTGCCGGAAAGCCCTTGCCGAAGTTCAGCAGCTCGTAGGTTTCCGAGGCCATGAAGATGCGGTTGGCTTCAGTGCCGAGCACGTACTTGGGATTGGTGGTCATAGTATTCCTTCCTTGGGTTTTGTCGGCCGTGGCCGAAGGGTTGTGGTTGTCAGGACAGTGTTGGGAAAGCGCTTACCGTTCTGGGATTATTATACGCATGTTTCGTCAGCGCTTGACGCGAATGTCGAAGTAGTCCATCACCAGCTCGCAGAACATCATGTTCGACCAGCTGAACCATTCGCGCGTGTACTTCGTCGGATCGTTCACGTCGATGCCCTCGTGCATCAGGTGCGTGCCCGCGTCGGTGGCGACGAGCCGGTCGAGCACCTGCGCCTTGTAGTCGTGGTCGTCGCTGGTCATCGCCTCGACGGCGAGCGCAATCGGCCACACGTAGTTCTCCGGCGTATGCGGCGAGCCGATGCCGCGCAGATGCTTGCCCTCGTAGTAGTACGGGTTCTCGCGGCTGAGCAGCGTGCGGCGCGTCGCCAGATACGTCGGATCGTCCGGCTTGCAGAAGCCCAGATACGGCGCGGCCATGAGGCTCGGCACGTTGCTGTCGTCCATGATGTTGAAGTGGCCGAGGCCGTCCGTCTCGTACGCCCAGATCGTCTCGCCCTGAGCGTTGGTCGTCGTCGCATGACGCGCGATGCCGTCCGTGATCGACGCGCGCAGATCTGCCGCGCGGCCGGCGATCGCCGGATCGTTCAGAACGTCGCCGCCGAAGATGCGATCCAGATAGCCCATGACCACGGCCGCGAACATGTTCGACGGCACGAGATAGTGATACGTGCACGCGTCGTCGCTCGGGCGGAAGCCGGACCACGTCATGCCGGTGACGGCGACGGGGGAGCCCTTGCCGTCGTTGACGAGCGACTCGGTGGGGATGTCGCAGTCGCGCACGAAGAAGTACGGCGAGCGCGCCGCATGGTCCTGTTCCGTTTCGAATACGTCGAGGACGCGCTTCACGCCGGCGACGAACTCGTCGTCGAACTGCGAGGTGCGGCCGGTGTTCGCGTAGAGCAGCCATGCGAGCTGGATCGGATAGCACAGCGAGTCCACCTCGTACTTGCGCTCCCACAGCCACGGGCTGGAGAAGTCGGAGCGGTCGTCCTTGTCCCAGCTGGCGCCGGACGGCGTCTCGTTGAATGCGTTCGCGTACGGGTCGATGTTGATGAAGCGGAACTGCTGGCGCACCAGGCCTTCGATCATCGCGGCCAGATCGTCGTCTTCGGCGGCGATGGGCAGGTACGGGCGCAGCTGGGCGGTCGAATCGCGCAGCCACATCGCAGGAATGTCGCCGGTGAGCAGGAACGTGGTGCCGTCCTCGTGGCGGTTCACGGTGGTGGTGAGCGTGTTCGCAAAGCACGCGTTGAAGTTCTCCGCCCATCTGGCGTGCTCCTCGCCACACAGGTCGGTGATGCGCTGCATAAACGCCGCCACGCTGGAGGGGATCTCGGTGTATGCCATGGTGGTCCGCCTAACTTCTTTGTTAACGATGTTAATCAATGTTGTCGGGACTATTCTAAATCGGTTTAGTTCCCGACACGCCATCATGCGCGAAAAGGCGGTGATCCACTGACTGGGGGAGATGGAAACCATGCGTGAGCGCCGTAAGGCAGGCGGTGGGCGGGCCATAGAACAGGAGACACGAAAAAGGCCCCGCCGAAGCGGGGCCTGTGTCCCTGGAAAGAAAGAGTGGGAATCGGTTCCGAAAAGGAACCGTCAGTTGGCGATCTCGCCCTTCTCGGTCATGGCCTTGAGCTGGGCCGGGGTGTACTTGTCGCGCTTGAACTCGGAGACGAAGTACAGACCCACGATGAGCAGCTCGATGGCCGGCAGAATGAACGAGAACTGCATGTTCACCGCGTCGGAGAGCGCGCCCTGCGCCATCGGCAGGATCGCGCCGCCGACCAGCGCCATCACGATGATCGCGCCGGCGGTCTCGGTGTGGCGACGGTCCTCGACGGTCTTGAGCGTGCGCGAGTAGATCGTCGGCCAGCCCGGTCCCAAGAACAGGGAGACGAGCACGGCCAGCCAGACGGACGCCATGCCAGGCACGAACGCCGTGCCGATGAGCACCACGCAACCGACGATCATGTAGACCGCGAGCACGCGCGTCTCGCGGAACTTCGACAGCAGGTAGGAGGCGGAGATACGGCCGACGAAGAAGATGATGTAGCTGATCATCATGTAGTTTGCGGATTCGCGGTCGGAGATCGGGGCGCCGGCCTGTTCGGACACGTTGAGCGCCAGTCGCATGGTGAACGACCAGATGCCGGTTTGCGCGCCGATGTAGATGAACTGGATTGCGATGCCCTGCCAGAAGCGGCCGTTGTGGCCGAGATAGTTCATCGTTTCGCCGAGCGTGGCCTTGGCCACGTCGCCTTCCTTGGTCTGCGGGCGGCACTTCGGGAACTTGACGATCGCGAACAGCACGATGAACACGAGCATGACGATCATGACCACGATGTACGGCTGCAGCGTGCGGCCAAGCTGTTCGGAGGCGAGATCGAGCGCGCCCTGCGGATCGGTCTTGCGCAGCTTCTCCATCTCGGTGTGCAGGTTGGAGTCCTGGAACACGAAGTACTTGCCGAGCAGCACGCCGGTGAGCAGGCCGAGCGCGTTCATGGTCTGCGCGACGTTCAGGCGCAGCGTGCTCAGGCGCTTCGGGCCGAGCAGCGTGGCGTACGTGTCGGCGGAGGTTTCGAGGAAGCTCAGACCGATCGCCTCGACGAAGATGGCGAACAGGAAGATCTCGTACGTGATCAGACGAGAGGCCGGGAAGAAGATGAAGCAGCCGAGCGCGAAGAACGCGAGGCCGGTCATGATGCCCACCTTGTAGCTGGTCTTCTTGATGAACAGCGAGGCGGGGATGGCGATGATGAAGTATCCGGCGTAGAACGCGCTCTGCACGAGCGCGGTCTGCATGTCGGTCAGCTCGAACACCGGCTTGAACTGGGTGATGAGCACGTCGTTGAGGCTCGAGGCGATCGCCCAGAAGGCGAACAGCACCGAAGTCATCGCGAACTGGAGCACCGGCGTGCGGTCGAGATATCCGTCGGGGCTTTCCACCCACGGCGTGGTCTTGTCAGCGGTCTTGCCCATGATAAATGTCCCCCTTTTCGAACGTGCAGGCAATGGTTCCTGATAGCTGACGTCGGCGGCCCTGTGACCTCTTGGCCGCCCGAAAAGTCACATGATCTGGCAGAACTCGATGACTTCGTGGTTGGGGCCGAGCACGTTGAAGTAGCGGATGCCGTGCTCCCAGAAGGTGTCGATGTGCTGAATGGAGCCCTCGACGAAGTTCAGGCCGAGCTTCTGCGCTTCGGCGAACGAGGCTTCGATATCGGTCGAGTCGAGTGCGAAGTGGTTGATCGCGCCGTTTTCCATCGGCGTCGGGTTCATGGTCCACACCTCGAGCGTGAGGTTGTTCAGGCGCAGGAACGTGCAGCGGTCCTCGCCGTTCGGGTAGATGCCGAGGCATTCGAATCCGAGCTTCTCGTAATAGGCGATGGTGCCCTCGAGATCGGTGGTGGGGATGCCGACGTGCTGCACGCCGGTGACGGTGTCGCGAATGCTCATGGGAGTCCTCCTTCGGAAAATGAGCCCTTGTCGGCCGGCCTCTTGGCCGCGCGGCGATGCGGGCGTGGAGGCACAACCTTGTCCCAGTATATGTCGAACCGGTTCTATGGGCGGAATTCGGCGGATTTTCCCGCGTGTCCGGAATGTCGTTAGCGCGCACATCCGGCGCGGAGCACTGGGGTTGCCTCGTCGCGGCAATGGCGCGGCAACGAGATGCAGCTGCAACGCATACGACGAACGTCGTCCTCTCGTCCCTGATGCAATGCGGGGACAAGAGGACGGCGTTCGATGGGCTGGCCGATCAGACGGCCGGTTGACCAGATGACCGGGCGTCTGATCGAAGGTCGGTCATCGGACCGATCACTCGCCGGCTTCGGCGAGGTAGTCCGGCATGACCTCCGGGTACTTCGGCCACGCGCCGGCCTGCGTGCACACGTAGGCGGCGGTGTTCACGGCGGCGCGATGGGCCTCGGCCAGCGTGGAGCCGGTGAGGATCTTGCCGGTGAACGTGCCGGAGAAGGAATCGCCGGCGCCCACGGTGTCGTTGACCTCGACGTGCGGGGTGTTCAGCGTCGAGGATTCGCCGTTCTTGGAGATGATGGTGGAGAAGGTCGAACCGCCGGTCAGGATGATGTAATCCAGGCCGTATTCGTTCATGAACCAGCGGCAGGCCTCGTCGTCGGAGGTGCCGCGGATGTCGAACATGTCGCGCAGGAGCAGTAGTTCGGCGTCGTTGATCTTGAACACGGTGGCGTAGCCGAGCAGCTCTTCGATGAGCTCCTTGGAGTAGTGGTCACCACGCAGGTTGATGTCGAAGAAGCGCATCGCGGACGGCTTGGTGTGCTTGAGCAGCTCGACGATGGTGTCGTGCGACTCGGGGGAGCGCAGGGCCAGCGTGCCAAAGCAGACGGCGTCGGCCTTCTCGGCGACCTCGATGAGCTGGCGGGTGAGCAGGATGTGATCCCATGCCACGCCCTTGACGATGGTGTACTCCGGGATGCCGTTCTTCAGGGCCACTTCGACGGTGGAGGTCGGCCAGGCGTTGCGCTGGATGATGGTGTGGATGCCGGCCTTCTCGGCTTCCACGAGCAGCTCGTCGCCGAGTTCGTCCTCGCCGACCGCGCTGATGGACCAGCCTTCGGTGCCGTTCATCATCGCGTGGTACGCGAAGTTGACGGGGGCGCCGCCTGCACGCTTGCCTCCGGGCAGCATGTCCCACAGCAGTTCTCCAAGGGACAGGACGATGGGCTTGGCCATGATGGTTCCTTTCTTGTTTGTGGCCCGCGGCCGTGCGGACGTGGGCACTTGCACTTTCGATTGTAGTTGCAAATCTTGTTGGCGCGCCGGTCAGGCGGGCTCGAGGAACGCCGAGGGGCGTTCGAGGAATCGGTCGATTGCCACCGCCGCTGCTCCGCCGAGCGCCGCGTCCGAGGGGAGCGACGAGAGTGTGATGACGGTCGACTCATTGAGTTCGGGCAGCACGTGCCGGTCGACGGTTTCCCGTACGACGTCGAGCAGCAGCGGTCCGGCCGCCGCGCCGATGTCGCCGATGACGATCCGTTCGGGATTGAACATGTTGATGATGGTCACGCAGCCGAACGCGATGTAGCGTGCGGCCTTGCGCACGATCGCCGTCGCGCGTTCGTCGCCGTCCGCGGCCTTGGCGAACAGTGCGCGGCATGCCTGCGCGTGCGTAAGCCGGTCCGCGCCGTCGATCAGGTCGCCCGCCTCGACGATCATGCGGTGGATGGCGGTGGCCGAGCAGTAGCGTTCGAGGCAGCCGACATTGCCGCATTCGCACGGCAGTCCGTTGACGACGTCGACGCTGACGTGGCCGAGTTCGGTGGCCGCGCCGAGATGGCCGTCGATGATGCGCCCGCGTTCGACGACACCCAGTCCCACGCCTTCGCCGATCAGATAGTAGGCGAGCGAGTCGGCCCCCGCGTTGACCGGGTCGAACAGGCACTGCGCGAGCGCTCCCGCACGGGCGTCCTGCTCGACGAACACGGGCACGCGGAAGGCGTGTGCGAATTCGTCGAGGAAGTTGACCCGCTTCCACCCCTGCATGGAGGAGACGACCGCGGTGCGCCCGGAATCCTTGAGATACGGGCCGGGCACTGCCATGCCGACGGCCACGATCGATTGGTCGGCGTCGAGCATGGCGTCCACGATGCGATGGATTTCGGCGAGCGTGGCGGGGATCTTGTCTTCGGTGACCTTGTCCAGCTCGCGCACGTCGAGCGGCGTGCCGGCGAGGTCGAACAGGCCGATTTGGACGATGCTGCGGGCGAACTTGACGCCGACGACGTGGAACGAGCCGATGTTGAGCTCGAGCCCGATGGAACGGCGGTTCTTGCGTCCCTCCATGCCTCCGGTTTCGCGGATCACGCCGGTTTCGATGAGTCGCGCGGTGATCTTGGTGACGGCGGCCGGGGTGAGTCCCAGCGCTTCGGCGATCTGCGCGCGCGAGCATACACCGTTGCGGTACAGGTGACGCATGATGCGTGAGCGGTTCGCTTCGGAGACGGATGCGATGGACGTTGCGGTGATGCCGTTGTCTGCCATGTCCTGCTCCTTTGCTGGCTCGTTGCGTCGTCGCGTGGCGCGTACGGTTGTGGTGCGGTATCGTCGTGCTTGGATCGGCGGTGATGTGTTCGTCGTTGAAGCTGAACGATGTTTATATATTAACGCCGTTAATCAATGATCGCAAATCGATTGACGCACGGCGTGTCGCCTATTTGCCACGGTCGCGGCGATGCGACAATCTGGAACATGACGCGCTCGGCTTTGTCCCGTGCGTGGCAGTGATACACGGGAGAGAGCATCGAAGGAGATGGGATGACACTGGAAATCGCGGTACAGGACGTCGACGGCGCGATCATCGCGCTTGAGGAGGGTGCGGACCGCATCGAGCTGTGCATGGCGCTCGGCGCCACCGGGGGAGTGACCCCGAGTTTCGGACTTATCCAGTCATGCGCGCACGTCGGCGTGCCGCAGGGCGTACAGGCTTTGATCCGCCCGCGCGGCGGCGCGTTCGTGTTCGATGCTGGGGAACTGCACGTCATGGCCGTGGACGTGCGGTCAGCCATTCTCGCCGGCGCGTCCGGTGTGGTGATCGGAGCGCTCAAGCCGGACGGTACCATCGACGTGGCGGCCGCCGAACAGCTGGCCGACGAGGCTCGGGCCGAGGCTGAACGATGCAACCGAAGAGTGCAGATCACGTTCCACCGCGCCTTCGATGTGGTGCCCGATCAGTTCGCCGCGCTCGACACGCTCATCGAGCTCGGCTACACGCGCGTGCTCACCTCCGGTGGCGAGCCCACCGCGCCGCAGGCGCTGGACCGGCTGTGCGATCTCGTCGCGCATGCGGCCGGTCGCATCCAGATCGAGGCTGGTGGCGGTGTGACGATCCCCTCGATACCCGCGCTACGCGCCACCGGCGTCGACGCCGTGCACATGAGCGCTAAAACAACCATTCCGTCTCCCGGGGGTCCGGGCGGCGGCGGCGCGGACGCCCGCATCGAAAAGACGGACCGCTCCGCCGTACGAGCTGCCGTCGCCGCCATGCGTTGACGAGCTTCTGCATTTCGTGTTGTGCTCCCGATCTCTTTGCGAGGATCGGGAGCTTTTTGTTAAGAAGATTTACCAAATGTTGGCTGCAAAGGTAGTTGCATATAGAGTAATGGCTTAATTTCAATGGGTTTCAGTGGAACACGCGGTTAATGTAAAGGTAGTTGACATTTAAGGATTGGCGGTGTAGGGTAAGACGCAGTTGCCACAGTGGAGTGGCAGCCAGACAACTCGAAGAGGAGTGGAATCATGGTGAACAAGAAGAGGCTACTGGCTGGATTTTCGGCCGTTGCGGCACTGTCGATGGGACTCGCGGGCTGCGGCTCCGACACCAGCACCAACAATAATGCGTCCGATGGCGGTTCGTCTGACGGTGGCGTGGTGAACATCACCTACATGCACCGCCTGCCCGACAACGACGGCATGGTGCTCGTCAACGACATCGTCGCCAAGTGGAACAAGGAACATCCCGAGATCCAGGTCAAAGCCACCAAATTCGACGGCAAGGCCTCCGAAATGATCAAGAAGCTCGAGACCGACGTCAAGAACGACAACGCGCCCGATCTGGCGCAGGTCGGCTACGCCGAGCTTCCCGAGGTCTTCACCAAGGACATGCTGCAGGACGTCACCGAATACGCCGAGCAGTACAAGGACCACTTCGCGTCCGGCCCGTACTCCCTCATGCAGGTCGGCGGCAAGTACTTCGGCCTGCCGCAGGACACCGGCCCGCTCGTCTACTTCTACAACAAGGCCGAATTCGACAAGCTCGGCATCACCGTGCCGAAGACCGCCGACGAGATGATCGCCTCCGCCAAGAAGGCCGCGGCCGCGGGCAAGTACATCATGTCCTATCAGCCCGATGAGGCCGGCAACATGATCTCCGGCCTGGCCGGAGCCTCCGGTGGCTGGTACAAGGTCGTGGACGACGCGTGGGTCGTCAACACCGAGACCGACGGCTCCAAGGCTGTCGCCGATCTCTACCAGCAGCTCATCGACGCGAAGGCCGCCACCACCAACGCCCGTTGGGACGCCTCCTTCGATGCCTCGCTGCAGGACGGCTCGCTGATCGGCACCGTCGCCGCCGCATGGGAGGCCCCGCTGTTCATGGCTTCCGCCGGCGATACCGGCGCCGGTGACTGGCAGGTCACCCAGCTCGGCGACTGGTTCGGCAACGCCGGCAAGACCGGCCCCGACGGCGGCTCCGGCGTGGCCGTGCTCAAGACCTCCAAGCATCCGAAGGAGGCGATGGAGTTCCTCGACTGGTTCAACACCCAGATCTCCGACCTCGTTTCCCAGGGCCTCGTGCCAGCCGCCACCACCGCCGACGCCGAAACCCCCGAGAAGTGGGCCGAGTTCTTCGGCGGCCAGGACATCATGGCCGAGTTCAAGACCGCGAACAACAACATGGGCGACTTCACCTACATGCCGGGCTTCTCCGCTGTCGCCGCCGCGATGAACACGACCGCGGCCAAGGCGGTCGACGGTTCCGGCAAGGTCGAGGACATCTTCTCCGTCGCACAGACAACCTCCATCGACACGCTGAAGAACCTCAACCTGTCCGTCAAGGAGTGACGCATGGGTTGCTGACCGGGCCTTTTCCGGCAGATGACAGCCGTTCCCACACCATCTGAAGCAAGGCCGGAGTCCAACGCTCCGGCCTTTCCTTATGAATCGCATCGTATTCCCCAGTCCGAAAGCAAAGGTCGTTCCCATGACTGACACCACGCATGCGGCGAACGTGACCAGGGCCGGATCATCCAAGCCGAAGCGTTCCGACGCCGCCAAGCGCGAGAACCGCACCGGCTGGGCCTTCATGGCCCCGTTCGCCATCCTGTTCGTGCTCGTCTTCATCCTGCCCATCGTCTGGGCCATCTATTCCAGCTTCTTCCGCCAGGTCGCCGAAGGGGGCGGCGCGTACGGCGGCGGCAAGCTCGTCAACAAGTTCGTCGGCCTCCAGAACTTCCAGTACGTCGTCACCTCCGCCGCGTTCTGGTCTGGCATCGGCCGCGTGCTGCTCTACACGCTCATCCAGGTGCCGTTCATGATCATCGCCGCACTGGCGCTCGCCATGCTGCTCGACTCGTTCATCGTCAAGCGCGTCACCGTGTTCCGCCTCGGCTACTTCCTGCCGTATGCCATTCCGGGCGTGGTCGCCTCGATCATCTGGGTGTTCCTGTACAACGGCCAGATCTCGCCGATCGTCAAGGGACTCGCGGCCATCGGCATTAACGTCGACTTCTTCGCCAAGAACATCGTAATCGGCTCGATGGCCAATATCACTACCTGGACGTTCACCGGCTACAACATGCTGATCTTCCTCGCCGCGCTGCAGGCCATCCCGCACGACTTGTACGAGGCCGCCCGCATCGACGGCGCGAACGGATTCCAGATCGCCATGCGCATCAAGCTGCCGAACGTACGCGCCGCCGCCCTGCTTGCCATGCTGCTGTCGATCGTCGGCACCATCCAGCTGTTCAACGAGCCCGAGATCATGTCTGTGTCCGATCCGAGCATCTCCAAGTCGTTCACGCCGATGATGATGGCCCTCTACACCTCGCGCGGCACCCTCACTCCGAGCGGCGATGGTCCCGCGTCGGCCATCGCCATCGTCATGGCGCTGATCGCCGGCATTCTCGCCGCGCTGTACGCCCTCGCCGAAAGGAAGGTGAACCAGGAATGAGCAGCATGACTTCACAGGAGCGCGCCGCCCTGCGCGCGCGCAGAAAGGCCGACCGCATCCGCGACCTGCACGCCAACGACCTGCCCCGTTCCATGCAGCCGTCCGTGGCCGTGCGCACCGTCACCATCGTCGTACTGGTGCTCACGCTCATCTACTTCCTGTTCCCGATCTACTGGGCGATCATCGCCTCCACCAAGACGCCCAGCCAGATGACCGGCAGCAACGGCCTGTGGTTCGCCGTCGGACTCGACCAGCTGCCGAACGCGATCGCCACCAACTACGGCAAGCTGCTGGGCTGGACGCGCGGCAACTTCTGGCGCTGGGTGCTCAACTCGCTGATCTACTCGGGCGTCTCGGCAGCCGTCGGCACGCTCGTTGCCGTCATGGCCGGTTACGCCACCGCCAAGTTCAACTTCCGCGGCAAGAACCTCGCCATCGGCGTCATCATGGGCTGCATGCTCATGCCAGCCGCGCTGCTGACCATCCCGCAGTATTCGATCTTCCACGCGATGCACCTGACCGACACGATGCTCGCCGTCATCATCCCGTGCTGCGTCTCGCCGTTCGGCTTCTTCCTCGGCCGCGTGTACGCGCAGACCTCGGTGCCGAACGAACTGCTTGAAGCCGCGCGCATCGACGGGGCCAGCGAGGCGAGAATCTTCTTCACGATCGTGCTGCGCATCCTCGCGCCGGCGATGGTGACGATCTTCCTGTTCCTGTTCGTTGCGACATGGAACAATTTCCTGCTGCCACTCATGATGATCTCGGCGGACACGTTGAAGCCCGTCACGCTCGGCCTGTACGGCATGGTTTCGCTTGCCACGTTCAACGAGCGCGGCGCCCTGATGATGGGCGCGCTGCTCGGCGTGCTGCCCGTGATCGTGCTCTTCCTCGGCCTCCAGCGCTACTGGCAGGCCGGCCTCGCCGCAGGTGCGGTCAAGGGCTGAGCCGTTAAGCAGACAGCCCAGTGGGCTGTCTGTAGGCTCAGCCTGAGCGAACCGATAGGCGAGCGAAGGCAGCATTGAGTCTCGCGCGTGGCGCGAGTCCGTAATTGCGGACTCTCCCTTGCTCCCCTTGCCAGGGGAGCTGTCAGCCACAGGCTGACTGAGGGGTAGTCAATACCCGATACGTTCAACACATATTCTCTCCCCAGTCAGCCACGCTGACAGCCCCCTCGTCAGAGGGGGCCAAGGGGAACTTGCAAAGGAGCAATACTTCATGACCACCGGACGCTTCACCCTTCCGAGCGAATCGAACTTCGCCGAGAAGACCAAGGAACTCGCCGAACTATGGGGCGCGGACGCGATCCGCAACTCGGACGGCACGCAGCTCGACGACGCCGTGCGCAAGCTCGGCAAAAAGATCTACAGCGCGTACTTCCCGACCCGCGCGCACAACGAGTGGATCACCCTGCACATGGACGAGACCCCTCAGGTCTACCTGCTTACCCAGCGCGTGCTCGCCGAAACCGACCACGTGTCGATCGACCTGATGGAGGGCTTCTTCGCCGAGCAGCTGACCCCGAACTACGATGCGAACCCCGCCAAATACTGGGAGGTCATCGACCGCACCACGGGCGAAGTGGTCGATACCGAACGGTGGGAGGTGCACACCGACGCGCACACGGTAAGCGTCGCCGGCGCGACGCCGATGCACGAGTACACCGTCTCGTTCCTCGCGTACATCATTTGGGACCCGGTCGAAATGTACAATCACCTCACCAACGACTGGGGCGACAAGGAACACGAGATTCCGTTCGACATCTATCATCCGGCCACTCGTAAGTTCGTGTTCGACACGTTCGCCAAATGGCTCGAGGAGAACCCCGACACGGACGTGGTGCGGTTCACCACGTTTTTCTACCAGTTCACGCTGATCTTCGACCCGAAGCACAGGGAGAAGATTGTTGACTGGTTCGGCTGCTCATGCACCGTCTCGCCGCGCGCGCTCGATGATTTCGAGGAGCGATACGGGTATCGTCTGCGTGCGGAGGATTTCGTGGACGAGGGTTGTTATAACTCGGCGTGGCGCGTGCCTGGCAAAGCGCAGCGTGATTGGATCGACTTCCTGTCCGGTTTCGTGCGCGAGAACGTGAAGCGGCTTGCTGATATGTCGCATGCGGCGGGCAAGGAAGCCATGATGTTTTTGGGTGATCAGTGGATCGGGACCGAACCGTACAAGGATGGTTTCGCGGATCTTGGCCTCGACGCGGTGGTTGGTTCGATCGGTGATGGTACCACCACGCGTATGATCGCTGATATCAAGGGCGTCAAGTACACCGAGGGCCGGTTCCTGCCGTACTTCTTCCCCGACACGTTCTATGAGGGTAACGATCCGAGCATTGAGGCGTGGGACAACTGGCGTAAGGCTCGTCGCGCGATTCTGAGGAGTCCGATCGCGCGCATGGGTTACGGCGGTTACTTGTCGCTGGCCGCGAAGTTCCCCAAGTTCGTGGACGCGGTCATGCATATCGCCGACGAGTTCCGTGACATTCATGAGAAGACCGGGGGAGAGCCGGCCGAGGGCGAGTTGAACGTTGCGATCCTGAACTCTTGGGGCAGGATGCGTTCGTGGATGGCGTACACGGTTGCGCACGCTTTGCCGAACAAGCAGACGGTTTCGTATTACGGGATCCTTGAATCGCTGTCCGGCATGCGCGTCAACGTGCGGTTCATTAGTTTCGACGACGTGCTTGAACATGGCGTGGACGACGACGTGGACGTGATCATCACTGGTGGTCCGGTCGACACCGCGTATTCGGGTGGTGACATCTGGGCGAAGGACCCGCGCCTTGCGGAAACCTTGCGTGCGTGGGTGCGTTCCGGCGGTGCGCTCGTTGGCGTGGGCGAACCGAGTGCGCAATGGCATCAGGGGCGCTTCTTCCAGTTGGCTGACATCTTCGGCGTGGATGAGGAACGTTATCAGACCTTGTCGGTCGATAAGTATTTCCCGCCCGTCACGGCGGATCATTTCATCACCGCTGACGTGCATGTTGACCCGGCCGCACGCGAGGCGTGGGAGCGGGCCGGCTATCGCATCCCCTTGTCGGGGTGCGGTGGTGGCCAGGGCAAGGCGCCGCTTGGTGGTATTGATTTCGGCGAGCCGATCCTGAACACGTTCCCGGTCAACGAACAGGTGACTTTGTTGCGTGCGGATCATGGCCAGGTGCAGCTCGCGGTCAACGAGTATGGCAAGGGACGCGGCGTGTATGTGTCCGGCCTGCCGTATTCGGCCGCGAACGCGCGACTGCTCGAACGCATCTTGTTCTACGCGAGTCATCACGAGGACCGGTATGCGGCGTACAGTTCCACCAACCCCGAATGCGAGGTCGCGTGCTTCCCCAAGTCCGGCTGGTATTGCGTGATCAACAACACCGATCGGGCGCAAGCTACCGACGTGACCCTGCCCGACGGTACCGGCGAGCATTTCAGCCTCGACGCCAGCGCCATCGCCTGGCGGCGCATCTAAAACAGACCGGTCGGCCTGCCAACCAAGACCGGCCCGCCGCACGCCGCTCCATCCACTCCCGGCATGCGACGGGCCATACTACGCTCTATACGCAAGAACACACGGAAAAGAGGACACCATGACGGACCATGACGCCGCACTCGCCAACATCGCCGCCAGTTTCCAGCTTGAGGGAACGGTCGGCAGCATCGAACCATACGGCGACGGCCACATCAACACCACGTATCTGGTGGTCACTGACCGGCGACGCTACATTCTGCAGAAGATGAACACGTCCATCTTCCCTGACACCGTGCATCTCATGCGCAACATCGAACTCGTCACCGCCTTCCTGCGCGAACGCGGACAGGAAACGCTCGACATCGTCCCCACGCGCGACGGCGCGACATGGTTCAAAGCGGACGACGGGGGAGCGTGGCGCGTCTTCGACTTCATTGAACGCACCGTCTCCTACAACCTCGTGCCCAACGCCGACGTGTTCCGCGAATCCGGCGCCGCATTCGGCGCATTCCAGAATAGCCTGGCCAACTTCGACGCGTCCGAACTGACCGAAACCATCGCGCACTTCCACGACACGCCCCACCGCTTCGAGGACTTCAAGGCCGCCGTCGCCGCCGACGCCAGCGGACGCGCCGCAACCTGCCCCGACGAGATCGCGTTCTACATGAGCCACGCCGGCATGGTCGCGACCATCACCGACGGGCTCGCCGACGGCACGATCCCGCTGCGCGTCACGCACAACGACACCAAGCTCAACAACATCCTCATGGACGAGACCACCGGCAAGGCGCGCGCCATCATCGACCTCGACACCGTCATGCCCGGCTCCATGCTCTACGACTTCGGAGATTCGATCCGTTTCGGCGCCTCCACCGCACTCGAGGACGAGCCCGACCTCAGCAAAGTGCATTTCAGCCCCGAACTGTTCCGCGCGTACACGGAGGGATTCGTCGGCGAATTGCGCGACAGCATCACGCCGCGCGAAGCCGAACTCCTGCCCATGGGCGCGATGATGATGACGCTCGAATGCGGCATGCGGTTCCTCGCCGACTACATCGCCGGCGACGTGTACTTCGCCACCAAATACCCCGAACACAACCTCGTCCGCTCACGCACGCAGATCAAGCTCGTGCAGGAGATGGAGGCGCGCGCCGACGAGATGCGCGCCATCGTCGCCGACGTGATGGAAGGCGGCGATCGCCGATGAGCGACGTACGGAACACCGCGGCGCACGACGTCGCGCACGACGCCGTGTACGCGGCGATCGACGCGCTCGTCGACCACGCGCGGCTCAGGCTCGAACTGGACGCGCGCGACGCCGACTGGACGCGCAACCGCATCTTCGCGCGATTCGGCCTGTCCTCCTACCGGCCGACCGGCGCGACTGCGAACGGCCGCGACGTCGACGAACTGCTCGCCGCGCTGCGCGACGCGCTGCTCGCGGCCGGACTGATCGACGTCGACGACTGGGCTGACACGGCCGACGCGATCATGGGCGCGCTGTGCGCCGCGCCGTCCGCGATCCAGCGCCGGTTCGCCGCGATCGAACGCTCCGGCAACACCGTGACGGACGACGACGAACCCGCGGACGCCGCCCCGCGCGGCGGCATGGACGCGATGCGCTGGTTCTACGACTACTGCGCGAACGGCGACTACGTCAAACGCGCCGCGCTCGGCCGCAACCCGCGCTTCGACTCGCACGGCCTGACCGTGACCATCAACCTCGCCAAACCCGAATTCAAGAACATGAAGAAAGCCGCGGCAGGCAACGCCGTCGCCGGCGGATACCCGGCATGCACGATCTGCCACGAGAACGAGGGCTTCGCCGGACGCGCCAAGCGCACGCTGCGCACCATCCCCGTCACGCTCGGCGGCGAACCGTGGTTCTGGCAGTTCTCGCCGTACGGCTACTTCGACCAGCACGGCATCTGCGTGAACATGCGGCACACGCCCATGCACGTCGACCGCGACACGTTCGGGCACCTGCTCGACTTCGTCGACCGGTTCCCTGGCTACTTCCTCGGCTGCAACGCCGCCCTGCCACGCATCGGCGGCTCCGTGCTCGCCCACGACCACTATCAGGGTGGCGGCGAGATCCTGCCGATGTTCAAGGCCGCGACATGGGCGACGCTCACGCCGCCGAACCGCACGGACGCGACCGTCGAGATCCTCGACTGGCCGGGTACTGCGATCCGTGTCGTCTCCCGCTCACGCGGCGCGATCGTCGACGTCGCCGACATGATCCGCGAGGCATGGGTCGACTACGACGACGCCCAGGCCGGCATCGCCAGCCACGATGCGGACGGCAACCGCCAGTCCGCGCTCTCGCCCAGCGTGATCAAAACTGTCCGCGGCTACGAAATGAGCCTCATCTTCCGCAATAACGCGGTCAGCGACGAGTACCCCGAGGGCATATTCCACGCGCACCCGAAATTCTGGCCGGTCAAGCAGGAGCCGATCGGACTCATCGAAGCGCAGGGACTGTTCATCCTGCCCGGCCGGCTCGTCGGCCAGCTCGGTCTGATCGAGGACGCGCTCGCCGAAGGCCGTCCGCTGCCGGATGAGGTGAGCGAATTTACGCTGGTGTGGAACGAATTGACCGAGGCTCTGGACGGTTCGCGCGACCGCGACGTGATCCGTGCCGCCGTGCGCGACGAACTCGGCAGCATCTGCGAGCGTATCCTCGGCAACACGGCCGTGTTCAAATGCAAGGAGCAGGCGCTGACGTTCCTTGAAGAGATTGGATTCGCCCGGCATGCCCATTGATGGTTCCTGATGCCGCGTCCGCGCTGGCGGTGGCGGGACAATATCCCGACAATATGACGGCGGGGAGCCTGTACGCAGGTTCCCCGCCGTCATTGCGCTCCGAGCCGATCGCGTGCGATGTTGGTATGCCGATGCCCGTCAGCGGTTTTCGATGTGGTCGCGCACTACGGCGATGGCGCCGCCGCGCAGCGTGATGTCGGCGCCGCACTGGCAGCGGCGGATGACGGTGTGCGCGTGGAACGACGACGCCGTAGTCAGATCGAAACGCTGCTGCGCGGCTTCAAGGAACGTGGTGTTGATGATGTCCGGCGGGCCGTACACGCACACGTCGGCGATGTCGAGCAGGCCGACCGGCATCGCCAGTGCCGAGGCGAAACGCTCCGCTGCCTGCCGGATGATCATCGGACGTTCGTCCTTGGACGCTTCGCGCATGAGCTCGCGCAGCACCTCGGGCGTCATCATCATTTCCAGGCAGCCGCGCTTGCCGCACGGGCAGAGCGGGCCGCGTTCCGGGTCGATGGAGATATGGCCGATTTCGCCGCCCGCATGGTGTTCGCCGACCACCGTCACGTCGTCGATGAGCGTGGCCGAGCCGATGCCGCGGCCGAACTTGACGAACAGCAGGTTCGGACCGGCCTGTCCGAAGAACCGTTCCGTGAGCATGGAGCTGATCACGTCGTTGGTGATGACGACCGGCACGTCGAACCGCGATTCCAGCATGCCGCGCAGGTCGACGTCGTGCCAGCCGAGCGCCGTGGAATCGCGGATTACGCCGGACTGGATGACGCCCGGAGCTGCGATGCCGATGCCGATGACCGCTTCGAGCGTGTCCGTGGCCAGCTGGTCGACGAGCTGGACGATCGCGTCCGTGCTGACGGGACTGTCTGGTCCGAGCGCGATTTCCATGCGCCGCTGGGGGCGCCCCAGCAGGTCGGTGACCGCGCCCTGGATCAGATGCGCCTGCGACAGGTCGATGCTGATGACGCGAAGCCGGGTCGTGTCGATGCTGAGCAGCGTGCCGCGCTTGCCCTTGCCGGTGGACGACTCGTGGCCGCTTTCTCGGATGAGGCCCTCGTCGAGCATGTCGTTGACCACGTCGGAGACGGCCACGCGGGACAGTCCCGTGAGCCGGCCGAGCTCGGCGCGCGAATAGCTGTTTTCGGGGAACAACAGGCCGAACATGAGCGAACGGTTGTTGCGGCGCACGTCGGAGGGGCTGGCCTTGGCGGTTTTGCCCGGGGTGTGCAGCGGGAATGCCGCGCGGATATAGTCGTTCATGATCGCTGCTCCCTGTCCGTATGCGCTGGTGTGCGTTGTGCTGCGCGTGCCGTCCGTTATGGTGCGATGGTCTGCTGCTTGGCGTTGGCAGGGCCGTTCGGTTCGGCCGCCTTCCGCGTGTTGCATTATACGATGAAGGCGACTGGGGCGGCTGTGCGGCGTCAATGGCAGGTCATCTTTGACAAACTGTCTTTCTATTGTACAGTCCAAAACCACGACGACAGTCCGATAAACGCCGATAGATGGCGGATTTTCAATTATGTAAGTATTATTAACAATTAAGGATGTCGATGATGTCGTTGCAGGTCGGCAACCCCACGCAAACAGTGAAATAAGTACCGGTGTCGTATGCCCGGGCGCGTCCGTGCATGATCGGACGGCACCGCAGGAAGGAAAGGATGCTCCAATGACGGAAGTCATCATCGTCAAGAACGAGGACGAAGCCGGTGCGATCTACGGCCGCTGCGTCGCGGACCTCATCAAGGCCAAGCCGAACGCGGTGCTGGGCCTTGCCACCGGATCCAGCCCGTTGGCCGCCTACAAGGCGCTCGCTAAGATCGTGCACGAGGAGTCGATCGACGTTTCGCAGGTGCGCGGCTTCGCGCTCGACGAGTATCTCGGTCTGCCGCTGACCCACCCGGAGTCCTACCATTCCACCATTCACCGCACGGTCGTCGAGCCACTCGGCCTCGACCCGGCCAAGGTCCACGTGCCCGGCGACGTGCTCGACGGCGCGCCGCTCGAGGACGGCGACAAGATCGCCGCCGCCGGTCCTGCGTACGACGCGGCCATCGAGGCCGCGGGCGGCATCGACGTGCAGATCCTCGGCATCGGCACCGACGGCCACATCGGTTTCAACGAGCCCGGCTCCTCCCTCGCGTCCGGCACGCGCGTGAAGACCCTCGCCGAGCAGACCCGCGTCGACAACGCACGCTTCTTCGACAACGACATCAACCAGGTGCCGACCCACTGCATCACGCAGGGCATCGGCACGGTCCTCAAGGCCCGTCATCTCGTGCTGCTCGCGTTCGGCTCGGGCAAGGCCGAAGCCATCGAGGAGACCATCGAGGGCGGCGTGTCCGCGTTCTGCCCGGCCTCCGCACTGCAGCTGCACCCGCACGCGACCGTCATCATCGACGAGGACGCCGCGTCCCGCCTGCGCCACAAGGACTACTATCGCTACGCGTTCGAGCACAAGCCGGCGTGGCAGGGCATCTGATCCGTAGTGTGCTGACGGGCTCCTCGCGGGGAGCCCGTTTCGCGTACATGGAAGTGCATGGAAAGGAAGTCGCATGACTGAATCTCGTGAACAGACCGTCGCCCGCGTTACGGCCGCGCTGACCGGCAAGTCGTCGCCCGTCGCCATTCACCGGGCGCGCAAGATCGACGCGCGCGGCGTGCAGGACCACTACTGGGTCGTCGCCGACGCGCAGGGCGTGATCGTCGCCACCGGCACCGACGAGGAATCGTTCGAATCCGCCTGCCGTTCCGTCGGCATCGATCCGGCCGACGATGCGGCGATCATCGACGCCAACGGTCGGCTGCTCACCCCGGGATACGTCGACATTCACGCGCACGGCGCATGGGAGAAGTCGTTCGACGACGGCCCGGACGGCATCGACGTTGCGCGCGCGGGCCACGCCGTGCACGGCACGACCCGTCAGGTGCTCTCACTCATCACCAACCCGGTCGGCGTGATCGAACGCAACGTGCGCAACGTGCGCGCCAAGATGGACGAGCGTCCGGACATTCTCGGCGCGCATCTCGAAGGCCCGTTCCTCGCGCTCGCCCGCAAGGGTGCGCACGATCCTGAATGCTTGAAGGATCCGGTGCCCGAACTCGTCGACGAACTGCTTGAGGCGGCCGACGGCTGCATCCGGCAGATCACCATCGCGCCCGAACTGCCGCACGGCATCGGCGCGATCAGGCAGTTCGCCGCGGCCGGCGTCGTGCCGGCGGTCGGCCACTGCGACGCCGACTACGAGACCGCCAAGCGCGGTTTCGACGCGGGCGCCGGCATCATGACGCACATGTTCAACGCGATGAACGGCCTGCACCACCGCAAGCCGGGTCCGATCCCGGCGGCCGTGGAGGACCCGCGCGTCACCATCGAACTCATCAACGACGGCTTCCACGTGCAGAACCCGATGGTCAAGCTCGGCTTCGGGTTCGCGCCGCACCGCATCGCGTTCGTCACCGACGCGATGGCCGCCACCGACTGCCCGGACGGCGCGTACAAGCTCGGCGCGCTCGACGTGAACGTGGTCGACGGCCATGCCCGGCTCGTCTCCAACGGCGCGATCGCCGGTTCGACGCTGCTGCTGGAGGTCGCCGTGCAGCGTGCGGTGCTCGAGCTCGGCTTCGACGCGCCCGCAGCCGTGGAAGCCGCGACGCTCACCCCGGCTCATGCGCTCGGCCTCGACCGGCCGAACAAGGTCACCGGCGCGCCGCTCGGCCTGATCGCCCCCGGATACGCCGCCGACCTGCTGCTCACGGACCCGGCCACCTGGCAGGTCGAAGAGGTCTGGTGCGCCGGCCGCAAGCTCAAGTAATCCGCGGTTCGCAGCCTCACGGGATGGCGTCGGATATCCGCATATCCGACGCCATCGTCGTTTATCCGGCCGTTGTTCATTTAGCTGCGAGGCGGAAGGCGAGGTCGACGGAGCCGACGTTGTAACCGGTGGAGGCGTAGACGCCAATGATGCGGTCGCCGTCCTTGCGGGCGACGAGAATCATCGGCAGCTTGTCCGGGTCGACGTACATGCCGCGCGTCAGCCGCTCGTAGGTCGTCTCATCGCACCGCCACACGATGGGGGAGCCGCCGTCGAGACGGTCGAACATTGAACGCAATGTGGCGCTCAACGGCGCGTCGACCGGACAGGCGGCGAACACGACCGGAATATCGGGGACCTTGCCGGCAGTAGCATCATCGGCGGAACCGTCATCGTGCGTACCGCGATGCAGACGTGCGATCAGCTCGTCGAGCACGTGAATGCTCGGCTCCGAACCGTGCGCGTCGAGGATCGCCACGATCGCACGATCGGGCAGCAGTTGCGACAGATGCCGCGTTTCATCTGAGCTGTTGTGACCGGCGCGGCGATCGCATGCCGTCTCGGTTCCGTCATCGGCCGCGCTCGTATCATCGCACGTCGTTGCGTGGAACGTCGCATCATCGACGACGATGTGCTCCAGCAACTCGTCCTCGCTCGGCTCGCGCATCACCAGCGTCACAGCCCGCACCTCGCCGGCATCCAGTCGGAACGTCGTCTCGTTGGTCTGTTGACCGCCGTTCGGCAATCGGACCGTGGTGATCAGCCGATACAGTCCCGCCTCGACGCTCAACGTCATACGGTCGTTGTCCCAAGCTCGCTCCCACAGGTCGAGCGAGGCGAAATCGGTGCCGTGCGCACCGTCGACCAGCCGGCCGAGACTCCAATCTGTACCGTACGCGGGGTGTCCGCCGGCCGGCGCGACGACGGTGAGCGCCGCCATTCGTTCGGTGGAGGCATCAGCATTATCGGCTTCGTGCATTACAGGCAGATGATGGAACGCATCGCCTTGGAAATACTCGGGTTCGCCGGTCTGCGGATCGAACCGCGCCGGTATGCCCAGCGCGCGGCAGACGGTCACGAACGCGGTGTCCAACGAACGCGGCGTGCCAATGCCGGCCGTCAGCATACCGGTGGGGGAGATCGGCTCGGGCGTCTCCTCTGCGGACCGCTGCGCATCGATATGATCAAGCAGATACTGCCGGACCAACTGCGGTTGGGCGCGCAACGTAACCGTGTCGACCGTCCGCTCGAGCATGGCCTGCAGTCGTGTGCGGTCGCCGGCCAGCGGCTCGTATCCGACGCGCGGGTCGAGTACGTACCGCGCGTACCGATCATATCGGTCGGATTCCGGAACGTCGGAGAGAGCGGTATCCAGCGCATAGTCGCGTATTGCGGCGGCCGAACGAACGGCATCGTCCAATGCGGCTGCGGATACGTCGCACAGGTCCTTGACACTCAACGCCGACAGCATAGCGAGACGGTCGCGGTCGGCGACGGCGGGATCGGCATCCGTGTCGGCGAGCAGGAATCCGGCGATGACGGGCGCGTTCGCACCGGCGGAGGACAACAGGGACGGGATGATGCCGGCGGCGTTGGATGACACGGACCGGTACCGATCGGCCAACGCCTGACGTGTTGTTGCGTCGATGAGATTGGCGAATCCGGCCACGCGTGCGGCGCGCATCGATTCGGCTTGCGCACGGCGTTCGATGGTACGACGTTGCTGTTCGTCGGTGAGCGGCAGGCTGCGCGGCGTGCCGCTTGGGGGAGCGATAAGGTCGATGGGGTGCCAGGATGGGGCGGAGGAGGTGGCGGGTGGCAGGATCTCTCCACTCGCTGCGCTCGGTCGAGATGACAATGAAGAAACGTTTTGTCGAGACGACAGGACGACGGTGACGGCATCGGTGTCGGCGGTGTTGACGATGACGTCGGCGAACGTGCCGTCGTGGCTGACGTGCACGCGGATGCTGCCCTTGCCGAGCGTCATACAGGCGCGGCCCTGACCGTCGCTGACCGCGGTCGCGATCGGGTAGTATTCAGCCATGTTCAGCAGTTCGAACGCCACATTCGCGCCAACAACCAGCCGTCCGTCGCCGTCCGTTACGGTCACCGCAAGATCGGTCGTCGGCGCATAGTCGGCGGTCAGATTGCACAGCAGCATCGTGCCGTCGCCGCCCGCGCTCGCCGACGCGTCGACGTTGCCCTCGGAAAAATCGCAAAACACGCGCGCATGCACGAGCATCGCACGCGTCGACGCCTTGTCGAACCAGCCGCGGTCCGGCACCTCCTCCGGCTCGCACGCGCCGAGGAAGTGCCAATGGCCGTCCACATACGCCTCCACCCACGCATGGTTGTCGTCGCAATGCGCCCAGCGCGGCGTGTACACCTGCCGGGCCGGAATGCCGATCGCACGCAGCGCGGTGACCAGCAGCGTCGACTCCTCGCCGCAACGGCCGAGGCCGAGGTTCAACGCGCCGATCGCGTTGAGCGTGCGGTTGTCGGACGGATGATAAGTGACGTGCTCGGCGCACCAGTAGTTCGTTTCGAGCATCGCATGCGTGGCGTCAAGCCCCCGCACGCGGTCGATCAGTTCGCGGTGGCACAGCGGGCGGCAGTCGGCTAAAGCTTCGTTGTTGATGCGCGGCCAGAACACGTAATGGACGAACAGGTCGACCGGCAGATCGCGCGTCCACGACATCGTGCGACGCAGCATCAGCGCATGGTCCGCAAACGAGAGCAGCACGGACGGATCGCAGTCGATGACATCGTTGGCCGGCGGCGTGCCGTAGGCGAGCCGCATCAGCGTCAGTCGGTCGCCGGACAACGTATCCATCAGCGACGATGCCGCAGGAAGCTTGGCGATCAGATCGGCTCGTTCGGCGAAACGGCGGTCGGCATACTCGCGCAGCTCGCCGTCGAGAAGGGGAAACATACTCATGAGCCACCAGCATACGTGGATTGGCGGCTCATGAGCGGGACGACGTTTTCGTGTCGTCAGTGGAGCTGGCCGTCGGTGATGAAGAAGGCGTGGGCGTCGCCGTGGCGTTTGTTATCGATGTAGCGGCGGAACAGGGCGAGGCGTTCGACGGTGCTCTTGGCGAGCGGCTGGGGGAGCGCGTCGAGATCGAACCAGCCGACGTTGCCGTCGGGCTTTAGGAAGGGTATGGACCAAGCTTAGAGTGCGAGCACTTCGGCGGTACTGTCCAGCATGATGTCACGTATCTCGCCGTAATTGGGGTCCATCGACATGATGCTGACTACGGTTTCCTGGTCGGGGATGACGAGACAATATTGGCCGTATCTGCCGTCGCAGAGAAAGGCTCCCGGCCACGGCGCCATCCAGAACTGGTATCCGTATCCGTATGAGTGACTCGCTTTTTCCTTATGGTCTGGGTCGGTGTCGATGTGTTTGGTCGTCGCATCCCGTACATATCGTTCGTCGACGAGATGCAGACCGTTGAAGACACCGTTCTGGCAGAGCATCTGTCCGAAATTGCCGAGTTCGTCGATGGTGAGGTATAGGCCGTTGGCGGCGTGGACGTGACCCTGCGGGCAGAGTGTCCAGTCCGGATTGCCGATGCCTAGAGGCTCGAACAGACGGTTGCGCAGGTAGTTCAGTAGATTCTGTCCTGCCCGTCGTTCCACGATGCAGCTGGCGATGTAGGTGTTGAAATTGCTGTACAGGAACCGTGTACCCGGCTGGTTCGCGAAATCGGCATGGAAGAAGTACGAGATCCAGTCATGAACCCGGTATCGGTTCTCGTCCTCCGAGAAGAACAGCGGATCGCGAAGCCCGGAGCTCATGGTGAGCAGGTCTCGCACGGTGACCGCTTGAAGATTGGTGCTGGGGTTGTCTGGAACGTATTCGGGAAGGGCGTCGCATATGTGTTCGTCGAGTTCGGTCAATCCTTCCTGAATGGCCAGTCCTACGCCGATGGATGTGACGCTTTTGCTGACGGAGTACATGTTCAGTCGGGTTTTGCGTGGAAGTCGGTGCAAGTCGGCGGTGATTTTTCCGGCTCGTCGTGTTTGTATGTAGTACACGTTCAGGTGTCGTTCCTGTGTGCGGGTCGCGATGAGATCGGCGATGTGTGCTGTTTCGTCCATGATTGGTTTCCTTTCGTTGATGTGCTGATGTGTGATGGTGGCCGGAGCGGTGATGAAGGCTCCGCTGAATCGTCGGCTTTCGCTGTTGATTCAGCCCAGTTCGAATGCCTTGGTGGCGTATTCGTCGAGAAGCTGCTCCAGTCGTGAGGATTCCTTGACATGACCCTGTATGCCATCGCCCAGATCGATGTAGCCCAGCGAGTCGTCGGCTTTAGGCCATGCAGGCAATGGGATTCCCTCGGATTGACCATTGGGAACGCCGGTCCTGATGAAGTTGGACCAATAGGCGTTGACTTGCTTGGCCAGAATTCGGTCGTAGGCGGTCCATTGACGTGTCGGCGGCACGCCGGCATCCAGCGAGTCGAAGGTGTACCACAGTTCGCTGGAATGCCATGCCCAGTTTGCTGCTCGGGACCGGACGGTGCCGATGTCACCAATGCTTTGCGGGGTGATGTGCGAAAACACATAGGCGTATGTGGCCTGTTTGCTGCCGATGCGTCTGTTCATCATCCTGCCGAAGGCGCGGGCGACCATCAAATTCCTGCCGCCGTTGGTGCCGAGCCCGTATGTTTCCAATTCACGCGCAGTATACGCTGCGGTCTGGTCGGTGACGGTGACAAGGTTTCTGAAGTCATATTCGTCGTATAGGTCTCCAAGTAGTTGCCGATAGTGGGCGTAGAAATCCTGCGCCGTGATGATTCCGTGGTTGTCACCTTCGCCGTAGTTGGTGCCCGTGAGTATGTTGATCGAGTCGAGTGCCCCGGCGCGTATCGCATCGGCCGCCGATGCATGGACAATGTAATTGTCATCCTGCGTTATATGGCCCGTCCAGCCTGCACTGTCGGTATCCATGAGCTGTTCGGCGCTCATGGAGCGTAGCTTATCCAGCGGTATGTCTGGGGTGAGGCCGAGATCGTGGAGATAGATGGCTCCTCGTTGTTCGGCAGCTGATTGGGATTGATAGGTATCGGTCCATTTCAACCCGCTTTCGAGAATCATGCCCCGTATTGGTGCGGACAGCTTGGGAGAGGTCGCCATCGCCATGCATTTGGTAGTGCCGCCCGATTGTCCGCCGATGGTGATGCTGGATGGATCTCCGCCAAAGGCCGCGATATTGTCGACTATCCATTGCATGGCCTTGATCTGATCCATCAGACCGTAGTTGCCGCTATGGCCCTGTTCATTTGATAATTGCTCTAGGGCGAGATAGCCGAAAGCTCCAAGTCGTTGCTCGACGCTGACGACGACTATTCCGTGGGCTGCAAAAGCCGCGGCGTTTGTTTCCTGCTCGTATGCATACGCCTTGTCGAGGCTTCCTCCGTGGAACCATACGTAAACCGGCCGTTTGGTCGTGTCGATCAACGCGGACTGTGTGGTGGTGATGTTGAGGTAGAGGCAGTCCTCGCTCGTCTGCGGAACGGTTCCGTAGTAAAAGTCGGAGCACCACGGTTCAATGTCGGATTCGAGGTCCTGCATGGGCATGGGTTGGTAGTGATAGGCTTCGCGCACGCCTTTCCAGGGTTTGAGATCCTGCGGTGGTCTCCAGCGCAACGCTCCTACCGGCGGTTCGGCATAGGGTATGCCTCGGTATTCGACGAGGTCCTCCGGGCCCTTGTTGTTGACCGTGCAAAGGCCTTTCAGCAGGCCGTATCGCGTGGATACAACGGTTGGGTCCTCAGAGGTTGTCGGCTTGTGGCGTGCCCGCCGTGCAGCTGCTGGGCGCATGGTTTCCTCCTTTGGTCTGCGATTGTTCCGCCCGTTGCCGTATGTGGGCATGGCAAGGAACAACTAATATTGAGTTACTGACAGTAAGTTTAACGTGTTTTTTGCGGCGTGGGTGTATATATGACTAAAAAGCTGAAATTTCAACGAAAAATAGTGATAATCTGCCGCGATTCATGGATTTGACTTCGATTACTCTGAGTAATATACTTCAGATGTCGAAGCGCAGTGGATTCCCTCAATGTAGAGAAAGCCAAGGTGGCACCGCTGTCGCGCATCCACGAGACAAGGAAAGGAATAGGCATGGCTGTTGCGGAGCAACGTGCGTCGTTGGGCGTGCGGTTCGCGCGCTGGTGGCAGGGCTTCTTCTACCAGTGGCAGTTACAGATCATGGTGCTGCCTGGCATCATCTTCATGATCATCTTCAACTACATCCCGATCTACGGATTGGTGCTGGCATTCAAGAATTACACCGTGGTGGACACGATCGGCGACGCCCCATGGATCGGACTCGACAATTTCAAGATCATCCTCGGTGACTCTTATTTCTGGGATTCCGTCGTCAACACGCTGGGCATCAGCGTCATCAAGCTCGTCCTCGGATTCATCCTGCCGATCATCCTCGCCGTGATGATCTACGAGGTGCCGTGGAAGCCGTTCAAGAAGATCGTGCAGACCATCACCTACCTGCCGCACTTCTTCTCTTGGATCATCCTCGGTGGCATGCTGATCAGCTGGCTGTCTTCCAACGGCCTGCTGAACTCGACGCTGCACGTCTTCGGCATCGATGCTGGCGCGAACTATCTGCTCGACGCCGACAAGTACTGGGGCATCGCGTCGCTGTCCGATGTGTGGAAGGAGGCCGGCTGGGGCACGATCCTCTACTTGGCCACCATGGCCGGCATCGACCAGAGCCTGTACGAGGCGGCAGAACTCGACGGCGCGTCGAAGATCAAGCGCATCTGGCACATCACCCTGCCCGGCATCAGCAACATGATCACGCTCAACCTGATCCTGTCGGTCTCCGGTATCCTCAACTCGAACCTCGACCAGACCCTCGTGCTCATGAACTCGCAGAACCAGTCCAAGGCCGAGGTCATCAACTCGTACGTCTACCGCATGGGCATGACGCAAGGCGACTTCTCCTACGCCACCGCGGTCGGCCTCGGCATCTCGATCATCTCCGCGATCCTGCTGGTCGTCACCAATGCGGTCACCAAGAAAATCAACGACAACCAGTCGGTACTGTAAGGAAGCAGCATCATGGTACAAGACAAATCGCTCGCGCTCGATCCCAAGCGTCGCATCCGCCACTCCTCCCGTGCATTTGACGTGGTCAACTGCACACTACTGGTCATCTTCACGCTGCTGATTGCCGTGCCTGTGTGGAACATCGTCGTCGCATCGTTCTCCGCGTCTGGCTCGACCGGTGGACTCGCGCTGGTGCCTGACAAGTTCACGCTCGACAACTACAAGGCCGTGTTCACCGACGGCGGCATGTGGAACGCGCTGCTCATCTCCGTGGCGAAGACCGCGGTCGGTGTGGTCGCGCACACGCTGTTCTGCGCGCTGTTCGCCTACCCGATGAGCAAAGCGTACCTCAAGGGCCGCAAGCTGTATTCGGCAATGGGCATCATCACCATGTTCTTCGGCGGTGGCATGATCCCCACGTTCCTGCTCATCAAGTCGCTCGGCCTGCTTGACACGTTCTGGGTGTACATCATCCCCGCGCTGTTCAGCTACTACGACGTGATCATCCTGATGAACTTCTTCCGCCAGATCCCCGAATCGCTGATCGAATCCGCGAAGATCGACGGCGCGAGCGAATGGCGCGTCTTCTCCTCGATCATCTTGCCGCTATCGATGCCCGGACTGGCCACGATCGGCTTGTTCCACGGCGTCGCCCAGTGGAACGACTTCATGACCACGAAACTGTACGTTAACAATGAGCAGCTGTACCCGCTGCAGATGCGCCTATACAACATCATCATGCAGTCGCAGGCCGCGTCCGAGAACGGCAACATGGCCTCCGCCGTGCTAGATACCACCACGCGAGGCGTGCGCCTGTCGACCATCATCATCACGATCGTGCCGATCCTTGTGCTCTACCCGTTGGTGCAGCGATACTTCGTCGGCGGCACGATGCTCGGCGCGGTCAAGGGCTGAGACTGAGACGCTAACGGAAGCAAGGAGCACAGCAATGAAGAAGCGCAATCGCATCATCCGAACTCTCATCGCGGGTCTGGCCGCGATGGCAATGGTCGCCCCGCTGGCCGCCTGCGGCGTCGACAACGCCTACACCACGAACACGGTCGACGCCCTGCCTGACCCCGCGTACACGCTCTCTGCGGACAAGCCGGCCTGGCAGTCGGACACGTCCAAGGACAACACGCTCACCTGGTACGTGAACGCCGACTGGTGGAACAAGTCGTTCGGGCAGGACCTGATCACCAAGAAAATCAAGGAGGACCTTAACGTCGACATCAAGTTCGTCACGGGCGACGACACCAAGCTCAACACGTACTTCGCCGGTGGCGACCTGCCCGACGTAATCACCGTGTTCGATAGTACGTCGCGCGTTGCCAAGGCCGCGAAGAATTGGTCGTACCCGTTGCAGGACCTTGCTGCGAAATACGACCCGTACTTCATGAAGGTCGCCAAGAAGGAGACGCTTGACTGGTTCAAGCTCTCCGACGGCAAGACACACGGATACCCTTCGTACTCCAACACGTCCGAGGACTATAAGTCAGGCATGATCCACACCTCGCAGGCGTTCGTCATCCGCAAGGACGTGCTCGCCGCCATCGGCGACCAGGACTTCACCACGCCCGAAGGGTTCATCGCCGGCATGAAGGCCATCAAGGAGAAGTTCCCCGACCTCGTGCCGTTCGGATTCAACGACTTCAGCGGCGGCAACAGCTCGCTCGACACTGTGTTGCAGAACATGCTCGGCGTGCCCACCCTGAGCAAGGACGGCACGTTCTACGATCGGCAGATGGACGACGATTACCTGACTTGGCTCAAAACGCTACGGCAGGTGCACGAGGATGGCAACATCTCCGACGACAGCTTCGCCGATGATGGCGATACCTTCAAGGAGAAGGAGAGCACCGGCAAATACGCCACCATGCTGGTAACCGGCTTCGTCGGCCAGAGCGCGCCCCTGCAGCAGTGGGCTTCAACCGACCCGGACGGCCAGTACGTCGCCATCGACGGCATTCGCAGCACCAAGGGGCGCAAGCCCACGCTCAGCGAAACCGGTCTGAGCGGCTGGACCGTCAGCTACATCACCAAGCAGTGCAAGAACCCGGCCAAGGCCATCCAGATCTTCACCTACCTGCTGTCCGACTACGGCGAAATGCTCGTCAACTACGGCATCGAAGGCAAGACCTACACGACGAACGCCGACGGCACCGTCTCATGGACTTCCGAAGCCAACAAGATCCGCCTGAACGACTCCGAAAAATGGCAGAAGGAATACCGCATGGGCGAGTTTGTGCTCTTCGGCCACGACCGGTACAAGGCGCTCAACAAGGACTCCTTCGCCGACGCCATCAAGCAGTTCCAAGAGCACAACCAGCAGTATCTGACCCCGCAGTACGAGATCGAGAACATCGCGCCGGACGCCGGCACGCTGGAAGCCCGCTCGTACTCGGCCATCACGACCAAATGGTCGTCCACGCTGGTCTCGCTCATCCGAGCCGGTTCAGACAAGCAATTCGACAAGATCGTCGACCAATACAAAACGTTCCTGAAGAACAACGACATCGACGCCATCAACAAGGTGCGCAACGAGAAGATCAAGGCCAACGAGAAGCTGCTCGGTGAATAAGCCATCGTTTCGGGTCTGCCCCGTGACTGGACAGACCCGAAACGTCTCACACCCAACATGTATGACCATAAGGAAGCCAATCCCATGAACACCATATATATGACCGATGGACCGGAACGCATGTTCACGCCGATCGAAGAGGACGCAGCCGGCGCCGCCGACGTGACGATAACCGTCGATCCCGGACACCGACATCAGAGCATCGACGGATTCGGCGCATCGTTCACCGACGCATCCGCCCACCTGATCGGTCAGGTGCTCGACGACGGGGATCGCACGTACGCGATGTCCAAACTGTTTGATCCCAAACTCGGCATTGGGCTGTCGTTGCTGCGCAACCCAATGGGGGCTTCGGACTACGCGCGTACGATCTACAGCTACGACGACATGCCCAACGGGTACGAGGACATGGAACTTGAGCACTTCTCGATCTATCACGACGAGGACGGCATCATCCCGCTGACCAAGTGGGCCATGGAACTTAACCCGCAGCTCAAACTCATCGCCTCTCCGTGGAGCGCACCGGGATGGATGAAGACCAGCGGTTCCATGATCGGCGGAGAGCTCAAGGAAGACCGCTACGAGGTGTACGCCCGGTACTTTGTGCGGTTCCTTCAGGCGTACGCCGAACAGGGGGTTCCGGTCTTCGCCGTCACGCCTCAGAACGAGCCGCTGTTCATGCCCGGCCACTATCCGGGCATGCTGATGCCGGCGGATCGGGAGGTGCGTTTCGTGCGTGACTTCCTGCGTCCCGCCCTGCGCAAGGCGGGATTCGACACACGCGTGTTCGGCTACGACCACAACTGGGATCGCATCGACTATCCGCTGAACCTGCTCGACGACGCGTTCGACGCGTTTGACGGCATCGCATGGCACTGGTATGGCGGCCGGCCTGTCAGCCAGTCACGCGTCGCGGCGATCTTCCCCGACAAGGACGTGTACTTCACCGAGGGGTCCGGCGGCGAATGGATACCCGAATTCGAGCCGGCTTTCAGCAACCTTATGCGCACCGGCATCGACATCCTGCGCAACGGGTCGAAATCGTTCATCCTGTGGAACCTCGCGCTTGACGAGCACAATGGGCCGGTCGTTCCCGGCTTCGGCCGCAGCACCTGTCGCGGTCTGCTGCGCGTCGACCAGACCGACCGGACCGTGGAATACACGCTGGACTATTACGGTCTGGCCCACTTCAGCAAGTTCATCCGCCCCGGCGCGGTGCGTATCGACAGCAGTCAGACCGTCGGCGTGCGTTCGCTGGCCTGCCGCAACACGGACGGTTCGACGGTCGCGGTGTTGTTCAACGACGCGGATCATGCCGTGCGGGTCGTTGTGGAAGTGTGTGGCATGGACGGTTCGCCGTGCACGGCTACGATGCCGGCCAAGGCAGCGTTGACCGTGGTCTGGAACGACGAGAATAATGGCATGCGATGAAATTGTTTTCCATTGGCGGCAGGCTGTACCGCACGCTTGAACTGGTCTGGCAGGTGATGGAACTGAGCCTGCTGTTCCTGCTCGGCTCCGTGCCGATCGTTACGATCGGGACGAGTGCGGCGGCGATGTTCCGCGTGCGGTTCGACATGATCGAAGAAGGGGCCGTGCCGATAGTGTCCCGTTTCCGGTCGGCCTACCTGCGTGCTTTGAGGCGTGCGGTACCGGCATGGCTGATCGTGGTCGTCGGATTCGTCTTGCTGCTTGCCGTATACTGGGGTGTCTCCATGCTGACGGGAGGCAACCAGTACGTGCTGATGCCGCTGATCGTGGTCGGAGCCGTGTGGATGCTGACATGCGTCAATGTGTTTCCTCTACTCGCGTCTCGGCCGGCATTGGACGTTCCGGTGGTGGTGTTGTTCCGTGAGGCCGTCCGTGCCGGCCTCGGACATGTGCTGCAATCCGCGTTGATGGTATGTGTGCTGCTGGCAGCCGCGCTGTCGGTGGTGTTCGTGCCGTGGCTGCTGTTCGTGGCGCTGTTCTTCTTCCCCGGACTGGCATGCTACGCGAGGGTGTGGCTCGTCCGGTGGGCACGTGCGGGAACAGTGCAGCCATGACGACATGACTGGCAAACGCCGTATGGAAAATCCTGATCGTATGATCGTAGTAGGTAGGTCAATTTATGCAGGACAAAGCGCAGCACAATGAACGCGACCGCGGGGGCAAACCCCGCAAGCACCGCCCGGAAACCGAGCAGAAGCGACGCGAGATCATCGCCGCCGCGTCGCAGGTGTTCGCGGAAAAGGGATTCAACGACGGGACGCTGGAAGAGATCGCCGAACGTACCGGTCTCACGCGGGCCGGCGTGCTCCACCACTTCGGATCCAAAAGCGCCCTGCTGATGGAAGTGGTGAAGAACCGCGACGTTTCTGGCGGCCAGCGGCGTGAGCAGACGCACATCGACCACGGCGAGGACTGGTTCCGCCATCTTGCCGCCACGGCCGACGACAATGCCAAGCATCCGGGCATGGTACGTCTGTTCACCATGATGTCCGGGGAATCGGTCGTCAAGAAGAACACCAGTATGCCGTACTTCCGGGACCGCTACCGCGATCTGCGCAACGACCTCATGGCCTCGTTCGTCCAGATGGCCAAGGAACGCAAGGCCACCATCAACATGGCCGAGGCCGAGATGGCGAGCTCGGCCATCATTGCGGTCATGGACGGCCTGCAATATCAGTGGCTGCTGCAGCAGGGAGACGAGAACGACGAGACCGAAACGTCCGAAGACGACAGCCCTGTCGATCTCGCGGAGTACACGCGCTACGCCATCAACGTGATCGTCGCGGCCGTGCTCGAACACCATGACGATCCACCGCTGATCCAATAACCAGTGCCAGCCGGTAAGGGTTAGTCGAACCGATTTGTACGGGAGACCGTGCGGACGCCCGTGTGAGATGTACGAAACGGCTTGAGCCCTGTCAGTGGAGCTGGCCGTCGGTGATGAAGAAGGCGTGGGCGTCGCCGTGGCGCTTGTTGCCGATGTAGCGGCGGAACAGGGCGAGGCGTTCGACGGTGCTCTTGGCGAGCGGCTGGGGGAGCGCGTCGAGATCGAACCAGCCGACGTTGAGGCTTTCCTCGTCGCCGACGAACGGGTCGGCGTTGCCGCCCGGCTTGACCGTGCACAGGAACGAATGGTCCATGTACATGGTGTTGTCGCCGTTCGCGTAGGTGGTGACCTTGTCGGAGGAGATCACGGCGACCAGATCAGTGACGACCGCGTCCACGCCGGTTTCCTCCTTGATCTCGCGGATCACCGTGTCGCCCGGTTGCTCGCCCGGCTCGTTGATGCCGTAGACCATCGCCCATTCGCCGGTGTCGGAGCGGCGGCCGAGCAGGATGCGGCCGGAATCATCCAGCACGCAGCCGGTCACGCCCATCAGCCACAACAGATCATGGCCGATTTTCTTACGTAGTTCGAGTACGAAATCTGGGGTTGGCATAGGTAAGTCCTTTCGTGTTTATACACAAGTTCCCCTTGCTAGGGGAGCTGTCGGCGAAGCCGACTGAGGGGTAGTCAAAAGGATGGGCGTCATGGCGCTTGACTACCCCCTCAGTCTCACTGCGTTCGACAGCTCCCCTGGCAAGGGGAGCCGAGAAAAATATCACTTCCAGCGGCGGGCCGAGACGGCGTCGGCGAGCTCGTGCAGGAGCCGTTCGGTTTCGGGCCAGCTGATGCACTTGTCGGTGATCGACTTGCCGTAGACGAGTTGGTCGAGCGGCGCGGCGGGCTGGTTGCCGCCTTCGATGAAGCTTTCCATCATCACGCCGGTGATGCCGGTCTCGCCATCGGCGATGCGCCGCGCGATGTCGCGCACGACTTCGGCCTGCCGGTGTTCGTCCTTGCCGGAGTTGCCGTGCGAGCAGTCGACGATGAGCCCGTGCGCGGCGGCCGAGTCGGCGGGCATCATCGCGCGGATGTCCTCCATCGCGCGCCGTACGGATTCGGCGTCGTAGTTCGGCCCGTGGATCGAGCCGCGCAGCACGACGTGGCAGTCGGGGTTGCCGAGCGTTTCGACCGCGCACGCGCGGCCCATGTGGTCGATGCCGAAGAACGTGTGCTGCTGCGCGGACGCGTAGCAGCCGTTGACCGCGGCCTTGACGGATCCGTCGGTCGCGTTCTTGAAGCCGATCGGCATGGACATGCCGCTGGCGAGCTGGCGGTGCACCTGCGATTCGGTGTTGCGCGCACCGATCGCGCCCCAGCTGACCGCGTCGGCGATGAACTGCGGGCTGGTCGGCTCGAGGAATTCGGTCGCGGCCGCAAGTCCTTCGCCGAGCACGCCGAGCAGCGTCTTGCGTGCGAGCAGCAGGCCCTTCTTGATGTTGTGCGTGCCGTCGATGTCGGGGTCGTTGATGAGTCCCTTCCAGCCGACGGTCGTGCGCGGCTTTTCGAAATAGACGCGCATGACGATGAGCAGCTCGCCCTCCACTTCCTTCATCACGCGTGCGAGTCGGCTCGCGTAGTCGAGCGCGGCGGCCGGATCGTGCACGGAGCACGGGCCGACGATGACGAGCAGGCGGTCGTCCTGACCGTACAGGCAGGCGCGGATTTCGTCGCGCGAGTAGGCGACGATCTCCTGCGCGGCCGCGTCGAGCGGCAGTTCAGCAAGCACCTGCGCCGGCGTGGGCAGCGGTTCGAGTTCGACGACGCGGCGGTTGATGATCCGATCGACGCCGACCTGATCCTCCCAGCGCGGCACGTCGGTGGCGATGAGCGGGTTCTTGCCCTCGCGCATGGCCTGCCGGATGGCGCGCAGTTCCTCAGGCGTGTTGAGCGGCTGCGGGTGCGCCAGGCTGGCGGGCACCGCGATGTCTCCTCCGGCCGCGTTTCCGGGCGCAGCTCCCGTGTTCTTCTGCTGCTGCATAATAATGGTCTCCTTGAACGTCAATCCTTCCCCAAACCTAAAGGCCCGCGGGGACGAATCGGCGCGCGCGGCGCCTATCCGCACCGCGGCAGAATTCATGCGCTGTTCACCCGGGGTCTTGTCCGCTCCCCCGCCCGGCCCGTACGATGGCTGATAGTTGTTGTCATGGTCAGGAGTCGTTATGTCAAGTCCTGTGTCCTCCTCCGAATCGTCGTCGGCCGCCGCGGCCGCGGTGCCGGCCGGCGCGAAGCTTACGAAACGCGAGAAGCAGTGGATCGTCTACGACGTCGGCAATTCGGCGTTCGTACTGCTGAGCACCGCCGTCGTGCCGATCTACGCGAAATCGCTCATGCCCGCGGACGGCAACATCGTCTCCGCTTGGGGTTACGCGCAAACGATCGCATCGCTCGTCATCGCGCTGCTCATGCCGCTGCTCGGCTCGATCGCCGACGTGCAGGGCATGAAGATCAAGTTCTTCCTCGGCTTCTTCGGCACGGGCGTGGTCATGTGCTGCGCGATGGCGCTGCCGCTGACCTGGCTGCCGTTCCTGATCGTGTACGTGCTCGCGACGATCGGCCTGAACGGCTCGCTCACGTTCTACGATTCGATGCTCATCGACACGACCGACAACGATCGCATGGACAAGGTGTCGTCGCACGGCTACGGCTGGGGCTACGTCGGTTCGACGGTGCCGTTCATCCTGTGCATCGCGCTGATCTTCGGCGGCCCGTCACTGCTCGGCTGGTCGACGGTCGCATGCACGCGCGCGAGCTTCGTGATCACGGCCGCATGGTGGGTGGCGTTCACGATCCCGCTGCTGACGAGCTACAAGCAGGTGCACTACCGCGCGACCCGCGAGCACGCGCGCGCGGCGATCCACGGCACGTTCACCGAACTGGGCGGCACGCTGCGCAAGCTGGTGAGGAACAAGCCGCTGTGGATGTTCATGATCGCGTTCTTCTTCTACATCGACGCGGTGAACACGGTGATCTCGATGAGCACGTCATACGGCACGCAGCTCGGCATCGATTCGACGCAGCTCGTGGTGGCGCTGCTCGTGACGCAGTTCGTCGCGTTCCCGTGCGCGATCCTGTACGGACGTCTGGCCGGCCGGTTCGGATGCAAGCCGATGATCATGGCCGCAGTTGTCGCGTACATGTGCATCGTGTTCTTCGCCGCGTTCTTCCTGCGTTCGGCCGTGCAGTTCTGGATCCTCGCGATTCTCGTGGGCATGTTCCAGGGCGGCATCCAGGCGCTCTCGCGTTCGTACTACGGCAAGATCATTCCCAAGGAGCACGCCAACGAATACTACGGCCTGTACGACATCTTCGGCAAGACCGCCTCGATTCTCGGCACGTTCCTCGTGGCCACCACCACGTCGCTGACCGGCAACGCCTCGCTCGGCGTCCTCTCGATCGCGATCCTGCTCGTCGTCGCACTGGTCTTCCTCACCCTGCAGAAGGATCCGACGAAGACCGCCTGACCCTTCCGACGGCCATCGAATTGCCCCGAGCACGCATGACAACGGCTTTTTGCGATCTGTGAGGCAGATTTGCAACATTGCACAGGTCTTTCTGCGATCTGTGAGGCAGCGCATCTGGGACACTCGTGCCAGCAGACCCGCCTGAGGGCAGTTCGGGGGTATATATCGGCCCGTTCTTCGTCCCATGTTGCCTCACAGATCAAAGAAAGACCCTTACACATCCCGTAATCTGCCTCACAGATTGCGAATTGCGCCCATAACCGCCGCGAGTCCGTTGCCGCCTACTCCCACACGTCGAGACGGCGGTTCTTGTAGTAGAACTCGCGATCCTTCTCCCCGATCTCGCGTACGGCTTTGCACGGCACACCGTACGCGACCGTATTCGCCGGAATGTCGTGGCTGACGACCGAGCCGGCGCCGATCACGCAGTTGTCGCCGATGGTCACGCCCGGCAGGATCGTCACGTTCGCGCCGACCCACACGTTGCGTCCGATCGTGACCGGGATGCAGTACACGTAATGATGCTCGCGCAGGACCGGCAGCACCGGATGCCCGGCCGTGGCGATGACCACGTTCGGTCCGAACATGCACCAGTCGCCGATCGTGATGTCGGCGTCGTCCACGCAGGTGAAGTTTACGTTGCAGTACACGCCTTTGCCCATATGGACGTGGTGGAATCCCCAGTTCGCGTGCGCGGGCGTCTCGACGTGGCAGCCGTCGCCGATCTCGGCGAACATCTCCTTGAGGAGCTTCTGCTTGCCGTCCGTGTCGGTGGGATGGGTCTGATTGAACTCCCACAGTTTTTCCTGATATTCAAGCTGACCGCCCATGATGGACGGGTCGTCATAGTGGTACGGCAGCTGTTCGGTGCGACGTTGCGCGTTGTTGAGTTCAGCCATGTTGATGCTCCTCGTTGCATCCCAATGATTGCAGTTATGTTTGCGTTATCATTATATGCTGTTCGCACGCGGTTTCCTGCGTCTATGCCACGATTCACTTCACTCGCACACGCCACCATGCTTCATTAAGCGATGTCGCGTCCGAATGATGACCCCACTATGCCAGACCGCGCCGCCGACCGCCGTCATCTTGCGGTTGCGCATGCCGACCGCGGCGGCGATGCCGACGTGTCCCATCGGCGGCCCTCGCGTTCAGAGCAATCGCTTGATCAACCAGCCGTGACGCCCGCCTTCATAGATATCGTCGGTAAGCTGGTAGCCACGGCGTTCATAGAACGCATAGCGATCATCCTCCGCATGCACGGCGGCGAGCGTACCGCCTGCGAGCGCGATGCGACGTTCCGCTTCGGACAGGAGCGCCGAACCGATACGCCGCCCGCGCTCATCAGGCAGCACTGCGAGCCGCGCGATCACGTATCGTCCCGGCTGGCTGTCCGCATGATCGGGGTCCGTGTAGAACCGGCATGTTCCAACCGCCTGACCGCCATCGAACGCGAGCAGATGCGTAGCGTGCCCCAGTTCATCCCAGCCATCGAACTCGGGCCGCCACTTACGTTCGCGCACGAATACCCGCTCGCGGATCTCGCGCGCGACCGACGGCATCGCGCTATATGAACGGATCGTCACGGCAGCATCATCGCCGCGGCCACGTTCCGGCATGGCCGGCAGCAGTTCGCTGGCGATCATGGTGACGTTGTCGTCGATCATGATTCCGTCGACGGCCCGTTTGTCGAAGATCGCGTCGACCCACGCGCGATGCGCGGGATACGCCGGATCGTCCGGCAGCGGACTGTGCGAGTGCGAGTCCATGTACGTGCGCCACGTGTCGCGCGTGTAGCGGATCGGGTTGGGGAACCGGCGGATCGTCGGATGGTCGAAAAATTCGGCGGCCGTTTCGCGGAAGTGCCGCGCGCTGACGCCGATGTCGGCTGCGTCTTCGGGCGAGACGGCGGCGAGTGCAGCGGACGACTGCGCAACGCGCGCATCGGCCGCACCGGGTGAGATGGCGATCGCCTCGGACGACTGCGGCGCACTATCGCCAGCAGCGCGAGTAGCGTCGATCGAACCAGCAGCACCGCCGTCGGAAGTCGCCCCCGGCACTCCGCGATCCGCGCCGCGCATCATCGCCGAATCAAACGACGTGCTGTTGTAGATCGACACGAGCAGGAACCGGTCGCCGCGGCTGATGCGCCGGCATTCGGCGAGGAACGCGTCGTGATTGAACCAGTGCAGCGCCTGCGCGCACACGATCGCGTCGACGCTGTGGTCGGGCAGGGTCGTGTGTTCTGCCGTGCCGGCCGCGACGGTAACGTTCGCGTACGGCCGGGTCGCGTCGAGCAGCACGCCGCGCATGTCGGCGTCCGGTTCGACCGCGTGCACGTCGTAATGATGATCGAATCCGTACCGCGCGATCGGCACGGTGAACTTGCCTGTGCCCGCGCCAATGTCGGCGACGACGGAACCGTCCGGGATCAGCGAGCCGATGTACGCGATAGCCGCGTCCGGATAGCCGGGGCGCGCGTCGGCGTACGCTTGCGCCTTGCCGTGAAACAGCGTTTGTTGGGAAGCCATACCGCCCAGCCTAGTCCGGTGCCGCGCTTGCCGATCCAGGCCGGCTGCGATGCGAGCCCGAACCCGAAACGAAACCGGCGCGGGCAGCCCGAGTCGCCGTTGGGCCGGCGCAAGTTTGGCAAGCCGCAAGGGCAACGGCGGAAGCCCGGACCACAACGCGAACCGCAATTCCGGACTGCGTGAGATAGACAGTTTGCCCGATTGTATTGCTTTACTCGCGTTTTCCCCGCTCCTAGAATGTCGGGTGGTTACGTGTATGAGCGGCCGACAGGCCGTGTTTGGGGAGAATCGAGCGAATCATGAGGAAGCGTATGATTACCGCCGCGATCGCCTCGCTGGCGTTGTGCGGCGTGGCGATGGCCATGCCGATGACCGCGATGGCGGACGGCGGCGACGCGAACGTCGACAGTCAAATGAGCGTGCGGAGCGACGCGCTGCAGCATCTGCACGATACGAACACGCAGATCAGGAACGATATCGATACGGCCAAGCAGCACGCCGAACAGCTGCACAACCAGGCGCATCAGGATGCGGACGACATCCGCGCAAACCACGAGCAGGCGTGGCAGGACGCACAGCAGGCGCACGACGACATCAAGAACACGATCGACGGCGCCTACGACAAGGCGCACGACGCGCATGACACGCTGCATCAGGATCTTACGGACACCAAGCAGCACGCCGATCAGCTGCACAGCGATCTCAAGGAGGACCACGACACGATCAAGCAGGAGCATGACCAGTTCGTGGACACGCAGCAGAAGGTGCACGACAGCATCAAGCAGGCCGTGAGCGACGCGAAGAAGAACACGAACTCCGGCGATTCCAGCAACTCCGCGGGTTCGTCGTCCGGTTCCACCGCGAACGCTTCGAGCAACGATTCCAGCAAGACCGGAACCACCGGCTCCAAGACGAGCGCCACCGGCACGAACGACTCGAACGGCTCGGCCTCCAAAAACGGCGCCGCCACCAACGCCGCCGTCAACACGAGCACCGGAGTGAGCGGCATCCTCGCTTCGACCGGCGTGAGCGCTCCGGTGATGGCCGCCGTCGCCTGTCTCGGCATCCTGCTGCTGGCCCTGTTCACCTACAGCATCAAGTCCTACCTGCACGACCGCCAGTCCGGTTCCGCCGAGTAGTTCCGACGCGACCCGCATCGCATCCCCTCCGCAGAACTCTGGCTTGTGGGCATAACCGGTCGCATATGAATACATCGTGGGCATTGCATCGTGGGCATAGACGGGACACGAAGAGACGATATTGCGTCAGTTGGTGTCCCGCCTATGCCCACGATCGTATAAACATCCCGTTCATACCCACAATCCAAGCCCCATAATGTCCCGCCTATGCCCACAACCGGGATGATGCCTCCTGCCAAGTCCTTGACCGAGTCTATTCCTGTACCACTTATGCCCACAATCATTCATGAAACCGTGTCGGTCAAGCCCGAAGCCGCCTACAAAACGCCCTCGCTTGTGATACTGGCGGTTTTCGCTCACTACGTTCTCCCCACCGAGTGAAAACCGCCACGACTAAACCACCGGGCACACATTTTGGCCTATAACCCGGCATCGGCTGGTACACATCCAACAACCACCAAACAACAATGCAAAAGGGCTTCCGAGCGATTGCTCGGAAGCCCTTGTCTGTGGAGCTAAGGGGATTCGAACCCCTGACCCTCTCCATGCCATGGAGATGCGCTACCAGCTGCGCCATAGCCCCAAATGTCACCCGCGGCAAGCCACGAGATCGTGGGTGATGTAGGAATCGAACCTACGACCCCTTCCGTGTGAAGGAAGTGCGCTAGCCGCTGCGCCAATCACCCAGTCGCACGACCAGACTCGCGTCCGATCCAATCGGTCGGCAGTTCCCCGCCGATCAATCGTGGGCGATACAAGATTCGAACTTGTGACCCCTTCCGTGTCAGGGAAGTGCGCTACCTCTGCGCCAACCGCCCGGGTCTCATCTCCCGAAACCCCGAATCACCGGCATTCCGAAAAACTAGAGCGGACAACGGGACTCGAACCCGCGGTCTCAACCTTGGCAAGGTTGCGCTTTACCAACTAAGCTATGTCCGCAATCTGCTGCCGTAGAGGCAACAGATGGATAATCTACACGAACCACGCCACGCACGCAAGCGCACGGCGTGTCGCAAGGATTTCCAACGCTTTTTCAGACCGCACGACCAGCGCCAAAGCCGTCACAGCCCGTACACCTCGCGCGCGAACCGCTCGAGCACCGGGATCGACCGCTTCACCTTCTCGGTGTCAATGCAGTACGCCATGCGGAAGTACCCAGGCACGCCGAAGCTCTCCGACGGCACGAGGATCAGGTCGTAGTCCTTGGCCTTCATGCAGAATGCGGTCGCGTCGTCCTCGAGCGCCTTGGGGAAGATGTAGAACGTGCCGCCGGGCCGCACCACGTCGAATCCGATCGAGGTCAGCGCATCGTACAGCAGGTTCATGTTCGTCTCGTACACCGACAGATCCGACGTCTCGTCAATCACGCGAGCCACGGCAAGCTGTGCGGTCGAGCTCGGGCAGTTGTGGCCGGTGCCGCGCGAGATCTGGCCGAACATCGGCACGAGCAGTTCGGCGTCGGTGGCGCGCGGGTTGACGGCCACGTAGCCAATGCGCTCGCCGGGCAGCGAGAGCGACTTGGACCACGAGTAGCAGCTGAGCGTGTTGTCGTAGTACTTCGACGGATACGGCTGCTCGCCGCCGTCGAACACGATCTCGCGGTACGGCTCGTCGCTAATGAGGAAGATGTCGTGCCCGTATTCGGCCTGCCGCGCGCGCAGGATTTCGGCAAGTCGGCGCAACGTCGCCTCCGAGTACACCGCGCCGGACGGGTTGTTCGGCGTGTTGATGAGCACGGCGGCGGTCTGCGGCCCGAGCGCCGCCTCGAACGCGTCGAAGTTGATCTGGAAGTTGTCGGTGTCGGCCGGCACGACGGTCAGGTATGCGCCGGTGCCGCTCACGTACGGCTGGTATTCGGGGAAGTACGGCGCGAACGTAATCACCTCGTCGCCGGGCTTGGTCACCGCGCGCAGGGCGTGCGCGAGCGCGCCGGCCGCGCCGGTGGTCGGGAAGATGTGCGCGGCGGTGTAATCCATACCGAATCGCCGGTTGAGGCTGTCGGCGATGGTCTCGCGCACGCTCGGGATGCCAAGCGACGGGCTGTAGCCGTGCAGCGCGACCGGTTCGGCCGTCTCATACATGTCGATGACGGTCTTGGTGTAGTCGGGCGGGCACGGCACGCTCGGATTGCCGAGGCTGTAGTCGAATACGTTGTCGTAGCCGATGGCCGCGCCGCGCGCGGTCGCGTACTCGCTCAAGGATCGGATCACCGACTTGCCGCCGAGCATCGCCTTGTACTGTTCGTTGATCATCGCAACCTCCCCGTTGTCGTGCGCGACCGCAAGCGCGGTCGCATATGGTTTCGTTTCTACCACCGGCCGGGCACAAGCCGCATGTTCGTCTCGCGTTGCGTTCCGCGTCGCACGCACGTTTCTTCCACCGGCTCACCCCCCGCCAATGCCGACGGTCGAGACCCAAGCAACACACCAATTTCGCGCCGATCGCCGCGTTTGTTCACCGGCGGCTTCACGCCGGTTCACTATGATTTGCTGTAGGACTGCGATCATGGAACCGTCGGTTCGTCGAACGTCGGAAACGGAGGTGCGCGATGGCCAACATCACCGATTACGCGCGCACCGAGACGCGCGGGTTCGCGACGGTGCCGTTCCGCGCGGCGGACGCGCTGACGCTGGCGATTCTCGTGTACGACGACGTGCCGGACGACGTGCCGTGCCTTGCGGACGTAATCGACCGGTACGGCACGTTCGGCGCGCGCGTGCGATCGTTTTCACCACGTCATCCGATCATGTCGCTGCGCAATCTCGCGCACGCCCCATACGACGGTGTGACGATCGCCGCCGCCGACGCCGAACTGCACGGCGGGGTCGTCAATCGCGACCACGACGTCAACAGCATCGCGCTGGTCGACCCGCAGCTTACGCACGACTTCTACCGCGCGGTGGCGGCGAATCCGCGCTTTGCCGACATCGAGATGAACGCGTACGCAGCGCAATTCGACGCGAAGGCGCAGACGCAGTTCGCCGCGCTCACCTACCGTCTGCCGGACGGCACGCTGGCGGTCGCATTCCGTGGCACGGACGATTCGCTGGTCGGCTGGAAGGAGGACTTCAACATGTCCTTCCAGTATCCGGTACCGGCGCAGGTGTCCGCGGCCGAGTATCTGAAGCAGGTGGCCGGCCTGTGGGATGGGCCGATCGTGCTGACCGGCCATTCCAAGGGCGGCAATCTCGCAGTGTATGCGGCGATGAACGCGCCGGACGAGATCCGCGAGCGCGTCACGCGCATCTATTCGCTGGATGGGCCAGGTTTCCCGCCGGACGTGGTGAACGGCTACGAGTACGGCACGGTCAAGGACCGGATCGTCAAGATTGTGCCCGATTCGTCGATTATCGGCATGATTCTGGAGACGCCGGAGCGCTGCACGGTGGTCAAGTCCGACGTGGAGGGCGTGATGCAGCATTTCGCGTTCTCGTGGCAGATGTGCGGCGGCGAATTCGTGCAGGTGGAGGATCTGGCGCACAGTTCGAAGCTGTTCAACGAGTCGCTGAACAAGTGGCTGGCCGGCTTGAGCCAGGAACAGCGCGAGCACGCGGTGGACGCGCTATTCGCGGTGATCGAGGCAAGCGGCGCGAACAACATCGGCGGCGTGATGTCGGCGGGCGCGAAGGCGATTCCGGAAATGCTGGGCGCGTACGTGGGGCTCACGCCGGAGGACCGGCGCAACATCACGCAGGCGATGATGATCCTGCTGCCCGCCGCGCTCGCACGCAATTCCAAGGTCTCCCGCCGCTGACGCACCCACAGGTAATAGACACCTTGTCCAATATCGGCGTATCATAAAGCCTAGACAATGTGACCAATAATCGGCCGAAAGGAGCAGACGACATTGCCACGCCCACGCCGGGACTCCGAAATCCTGCCCGCCAGGGAACGCATGGAAAACGCGTTCTGGGAGTTGCTCGCAGACCGCGAATACCACAAGATCACCGTCACCGACGTCGTGCACGAAGCCGGCGTCAACCGCAACTCGTTCTACTATCACTACAGCGGCCTGCCGGAACTCGCCGACTCGGCCATCATGCACGTCGTACACGAAGCGCGCCCCATGCTGCCCGAGCCCGGCTCGGATCCGGACGCGACGTGGCGCGAAACCATGACCACGCTGCTGCGGTCGCCCGAACACCGCGAACGGCTCGACCGGCTCGCACTGATCGCCGGCCCGCACGGCTCCCCCGAACTGGTCGACTCGCTGCGCGACTTCGGCCGGCTCACCATCATCAACGGCCTGCAACTGCCGGACAGGCTCGACCTGAAAACCGATCTCATGCTCGACTTCACGATCGGCGGCATGCTCGCTGTGATCAGCCGCTGGCCGCAGCTGCGCGACACGGTCACGGTCAACGACCTGCTCAACGAGGACGTGGCCATGCTCGCCATGAGCATGGTCCTGTCGCTGTCGCGCAAGGACCTGCTCGAATACTGGCACCGCATCTTCCGCAACAACCTGCCGTCGGACGACGTCGCTGCGGCACCGGCGCCGCAACTCTAGTCCTCGCCGGCACCGTCCTGCGATCCGCGTGACGATTCGCGCAATTCGCCGGACGCGGGCGGCTCCGGCGGCGACACCATCACCCGCAGCGCGCTCGACGGCAGCCCCTTGACCACCGCCGCGACCAGCGCCCGCGTCGAACGATCCGTGTCCTTCGCGGCGAGCAGGATCTTCGGCAGCGCGTCCGTCCAGTGCGCCGCGAGATCGGCGAAATTCGCGTATCCAGCCGCGGCGACGATGTCGTACACCTGGTCGATCGTGACCTCGCGCTGCCGCTGATCGACGCCGGCCAGCCACGTCGCGATCGTGCGGTCGACGAACTGCGCGCCTGCGCTCAGCCCGTCCGCGGTCACGAACCGGCCGTCGGCGACCTGCCAGCTGCCGCCCATATGCTGCAGGATGCCGATCGCGTCAGCCTTGACAATCGAACATTCAACCGGCCCGTCGTCAAGCAGGCGCCCAATGACCGACGCTTCCGGCACAGTCTTGTCGATACGTCCCGCGATCGAACGGTACGCCGGCGATCCGGTTACGGACGAGTCGAAACCGGGCCCATCGTGCGAGTAGACGCGAATGATGCGCGGTTCGACGATCGGCAGATTGCCGGCGTTCTGCGGCACGGCCGGCAGTTCGCGGTCATTCCGCGCGACGTCGATCATCGCCGAGCATTCGCGCGCAGCCAACGACATCGCCGCCCAGATAGCGCATGCGCCGCCCTTCGAATGCCCGCCGATCATCAGGCTCGCCGCGGGCGCGCCAAGCACGCCGGCCGAACGCGCGGCGACGGACGCCAGATAGTCGGCGGCGGAACGCTGCGACGGCACCGGGCAGCGCACGGCCATGTTGAAGTCCTCCTTCCAGCCGACCAGCGTGCCGTCTGTGCCGCGGAACGCGACGTACAGCAGACCGCCCGGATAGTCGAGCCCGCGGCAGTCGCCCAAGTCGAACGTCATCGCGCTGAACTGCTGCTGGTCGTCCTCGTCCAGCCGTTCGGCGTACTCCCCCACGCGAATGCCGCGGTAGCGCGGCGACTCGCACACGGCCCGCAGCAGGCCGAGCCGATACTCGTTCACCGGCTCGGAACCGGTGGTGAACATGGCCGGATAATCCTCGGCGCGCAGGGCGTGCGCGAGCGGCACGGTCGCCACCGTTTTCGTCGTATTGAACCGCGGCACCGCCTCCGGCATGTGAACGTACGCGAGTTCCGACAGGACCAGCGAGTCCACGGCGCTGAACGGCAGCCGGGCAAAGTCGCGGAATTCCGTGCGCGCGTAATCGAGAATGTTCCCCATGCGTTCCATCGTAGTCGCGCGGCGGCGTTCCCCGCCGGCTTTCGGTGTCGTCACAGGTTGCGCGAAAACGGCTGGGTAGGATGAAAAACAACGAATGTGGTACCGAGCGGCCGGCAAACGCCGGTGCAGCGGGCCCATGATGATGGAAACGGACTGAACTGAATATGGACACGACTGCGGCCACCGATTCGCTTACCGACATGCTCACTTGGCTGGAAGGTAACTCCGGCAAGATCATTTTCTTCGTGGCGGTGTTCGTCGTCGCGTGGGTGGTGGTGAAAGGCATCAGCAAGCTGCTGCGCAAGGTGCTCGATCGCACGGACATGCCGAACGCGTCGATTTTCGTCAACATCGTGCGCGTGCTGATCTGGGTGTGCGCGGCGACGGTCGTGCTGAAGCCGGTGTTCGGCATCGACCCGACCACACTGATGACGGCTCTCGGCGTCGGCGGCATTGCCGTGTCGCTGGGCTTGAAGGATACGGTCGCGAACATCGTGTCCGGATTCGGGCTCATGTTCGGCAAGGTGATCCAGCCGGGCGACCTGATCACCGTGGCCGGCACCACCGGCGTGGTCAAGGACATCACCTGGCGTCAGACCGTGGTGCTCGAACGCAACGGCAACGAGATGGTGATCCCGAATTCGGTGCTCAACACCGCGTCACTGGAAAAGCTCGCCCCGTCGAACGAGAGCATGGTCACCGTGCCGTTCACCGCGAAGGCGGGCGAGGACACGGCCGCGATCGAACGCCGCATCGTGACGGCGGTGTCGGCCGGAACCGCGGGAGTGGCCGTTGACGGCACTACGCCGCTGGTCAAATTCACCGGTTTTTCGCCGTACGGCATCGAAGGCCAGGTGCTCGTGTTCGCCAAGTCCGGCGTGCTGCTGTCGACCGCCCGCGACGCGGCCGTGCGCGCGCTGGCCGACGCCGATTTCATCGAACAGCGCGCGGCCATCGGCGCATGATCCGCGCGGTTTGACGATCAAGAGGCTAATTTGCCCATACGCAAAGGTCAGTTCAACGATCAAGAGACTGGTCTGCTGGCCGAGCATTGCATCTTTGAGGCGTAAACAGCCCCTAATCGGGGGCCGAAGGCCCCGTTTCGGTCGATCCGCGCCTCTCGATCGTCAAACTGACCCGTGCAGGCGCGCAAATCAGCCTCTCGATCGTTAAACCGACCTGCATGGTCGGCCGGCAATCGCTGCGGACGGTAACGGACGGCGCATGTGGCTTGCATCCGGCCGATATGACAATGCCCTTTGCCGGGAACCGTCGCGCAATGTGCGTGAACGGTCAGGCAAAGGGCATTATCGATAGGCCGTCAGACGCGAAATTACCGCAGCACGCCTTCGACGAGCGTGGTGATGAGGTCGGTGTAGCTCACGCCGGTGGCCTCCCATGCCTTCGGATACATCGAAATCGGCGTGAATCCGGGCATGGTGTTGATCTCGTTGACCATCACCTCACCGTCGGCGGTCACGAACGTGTCCACACGGCTCAGGCCAGTGCCGTCCACGGCCTTGAACGCCTTGACCGCGGTTTCGCGCACACGTTCAAGCACGTCGTCGGGCAGGTTCGCCGGCACCTCGACGTGGCTTGCGCTCGCATCCATGTACTTGCTGTCGAAGTCATAGAACTGATCGTCGCCGCCGGCGCGCTTGTCGAGCACGATTTCGCCCGGCCAGCTGGCCTTGGGTTCGTCGCCGGCCTTCGGGCAGAGAACCGCGCATTCGATTTCGCGCGCGTCGATGCCCTGTTCGATCAGGATGCGCCAGTCGTGCGGATACGCCGCGTACACGGCGGCGGCGAGTTCGGCTGCGTCGCCCGCATGCTCGACTTTAGTCACACCGAAGCTAGAGCCGGCGCGGGACGGCTTGACAAACAGCGGATATTCGAGTCCAGCCGATTCGACCTGTGCGACGAGATCGTCGCCGTTGGTTGCGAACTTGGAGTCAAGATCGAGCGTGCGCGCGTCGATGGTGATGCCGGGCGCGACCGGAATGCCGGCTGCCGCGAGCAGCACTTTCGTGTAATGCTTGTCCATACATGCGGCGGACGCGAGCACGCCGCAACCCACGTACGGCACGTTCATCATTTCGAGCAGGCCCTGGATCGTGCCGTCTTCGCCGTATGGTCCGTGCAGCACCGGCAGGACCGCGTCGACGTGGCCGAGCGATTCCATCGTGCCGTCCTCGTTGCGTGCGAAGAAGCCGTCCTGTCCGAGGGCGACGTCGAGCACCACGTCGCGGGCGCCGGCGGTCTTCTCGACGACGGGCAGTCCTTCGGCCATGTTCCAGCCGCGCGGGTCCTCGCCGCCGACGATCCACTGCCCGGCCTTGGTGATGCCGACGGGGATCGGCTCGAATCGTTCCGTGTCAAACGCGCGAAGTACCCCGGCCGCGGAAATGCAGGAAATCGAATGCTCGTCCGCCTTGCCGCCGTACATTACCACAATGCGCTTCTTGGCCATGATCTTCTTTCTATCTAGCCCGATGAATACTGCCCTATAGCCTACTAGCCCTGTGTCCTTGTCGTCTACTGAACTTGTGCGTACCCTGCAAAGCTTTTTCCGGGCACACTTTCCGGGCACCTTCGTCGGATCTTCAGCGACTGCTGCTCTCAGTGAAGCTCGTGCTGCACATATGCGAAGAGCCCCGAACCATCATGGTTCGGAGCTCTTGTTACGTGTTGATGCGGCGGTGTGCTACTCTCCCACACTCTGTCGGGTGCAGTACCATTGCCGTGCCAGGCCTTAGCTTCCGGGTTCGGAATGGAGCCGGGCGTCTCACCTGGGCCATGACCGCCGCAAATCTTTAATTAACAGTTAAACAAGCATGCTCGTTTAACCGGTATTCGTGATGGTTTGGGAACCGGAGAGTGAACGCGAGTGTTTTTCGTATGGTGTTGATCGTGTGATCGTGAGTATTCCTTGTCACCTCACAAGATCTTGCATGGTATCGATGCGTGTCACACTCATACGAGTGTGCATAGTTGGTTGCTGTTCCCTGTTAGTACCGGTCAGCTCCACCGCTTGCACGGCTTCCACGTCCGGCCTATCAACC
>NZ_JGYN01000023.1 GCF_000741165.1 Bifidobacterium biavatii DSM 23969 | reverse complement strand
GACCCTCCACAAAAAAACTTGCAAAGAGAACCAACAATGACTCTCATACATATTGACGGAACATCCTATAAGGAAGGACATTCACACAAAACCTTGCCATCCATTACCTGCTCACACAGACCCACCACCACAAACAGCAGCAGGCGGACAACAAACTGGCAATCAAAACATTGACTCTAAAAAGTAGTACAAACACGCTCTTGAGTTCTCAAACCACCACCACACGATCAGTCCGCAACCCCAAAGAAGAGAACCACTCGCTGACCGGCAGCAAGAGATAAACATACACGACAACCCACAACCACGCAAACCAACAAACACAACAACACCCCAAAACCACTGAAAACACACGACTCCCTCGGCGTGTCGCAAACGCACCCAACCACGTCTACAACCATCCTAAACCCCAAAACCACCATTTCGATGTCCCAATCCAGCTCTCGGACGGCGTGTCACAACATTTCAACCGCCGGTCAGCTGTCAGTCAATCATCAGTCGGCCACCGTTCATTATCGATCCGCATATACGCACACGCATCACCGCACCACGCAAACACAACCAGCAGCCGACAGAACAAGCACCATTGCCTCGCCCCGACCTGCGACGTCGGACGACATGACGCAACAAGAGGCACAGCCCGGCCACCATAGGCCGAAACGACACCCGGAACAGACGGAACATACTGTGCGCAACCACGGAACCCGGTTGCACGCACGAGCCCAAGTCGAACCCCAGTCGGAATAACGCGCACCACAACCGACGCAACCGGCGTATACCTATGTATATGACGAAAAAAATCGCAGTACTGACCGGCGCGGGCATCTCCACGTCCGCAGGCATCCCCGACTTCCGCAGTCCGGACGGCGTCTGGACCAAGCATCCCGAACAAATGAGCGTCTACGACATCGACGCGTTTCTCACCAGCAAGGAAGAACGCGAGTATTCGTGGCGCTGGCAAAAAGAATCCCCCGTATGGAACGCGCAGCCCGGCACCGCGCACAAGGCGCTCGTCAAGCTGGAACAGGCCGGCCTGCTCACGCTGCTGGCCACGCAGAACTTCGACGCACTGCACGAGAAAGCCGGCAACTCGCCGGACGTGATCGTCAACCTGCACGGCACCATCGGCACATCGCACTGCATGAAATGCCACGCGAAATACGACACGGCCGACATCATGGCCAAACTGGACGAGGAACCGGATCCGCACTGCCATCGCAAGCTGCCGTACAACGGCAACATGCCCTGCAATGGACTCATCAAAACCGACGTGGTGTACTTCGGCGAGCAGCTGCCCGACGGAGCGATGGAAAAATCCATGAAGCGAGTCACCGAAGCCGACGAATTCTGGGTGATCGGCTCCACGCTCGAAGTGTTCCCGGCCGCGTCGCTCGTGCCGGTCGCCGCACAGGCCGGCGTGCCGATCACCATTATGAACATGGGCCGCACGCAATACGACCGTCTCGCCACGCGGCTCATCCGCGAGGACATCGCCGTCGCGCTCCCCCAGCTCGTCGACGAAACGATCGCGGCCGCACAATAAGCAGTAAGCGCTGTACGCACTGCGCAAGTACTGCAAATGTCGCCGGCCCAACTGACCAGACGACACAGCGCCGCATCACGACGCTGCACATATCGCAAACAGAGCGGAGGCTTCGGCATTGCGTTTCCGACCGTAGGCTTGGCCGAACGGCCTTGAGTGTGTCGGGAATGCAATGCCGAAGCCCCCGCGGTCGTTGCACTATCGCAACGATTCGCCAATCACATCGGCGCGCATCAGCGCATCAGCACGGATCAGTAAATGCGCTTCGGCTGGAAACCGGCCTCGCGCAGGGCCGCAAGGATGCGGTCGATGTGATCCGGGCCGTTCGTCTCGACCGTGACGCCGAGCGACACGGCGTTCGTGTAATGGCCGGACGCCTTGAACTGATCGTGGTCAAGCTGGATCACGTTCGCGCGCTCCTTGGCGAGCAGCGTGGCGACCTTGACGAGCTGGCCCGGGGTATCCGGCAGCTCGACCTCGAAGTTCATGATGCGGCCGCGCGCGATCATGCCCTTCTGAATCACCGCGCCCATCGTGACCGTATCGATGTTGCCGCCAGACATGATCGGCACCACCACGTGCGGGCCGGGAGCGGACGCGAACTTGCGCGAACGCAGGTTCAGATGCTCGAGCGCGGCCAGAGACACCGCACCGGCAGCCTCGACGACCAGCTTGTGCTTCTCAAGCATGAGCAGAATCATCTCGTTGATGTCGCGCTCGGTCACAGTCACCAGATCGTCAAGGAACTCATTGAGCAGCGCGAACGGCAGGTCGCCCGGGTGCTTGACAGCCACACCCTCAGCAGAGGTGACCACCTGATCGGCCGGCGAGACGCGGCCCGCAGCGAACGAATCCTTCCAAGCGGGGGAACCTTCCGGAATCGCGCCGATCACGCGCACTTCCGGCTTGAACGTCTTGATCGCAAGCGCGACGCCCGCGCCCAGACCGCCGCCGCCGAGCGGCACGACCACGTCGGTCACGTCCGGCACGTCTTCGAGAATTTCCAAGCCGATCGTGCCCTGGCCGCAGATGACCTCGTAGTCGTCGAACGGCGGCACATAGATCATGCCCTGGGTTTCGGCGAGTTCGGCCGCATGGGCGGCGGACTCGTCGAACACGTCGCCGTAGAGCACCACGTCGGCGCCGTACGCCTTGGTGGCGTCGACCTTGAGCGGCGGGGTGATGGTCGGCATGCAGATCGTGGCCTTCGCACCGCGTTCGCGGGCCGCGTAAGCGACGCCCTGCGCATGGTTGCCGGCGGATGCGGTGACGATGCCGCGGGCAAGCTCCTCGTCGCTGAGGGAGGCGATCTTGTTGTAGGCGCCGCGGATCTTGAACGAACCGGTGACCTGCAGATTCTCGGGCTTGAGGAGAATCTTGTGGCCGGTCATGTCGGACAGGACCGGGGAGGGGATGATTTCGGTGTGACGAGCGGTCCCCTTCAACCGTTCGGCGGCGAGCTTGAGTTCGGCCGCATGATCACGCTGCAGTGCTTTGAGGACGTCTTTTTGTTCCATGAGGGCCAATTGTAGGCGGCAGGCCGGGCAGAGACGGCTGTGTGTCCATCCCCGCCCGACCTGCATCATCTGGCTTGCGTTACGATCCGCGATTACAGGCGGACGACCGCGCCCTCCCACGCGGCGAGCTCGCGCTTGGCGAGCGACGCGGCAGCGTGATCAGCATCATCGGTGGCGATCACGATCGCGTCCGCGGTCACGATTGCACCGCCGACAGCAGACTCCAGCAACGCCGCGGATTCAGCCGGCAGGTCGACCGTGCGACCGGACAGGTTCACGACCGTCAGCAGGCGCTCGTCGCCGAGCGTGCGCACGAACGCGTACACGTGCTCGTCGTCCGCATCGATCAGCCGCCAGTCGCCGGCGGAGACAACCGGATTCTCGTGACGCAGCGCGATGAGCTGCTTGTAGAACGCGTACACGGATTCCGGATCGTCGAATTCGGCAGCCGCGTTGATCGCCGCACAGTTTTCGTTGACGGAGATCCACGGTTCAGTCGCAGCGTCAGGCGCGGTGAATCCGGCGTACTTGGACGCGTCCCACTGCATCGGCGTGCGGGCGTTGTCGCGGCTGCGCGCGGCGAGGCCGGCCATCATCGAATCCGCGTCCTGCACCTTCGCCTCTTCAACGCGCTGGCGGAACGCGTTGAGCGATTCGAGGTCGCGATACTGGTCGAGGCGGGTGAAGTGCGCGTCGGTCATGCCGAGTTCTTCGCCCTGATACACGTACGGGGTGCCACGGTGCATGTGCAGCATGAGCGCGAGCGCCTTGGCGGAGCGCACACGGTTCTCCTCGGTGGAGTCGTCGCCCCAGCGAGAGACGACACGCGGCTGGTCATGGTTGCCGTCGAACAGGCTGGCCCAGCCGGCTTTGGCGACGGCGGCCTGGTAGCCGGCCATGATGCGCTTGAGCGTGGGCAGGTGCAGCGGCAGCGGCTTCCACTTGATGCCTTCGCAGTCGCAGTCGACGTGTTCGAACAGGAACAGCATGTCGAGTTCGCCGTTGGCGGGGTCGGTGATGTGCTCGTTGCGCTGCGCGTTGATGCCGGGCGCTTCGCCGACGGTGAGGAAGCCGTCGCGGCCGGCGAAGACTTCGCGGCGCATTTCGGCGAGGAATTCGTCCTGACGCGGGCCGTCGGCGCAGAACGGGCTCGGGTTGGAGTAGCCTTCCTCGCCGACCGGGCCGTCAGCGATCTCGCTGCCGGGCTCGCCGGGCAGGCGGCCGGCGGAGTCGACCTGCTTGGAAATGAGCGTGATCACATCCATGCGGAATCCGTCGACGCCGCGGTCGAGCCACCAGTTCATCATGTCGTACACTGCGCGGCGCACGGCCGGATTCTCCCAGTTGAGGTCGGGCTGCTTCTTGGAGAACTGGTGGAAGTAGTATTCGCCGCGCTTCGGGTCGTATTCCCATGCGGAGCCGCCGAAGTAGGAGCCCCACTGGTTCGGTTCAGCGCCGGGCGTGCCGGGTTCGAAGCCGGGGCGCGCCGGACGCCACCAGTACCAGTCGGCGTGCGGGTCGTTCTTATCCTTCGACGCCTCGAACCACGCGTGCTCGTCGGACGTGTGGTTGACGACGAGGTCCATCACGATCTTGATACCGCGCTGGTGCGCTTCGGCGAGCAGCTCGTCCATGTCGTCGAGCGTGCCGAACAGCGGGTCGATGTCCTGGTAGTCGGAGATGTCGTAGCCGTTGTCGTCCTGCGGACTCTTGTACACCGGGGACAGCCACAGCACGTCGACGCCGAGGTCGGCGAGGTAGTCGAGGCGGCTCGTGATGCCCTTGAGGTCGCCGAAGCCGTCACCGTTGGTGTCCTGGAACGAGCGCGGGTAGATCTGGTAGACGACGGCGTTGGCCCACCACGGGTTCGGGGTGGCGCCGTTGGTGCGGACGTTGTCCGGCAGGGTGGTGCGGTTGAACGAGGTCATGAGTTCGGCTCCTTTGCTGATCGACGATTGCGGTTCGTGTACCTCACAGCATACGATTGCGCGGTTTTCATTCCCATTTGCCGGTTCTCCGGGCGAGGCGGAAAGAAAAGAGTATTTTTATGCCGTAGGAATGAAAATAATGGCCGCGCGAAGCGACCACGCACGGACCGATCACGGCAAGGAGCGCAGATGACGACGATCGCACCGGACGCAACGAATGCGACGAATCTCCCGGCACCCGCGTTCCCGCAATGGTTCGCAGGCTCCGACTACATGCACCGGGTCGCGCGCGCGATCGCGCAGTACGGTCCGATCGCGCGTACCACGCTCGCCCAGCTGCTCGGCCTATCGCAGGGAGCATTGTCGCGCATCACCAGCGATCTGATCTACGCGGGCGTGATCGAGGAACTGCCGGGAGATGCGGTGACGCGCGGCCCGCTGCCGCAAGGGTTCACACCGAAGGACAGCGGCGAGCGTCGCGGCCGACCGCAGACCGCGCTCGCGTTGTGCGCGAACGCCCGCACGTTCGTCGGCGTCAAGGTGCACGGCACGTCGGCGATCGCGGCCGCAGTCAACGCGCACGGCGAAGTCGTGTCCGACCGTCACGAGCTCGCGTTCGCCGATCGTTCGCCGCAGCACGTGACCGACGTCATCGCAAGCCTGGTCGGCGACTGTCGTACGGACGTCGCCGCGCGCGCACTGCCTGAGCCGACGGCGATCGGCGTGGCGATCGGCGGGCATGTGCATGATGATGCGACCGTAACGTTCGCACCGTTCCTGCGCTGGGATCAGGACGTACCGCTGGCGGCGATGGTCGCGCACGCGGCCGGACTGCCGTGCACGGTCTACAACGACGTCGATTCGCTGCTGCTGGACGCGAGCTGGTTCGGTCCAGGCGTCGGATTGGAAGCGTTCGCCGTGGTGACGATCGGCGTGGGCATCGGCTATTCGCTGGCCGTGCACGGCGAGCCGGTCGATTATCCGGACAAGAGCTACGGGCTGCTCGGCCACGTGCTCGTCGACCCGGACGGCCCGCGCTGCGCGTCCGGGCACGTTGGCTGCGCGCAGTGTCTGACGGACGCGTCGCTGGCGAACCAGTATTCGCAGATGATCGGCCGCGCGTGCACATTCGACGAGTTCGTGGCGGACGCGCGGGCAGGACGGCCGCAGGCGGAACAGCTGGTCGATCGGACGTGCTTCAGGCTGGGGTCACTGATTTCGATGGTCGCGAACATCGCGATGCCGTCGCGCGTGATGGTGGCCGGAGAATCGGCGTTTCTTGCGAAGATGAGCATCGACGCGGTGCGCGACGGCATCAACCGCTACCGGCACAGCCAGGCAGCGCCGGTGCGGTTCACGGTCGTCGACCACGACTGGCAGCTGTGGGCCAAGGCCGCTGCCTCCCGCGCCATCTCCCGCTACATCGGATAGCGGCCGCCACGCATCGGCTTACTGCCGCACGGCAGTGAACAACACCGACTGTGCAGGCTGAGCCGTTAAGCGGGATGCCCAGTGGGCATTCCGTAGGCGAAGTGAGCGGGCGCGCTATCTGCGCCCGCGAAGGCATCCTGCGCGGGGCGGTGTTGATTACTGCCGCACGGCAGTGAACAACACCGACTGCGCAGGATGCAGGCTCGGCGGGCGCAGGCCGTAGGTGGCGAGCGCGCGGCCGGTGAGCAGCACACCGTCGGACGTCCACCAGCCGAGCGGCGACTGGCCGTTGGCGATGCCGAGCGCAGACAGATCGAGATCGAGCCACAGCGGCTGGATGCGGTACGTGGCGTCCGGGTCGAGGCCGGGCAGGCGGATCGGCGCGGCCGGATACGTGGCGGATGTGGTGACCTGCGTGAAGCGGTAGAACGCGGCGGAACGGTCGGGCTTGACCATGCCGTCCACGCGCACGGCCGGGTCGGCGCAGTCAGCGTGCACGCACGTGTCGACCGCGAACCATTCGCGGTGCTTCTTGAATTCGGCGATCCATTCGCCGAGCTTGGCCACGTCCGCGTCGGACTCCTTGAGCAGGTTCCATTCGACGCCCATGTGCCCGAAGAACGCCATGGCCATGCGCAGCTCCTGGCTGGTGGCGCGCTGCGTGGAGTGCGCGGGGCTGGCGCCGACGTGCTCGCCCATCATGAACGGCGGCACGAGCAGCGACGTGTAGCGCTGGATTTCGACGCGTTCGAGCGGGTCGACGCAGTCGGACACCCAGATGCGGTCGGCGAGTTCGAGGATGCCAAGGTCGACGCGGCCGCCGCCGGACGAGCAGCTTTCGATTTCGAGCCCCGGATGCGCGGCCTTGAGATCGCGGAAGATGCGGTAGACGGCGAGCGTTTGCGCGTGCACAGCCGGGCGGCCGGTGCGCGGCGAGACCGCTTCGGTGACGAGCTTGTTGTGGTCCCATTTGATGTAGTCGATGCCCAGCTCGCCGACCAGCTGATCCATGCAGCCGTACACGTATGCGTACGCGTCCGGGTTGGTCAGGTCGACGACCTGCTGCGTGCGGCCCTGCATCGGCAGGCGGCCCGGCGTCGGCCGCAGCACCCAGTCGGGGTGCGCGCGGTACAGGTCGGAATCGGGGTTGACCATTTCCGGCTCAAACCACAGGCCGAATTCCATGCCCTTGCCGTGCACGTAGTCGGCCAGCGCGCGCAGGCTCTTGTCGCCGTCCGGCCACACGTCCTGCGCGATCTGCCAGTCGCCGAGCCCGCTCGTGTCGTCGCGGCGGGAGCCGAACCAGCCGTCGTCGACGACGAACCGTTCGACGCCGGCCGCGGCGGCCTTGTCGGCGAGCGCGGTGAGCGTGTCGTAATTCTGGCCGAAGTACACGGCCTCCCACGTGTTGAGGATGACCGGCCGCGGCTTGTCGGCGATGCCGAGCGCGCGGCGGGACGCACGGTGCACGTTGCGCAGGTAGGCGTGGAATCGCGCGGCTACTTCGTTGAGACCGTTGCCGTACGATCCGTAGACCCACGGGGTTGCGTACGTGGCGGCGTCGCCGTCAACATCGGCGCCGGGCAGCGTGACTTCGCCGCCAAGCAGGATTTCGCCGCCGCCGATCAGACCTTGCGTGTACGGCGTGCGTTCTGCGGACAGGACGCTGTTGCCGCTCCAGCCGACGTGCACGGAGTACACGTCGCCGTGTTCGAAGCCGAAGCCGGGTTCGCCGGCGGACAGCAGCAGGCTGGCGTCGAAGTCGGGTCGGCCGGTCATGGAGAGTTTTTCGAAGCGTCCGATGGTGAGCGGCTGGCGCTGCGGATGGCGTTCGCGCAGGTGGTGGCCGGTGGTGGTGAGGATTTCGACGGCGTTGGCCGGCACGGGGAAGCCGAGTTCGATGCGACCGATTTCGAGGTTGCCGCTACCGAGGTTCGCGACTTCGAGCTTTTGGCGGATGAGGCCGGATTCGTCGAGCTGGCATGTCCAGACGATGCCGATGCCCTGTTCGCGGTCGGCCGCCTCGACGATGACGGTCGGGGTGGACTGGTCATCGCCGCGTTCGGCGGCGAGCTGGTCGTCGACGGTGACGTGCGCGGTCGCGTCGGCCGCGGGTACGGCGGACGGCACGGGAGCGGCGGACGACGGCCGCACGGATGCGTCGCCGGATGCGACGTCGGCGGCATTGTCGGCCGTACCGGCCGTCACGGCTTCGACCGCGAACCGGCAGTGCAGTTCGACGCCGTCGCGGCGGACTTCGAAGCGGGGCGCGCCGAGCCACGATTCGGCCTGTGTGGGCAGGACGGACGGCCATGACGTGTCGTCGAGACCGCCGGAGACGCGCTGCGGGCGCAGCGCATCGTACAGGTTGATGACGGTGGCCGGGTCGGCGAGCGGGCGTCCCCAGTGCACGAATCGCGGCAGGTCGTCGCCGGGGAAGACCAGCGCGAACGCGACGTTCGCGTCGGACTGTTCGGCGTAGACGGCGGTCAGGTCGGTGCCGTCGGCTGCGGCGGTGCCTTGGAATTGTTCGATCAGCGACATTGCTACTCCTTGCGTATGGCTGGCGTTGGCCTGCGTGCGGCTTGGCTTGCGACGGACGGAATATGTTGGTTGGCGTACCGGTATCGATGGTACGCGAGCGCGTTTTCCTTGTCAGGATGCGGAGTGTTCGCCGCCGCTGGAAAGAAATTACAAAGTCCAACACCTCACCCGTCATCTCAAGCAAAGCGCAGCGGAGTCGAGAGATCTTACGCTAGGCACATACGGCTCTGCAAGATCTCTCGACTACGGCTTCGCCTCCGCTCGAGATGACGACCCCTATCAGCGCCGCGCGGCGAAGAAGTCGGCGAGCATGCGCGCGCATTCGGCTTCGCGCACGCCACCGTGCACTTCCGGCGCGTGGCCGACGTGCGGGTCGCGCGGAATGTCCCAGATCGAGCCGCACGCGCCGAGCTTGGCATCCCACGCGCCGAACACGATGCGGCCGACGTGCGTTTGAATACATGCGCCAGCGCACATCGGGCACGGTTCGAGCGTGACCACGAGCGTGCAGTCGGCGAGATTCCATGTGCCGAGCCGGGCGGCGGCCTCGCGCATCGCGAGCACTTCGGCGTGCGCGAGCGGATCGGGCAGGGCCGGTCGTGCATCATCATCGCCGTCTGCCGTCCGACGCGTACGTGGGCGATCGGCGGACGGCGTTCCCCCAGTCATGCCGCCGCGCGCGTTGCGTCCCTCGCCGATCACGCGACCGTCCGCGTCCAATACCAGCGCACCGACCGGCACTTCCCTGTCGGCCGCCGCGTCCGCCGCCAACGCCAGCGCGCGCATCATCGCCTCGTCATTCGTCATGGCTGTCAGTCTAGACGCGGCCAAGCGAAAACCCGCATCGTCGAGAGCACCGCGCATTCAGTCCTCCATTCTCATCCCAGCCTCATGGCAAATCGGGCAATACTGTGAGTTCCTTCCTATTGGCGGCATGAGACCACGCTGCTTGGCCGCGCAGACGTATGCGCAGGCGCCCGGCAGTACCCGGCGATAACGCAAACACGCCGGCAACCGCTTGCCGAGAAACGTAACGCGCGTAGAAGGTTTGACTGATAGGCTAATGGCGGCAACGGAGGCCGCGGAGAGGGAGGACACACTGTGGCGGTATTTCAGCTCATCCTATGCATCATTGCGGCGGTGGTGCTGTCCTCGTTCATCAGCCGATTCATTCCGAAAGTGTCCACGCCGCTCGTGCAGATCGCGCTCGGCGCCATCGCCTCGCAACTGCCGTTTTTCCCCAACGTCGAGCTCGACCCTGAACTGTTCATGGTCCTGTTCATCGCGCCGCTGCTGTACCTCGAAGCGCACGAAATCGACAAATCGAGTCTGCTGAAAACGCTCAAACTGTCGCTGTCGCTGGCCATCGGGCTTGCGATCGCGACCATGATCGCCGTCGGCGTGATCTTGCACGCGATCTGGCCGGCCATCCCATTGGCCGCAGGTCTCGCACTCGGCGCGGCGCTCGGCCCGACCGACGCGGTCGCCGTATCGTCGCTCGGCAAAGAGGCAGCGCTGACGCAACGCCAGATGGGCGTGCTCAAAGGCGAATCATTGTTCAACGACGCGTCCGGCATCGTCGGCTTCCAGTTCGCCATCGCCGCGGCCGTCACCGGACAGTTCGAGGTCGGCGAGGCGGCCGGCGAATTCGTCGTCTCGTTCATCGGCGGCGCGCTGTTCGGCCTTGCGATCGGCCTGATCGCCAACTGGCTGTTCGAAACGATCCGCTCGCTCGGCTGGGAGACCACCACCACGCGCATCCTCATGGAACTGTTCCTGCCGTTCCTGCTGTACTTGGCCGCCGAGGACATCGCGCACGTGTCCGGCATTCTGTCGGTCGTCGCGTCCGGCCTGTTCATCCGCTTCGACCGTACGGGCGTCGGCCCGAACGTGGCGCGCACGAACATCGTGTCGAACAGCGTGTGGGGCGTGCTCTCGTTCACGCTCAACGGCGCCGTGTTCATACTGCTCGGCATGCTGCTGCCCGGCGCGATGGGCAACAGCTGGGAGGATCCGGGCGTGAGCAACATGCTGCTCATCATGGTGATCCTGCTCGTGTCGCTCGTCGTGATCGTCATGCGGTTCATCTGGGTGTCGGCCATGCTGCGCCTCGCGCGCGACACGACCACCGGCCACCGCCGCCACATGACGCCGGAACGTTGGCGTTCGGCCGCGGTCATGACGTTCGGCGGCGCGAAGGGCACGATCACGCTGTCGCTGATGTTCACGATCCCGTACGCGATCTCCGGCGGACGCTGGTTCCCGATGCGCGACGAGCTGATCTTCATCGCATCCGGCGTGATCATCGTGACGCTGCTGCTCGCGAACTTCCTGCTGCCCGCGATCGCGCCGAACCGCGGCGGCGACGCGTCGCTGGAAATGACCGAAGTCACGATCGAAGTGCTGCGCCGCACCGTCGAGGAACTCACCGGCCGTGTGACGAACGAGAACCGCCGCGCCGTGCTCATGGTGATCGACTCGTACACGAAGCGCATCACGCGACTCAAGCAGCGCACCGGCGAGCTCGACCCGCAGGGCTACGCGCAGCTGCAGATCGACGCGCTCAACTGGGAGAAGGACTACGTCAAGCAACGTCTGATCGACACGAAGCGCAGCAAGGAAGGCACACAGGCGAACCGCGATCTGGAAATCGAAGCGTGCGAGCGCCTGCTCGACCAGATCATGAACTCGCTGCGCCACATTTCCACCGACCGCAACTCGGGCCGGGCCATGTGGCAGATCCGCGGCCGCATGCGCGCGCTGCAGCGCCGCACGCTCACGCTGATCCGGCGCACGTCGAGCCGCATCCGCCGCACCACGCCGCTGATCAGCGACGACGAGATCTTCGCGCACACCCGCATGGTGCAGCTGGCCGCGTTCGAGCACGTGATCGACCGGCTGTACGAGGAGATGACGCGCGACACGTACAACACGGAGCATTGCTCGGCGCTGCTGCTCGACTATCGTCGCGCTGAGTCGGCGCTGCGCGCGCGGCCGAACATGACCGGCAGTGCGAAGACGATCGGCATGGCGGAGGACGTGAAGCGCGAAAGCTACGGCATCGAGCTCGGCGTGATCCAGGACATGGTCGAGGCGGGCGAGATCACGCGCGCGCAGGCGAAGACGCTGCGCCGCAACGTGTACGTGATGAGCGTGGACGCGGATTCGAGCCTGTAGCCCGTCTCACTGGCGTGCGTATTTACAGCACGCCGGACGACAGGTCGTGCAGCAGCAGCCACTGGCGCAGGTCGGCGAATTCGTCCATGCTCACCTCGTGGCCGAGACCGTGGTAGCTTTTCGTCGTCAGCCACGTGTGCTCCTCCAGCCACGCGGCGGCGGCGAACAGCTCATACTTGGGCACGACCTGATCGTTCTTGCCATACACGTAGAACACGGGCGTCTCGTAGTCGGCGAGACGATCGTCGGCCGGGGCGGTGCCGGGCACGTTGCCGGGCGCGAGCGTGCCGGACAGGCTGATCGCCGCACGGTAGCGCTCGGGATGGATGCGCAGCAGGTGCACGGCCAGCAGGCCGCCCTGTGAGAAGCCGATCGGCACGACGTCGCGTTCGAGTGGGATGTTGTCGTCGACCCAGCGGTCGATCGCGCGGGCGGCCGCGTACGCTTCGCGGTCGAGATCGTCGCCGGACAGGGTCTTGCCGGTGAACCACGAGTATGCGCCGGCGATGGCGGGCAGGCCGTCGCCGCGTTCGCGTCGCTCCTGCAATACGATCGGCGCGCGCAGGGACGCGTAGTCGTTGTACGGCGCGATGTAGCGCATGATGTCGGCAAGGTCCTCCTCGTTGGAGCCCCAGCCGTGCAGGCACAGGAACATGGGCCGGGTGGGCGCGGCCTCTCCCCCGCCGCGCGAGTATTGCACGTGCGTGATGGCCGGCGGCTCGGGGTTGGCGGGCGCGCCGTGTTCGCCGTATGTTGCGTCTTCGCTCATGCGCCCCAATATACGCGACGGGCGGGGTTTGTGGGGTACATGGTTCAACGGGCAAAAAGAAACCCCGGCGGGGTGTCCGCCGGGGAGAGAAAGGAGAGAGAAGAAGAAAGGGGTTCAATTGTCGGGAACTGCTGCCGTTCCTGTTCAGCTCTTGCTGACAGTTATTATGGAACCACCGATTGCTGGGCACAATGATGTGGTTGTCTGAGAACAAGCTGAAAGTTTTGGCGCGGAATTGTGTGGGTTGAATATATCGCCCGTGTCGCGCGGGTCGGCCGCGGGTCGCGCCGCGAGAGGCCCGCCGCTAGACTGGGGTGCAGTTATTTGTTCCGTGAACGCGTTTCCGAACGCCGAGCCAAGGAGTTGCCATGCTGCTGTCCGATCGCGATATTCTCGCCGCCAAGGAAGACGGTCACATCTCGCTTGATCCGTGGACTCCCGAGATGGTGCAGCCCGCGTCGATCGACGTGCGTCTCGACCGTTACTTCCGCCTGTTCAACAATCATGCGTACACGTACGTCGATCCGGCCGAGAATCAGGGCGCGCTGACCGAGCAGTTCGAGGTCGCGCCGGACGAACCGTGGATCCTGCACCCGGGCGAGTTCGCGCTCGGCTCGACGTGGGAGTACGTCAAGCTCGACGCGACGATCGCCGCGCGACTCGAGGGCAAGAGCTCGCTCGGCCGTCTCGGCATTCTCACGCATTCGACCGCCGGTTTCATTGACCCGGGTTTTGAGGGGCATATCACGCTGGAACTGAGCAATGTGTCGACGCTGCCGGTCAAGCTGTGGCCGGGCATGAAGATCGGTCAGATGTGCTTCTTCCAGCTCAGCTCGCCGGCCGAGCATCCGTACGGCTCCAAGGGCACCGGCTCGCACTATCAGGGCCAGCGCGGCCCGACCCCGAGCCGCTCCTACGTCAACTTCTACAAGGCCGACGTGAGCGACTGACGAGGTCTCCGCCTCCGGATGAGGCCATTCTGATCCGATCCAAGAAACATGCATATACGAGAAGAGGCTCCCCGAGGGAGCCTCTTTGTGGATTATGGGCGGTTATGAGCCGTCGCCGTCAATCACACGGTCACGCCGCGGCGCTTGTCGATGGCGCGCATGATGGCCTTGTAGATTTCGGAGGCCACGAGCACGATCGCGGCGAGACCGATGCACTCGATCCACGCGGTGAAGCCGAGCGGCGTGGTACCGAACGCGTCGTTGAGGAACGGCACGTAGATCACCACAACCTGCAGCAGGATCGAGATGCCGATCGCACCCCACAGCCACTTGTTGCTGAACAGGCCCACGAACGCGGACTGGCGTGCGGAACGCGAGGCGAGCGCGTTGAACAGCTGCGCGAACACGAGGATCGTGAAGCCCATCGTGCGGGCCTCGGTCATCTGCGCGTCGTGGCCGAGCGCGTCCACCGAGCGGTCAGTGAACAGGCCGCCCGCGAGGTGCATGTCCATGCCGATCAGCGTCACCGCGGCCATGATGATGCCGATGAACGCGATGTCGATCCACATGTCCTTGTCGATCACGCGATCGGTGAGCTTGCGCGGCTTGCGGGCCATCACGTCGTCGGTCTGCGGGTCGACGCCCATTGCGAGCGCCGGCGCCGCGTCGGTGAGCAGGTTGATCCACAGCAGCTGCGTGGCGAGCAGCGGCACGGTCACGCCCTCGCTGCCGGGCTGGGTGATGCCGAGCACGCCGGCGAGCATGACGCCGCCGAACACGGTGAACACCTCGCCCACGTTGGAGCTGAGCAGGTAGCGCAGGAACTTGCGGATGTTGTCGAAGATCACGCGGCCTTCGCGCACGGCGGCGACGATGGTGGAGAAGTTGTCGTCCGCGAGGATCATCTTCGCGGATTCCTTGGTGACTTCGGTGCCGGTGATGCCCATGGCCACGCCGATGTCGGCGGACTTGACGGCCGGCGCGTCGTTCACGCCGTCGCCGGTCATGGCGGCGATGTTGCCCTGGCGCTGCAGCGATTCGACGATCTTGAGCTTGTGCTCGGGCGCAACGCGCGCGTACACGGAGACTTCGGATGTCGCCTTGTCGAGCGCCTTCTCGTCCATCGCGTCGAGCTGGTCGCCGGTGAGCGCCTTGCCGCCCTTCTCGATGATGCCCAGATCGGAGGCGATGCGCGCTGCAGTCAGCGGGTGGTCGCCGGTGATCATGACAGTGCGGATGCCGGCGCGGTGCGCTTCGGCCACGGAATCGCGAACCTCGGTGCGCGGCGGGTCGATGATGCCGACCATGCCGGCCCAGATCAGATCGGATTCGATCACGTCGGACTGTTCGGAGATGTCGGTGATCTGACCGGCCGAGTTCGTCACGATGCCGGGGACGTCGGTCAGCGAGGAGACGCCGAGCGGACGGTATGCCTCGCCCAGCGTGCGGTACGCCTCGCCGGACAGCTTCTCGACGGTCGCGAGGATCGTCTGGCGGTCGCCTTCGGTGAGCGGACGGACCGCGCCGCCCACGGCGATGCGCGTGCAGTACGCGAGCAGCACGTCCGGTGCGCCCTTCGCGAACACGGTCAGGTTGCCGGCGTTGGCGTTGTCCTTGGCGACGATCGCCATGCGCTTGCGTTCGGATGTGAACGGCACTTCGGCCACGCGCTCGAAGCTCGCGTACTTGCGGTCGGCGTGCACCTTGCGTGCGGCGACGATGAGCGAGACTTCGGTCGGATCGCCGATCGCCTCCCACGTACCGGGCTTGGAGTCGCTTTCGCGCAGGTCGCCGTCGTTCGCGAGTGTGCCCGCGCCGAGCGTCGCCATGACTTCGGCTTCGACGGCCGATGGAACGGCCAGATCGCCGCCGCCGACCATCACCATGCGGCCTTCCGGCGCGTAGCCGGTGCCGGTGATCTGCACTTCGCCGCTCGGCGTGACCACACGCTCGACGGTCATTTCGTTGCGGGTGAGCGTACCGGTCTTGTCGGAGCAGATCACGGACGCGGAACCGAGCGTTTCCACGGAAGACAGCTTCTTGACGATCGCGTTGTGCTTGGCCATGCGCTGCACGCCGAGCGCGAGCACAACGGTCAGAATCGCGGCCAGACCTTCCGGCACGGCGGCGACGGCCAGCGAGACGGCCAGCAGCAGCGAGTCAATGATGTCGTGCACCGAGTGGAAGCCCTGCGTGAGCGCGAGCGCGGCGAGCACGACCACGGCGATGATGCACACCGCGAGGCCAAGGATCTTGGAAACGTGCGCCATCTCCTTCTGCAGCGGGGTGGCTTCGTCGTCGGTAGCGGCGAGCATGTCGGCGATCTTGCCGACCTGCGTGTTCATGCCGGTGCCGGTGACAATCGCGCGGCCGGTGCCCTGCGTGACGGACGTACCGTTGAAGATCATGTTCGAGCGGTCGCCGAGCGCCTTGGCTTCGGCGAGCGTTTCCGGCTTCTTGCCGACCGGGACGGATTCGCCGGTCAGCGACGCCTCGGCGATGCGCAGGGACGCGGCGGCGAACAGTCGGCCGTCGGCGGAGACGGTGTCGCCTTCGCCGAGCACGACAATGTCGCCGGGAACGACGTCGGTGGTGTTGATGTGCACGACCTTGCCGTCGCGCAGGACGGCTGTCTGCGGCGCGGTCATCTGCGCGAGCGCGGCGACGGCCTGCTCGGCGCGAGCTTCCTGAATGTAGCCGAGGACGGCGTTGACGATCAGGATGAGCACGATGACGAGCGCGTCAAACGGCACCGGTTCGCCGCCTCCCGGCGTGTTGGCACGTTCGATGAACCATGCGACCACCGAAATCGCGGTGGCGACGAGCAGCAGGTAGACCAGCGGATCCTCGAACTGCGCGAGGAACTTCTTCCACTTCGGCACCGGCGGCGCGCTGGCCAGCTGGTTCGGGCCGAACTTCTCGAGGCGGCGCTTGGCTTCGGCCGAGCTCAGGCCGGTTGCGATGTCGACGTTCAGCGCCTTGGCGACCTCGCTCGCATCGGTCAGCGACGGGTCGGTGTCGTTGAGCAGCGCCTGCTGGGCGCGCACTTCCTCTGACTGGACGGCGTCCTCAGTCAGCGCGGACGCCTTGGATTGATCTTTCTGGCGATCAACCATGGTGATTCTCCTTGGTATAGCCGCGGAGTAGTCAGTCCTCGCAGACGCCAGGTTTTCTCCCCCGGCTGCCGCGGCAAGACTGCGCGGTTATGGGCACCGGCGCGTATGCGGCCGATGCGTACGGATGCCATTATTCCATACACCGCTCAACCGTGCGCGTAACAAAACCCGCCGCAGTGCCCAATTCCCAACGTTTTCGCCGGTGTGTCAGAGACTTTGCCTACGTTGCGGCCCGTCGTCCGCTCGCCGCCCCGGTGGTCGGGCTCGGTTGTGGATAGACACGCCGAATGCGGATAACTCAAGCACCGAATGGCTCGAATCACACGATTCGAGCCGCTTGTCACGCGATCCAACGGCATCGTCCCACGTTTCACACCAAGTTTCCCGGACCTTTCGACCACATACCCCGGTTTGGCTTGCAGGTAATGCGCACGTTGCCGATGATGGTCAGATCGACAACCAGCTCCAAGAAAGGAACGCCATGGACGGCACGGCGACGGCACCACCTCCACCGATCCAAGAGGATATACTTTGTATATCTAATCAGGGAGGCGCTATGGTCAAGGCGACGGTGAACAAGTGGGGCAATGCGCTCGGCGTGCGGATCCCCAAGGACATACGCGAACGAATGGGACTGCATGATGGCAGCCAAGTCGACATAGACGTCGACGACGATCGCATCGTCATCACGCCCGAGCGACAGCACGTCACCAGCATCGGCCGCTATCGCGTACCGGATCTGCGGCATCTGTTCGCCGAATACGACGGCGATTACGCACCCGGCGAGGACGGTTTCGCAGCACCGGCCGGAGAGGAGGCCCTGTGAACGGATATCGGCGTGGGGACGTGATCGCCGCGGATCTCGATCCGTCCGCGGGCCACGAGCAACGCAAGCGACGTTATTTGCTGGTGATCAGCAACGAGAATTTCAACCGACTGTGCAATCTGACATGGGTGTGCCCGATCACGTCAACGGACAACCGCTATCCGCTGCACGTCGCGGTACACCCCGTATCCACGTTCGACATTGAGGGATTCGCCGAGGTCGAGCAGCTGAAATCGCTCGACCTGACCGCCCGCAATGCCGAACTCGTGGGCTATCTACCACAAGACGAAACCGATGCCGTGGTGGAGCTGGCCATGGCCTGCCTGATCTGACCGCCAATCGACGATCGCTGTCAACCGATCGGCCCCCACGCGTTCGACCCGCCAATCCGCCGATCGTCATTGACCGACAGACGGCGGGACACGGCTCAGCCGGCGAGGGACTCGCGCAGGTTGCGGGCGACGGCGCGTTCGCGGGCGCCCTTGGTGGCAGCGAGACCGGCGGCGACGAGCAGGAACATGATCGTGCAGCAGATCCACAGCGTGCGGCTGCCGAACCCGCCGATGATCCAGCCGCCGACCAGCGGCGCGGCGCCGTTCGACAGCGACCAGACGAGGTTGTACAGGCCCTGATACGTGCCGCGCGCGTCGGCCGGCGCCAAACTGGCGACCGTGGTCGCAGCGATCGGGAACGTGCCGAGCTCGCCGAGCGTCCACAGCACGGCCGCAATCGCGAAGCCGTGCCACGAGGTCGCGCCGATCTGGAACGCGTAGCCGACGGCCGTCATCAGCATGCCGAGCACGAGCACGCGCGTGTTGCTCATGCGGTTGAACACAGCCAACGCCGGGATCTGCAGCAGGCACAGGATGCCGCCGTTGATCGTCAGCAGCACGGAATACTGGTCCGTGCCCATGCCGAGCTGCGTGAGCGCGATCGGCAGGCCGCTGGTGAGCTGGAAGTAGGCGATCGTGTACGCGAACATGAGCACGACCATCGACATGAACGGCCAATCGGCGAGCGCGCGACGATAGTTCGCGATCATCGACACCGGCTGTTCGGGCGCGACCGCAGCTGCATCACCGTCTCGAGTCGAACGCGATGCATCACGATCTTCCCGACCGGAGCGCGGATCGCTCACGTCATCTCGACCGGAGCACAGCGAAGCGGAGAGATCTTCCGAAGCCGATACCGTCGGGCCAAGGGAAGATTTCTCGACTCCGGCTTCGCCTTCGCTCGAAATGACAGAAGAAAGAGAAGACGCGTCACTCGAAATAACAAGAGACGGGGAGGCAACGTCGTGCTCGGCGAGCTTGCGCGCCTCGTGGAAGAACGTGCCGAGCATGACCGTCGCGACGACGAGGATGATGGCCTCCGCGTAGAACATGAGCGTGTACGAGATCTTGACGAGCTGATTGGCGATGATCGGGCCGATCGCAAAGCCGAAGTTCACGGCCCACGTCTGCAGCGTGTACGCGCGTTTCTGCGCACGGACCGGCACAACGTCGGCGATGTACGCGGCGACGGCCGGCGTCGGGATCGACGAGATCGCGCCGTAGACAAGCAGCATCGCGCCCATGACGAACGGATCGCCGATGAACGACAGCACGATCAGCATAATGGCCGAGCCTATCTCGCCGCCGATGATCATCGACTGGCGGCCGAACCGGTCGGACAGCGAGCCGCCGAACAGGCATCCGACAATGCCGCCGAAACCGTACATCGACACGATCGTGCCGGCCACGCCCGCATCGACGTGCAGGTCCTTGACCAGATACATCGACATAAACGAAATGACGAAACGACCCATCCACAGGATCAGCAGGGCCAGCCACAATCCCCAAAACAGCAGGGGCAGCCCGAAAATCTCTCTCGCTTGCTTCTTCACCCCACATACCTTACTCGCGTGCCGGCCGCACCCAGCCAGCACGGCAACAGCACGACAAGGACACGGCACGGCAGCACCCGCCCGATACTCCGGCCGACCCCGCAACGCGACCACGCAACCGCGCACGCGCAAAGCCGGTTTGGCGCGGGGTGCTGGGAGAATGGCCCCTATGGCTATTAAGAAAGGACCGACCAAGGGGTCGGGTGGAAAGCATCGCAACGCGCTTCGCGGCCGGGGAGCGACTCCCAAGGCCGAAGACCGCGTCTATCACAAGGCATACCGAGCAAAGAAGATCGCCGACCGGCGCAAAATGGCGGATCCGCGTCTTGCGGCCCGTCGCCGCGCGGCCAAGTTCACGTCGGATTCCGACGATCTGGTTATCGGCCGCAACGCAGTGCTCGAAGCGCTGCGCGTGGGCGTGCCGAGCTCGCAGCTGTACATCGCCGCGCGCATCGAGCACGACGATCGCACGCGCGAGATCGTGAAGCTCGCCAGCGCGAATGGCCTGAGCCTGATGGAGGCGGATCGTCTGGAAATGGACCGCATCGCGCATTCGTCGAACCATCAGGGCGTGGTGCTCAAGGTGCAGCCGTTCGAGTATTCGTCGCTGGCCGAACTGGCCGATCGCGCGGAGAAGAAGGCGCGCGCGATGGAGGCCGCGAATTCGGCCGCGGCGCGCATCAACGCGCGTCCGCTGTTCATCGCGCTGGACGGCGTGACCGACCCGCAGAACCTGGGCGCGGTGATCCGTTCGGCCGCCGCGTTCGGCGCGAACGGCGTAATCCTGCCGGAGCGCCGGTCCGCTTCGGTGACGGCCGCCGCGTGGAAGGTGTCAGCCGGCGCGGCCGCGCACATGCCGGTGGCGCGCGTGGTGAACCTGAACAAGGCGATCGACGGCCTCAAGGAGCGCGGCTACTACGTGGTCGGCCTTGACGGCGGCGGCGACGCGCTGGTGGGCGAAACCGGTTTTGAAACCGACCCGCTCGTGGTGGTGCTCGGTTCGGAAGGCAGCGGCCTGAGCCGTCTCGTGCGTGAGGCGTGCGATTCGATCGCCGGCATTCCGATCTCGAACATGGTCGAGTCGCTGAACGCGTCGGTGGCGGCGGGCATCAGCCTGTACGCGGTCGCGCGTGCGCGCCGCGAGGCCGCCGCAGCGCAGGCGTGATTCCTGACTGGGCATATTAAAAAGGCAGTGCCCGGGTTCCCATATGACCTTCATATGAGACCCGGGCACTGCCTTTTTGCGCGGGCCTGGTTCCCGGGATTGGGCGGGAAAATCCCGGGAACCGGAAAATGCACATTTATGAACAAATGAACATCGGGGTTTGGCGGAACGACGCGGTTCTCACCGCGCAAACCTCACACGCCCAGTTCCCGGGATTTTCGGGCAGAAATCCCGGGAACCAGCATTCCTAGTTCTTCACCTCCCACAGGGCATAGAGGGTGCCATTGCGGTCGATCGGAATAATGCTCTCGAACCGCTTGGCTTCCTCGTTCCACTGGAATCCAAAGGCGCTGCCGCCGGTGAAGGAGCCGTCCTTGTCTGTGGCGAGGGCGTCGTCACGCACGGTGGTCCAGCCTTGGAAGGTGTAGCCCTCACGCACCGGGTTGACCGGCTTGATGAGCTTCTCGCCGTCGTACACCTTCTGCGGGTTCAGCGTGGCGATGTCCTCGGCCGTCACGCCGTCGCCCACCGTAGGAGCCTTGCCGTCGTTCAGGTTGAACTTGATCGTCCACACCTTGCCGGCCTTCTCCCACTTGGCGTAGAGAGTGAGGTCACCCTCCACCACCGTCGGCTTGGCCCCGGACCCATCACTAGACTCGCCCTCGAACACGAACGGCGTGGTCAGGTCGGCGTCGGTGTACCAGCCCTCGAAGGTGTAGCCGTCACGAACCGGATCGGCCGGCTTGGACGACTTCGCCACCGTAGATCCGTTATCCACGGTCAGCGAAGCCGGAGCCTCGCAGCCAGAGGTGGAACCAGAGGAGCCGGCCCCATCAGAGGACCCGTCAGCCGTGCACTCATAGGCAAGGTTGAACGACACCGTCCACACCTGCACCCACTTGGCGTACAGCGTAAGGTCGTCCTTACCCATCACCGCATCCGTAAAGTCGAACGACTGCCAACCGGCGGCATCCTTCGTCCAACCGTCAAGACGGTATCCTTCGCGCGTCGGCGCCGGATCGGGCGCAAGAATAGCCTCGCCGTCCGCAACCCACTGCAGGATGTCCGACTTGACCGATGCCGCATCATCGCCCGCGTTCATGCGGAATGTGACCAGATGATACGTCACACCGGCCTCGCCCCACTTCGCATACAGGGTCAGATCGCCCGTCACCGGAGCGTCGAAGTTGTACGGCGTGCTGCCGTCCGCGCTCGTCGTCCAGCCGAGGAACTGCTTGCCGGCCATCGTCGGAGCAGGATCGGGCGCGGCAACCTTGTCGCCGTACGCAACGGACTGAGAGTCCACCGCAGGCCCATCGTTGCCCGTGTCGAACGTCACGGTGTACGTGAGCTTCTCCCACACCGCGTACAGCGTGATGTCACTGTTCACCGGAGTGCCGTTCTCGCCGATCGCAAAGTCCGCGACCTTGCTACCGGACCTGGTGCTCCAGCCGACCAGACGATACCCGTCCCGCTTCGGCACCTGATTGTCCGCGATCGGCGACACGGTTCCGCCGTTCTCCACGGTCTGCGACGACACGTTCCAGTTGATGCCCGTGTCGAACGTGACCAGGTTGCCCTTCTCGTACTTGGCCCACAACTTGAGTCGGGCGGTCACCGGAGTGTCGAACGAGAAGTCGTGTTGTCCAGCTTCGTCCGTGGTCCAGCCGCGGAAGAAGTAGCCGTCGCGCTTCGGGATCTGGTTGTCGGCGATCGGCGACACCTTGCCGCCGACCTTTACGGCCTGCGCGCTGACGTACCAGTTGGTGCGCGTCTCGAACGTCACGCCGACCACGTTCGGTCGCTGCGTGTACACGGTCGGGTCGCCGCTGACGAGCCAGATTTCCGCGGTGCCGTTTTCGTCGTCACCGGCCGCGACGCAGATGGCCGATTCGGGGATGAGTCGATCCTTGTTCTGGTACTGTTCGGGATCACCGAAGCCCGGGTCCTTGTTGGTCCACGAGTCGCCGCCCTGTCGCAGGATGAACTTCGGCAGACGGTTGCCTGTCGAGGGGTTGTCGAGCGAGTATTGCGCGGTCACGCCGTAGTCGTCGTGTCCGGTGAACGCCACCGCCTTGCCGGAGCTCGACTCCTTCGACCATGTCCACATGTCCCAGCCCTTCCACGAGTCCGAGTCGAGGTCGAACTCCTGGTAGTTGCCGTCCGCACGCATGTAATGCACGGTGATGGCGAGCCGCTTCGGGTTCTTCACGTCGTTCGGCGTGGGAATTTCGGCAGGGTCGCGCGATTCGATCGACGAATCGTACGACTTGCCGTCCTTGCCGTCCACCCATGTTTCGATCGAGCCACGCACCTTGTAGATCACGTTGCCGTCGATCTTGTCGAGCACGCTTGCCTCGTACGAGTCGTTCGTGCCGGTGACCGGCGTTCCGAGATCGGTCGCGGATGCGACGATGCGGTAGTTCAGCGTCGTGTAGTCGCCGTTGAGCGTGACTTCCATGCGCTTGCCGTCGTCGTCATCGGTTGCGCCGAACGGATAGAACTTTTCGGCAAGTTCGTTGCCGGATACGTCCTTGCCCCACACGACCACGCCGGCCGCGCGTCCCTGCGCCGCGCCGGACGCGGTGAAGTGCACGGTGAACGTGGTCTTGGCGGATGCCACGCATGCGAACGGCACGCCGATGATCGCGTCGTGGTTGTTTACCGCGATGATCGCGGTTCCCACGGCCGTTTCGTACAGCTTGCTGATGCCGTCCTGATAGTCCCACTGCACGTCGTTGGCACCGGTCGCGCTGTTGGTGAACCGGTAGCGCACGCGCTGCGTGTTGATGTCGGGGATGGTGATCTGGTACCAGCCATCCGCGCCTGCGCACGTGCCGTCCGCCGCGGTGAGCGCGTCAGTCGACCTGGTCATCTTGACCGGGTCTTTGTTGAGCAGCGCGCTGCCGGCCGCGTACTGGATGTACACGTCGTCGCCCCAGTCGGCGCTCGGCTTGTAGTAGATGGTCAGCGACTTGTCGCCGATGCGATCGGTGTCGGGTTCGTCGTCGTAGCCGGAGTTGACGCCGTCGTAGCCGACCCACGTGTCCTTGGTCGCGCCTTCGTGAATCGCCACGGCCGATCGCTTGGCGATCGTCGTGGTGAACTGACCGTTCTTGACTTCGACTTCGTCGCACTTCGCGTTCGACGTGTACACATTGCAGTACACGTTGTCGGGCAGGCTTGTCCGGTACGTTTCCTTATGCTCCTGCAGCGTGTTGTTGATCGCGAGGAAGCCCTTGTCCTTGCCTGTCTTCGTGTCGCGCCGCGAGAAGCCGATGTTGTTCGTGCCGGGGTTCTGCCAGTTCGCGACGGATGTGCCGGTGACCGCGTTGTGGAAGCTGATCATGCCGCGGATCGACGTCCAACGCTGCTGGCACAGCCAGTCGCCTTGCTTGCGCCCGGTCAGGGATGACGCGGCCACGGTCGCCGCACCGGACGCATCATCGTTCGTGCCGTTGCCGGCCGCCGTGCACGCCGTGTCGAAGTCGACGTCAGGCACGCGCGTGTCGGTCGTACCGTTCGGGCCCGCATCGGAGTTGTCGGACGTGAAGTAGTAGTCCGACAGGATCTTCGGCTTGCCGTAATCGTATGCAAGCATGAACGCGTTTGCCAGCTCGTACTTGGAACCGGACGCGTAGTTCAGCGTTTCCGAGCCGCGGGCGCTGTCCCAGTTCGCCACGAACACGGTGGCCTTGTCGCTCGGCAGCAGACCGTTGCTGATGTACTGCAGCTTGGTCAAGTCGCCGTTGAAGTCCTGCCGCAGCTGGTACGCGTACGAGAACTCAGTCACGTCACCGTTGACCGTGTAGTTGCTCGGCGCGAGTTCCTTGGCTTCGCCGTCGTGGTAGATGACCTCCTGCTGGAACGGGATGTCGGCTGCCTTGACGTTGATTTTCGCCGCGAGACGGGCTTTGAGCGCCTTGAGATCGTTGACGTTCATGTGCTTCGCGGAGTCGATGCGGAAGCCGCGCACGCCGAGGTTCCACAGTTTGGCGAGATAGTCGGACTGCACGTTCTGCACGTGGATGGAACCAGTGTTGAGGTCCCACATGGTCGACAGGCGGCATTCCTGCACTTCGGTCACGTTCGTGTAGTCGGCGATGTTGGTGCGGCACGAATGGAAATCACCGGACGCGAGGCCGTACTGGTGGTTGTTGCCGCTTTCCTCGTACTGGTAGATGCCGTCGCCGATGTTCGGATAGCGACCGTACGTGCCGTTGTATGCGCTGCCGGCCACGCCGTACTGGTCGTCGACCCATGCCACGTCGTGTCCGGACGTGTGGTTGAGGACGACGTCGGCGATGATCTGCACGCCTTGCGCGTTGCAGGTTTGGATCATGCTTTTCAGCTCATCCTCGGTGCCGAAGCGCGAGTTGAGCGAGTAGCTGATCGGCTGGTAGACGGTCCACCACTGGGTGCCCTGCACGGATTCCTCCGGCGGGGAGATCTGGATGTAGCCGACGCCTTCGGGGCCATAAGTGGCCTTGCATTCCTTGGCGATCGTGTTCCACGACTGCTGGAATGCAATGACGGTGACGTCGGACTGCGCCTTGGTTGGGTCCTTGGTGGTGGTTTGGGTGGTCGTCGACTGCGTCGTGTCCGTCTCATCCGCGAGCGCAGTGGCGGATGTGGCGACGGTGGCGCCGAGCGCCATTGCCGTGCCTAGCAACAGGGCGAATGCCTTTCGCCATATCTTGGCTCCCCTTGCCGGGAGAGCCACTGCGTCACTGTCATTTCGACCGAGCGAAGCGAGCGGAGAAATCTTTTCAGAGGCGATGACCCCGGCAAGATTTCTCGACTCCGACCTACGGCCTTCGCTCGAAATGACATCGGCAAATGCCTTTTTGGCGTTCCGAATCATCGGGAGCCTCCCTTCTTGGAGTGCTTGGTGCCGCTGACGTATTGGCGGGCAAAGAACACGCCGCTGAGGACGATCATCGCGAAGCCGATCAGCATGGTGCGGACGATGCCGTTGCCGCCGGTGTCCGGCAGGACTGGGGCGATGGTGTTGGTGATCGTGTAGCCGGTGTCCTGGTCGCCGGTGATGATCGGCGACTCGTAGCCGGGCAGCGTAATGATATTGCCGTCCTTATCGACCTCGCGCACGACGTAGGTCTTGTGCGCGCTCAACTTGTGCGCCACGCCTTGCGCATCCGTGTAGTAGTTAAACGTATGCGACCACGGATTGTCTCCGGTGCCGATCAGTTTCACCGGAGCGCCGAGCGCGATCATAGTGCTGTCGACATTCTGCAGAGCTGATGCGCCGTTCGTATTGGCCGCGCACGCAGTCGTCTCGACGCCGTTGATCGTTTCGGTCGTGCCGCTAAACAGGCATTGGTACAGCTGCACGTAGATAACCGGCTGACCGGCACTATCGACCGGTCGTTTGCTTTCCGCGTTGTCGTAGTCGTTCCACGCCTTATATACGGTAAGACTGGCCGTATCCGGTTGGTTCGTGTTCGTGACCGACAGATCGTACGCGTTGACGGTCGGGGCCGCGTGTTCGTCGGCAGTAGTACCGTCACCGGTCGATTCATCGGACGATGTTGCAGTATCGATCACGGTCTGATCGGTCTGTTCCGACAACGCCTTGCCGGTGGTGTCGGTGATTGTGGCCTGGTAGTTGGGCACGCGCTGTTCGGTCACGCTGTAGCGGATCAGCTTGCCTTTGTAGTACTTCGGCAGGTTCTCGAACGTGTACGTCCACACGTCCGGGTCGGTGGTCGTCCCAGTGGCATCTCCCGACGAGTCGGAACCATCCGCCGTGTCGGAATCCGCGGCGGTACCAACCGAACCGTCGGATGCCGCGATCTTCTTCGCGTTGGCCTTGGTCAGCACGATGCAGCTGCGTCCCCAAATATCCGTGTTGTCCGACGCGCACTTGTCATTCTCGCTCGCATTGTACTGCGGCACGGGCCAGCCGTTGGAACCGGTCCAGACGCTCGACAGCAACCACAGCGTCACCGAACCCGGCCGCTGTTCGTTGAAGTTCTGCTGGTCTTCCCAGATCTTGTTCACCGTGACGGCCACGGTGGCCGGCGTGTGCTTGTTGGTGATCGTGAACAGCTCGAACTTGCCGTGCTCGTTGCCCGTCTTCCCCGGCTCGATGACCGTGATCACGGGAGCGCACGTCTTCTTGCCGTCGGCCGAACCCTCGGCCGAGTCATCAACCGTGCCATCGGTATTGGCCGCAGTGCACTGGCCGTTCTCGTCATAGCCGTTGTACCCGTCGATCGGGTCCTCGACCACGCGGAACGTGTACGGGTTGCCGTCCGCGTTGTTCTTCGGCAGGTTCTCGAGCGTCCACTTCCATTCGCCGTTGCCGTTCGGCTCGAGCGTGGTGGTGATGAGCTGGTCGGAACAGGTCTGTTCCACCGTGGTGTTGTTCGGCCCCGGCACCTTGCAGGTCGCGTCGCCGTACACGATGATGCCGATGCCGTCCGGCCGCAGACCGTCCTGATCGTCGCCGTCGTCCCAGTGCTTGACGATCTCGATGCTGGTCGAGTCGGGCTGGTGGATGTTGGTCATCGTGAACTCGTACCCGTTCAAGCCGGGCTTCTTGCTGATCGAGTTGTGGTACTCGTCATTAAGATTGCCCTGATATCCTTCGGCAGCCCAAAGTTCCTCGTCCACGGTGTAGACGATACGGTTGCCCTGAGCGTCCTTCGCCGGCAGATCGGTCCAGTCGTGCGCGGCCGCCGTGTTGGGACACTGAGTATCATTCTGCGTCTTGGTTTGATCCGTGGTCTTAAGCGGGCATTCATACAGTTTGACGCGGTACTGGTCACCTTTCATCGGCTTGCCATTCGCGTACAGCTGCGCGTATACGGTTACGCCGGTACGTACGCCATCCCTGTTCTGCTGGTCTTCCCAGCGCTTGCGCACGGACATGCTCACGTACTGCTTGGCCGCATCCTCGACGCGGATCACGTTGCCGGACTGGGCCACGCCGTCGATGATCACCTTGCCGTTGTGCACGGTGAACTCGATCGGCTCGGCGATCAGGTCGTAGCCGGTCGGGGCCTTGGTTTCCTCCAGCTTGTACGTGCCGTTCGGCAGCTGGAACGACTTCGGTCCGTCCGCGCTCGACGTCCACGTTTCGCGTACGCTGTCGTTCTCGAACGTGGTGCCGGTGAGCTTGAATTCGGCGCCCGGCAGTTCGGCGGTGCCCGAGACGGCGACCTTGGAGACGGTCACGTTCGTCTCGTCCGGCTCGTCGATCATGACAATTTTGTTGTTGTCTTGCTCCTTGCCGTTGATCGTGACCGTGCCGTCGAGGTTGACGTTGAACACGATGTCGGATGCGGGGCGATAGCCGGCCGGCGCTTCGCTTTCGTGCAGCGTGTACGTGCCGGGGTTGAGCGTGATGAGCTTGTTCGTGCCGTCGGTCGTCCACGGGAAGGAATAGTCCTCGCCGGCGAGCGTGGTGCCGGTGATCTCGAGCTTGGCGCCCTTGATTTCGCCGACGCCGTCGGTCAGGCTCTTCTTGGAGACGGTGACGCGGCGGGTCTGGTATTCGTCGGTCATGACGATCGTGTTGCCGTCGAGCGGTTTGCCGTCGACCTTGATGGTGAGCTTGCCGGTCTTCTCATCCTGCTCGACGGTGAAGTCGATCGGATCGGCGGTGCGATAACCGGTCGGGGCCTTGGTCTCCTCAAGCCGGTAGGTACCGGGCTTGAGTTTTTCCGCGTGCGATGCGCCGGCCTTGCTGGTCCAGGTGATCGTCTTGAACGTACTGCCGTCGGCAAGCGTGCCGGAGAGCTTCATGCCGACACCGGCGATTTCGGTGCCGCCGAGATCGCGCTTGGAAATGTAGATTTCCTCAGATTCGGGATGATGCGTGTTGGTCACGACGAAGCCCGCGCTTGCGCTGCCGGTGACGGCGACGGTGTATTTGGCCGGCACGTCGTCTTCTTTCACCGTGTATGAGATCGGATTGCCGTTCTCGTACTTGGGCAGGTTGTCGAACGTAGCCTTCCAGCCGTTCTTCTCGTTGAGCGCGACAGTCTTGTCGGTGGCCTTGCCGTTGGCGTACAGACGCACGGTCACATCGTTCGGGCGGAGCTTGTCGGCATTGTCGGCATCGTCCCAGACTTTGCGGACCGCGATCTGCGTGACGGCTGGCGTATGCGTGTTGGTGACGCAGTAGTGCGTGACTTGGTCCGCGTCGCTTGCGGTGCAATCGGTTACCGGGCCTTGCGTGTAGTCGGCCTTGTCGCCGCCTTCGGCCTTCTGGTACTGTTCGCGCACCTCGTAGGTCACGGACTTGCCCTGTTCCATCACGGGCAGGTTGCCCCATTCCACGGTCAGGTCGTCGCCGATCGCGCTCGGGCGGATCACCTTGTCCTGCGCGGCCATGTGCGTCGCCTCGCCGTCGCCGACCTTCTTCCACAGCTGGAACGTGACGGTGCCGCGGCCGCCGTCACGGCCGTCGCCGTCATCCCAGATCTTCGTGGCACGGATCTTCGTGGTCTCGCTGGAATCGGCCACGGTCACGACGTTCTGCTTGTCGCCGTTCGTGCCGGCATCGCCGGTCGCCGCGTCCTTGCCGTCGACGATCACCTTGCCGGCATCGGTCACGACGATCGTGACCGGCTTGGCCGTCTCGTAGCCGTCCGGGGCCTTCGTTTCGGTGAGCGTGTACGTGCCGGGCGTGAGGTCCGTGAACGTATGCGACGTCTTGCCGTCGGCGTCCCACGTCTGCGTCGCAAAGCTTGCGTCGCCGTCCTTCGTCAGTTCGAACTTCGCACCGGCGAGCGGCGTGCCGCCCTCGTCGGTCTTGAACAGCGTGAAGCTCTTCTTGACCCGACCCTGGTTGCTGACCGGCAGCATGTACGTCTGCAGCACGATCGGCTTGCTCGTGACGGTACCGTTCTTGTCGGTCGATTCGACCGTCGTCATCGACTTGATCAGCGAGTGGCCGTCGATCGTCACGCCATCGTAGAACCCGTCGTACGTATCGTTCTTGACGTGATCGTTGCCGGGGAACACGACGTACCACACGGTATCCGCACCAAGCTGGTAGCCGCCTTCCGGCTCTCTCGTTTCGGTGACCTTGTACACGATGTCCGGGTTGAGCGCCACCGTCGGGGTATAGCCGTTCGCGGCGGAGGTCAGGTTCGAGGTGACCGTCGTGGACTTGGTCGCGTCGTACGTCCACTGCTTACCTTTGTTCGCCTGCGAATCGGCGTCGATCGACAGCTGTTCCACCTTGAACACCGCGCCGTTCAGCGGCTTGCCGGTGTCGCCGTCCGCGTACTTGTAGATCTGCAGCGCGTTGTTCTCGGACGAGATGCCACCGAGCGCCTTCTGCACCACGCCGGTCTGCGTTTGCGTGGACGTCGTCTCGCCCACGCCGCTGCCCTTGAGCACCACCTTGTTGGCGCCGAGGCTGCCGGTGAACGACTCCCCCGGCTTGAGCAGCACGGACGCCTTGTATTCGATCGTGATCGCGCGGCCGTCCGGTATCTTGAACGTCGTCGTGCGAGTCGTCGGATCGTACGCGTACGACGCGCCGGCCACATCGGCCTTGGTCTTCGTGTCGACGATGCGCACGCTGTCCATACGCAACGCGAGCGCCTCGCCCATCGTATCGGTCAACGTGAGCGTCTCGCCCTTGTTCAGCTGGGCCGCGGTCGAGTTCACGCTGATCGAATAGTTGATGTACGGCGCGGTCGCGGCCGAATACGTGCCCTTCTTGACCAGAATCGACGGCGGATTGCCGCCTTCGGTCGCGGTGTCCGGCAGCTGTTCCTTGCCGTCGACGGTGATCTTCGCGCTGTTGGTGTACTGGTCCCACGACGGCACGCCGATCAGGCCGTCGAACGTCGTGTCGTAGATGATGCGCAGTCCGGTGCTGGTCTGCGCGGCCTTGAACGCGGGCGTGCCCGGCGTGATCGTGAACGTGACCGTGCCGTCGCCGTTGTCGGTCGCCGTCATGCCGTCGACCTGGACGCCCGACGGGTCGACCGCGCGCGCCGAACCGGAGATGTAGATGTGCTTGACGGTCTTCTTGTTGTTCGTGGGCAGCGTATCGGTGATGCTCACGGACTTCGTGCCGGACGCGATGTCGTGCACGGTGAGCAGCCAGCGGAACCTGCCGCTGTTGCCGCCGGGCTGGTTGTCGGTGCCGGCGGTCGGGTCGTAATACTGGTACGTGTTGCTTTTGGTGAGGTTGTCGACCTTGTTGGTGTGGCTGGCGGTCACGTCCTTGCCTGCGAAGTTGGCGGTGTTGTAGAACGTTTCGCTGGCGCTGACGCCGTTGTTCATCACGGACTGGTACGCGATGTAGATCTTCGTGCCCTTGGCCAGCTCGTTTTTGAACGTGATCGTGAACGACTTGCGGTCCTTGGCGAGGGCGATCTTGTAGTTCGCGGACGCGTACGGCTGCTTCTGGTCCGCGTCGGTGTACAGCTTGATCGAGCCGGGCTTGATCTTCTGGAAGTCGCCGGCGATCGTGCCGTCCTGCTGCTTGTCGAGGGTGTCGGTGAGCACCTGGTCGGCCGGCAGCTTTTCGAGCGCGGTGAACGTGGTCAGCCAGCTCATGGTCTTGCCGTCTTCTGCGGTGGAGACGTACTGCTTCGCCAGATCGACGCTGTTGCGGGTCACAGTGACGGTGCCGCCGCCGGCGCTCGGTTTGCCTTCCTCAGGCGTCACTTCGAAACTGTTGCTGTACTGTTTCGAATTGCCGATGCCGGGCTCGGTCGCCAGTTCGGTCTGGTAGACGATCTGGTAGAACGGATACGCCTTGCCGCCGGGATACGTCGGCAGCACGGCGGTGCCATTTTCGAGCTCTTGCCACGTCACGGTCTTGGTGGTCGCCGGATTGTTCCAGTCGTTTTCAATGCCTTGGATCGTGACGGTGCTGTTCGGGTCCGGCTTCTTGAGTCCGTCGCCGAGAATGTCCTTGACCGTCACTTTGCCGGCGGTGTCCCCGCCGCCGCCGATGATGACCTTCCATTCGATCACGGACTTGCCGGTGATCGGATCCACTTTTGTGGTGCCGCCCTTGTTCACGTACCAGTTGGTGCTGATCTCGAGCTTCTTGTTGGTTTCCTTGTTGTTCAGGTCCTCGTCGCTGTGGTAGACGACCTTGTTGTTGATGAGGTCGACGTTGCCGTTCTTGGTCGCATCGATTACGGACTTGCGGTCGATCTTCACGTAGTACTTGAGCCGTACCGTCTCGCCGTCGGCCATCTGGTCGATGTTCACGGTGAAGCCGTGGTCGCCGACGTTGGATTTGCTCCAGCCGCCGTCGTATTTCTCGGTGAGCTGGGCGTTCTTGTAGATCTCGATCGGGTGGTCGGCGTCGTTGAGCAGGGTGAGCAGGTTGCCCATCGTGTCTTTGAGGTTGACGTTGGTGTTGGTGCCGGTGGAGGTCACGTCGACCACGTAGTAGAAGACGGTCGGGTCGTCGGTCGAGACGGCGCCGTTCTTGATGGCTTGGACCGAGTGGACCGGTTTGACGTCGACGTCGACCGTGCCGAAGCCGGGGAATTCGAATGAGGTTTTGCCGCCTTCGGTGTCGGTGTCAGTCGACTGGCGGATGGTGCCTTCTGCGGTGACGTAGGCTTTGACGTTGCCGGTGGTGCTGTCGCCGCTGGTGTAGGTGGCGACAATCTTGCTGCCGTTGATGGTGAACGTGCCCTTTTGCACGCCGCTTTCGTCGTAGATCGGGTAGGTTTCGCCGCTTTTGAAGGTGATGCCCTTGGGCAGGTCGTAGGTGAACGTGTCGCCCTACTTGATGCCGCCGCTCACGCCTTCGGAGTTGTTCGGCACGCTCCAGTGCAGTTCGAATTTAACGGTGTCGCCGTAGTTGACATTCATGCCGGAGGTGTAGGGCTTGCCGCCGATCATGAGGGAGGTTGCGTCTTTGTCGACCCAGCCTTTTTGTGCGCCGCTCAGATCATAGGTGTCGGCTGCCCGTGCGGTCGGCACGGCGACCAGCATTCCGGCAAGCAGCATTGCAAGCACCGCAATTATGGCTGATAACGTTTGCATCAACTTGCAAACACAACCCCGAAGCTCTTGTCGACCCATCGTCTTCCTTCCGCCACGCATCTCTTCGTCGAACATCAAGGACTTCCCTCGTCCACGGCTAGAATAAAACACTTTTGAGCAAAACACCAAATCGTGCACCGTTTCGAATACACCCCCTTACTCGGGGAGCCAGTGAATAAGAATCTAATTCTTTCGGAATGAAAACGTAGTCAATACCTCATTGTATTGTTCATTACATCATCTCGCATTATGGTATCGATACCAGTATTCCGGCTCTTCGCATTTTGGCGTGTATGAGTTCTGTAATCCGGGGGCGGTTCGAGGTATCGGAATCGCGCTATCGCGCGATGCTGTGCTGTCAGCGGCAGCGGTAGCTGCCGCCAAGGCAAGTGTTCAACGCTTGTGACGCTGGCGGTAGCCGCGGCTCCCTCGGCTAGGCCGAGCCGTGAAGAAAACAGTCCAGTGGACTGTTTTTAGGCGAGGAGCGAGCGATAGCGAGCCAGCAATACTGCTCGCGAAGCGAGTCCATAATTGCAGGACGCTGTCGACCGAAGGTCGACTGGGGGAGCGTCGCGGCACGTTAGTGCCGCCAACAAACACAGCATCGCGCGACAGCGCGATACCAATACCAGAGCCGCAACACCCTCTTATCGCATGGCAATCCTTGCTGCCACCACCCGGTCAATCTCCATGCACACCTCATGGAACATGCGATCCACCTGATTGTTCGCAAACCTCACCACCAACAGGCTTGCAGCCTCCAAATCCCGAGTACGCGCAGCGTCCTTCGCTTGCTGTTCCGGTGTGTAGTGCCCGCCACCGTCGAGCTCGACCACGAGCTTGGCCTTCGCACAATAGAAGTCGACGATATACCGGCCGATTGGGGTCTGCCGCTGCCAGCGCAGGGTGTGAGTGCTCAGGAACCGGTACCAGAGTTTGCGCTCCCACGGGGTCATGTTCCTGCGCAGTCGCCTGGCTATAGGCGTGTTTGCTTTGTCGTATTCCCTCATGGGTTGAGTGTAGCGGGTTGCGCGTGTGGTATCGGAATCGCGCTATCGCGCGATGCTGTGCTTGTTGGCGGCGCAGAGCGCCGCGACGCTCCCCCAGTCACGCTGCGCGCGACAGCGACCTGCAATTACGGACAGCCTTACGGCTGGCTGTTTACTGGCTCGCTATCGCTTGCTCCTCGCCTAAAAACAGTCCACTGGACTGTTTTCTTAACGGCTCGGCCTAGCCGAGGGGGCCGAGGCTACCGCCAGCATTGTGATGCGTTGAAAAGAACCAAACGCAGCGGCTGGGCCGCCGCTGGAAACAGCATTGCACGCGAGCGCAATACCGTTTCCAGCGCGCGGCAGCGCGATGCCGAGATTGCGCCACCGCGCAATCTCACGGCAACACGGCATCGCGCGACAGCGCGATTCCGATACCACCGGACTTCGCGTTTAGTGGCTCCACACCGCCGCATCCGGGTCGTCGTCCGGGTTGTAGTCGTCATCGTCGTCGTAGTGGGACGCGGAGTTCTCGTTGTACGTGTACTCGTCGTCGACCACGCCGGAATCGGCCTCCGCGTTGAGCGCGTCGAGATCCTTCTTGTCGAGCTTGTACTGCGGCAGCACGTTCTCAATGTAGCTCTTCACGGCCTCGGCCATCGGCACGTCGTGGCCGGCCTTCTCCGCCAGGAACCAGCGGTGGTCGAGCACCTCGTGGAAGAACTGCGCCGGCTCGATCTGCGAGCGGTACTCGCGCGGGATCATGCGCACGGTCGGCTCGTACACTTCGCGCATCCAGTCCGTCGCGACGATCTCCAGCTCCTCACCTTCGCGCCACGTCGACGCACGGTACGCGTCCAAATCGTTGAGCAGTCGGCGCGCCTGATTCTCCTGCACGTCGAGGCCGGTCAGACGCAGCAGCTTGCGCGACGCGTAGCCCGCGTCGACCACGCGCGGACGCACGAGCACGCGCTTGCCGTCGTCCGCCGTCTTCATCTCCAGCTCGTCCACGTCGAAACCAAGCTCATTGAGCTTGTTCACGCGCTTCTCGATCTTCCACATCTCGTCCGGGCCGAACTTGTCCGTGTCCGTCAGCGCGCTCCACAGCGAATGGTAGCGGTCGGCGAGACGGTTGCCGACCTCGATCTCGTCGACGTCGCTCGGCAGCAGGCGGCCCGACGCGAGATCCATGAGTTCGCCGATGATGTTCGTGCGGGCAAGATCGATGTCGTACTCGCGCTGGCCTTCGGTCAGGTTGACGTGCAGATCACCGGTTTCGGCGTCGACCAGGAACGCAGAGAACGCGTCGGCGTCGCGCAGGAACAGAACGTTCGACAGCGAGACGTCGCCCCAGTAGAAGCCGGCTAGATGCAGGCGGACCATGAGCACGGCAAGCGCGTCGATGAGACGCTCAGCCGTGTCCGGGCGCAGGTTGCGCGCGAACAGCGCACGATACGGCAGGGAGAACTTGAGATGCTTGGTGACGAGGATCGCCTCGAGCGGCTCGCCTTCGCGATTGTGACGGCCGGTCACCACGGCGATCGGCTGGACGGTCGGCAGGTCGAGCTTCTGCAGTCGGCGCAGCAGCTCGTACTCGCGTTCAGCGACCTGACGGGTGATCTCCTTCATCGCGTAGACCTCGTCGCCCACGTGCACGAAGCGCACGACGTGGCGGGAGATGCCTCGCGGCAGGTTGGCGAGGAGTTCCTGCGGCCAGGTGGCGAGCGGTTTCTCCCACGGGAGGGTGAACATCTTCGGGTTCGAGCTGGCGGCGGTGATCTTCAGGGCCTGCGGCTCGGGGGTTTCGGCGGACACGTCCTCGGCTTTGACGGACGTGGCCTTGAGCGCACGAGGATCCAGTTGGGTCAAATCGTTAACTTCCATAGCCTTCTATCGTACTTGGGAACATGGAACGGGAAACGGCGCGAGTGGCGAAAGCCGGACGAAAGCCGACCGAAAACCAACCGCGCGTCGCCGGGCAAAAAGAAAGGCCCCGCTACCACGCGGGGCCTTTCCAACGAGGCCTAAGAGAGGAAGAGAAGTGCCTCGTTTAATGGTTGACATGGTTTTCTCCCATGCCAAGTATCTATCGGGCCAAGAGGCCGATCGACTAGTTCAGACGCAGCTCGGTCGACGGAGCGAACAGGTGCATCTTGGACGGATCGATCTTGATCTTGACGGTGTCGCCGACCTTCGGAAGCGCACGCGGGTTCACACGAATCGTGGTGAGCTTGTTCTGGTCGGACATGACCTGGGAGGCCTCGGCGGCGGAGCCATCGGTGATGATGTTGCCGTAGATGTAGCCGTCGGAACCCAGATCCTCGACGTTGACGACCTTCAGCGAGAACGCGTTCGGGTCATCCGGGGTGGCCAGGGAGGCGTCCTCCGGACGGAAGCCGACGACGATCTTGTTGCCGTCCTCGGCGGTCAGCTTGGCGACCGCTTCCTTCGGCAGATCGACGGTGTCCTCACCGATCTTCGCCTTGCCGTTGACCACCGGGTGGGTGTTCAGGTTCATCGACGGGGAGCCGATGAAGCCGGCGACGAAGACGTTGGCCGGACGATCGTACAGCTCGGTCGGGGCACCGACCTGCTGCAGGATGCCGAGCTTGATGACGGCGATGCGATCGCCCATCGTCAGAGCCTCGGTCTGATCGTGGGTCACGTACAGGGTGGTGACACCCAGCTGGCGCTGCAGAGCGGCGATCTGGGTACGGGTCTGGACACGGAGCTTGGCGTCGAGGTTGGACAGCGGCTCATCCATGAGGAAGACCTTCGGCTCACGGACGATTGCACGGCCCATGGCGACACGCTGACGCTGACCACCGGACAGAGCCTTCGGCTTGCGGTCGAGGTACTCGGTCAGGTCGAGGATCTCGGCGGCCTTCTCGACGCGCTTGCGGATCTCGTCCTTCGGGGTGCCGGCGATCTTCAGGGCGAAGCCCATGTTGTCGGCGACGGTCATGTGCGGGTACAGAGCGTAGTTCTGGAACACCATGGCGATGTCGCGGTCCTTCGGCTGCATCGTGGTGACATCCTTGCCACCGATGAGGATGCGGCCCTTGTTGACCTCTTCCAGACCAGCGAGCATGCGCAGGGTCGTCGACTTACCGCAGCCAGACGGGCCAACCAGCACCAGGAACTCGCCGTCCTTGATATCCAGATTCAGATCATCCACCGACGGCTTGTCGTTGCCCGGGTAGATACGAGTGACATGGTCAAAAACGACTTCTGCCATAATGTTTCATCCTTTCAGAGACAGGTACGTGTCTCACGATCCGTTGTAAAGGGATTTTTGGTTGTTGCTGTGCTTCAGTCCATGACTTCCCACATTGGCTAAGTCCCAAACCTCGGCGTTCAGTTATCTTCGGTTCGTTGAAGATCTCTTCGCTGAGCCACGTTCCACTATACACGCCGCCGCGCCCGCGTCAACGGCGTGTTTCGACGCTTTTGCCGCCGATTTGCAAATCATATCGATACGATTGTTTGCGATCACACAAACAACGCAAAATGCCCCCCCCCCCCCCGCACCTCAACCGCCCGCCCAAGATTCGTGGGCATACACGGTACATGAACGGACGAAAACAGGCCCGTTCATGTACCAGTTATGCCCACAACCTTGCAAATGAACGGCCTATGCCCACGATCGGCAAGTGGTAATGGACGGTCTATGCCCACGACCAAGATCCGCCTGTCGGCAGGACCGGTTCGAACTGCCCGCATTGTCCTGCCTATGCCCACAACCGACATTCCACCCCAAGCTTCTCCGTGCTCGAAGGTCTCATTGTGGGCATACACGGTACACTGGCGGCACTTGTGCTGACAGCCATATTATTTATTGTCACCGCAGTGACAGCCCCGGCCGCGATTGCCATCGACTATGGGATCGGGAAGCACGGCAGGGAGATTGGTCATACAGGCCCCTCACTCAACACTTCTCAAAATTTTTGAGAAGTTTTCCTCCAAACTTCTCAAAATTTTTGAGAAGTTGTAGCATGGAATGGCAAAGAGGCAACCGCTACGCCAAAGCACGCCGAAAGGAGGCATGGGCCATGGTCCCCGACAATCCGCGCGAATCGTACGCCATGCTCGTGCGAGAATCGATGCGATTCGACTTCCCCACCCCATTCCGCCGCGACGAGATCATCCGCAAGCTCGACGAGCCGGCCGCGTTCAACATCGTGCACATCATCACCGGCATCCGCCGCTGCGGCAAAACGTTCTACCTGTTCCAGAAAATCCGCGATCTGCTGGATTCCGGCGTTCCGCGCGACCATATTCTGTATTTCAACTTCGCCGACGATCGGCTGCTGCCGATGCCGGACACCGTGCTGGACGACATCGTCAACGAATACTGGCGACAGGTTCCCGACGCCCGGCGTGACGGAGCATACCTGTTTCTCGACGAAGTGCAGGAATGCGCGAACTGGCAGGGGTTCTGCCAGCGGATTGCGGAACACGAGAAAGTGACGCTGGTCATCACGGGATCGTCGTCGAAGCTGTCCAGCGACGAGATCGCGACGAACTTCCGCGGCCGTTCGCATCCGCATGAGATGGCGCCACTGTCGTTCCGCGAATACTGCCTGTTCCACGGCATCACGGTGCCGAAACGCGGCGACGCAACCGCCGACGCGTTCTCCCCGCAGGAGATCACCGACTTCGAAAGCGCATATGAACAGTACCTGATCACCGGAGGGTTCCCCGGAGTGCAGCGTCTTGACGCCCCGGATCGAACCGAAATGCTGCAGGGTTACATGCGCGACGTGGTCGCTCGGGACGTCGCCGAACGGTTCGGCCGCGAGAACATCGCGATGGCGACGCAGACCGCGCTGTATCTGCTGCGCAACACGGCGTGCGAGCTGTCGGTCAACTCGCTGGTCGCAGCGCTCAAATCCAACGGATGGAAAGTGTATTGGGACAAGGTCAATACGCTGCTGGACCTGTTCAAGCAGGCGTATCTGATCCACGAGCTGCCCGAATACCGCACGTCGTTCAAGCCGAACAGCACGAGCGTGCCCAAAATCTACGCGGTTGATCAGGGCATGGCGTACGCCGTGTCGCGGGCCAACCAGCAGGATCTCGGCAAGCGGCTGGAAACGGCCGTGTTCTGCGAGCTACGACGACGGACCGTCGGACGGAGAACCGAAGCTGTGACGTCGTACACCATGCCCGACGAGCGGCAGGAAAAGGTCGACTTTCTTGTCGGCGACGCACTGGCGGCCGAACCGTACGAACTGTTCCAAGTGGCTGCCTACATGACGACGGAGAAAACCCGCGCTCGCGAAATCGGCTCGCTGACTGCGGTCATGCGTCGTACCGGGCTTGATTCCGGCACGATCCTGACCTTGCGCGACGAGGAAACGGTCGGCGTCGACGCGGGGACGATCAACGTCATTCCGGCATGGAAGTGGGCGCTGCGCCAATAGATTTCCGTACGCAGCCACCGGGCGCGGCAAGGCGACATCGCGTGCCGCGATTCCTTTGCCGACACCGCGGCACACCCTGCCAGTCGAACGGATGTTTGGCTAGGATGGGAGCCATGAGTGACTTGAACGCGTTGAATTTGCAGACGGGCGACATCGTCGGCGGCTATACGCTGGTGTCCCGTCTGGGGGCGGGGGCAATGGGCTCCGTCTGGCGCGCCCGCGACGACGGCGGCCAGGAGTACGCGATGAAAATTCTGCGCGATTCGCTGGCGGACGACGAGAACGCCGACATGAACGATGACGACGTTCGCGAGCGCGTGACTGCCCGCGAACGGTTGCGCCGCGAGGCGATGGCATTGAAAAAGGTCGATCATCCGGGCGTGTGCGGGATCGTCGACATGGAGTTGGACGATTCGCTCGCATTCATCGTGACCGAATTGATCGAGGGCCGCAATCTGCGCGACGATGTGAAGGCGAACGGCCGTTATATCGGCGACGATCTGGAACGACTGGCGCGCAAGCTGATCGATGCGGTGAAGGCCGTGCATGCGGCCGGGATCGTGCACCGCGACATCAAGCCGACGAACGTGATGGTGTCGGCGTCCGGCCCGGTGTTGGTGGATTTCGGCATTGCGATGACGGGCGGCGAGAGCCATGTGACGCGCACCGGCCTGGTGATGGGCACGCCCGGTTTCATTGCGCCGGAGATCATCGACGGCGAGGAGTCGGACGACGAGACGGACTGGTGGTCGGTCGCCTCCGTGCTCGCGTTCGCCGCGACCGGCTCGCCCGTGTTCGGCACGAAGCCGATGATGGCGGTGCTGGAGCGCGCGGCCCGCGGCAACGCGAATCTGACGGGCCTGCCCGCCGGCACGATGGCCGCGTTCCGTTCGGCATTGAACCCCGATCGCAGCAAACGTTGTACACCGGACGAGCTGCTGCATGCGATTGCAGTCGATACGTTGAATCCGACCGTCTGGCAGGAGGCGGCGCTGGAAAGCGGTGAGACGGAGGTGGTGCGCCCTTTTGACGCGACGGGCGCGGGCAATCCGCGCCTGTTGTGGCGCGACGAGCCGACGATCATCGCGGCCGAACGCAACCGTGCGGCCACGCAACCGAACGCGCCGATCGTCATGCAGCCGCAGCCGAACGCCCCCGGCACCGGACTGGCCGCGGCGAGCAACGAAAGCACGGCGATCCTGCCGCCGATCGAACCGTCGGCGACCGTGCCGCTGCAATCGGCGCAACCCTCACAGCCCCCGCAGCCGCCGCAACGATCCGACGGCGAGCGCGCAACGTCGGAGCATCCCGTCGACCGGTTCCAGCCGGACGCAGCGGGCGGCCGACCGGCCCTGCGCAGGCTCGCTGGCACTGCCGAAACGCCAGCGAACCCGAGCGCAGTCGCCGAACCGTCGCGCCCGCCGTCATCGTCGGCCATCCCGAACGTGGCGACGATCGTCATTCCGAACCGTCCCGCGCCATCCGTGCCGCGCACCACGGTCATGCCGGACGGTCTGCCGCAGCGAACGAACGCTGCCGGCGACGATCCCGCGCGCACGCAGACCATCGGCGATCTGCCGACCGAAACGCTTGCGACCGACGCCACGCAGGTCATCTCGTCGCCCGTCGCGAATCCCGACGCCGACGCGCGCACGACGCGCACGGAGCGCGAACCGGAGGTCACGCAGGTCATGCGGCCGATGCCGACTGCCGAACCGGCCGGTCGCACATCCGACAGCACGGACGACATCACCGACACCGCCGAACCGCAGCCGATCGGCCAGACGCAACCGCCGTCCCTGCCGCCGCAGGACGAACAGCAGCAATGGCAGCAACCGACGTTCGCCGCCCCCTCCCCCGAACAGGTGGCGATCCGCCGCGGCATGTACCGGTCGCGCGGCCTGATGCCGCTGTGGACGCTCACGATTCCGGTCGCCGTGCTGGCTGCATCCCTGCCGCTCGTCGCGGCGATGCTTGCGGCCGTGCTGCTCTGGCTGATGATCGCGGCCGGATTTTCGACCGAGGCGCAGCTGTTGCGCGAGTCTCGCCGCGGCGGCGAGCGCCGGCCGAGCGACGCGTGGAGGCGCGCGGCGAGCCTGCCGTGGCATTTGGTGAAGGCGCTGCCGTTCGCCGCGTTGCGCACGCTGCTGTTCGCCGCGCCGATGACCGTGATGACGCTGCTGGCGACGTGGTCGCTGGGCTTGCCGAAGACGTCGATGGACCTGTTCGGCGTGGACTGGTTGACCGTGCCGATTCTGGACGCGTCGCCGTTGTCGGCCAGCGGCATGACGTTGGCGGCGGGAGCGGCGATCGGCTGGATGCTGTCCGTGTTTTCCGCGAACGCGGCGACGGTGCGGCTCGGCGCGGGCACGTTGCGCGGGCTGAAGCCGGAGGAGCCGTACGGCGATGGGGATGATCGCGACCGCCGCGTCACGCGTTCCCGCGTGCTGTTTGCGCTTTGGGCGGCGATGACGGCAGTGGCCGCGATCGAGCTCGGCGTGAACCCGATCATCAACTGGTGGCCACTCATCAGCGGCATCTGGTGATTGTGACGCAACGGGTATGACTACCCCTCAGTCAGCCTTCGTCTGCCAGCTCCCTGACAAGGGAACTTGAATACGGCATACGGTATCTGGTGAACGCTGGGCGAACTTGCCGTCCGGACATGGTAAGGACATGAACGCTCTCGGCGGAGCCGCACGGCAATCGGTTATTATGAGCGAGATTGTTGGGTTGAAAGGACTTTTATCATGGCTCAGGATCCGAAGAAGACTGTCAGGCGCAAATCGCGGGCCGACCGTCGCGCCGCCGAGGAGGCGCTCGCGCGCGCGGCCGAAGAGAAGGCGGCCAAGGAACGCAAGCAGCAGACCATCATCGGCGTGATCGCCGTGGCGATCGTGGCCGTGCTGGTTATCGTCGCGGGCATCGCCGTGTTCAATTCGACGCGCAAGTCCGCCGAGGAGCAGGCCAAGGCCAACATGTCGGTCACGGAGGCGTACAACGCAGTGCAGGCGGTGTCCGTCAAGCCGGAGCGCGCCGACAAGAAGGGCGGCATTCTCATTTCCAAGGACGGCTACGGCAAGTCGGTGGAAGGCGTGCCGACCGTGCAGGTGTACATGGACTTCATCTGCCCGGGCTGCGGTTCGCTCAACCGCCAGCTCGACCCGACGCTCATCAAGCTTATGGACGCCGGCCAGCTCAACCTCGACCTGCATTTCCTCTCGTTCATGGACAGCTATTCGACCGACGATTATTCGAGCCGTGTGGCGAACTCCGCGCTGTACATCGCCGACCATGACGATGATCCGAACCACCTGCTCGAATACGTCAAGAACGTGTACGCCGACGGCTTCCAGCCGGAGGAGGGCAGCTCGTACAAGTCGGTGAGCGACGACAAGCTCAAGGAGCAGGCCGTGGCCGCCGGCGTCTCGCAGGCTGTGGCCGACAAGGCGTACGGCCGCGACTATCAGGATTGGCTGGACGCGATGAACACGTACACGCCGAAGCGCAAGGAGCTGCTGAACACGACGGGTTCGTACGCCGGCTCGTTCACGACGCCGACGGTGATGATTAACGGCACGCGCTGGAACCTGTCCGACGTGTCGACGGCCGGTCTGTCCGTGACGGACGGATTCCTGCAGTCGATCGGCCTGGATTCGAGCAAGGTCGGCGACGCGAACACGCTGCCGTCGATCGGCTCGGACAAGCAGCCGATTTCGCTGACGACCGGCGAGTGACGTTCGGCTGAATCATCGATCGTTTGACGTGAATCGTGGGGCCCGCCGTTCCGCTTGGGACGGCGGGCCCCACGCATACGCCGACATATGACACCAGCCGAATTGAACATTCGGGACTTGCTGGTATGCTAGTCATTCGTCCGAAGTTGCCGTAAGGCAACGGGAGCGCCTCTTTAGCTCAGATGGCCAGAGCGGCCGCCTTGTAAGCGGCAGGTCGTCGGTTCGATCCCGACAAGAGGCTCGTCGCGCGGCAAAACGTCGTATAGTAGATACGTACGCAATGTTGCGTTGGAAAACTTAACCCGAGTAAGCGAGTCCCAGAAGTCTTCCCCCAACTTGTGGCTTCTGGAGACGAGGGCAGGGCATTCCCCCAACCAGCTCTGCCCCTATCAAGGGGGCGGGAATTTCCCCTTCTCTCCCGCCCCCTTTTTTCTTTGTTCATCGACATCGCGCGCAGCGCGATTCCAACGCTTTCAGACCGAACGGTTACAATGCGTGACGTAGTGCCCGCATACGGAAAGATGGTAACGATGGCAAGACGATGGACCCCGCAACGATTTGTAAAGTTGCGTCGACTGCGCGTCGCGGCCAGTGCGATCGTCGTTCTGGCAGTATCGCTGGGCATGTTCATGTTCACCGCACGCAAAACCGTGGCGATTACGGTCAACGGCGAAACCACGACGGTGACCACGTATGCAATGAGCGCGTCCCGACTGCTCGAATCGCAGGGCATCGACGTGAAGACGCACGACATCGTCGAATCGAGCGCGGGCGGCGAAAAACTCACGAATCACTCGGTGGTGACCGTGCAGAGCGCCTACCAGACCACCATCAGCATCGACGGCCAGGAGGTCCCCTTCTGGACTACGGCCACCAGCGCGGCCCAGCTGCTCGGCTTCTTCGAGGCGAACGAGCACGCCGCCGCCAAGGTCACCGTCAACATCGACAACATCTACAGCAAGCTGACCGGCGGTCTCGTCATCAACGCGGACGGTCCGGTTACCGTCATCGCCGACGGCAAGAGCTCCGTCGCACCGAACGGCAAGCTGCCGGCCGCGTCGATCCTCGACTCGAAGGGCATCACGCTCGGCAAGGAGGATCGCGTGAGCGTCGAAAAGGACGGCGGCAAGACGATCCTGCGCGTGCAGCGCGTCACGCACGGCGAGGAGACGCGCACCGTCGCGGTCCCGCACGGCACGCAGACGATCGAGGACCCGTCGCTCGCGGCCGGCACGACCGTGGTGCGCCAGCAGGGCGAGGACGGCGAGAAGCAGCAGACGTACAGCGTCACGTACGTGGACGGCAAGAAGGAGTCGGAGAAGCTCAAGTCGGAAACGACGACGAAGATCGCGATCGACACGATTATCGCGGTCGGCACGAAACAGCCGGAAACCAGCAAGAGCGACGATGCGGATAGCAGCGCGTCGTCCGGCAAGACGAACGGCCAGTCGTCCGGTACGTCCGGCAGCCAGTCGTCCGATGATGCGAACGCCGATACCAACGCCGATACGAACGGCAACGCCGGCGGCAAGAACGACTCAGCCAATGGCGGATCGTCCGCGAACGGCTCGAACGGCGCATCCGGCAACGGCACGACGACGAACGGTTCCACGGACAAGAACAACGGGAACGCTTCCAGCAACGGATCGTCGTCATCCAACGGCACGTCGGGCAACGCCGGCAACAGCAAGCCGAACGGCGGCACGTCGGGCAACGGCAAGCCGAACAACTCCGGCGGTACGAACGGCGGATCGTCGTCCGGCAGCGGCTCATCCGGCAACTCGGGCAACACCGGCAGCAACGGCAACTCCAGCAACTCCGGGGACAGCAACGCGAACGGCTCGGGCAACGCCGGCAATAACGGCAACAGCAGCAATTCCGGCAGCTCCAACAACTCGAACTCCAACACCAACTCCAGCGGCAATGCCGGCAACAACAGCAACAATTCCAACAGCGGATCCTCGTCCAACGGCAACGGCAACACCGGCAACAGCAGCAGCGACGCCTCCAACGCGCGCCTGTGGCGCCCCACTGCCGCGCAGGCGCAGGCGTACGCATCCGGCGCCGCGGCCCAACGCGGCTGGACCGGCGACGACTGGACCGCGCTGGTCAAGCTGTGGAACCGCGAATCCGGCTGGTCCTGGTCGGCGGAGAACAAGTCGTCGGGCGCCTACGGCATCCCGCAGGCGCTGCCCGGCAGCAAGATGGCGGACTTCGGCGCCGACTGGAAGAACGACGCGGCCGTCCAGATCGACTGGGGACTGGCGTACATCGCGCAGCGCTACGGCTCGCCGTCTAAGGCTTGGGAGCATTCGGAAAAGGAAGGCTGGTACTGATCGCGTCGCGCCCCTCGCATGAGGGACAATGGCAGGCAGGACACGACGGCACGAACCCGTCATCCCCGAACCGGCCACGAAACCGGAGCATCCGGGGCAACCGGGCAACCGCAGCAACGAGAGGTGAACATGAGCGAAGAACAGGAGCCGACGGCGACGCAGGACCAGCAGGACCGGCAAGGCCGTCTGCTGGGCGCGGCGGACATCCGCCGGATCGCGGCCGACGCGGGCATCAGCCCGACCAAGAAATTCGGACAGAATTTCGTGATCGACCCGGGCACGGTGCGCCGCATCGTGCGCGAGGCCGACGTGACGGCCGACACGCACGTCATGGAGGTCGGTCCCGGCCTCGGCTCGCTCACGCTGGCGATTCTCGAAACGGGCGCGGCGATGACCGCGATCGAGATCGACCCGCCGGTCGCCGAACGCCTGCCGCGCACGATCGCCGAATTCATGCCGGACGCGGTCGACCGGTTCCGCGTCGTCAACCGCGATGCACTCACCGTCACGCCCAACAACGTGCCCGACTTCAACGATGACGCCGCGTTCACGCTGGTCGCCAACCTGCCGTACAACGTGGCCACGCCGATCATCCTGACGCTGCTGGAACGCTTTGCGAACCTCGATTCGTTCCTCGTGATGGTGCAGAAGGAGGTCGCCGACCGGCTCGCGGCCGAACCCGGCAACAAGATCTACGGCACGCCGAGCGTGAAGCTCGCCTGGTACGGCAAGGCCCGCCGCGTGGGCAACATCGGCCGCAACGTGTTCTGGCCCGCCCCGAATGTCGATTCCGCGCTCGTGCGCTTCGACCGTCACACACCGGACGAGCAGGCCGAGCTGGCCGGCGGTGCCGACCGCGAGGCCACGTTCCGCCTGATCGACGAGGCGTTCGGCCAGCGGCGCAAGACGCTGCACGCCGCGTTGAAGAAAACCGTGCCGGCGGAGGCGTTCGGGCGCGCTGGCATCGATCCGACCCGTCGCGGTGAGACGCTGACGATCGCCGATTTCGCGCGGCTGGCGGCGGCATGCACGGCCGGGTCCGTGGCCGAACCGACGGCCGAACCGGCGACCAGCGGAGCCGACCATGACTGACACGCTCACCCCGGTCCGCCCGCGCGCCGACCGCCACCGCACGTCCGCCGCAGCATCGCACGTTCCGTCGAACGTCCCGACAGACGTTCCGTCTGGCGTCCCGCCGCTTACCGTAAGCGTCGACGTGCCAGCCAAAACCAACCTGACCCTGCACGTGGGCGCGCCGCGCGCCGAATGGGGCGGCCGCCACGAGCTCGACACGATCTACTGCGGCATGGGCGTCTACGACACGGTCACCGTCACGCGCAAGGAGCCGGGCAGCGGCTTTTCGCTCGACCTTACCGGCGAGCATCTGGGCGACCTGGCGAGCACCGGCAGCGACATGCGCCGCAACCATGCCGTATTGGCCCTGTTCTCGCTCGCCGAGGCGTGCGGCCGCGAGCCGGACGTGTCGCTGGGCATCGAGAAGCGCATTCCCGTGGCCGCCGGACTGGGCGGCGGTTCGGCCGACGCGGCGGGCGCACTGCTCGCGCTGAACGAACTGTGGTCATTGCACTGGCCAATCGGCCGGCTGCGCGAGATCGCAGCCACGCTCGGCGCGGACATGCCGTTCTGCCTGACCGGCGGATATGCGCGCGGCACCGGATTCGGCGAACGAATCGACGATATTCCTTCCGACTCCCCCGCCGCACGTCAGTTGCGCGAACGCGGTTTCGCCGGGCTTGCGATGATCGGCGCGTATGCGGACGCGCTGAGCACGCCGGCCGTGTACGCCGCGTTCGACCGGCTGGGAGCCGGCGACGGCGACGACAATCATCTGCAACATGCGGCGATCGCGCTGCATCCGCGCAGCGGCGACGCGATTCGCGAGGCCGTCGCGGCGGGCGCGCGTCAGGCGTTCGTGTCCGGTTCGGGACCGTCGGTTGTCGCGTTCGTCGCCGACGAGCGTGCGGCCGCGGACGTGCGCCGCGCGTGGACGGCGTCGCGGGCCGTGGACCGCATTATCATGGCCCAGGCTCCCGCCGTACCGCGAGTCAGGCGATGAAGCTAAGGTTGAAACAATCGAAACGCCTGAACCAATCAAACACCGGAGGAGCGGGTCATGAGTGAGCTATACGACGAGCGGCAGGCCCGCAAGGCCTACATGCGCCGGCGTCAGGTCAAGGTGTTTTCCGTCACCTTCGTGCTGCTGGCCGCGGCGCTGGTGGTGTCGCTGCTGTTCTACTTCCACCTGTTCGGGCTCGGCATTCCCGAGACGGCGGCCGTGCAGCCCAATTACGGCGTGACCGCGCCGTGCGTGCCGAACGGATCCGACGGCAAGCCGGCGAAGTATCCGGCCTACAACACCATCACCGTGCAGGTGGAGAACGGCACCGACCATCTGGGCTTTGCCGGCGCGGTCACCGACGCGCTGTCGAACCGCGGGTTCGTCATGCAGGACGCGGGCACGCTCACCAAGCAGAAGGACGGCAAGGAAGTCCTCGACAAGAACGGCGACACGATCGTCGACAGCAGCATCCAGCGCACCGTGATCTACTTCGGCAAGAACGCGATCGCGCAGGCGTACACGGTGAACGCGAACTTCACCGACGCGGTGATGATCATGGACGACCGCAGCGACATGCTCGTCACGGTCGTGCTCGGAGCCACGTTCAACGACCTGACCGCCAAGGATGCGCTGCCAGCCACCGGCGACACGATCGAGAGCATCTCCGGCTGCGTCGCCGCCGACAAGATGACCAACCTGCCCAAGGCGCTTATCCACACCGCCGTGGAACCGGCCCAAACCTCCGCCACGACGACCCAGCAGTAGGCTGCGCTACCGGCAGGAACAGCAACAACGAACGATGCCCGCTCCCCCGAACAGGGAGCGGGCATCGTTCGTTCGCGCCGCGAAATTCCGCAGGCTACAGTTCGGCGTACCAGCGCTTGAGCTCGGCGACGGCAACGTCGTGGTCGACGGGACCGTTATCGAGGCGGTATTCGAGCATGTGCTTGTACGCGCGACCGACCATCGGGCCGGGTTCAAGGCCGAGCAGCGACATGATCTCGTTGCCGTCCACGTCCGGGCGGATCGCGTCGAAGTCCTCCTTCTTCTTGAGCTCGCGCACGCGCTCCTCCATCTCGTCCATCGCGGACGAGAACACCATCGCCTTGCGCTTGTTCTGCGTGGTCGCGTCGGCGCGCGTCAGGCGGTTGAGCCGCTCGTACAGCGGACCGGCGTCCTTGACATAGCGGCGCACCGCGGAGTCGGTCCACGGCTCGTCCACGTAGCCGTGGAAGCGCAGGTGCAGGTTCACGAGCTCGCTCACGTCCTCGATGACGTGGTGGTCGAAGTGCAGTGCCTTGAGCCGCTTGCGCGTCATCTTCGCGCCGACCGCGTCGTGGTGGTGGAAGCTGACCTTGCCGCCCGGCTCGAACTTGCGTGTTTTCGGCTTGCCGATGTCGTGCATGAGCGCGGCGAGACGCAGCGTCAGGTCCGGCCGCGGCACAGGGCCGTCGTCGTCGGTTTCGAGCGCGACCGCGCGGTCGAGCACGATCATCGTGTGCTCGAAGACGTCCTTGTGACGGTGGTGTTCGTCGATTTCCAGCTGCAGCGCGGGGATTTCCGGGAACACGATGTCCGCGAGGCCGGAGTCGACGAGCGCTTCGATGCCGGCGCGCGGACGGTCGGACAGCAGCATTTTGACGAGTTCGTCGCGCACGCGTTCGGCGGAGACGATCTCGATGCGGTCGACCATGTCGGTGATCGCCTCGGCCGTTTCCGGTTCGATCGAGAAGCCGAGCTGCGCGACGAACCGCACGGCGCGCATCATGCGCAGCGGGTCGTCATCGAACGACTGACGCGGGTCGACCGGCGTGCGCAGGACTCCCTTGGCGAGATCGTTCGCGCCGCCGAACGGGTCGACGAATTCGAGCTGCGGGACGCGCAGCGCCATCGCGTTGACGGTGAAGTCGCGGCGGGACAGATCGCCCTCCAACGTGTCGCCGTAGCTGACTTCCGGCTTGCGCGAGTCCGGATCGTAGACGTCCGACCGGTATGTGGTGATCTCGACCTTGACTTCGGTGCCGTCCTCGCGCCGGCGCATCGCGCCGAGCGTGCCGAACTTGCGTCCCATGTCCCAGAAGCCGTCGCGACCCCACCTGCGCAGGATCGGCTCGAACTGCTCGGGCCGCGCCGACGAACAGAAATCAAGGTCATGCGACTTGCGGTGCAGCAGCAGGTCGCGCACCGGACCTCCCACCAACGCCAGCTCGTAACCCTGTTCGGCGAACAAACGACCCAGCTCAATGGCCTCCGGCCAGACTTCGAAATTCACGCTCACCCTCTTCAGGTCTCAAGGAAACTTTTGCTCTTATCAGCATAGCGTTACCCCACCAGCGCAAAGTATGAGTAAGGTGGTTACCATGATTACGCCAGCGGACCTCGCACGCATGCTCGACCATGCGTCGCGTCGTCGTACCCAAAATCCGCTGGCGCCGGACGAACTGATGTACACGTCGGAGTCCTCGGCACAGCTGTCGGAACAGGAATCCGACGGCATCGCGACGCTCACCGCAACCACGATCCGCGCAATCACGCCGGCGGAACAGCGGCCGGCTATCGCGGAACCGTCACACCCCCGCCGCCCCTCACCCGCGAACATGCCGCCTCGCCGCGCGCTGGACGGCCCAACCACGTTCGCATCGCTCGACGCGCAGGAACTGCCCGTCGTGCGCGAGTATTCCGCCGGCGGCCTCGTGTTCGACCGACACGGCCGCGTGGCGATCATCGCGCGCCATTCGCGCAGCGGACACCTCGAATGGTGTCTGCCGAAGGGTCACATCGAAAAAGGCGAGACGCCGCAGCAGACCGCCGTGCGCGAAGTCCACGAGGAAACCGGCATTCTGGGCGAAGTGGTCGATTCGATCGCGACCATCGACTACTGGTTCACCGGTACAAGCCAGCGCGTGCACAAGCTCGTGCACCATTTCGCGCTGCGCCAGGTGGGCGGCGAACTGAGCGTGGACGGCGACCCGGACCATGAGGCCGAAGACGCGATCTGGGTGGACTTCGAAGATTTGGACGGCGTGCTCAGCTATCCTAATGAACGCAAGATCGCATGGCTGTATGCCAAGAAACTGAACAGGCAGGCTTGACGTGAACCCCACCGCAGCGCGCGCAACCGCGCGAATCACCAAGACACTGCGCGCACTGCTAGCCTTGGCGCTCGCCGTGGCGATGTGCGCGGCGGTCGTCGCATGGCCGGCGCAGGCGTCCGCCGACGAAACGGGCGACGACGCAAACGCCGGCACTGGCATCACGATCGCCATCGACGCGGTCACCGCGGTCGTCACCGCAACATCCGGCTACCAGCTCAAAGCCACCGTTTCCAACGGTTCCCAGGACGCGCTGCCCGCAGGCACGCTCGACCTGTCCGCGAATCTCGGCTACATCTTCAACTCGCGCACCGACATGCAGGAATGGTCGCAGGGCGACGCGAACATCCCCATGATGGACGATCTGGGTAGCGTCGCCGTGCCCGCGCTCACGCCGGGCGCGTCCACGGCCGTGACCGTCTCCGCAAGCAAGGAATCGCTCGAGCGCATCGCGACGTGGGGTCCCAAGCCGATCCGCGTCAGCTACGTCAGCGGCGACGAACTGCGGGCGCAGACGCACAGCTTCCTCACCCGATCGTCGGACGGCCTGAACACGATCAACACGCCCGCGCTCAACCTGACCATCGCCATGCCGCTGCGTTCAAGCGCATGGCAGGTCAGCGACACCGCGTTCGAGTCGCTGGCAAGCGGTTCGCTGACGAGCTCGACGAGCGCCGCGACCATCGTCACGCTGGGCGAGGAGGCAAAGGCGGACCGCGTGTACCAGCAGCTGCTGGCGAAGCACCCGGCGCTGCAGATCATTGCCGATCCGACGATGCTGGCCGCAATGGACCTGCCCACGCAGGTGAGCGGCGTGATGCAGCCGTCCGGGTTCGACATGTCCGCGTACGGTTCGGACAACGCCGGCGCGTACGAGGCCGCCGGCGTGACAAGTTCCGCCTGGAACGCGGACGCGGCGCTGGCCGATTACCGTTCGGCGCTGGGCGACCAGCAGGCGTCGACCAGCGTGGTTGCGTGGCAGGGCAAGGCGAACTGGTCGCTGGCGTCGCTCACGGAGGCGAAGCGGCAGGGCTATTCGATTGTGATCGCGAACCACGAGTTCGACAACAGCGACGATTCGACCGTGCACACGGGCAAGATCGTCGTGCCCACGGACGCGGGCGACGTGACCGTGCTCACGCAGCAGCGCGTGCTCAGCCGGCTCGCGCAGGGCAAGGCGACAAGCGATTCGGCCGATGCTGAGCAGAGCATGGCGGGCCGCATCGCACGTTTCGTCGCGCAGAGCGCGTTCTACCAGATGGAGCAGCCGTACACGACGCGCAGCCTGCTGGTGTGCATGAACGCGAACGCGAGCGGCGCGATGGTCGACGCGCTGATGAGCGCGGCCGAAAGCGCGTCGTGGCTGAAACTGACCAACCTGTCGACGCTGAGCAAGGTCGACGCGTTCGCGTCCGGCGACGACGCGCTCGGCATGGTAGACGATACGGCGACGCTGACCGACGCGCAGTCGAGCGCGCTAACCGGCACACTGTCGACGCTCGCGTCCGACCGCGACCAGATCAGCCGCTTCGTCTCGTCCGTGCTGGTCGCCGACGGCAAGTCGACGCAGTGGAGCAACCAGCTGCTGGCCGCACAGTCGACGCTCGCACTGCACGCGATGTCCGGCGACAAGGCGGTGGTGAAGCGCATGACGGATGGCGCAGCAAAGCTGGCCGCGCGCCTGCTCGGCGGCGTGACGATCACCCCGTCCGAGTCGTTGACGGTGGTGAGTGAGACGGCGAAGATGCCGGTCACGCTGAGTAATGCGCTGCCGTACGCGGTGCGCGTGAAGATCTCGTCGATCACCGATTCGATGGAGATCGTCACGTCACGCAATGCGGAAACCGAGATTCCGGCGCGTTCCGAAGCGCAGGTCACGTTCTCGATCCGCGTGTCCACGTCCGGTTCGGCGAACGCGACGATCGCGCTGCAGGACCGCAACGGCCAGGCGTTTGGCGAGCCGCAGACGAAGCGGATCACCAGCGTGCTACAGATCAACGACATGAGCGGCTTTGTGATCATCGGCTTTGCAGTCGTGCTCGGCCTGCTTGGCCTGTGGCGTCAATTCCATCGCAAGAAAGATCCCGACGAATGAGTTCCAGCAGTTCCTCCCTCGGCCGCAATTCGATGATCATGGCCGCCGGCACGGCGGCCTCGCGCGTAACCGGGCAGGTCCGCACGATCCTGCTCGCCGCAGCGCTCGGCACGACCGGCATGGCGGCGAACGCCTATCAGGCCGGCGCGATGATCCCGCAGGCCGTGTTCACGCTCGTGTCGGGCGGCATTTTCAACGCGGTGCTCGTGCCGCAGATCGTGCGCACGCTGCAGCAGAAGGACGCCGAAGAGCGGCTCAACAAGCTCATCACGCTAGCGATCGCGCTGCTGGGCGGCATCACGCTGCTCATGGCCGCCGCAACCCCGCTGCTGACCATGCTGTACGTGCGCGGCACACCGGAGATGCTGGCGCTCACGAACGCGTTCACGCTGTGGTGCATGCCGCAGATCTTCTTCTACGGGCTATATACGGTGCTCGGCCAGATCCTCGCCGCCAAGGACCATTTCGGCACGTACGCATGGTCGTCGGTGGGCGCGAACCTGATCAGCTGCGCGGGCTTCACCGCGTTCATCGTGCTGTTCGGCCGTTCCACCGAACAGCCGGTCGGTTTCTGGACGGGCGGCAAGCTGGCGCTCACGGCCGGCACGTGGACGCTCGGCGTCGCGTTTCAGGCGCTGATCCTGTTCCTGCCGCTCACGCGCTGCGGCATCTGCTACCGGCCGCGCTGGGGCCTGTCCGGCATCGGCCTGAAGTCGATGGGTTCGGTGGCCGGCTGGAGCGTCGGCATCGTCGTACTCGACCAGTTGGTCAACATCATCACAACGAACATCACCACGTCCGCGCCGGATCGCGCGCGCACGGAACTCGGCATGAACATGCTCGACGTGGCCGGCAACGCGACGTATCAGAACGCGCTCACGCTGTACATGCTGCCGTATTCGCTGATCGCCGTGTCCGTGGCGACTGCCCTGTTCCCGAAGATCTCGCGCGCAATCGCCGAACACGACATCGCGGACGCGCGCGAAACGCTCAGCCAGTCGCTGCGCAGCGTGGGCGTGCTCATGGTGTTCTTCACGGTTGCGTTCATCGTGCTGCCGGTGCCGATCATTGTCGCGCTGCTGCCGTCGGTGAGCGTGAAGGAGGCGATGCTGATCGCCACGCCGCTGACGATGCTCGGCCTCGGCCTGCCGGTTTCCAGCGCGTATCTGATCATCCAGCGCACGTTCTACGCGTTCGAGGACGGCCGCACGCCGTTCATGTTCATGCTGCTGTTCAACGTGATTTTCGTCGCGCTGGTGCTTGGCGGCGCGGCGTTCACGTCGCCGACCGACTGGATCACGATGGTCGGCATCGGTTCGGCGGCCGGCCATCTGCTCGCGTTCCCGTTCCTGATCCCGTCATTGCGGCGCAGGTTCGAGGGCCGGCTGGACGGGCGTCGCATCGCCGCCGCATACGGCAAGGCGATTCTTGCCGGCGGCGCGGCGACCGTGCTCGGCCTGTTCGCGCGCGGTCCGGTGTACGCGCTGCTGGGTATTTGGACGAGCTCGGACGCGGCCGAAGCGCGGTCGCGCGACGCGGCAGCGGCGAACGGCGGCCATACGCCCACGATGGCGGACGCCATGAGCATGAACTGGCTGCAGGCGGTGGGCGCGTGCGTGCTGCTGACGATCACGATCACGGCCACGTATCTGATCGTGCTGTGGCTGCTGCGTTCGCGCGAACTCATCGATCTGGTCCGCCCGCTGCTCGCGCGTGTGACGCGTCGCGGCGCGGCCGACGCGACCACTGCGGCCACTGCGGTCGCGAACGGCGCGGGCAGCAGCACGGATAACCCCGCCAAGGCCGCTACCGGCGTCCCGCACGTACCATCCGAACCGCCGGCGCCGCCCGCACAGGACCACGCGCGGAATCGCGCACAGAATCCCGTGCGATCGGCGCGAAACGCGACGTCCGCGGCCCGGCCGGAAGCTGCAGCCATCCCTTCACCCTCGACTACACCGACGACTAGAATGGCACCGACGCCGGCGGCCGTACGGCCGCGATCGGCGCAATCACCATCGTTACATCAACCGTCGCGTCACAACGCACACGGAACAAACGGAGCAAACATGAAGCCTCAGCTGGGAGATACCATCATCAACCGCTACACGCTGGTGTCGCAGCTGCGCGAGGCCCCGGGCCTGCTGGCATGGCGGGCCAGCGACCGCGTGCTCACGCGCGACTGCCAGCTGTTCATCGTCACCGATTCGAGCGTGCTCTCCCAGGTCAACGCGTCCGCGGCGTCCCTCGCGCTCATGCGCGACCCGCGCTTTACGCAGGTGCTCCAGCTGCAGCACGACGAGCACATCGCCATCGTGATCACCCAGCTCGACGCCGGCCTGTCGCTCACCGAATACCTGCGCGGCCCGGCCGGACACATCCTCAGCTACGACGCGATCCGCTCGATCATGGGCGAACTGGCGAGCGCCATCGGCATGCTGCTGTCGCAGGGACTCGGCCACGACGCCATCTCGACCGACACCGTGCGCATCAGCGCAACCGGCATCCAACTCGCCGACATTCCGGTCAGCTCGATGATCGCCGACCTGTCCGGCGCAGACGGGCTGAAACTCGGCGAGGAAAGTCTTGCCGTACGCCAGCTCGCGGCCGTCCTGTACGCGCTGCTCACGCGCACGCCGTCCTCGGCCGACACCGTGTTCGACCTGAACCGCATCGGCGACGACGTGCCGGGCGAGTTCAAGCTGATCTGCAAGCGCGGCCTCGGCCTGCGCTATGGCAGCGAGGACCGCGACCTGCCGATGTCGTCGCTGGCCGAAATCGACGCGCTGCTCGGCCCGTGGACGCCGCTCAGCAAGCTGCACGAGCGCGACATCGCGCTGCCCGGCGTGGCAGGCGCGGAGACGATCACGACCACGCCGCTGCGCGACGTCGACCCGGCCGACATCATGGACGTGCCGTCGAGCGTGGTCAGCCGCATGGCGCTGCCGCCGCTGGCTATGGAAATGCCGCAGTACGCGTCCGCACTCACGTCCGACGACGTGGTCGACGTGACGCCGCTGGCCGGCGATTTCTTCCGCGCGTTCGACGGATCGCAGTCGTCGTCGACGGTGAACAACACGACCATGTCGCTGGACGTGTCGAGCATCCGCCACGAGCTGCATCACGACGATGCCGGCGTTGCGGGCGCGTCCGGCTCCGCGGCTGGCATTGCGGGCGGCGTGGGTTCCGGCGCCGTCGCCGACGCGGCGACCACCGTGCAGCCGCCGGTCGTCGACCCGATCGCGGCCGCTGCCGCGCAGTCAATGCCCACCGTGCCGATCCAGACGCATCCGCACGCCGAGCCGGTCGCAACCCCGGTCGCGCCGGTGCCGAACGCGGGCGCCGAGGAAGAGGGCGAGAAGACGATGATCATCCCGCCCGTGAACGCGCCCAAGCCGCCGAGCCTGCCGCCGGCGGCCGCCAAGGTGCCGTACGTGAATCAGATCTACAAGATCGAATCGCAGGACAACGACGTGTCCGACGAGGCGCTGCTCGGCAGCCTGCCGACCAAGATCGTGGCCATCGTGGTCGGCATCGCCGTGGTTGCGGCGGCTGGCTATTTCGCCGTGCAGGCGCTCAACAACGACAGCACGGGCAACATCACGAACGGCAGCTCCAATTCGGCCGATCCGTGGTCGCAGCAGAACATCGACGAGGTGCCGTTCGGCAACTCGACCAACGGGCAGTCCGGATCCTCGGATGAGAATTCCTCCGGGTCGGGTTCGTCTGGCTCTGGGTCTTCGGACAAGTCTTCCGGTTCGTCTTCCGGTTCGTCTTCCGGCTCGTCGTCTTCGGACAAGTCGTCTTCCTCCAACAAGTCGTCCGGCTCGTCCACAACCAAGAACACAGCCGACAAGAACGCGAAGAAGGTGCCTGAGCCGAAGTACGAGAACACCACGCCGTTGACCATCACGAGTCAGAACTTCGTGACGAACCCGGGCGGCCAGAGCGGCTTCGCGTTCGCGCTACACCTGAGCCAGCCGAGCAAGGTGTACCGCATGACGATCACGATCAACTCGTCCGGCGGCACGGGCTACGTGCGCGCGAACACGACCGGCGACCCCACGCAGGGTGAGCAGGTCGCGAAGTTCTCGTTCGCCGAGGGCGGCACCACGGAGGTCAAGTTCGACAAGGTCGTCACCGCGCAGGATCTGATCCTGTGGGTGCCGATGGACAGCCTGCCCGGCAACCAGCTCTATATCCAGAAGGTCGAACTCTTCTAGCCAATGCCCAAGCGGCGGCCGATGGCCGCCGCTTTTTTTGTTTTGTCATATGGCTGTGGGCATGAACGGGACATTATGGAGTCCGATTCGTGGGTATGAACGGGACATATAGGTGATTGTGGGTATAGACCGACCATACAGAGGAGGTTGTTGACCTGTACGTGGTCGGTCTATGCCCACGATCTTGTCAGTGGACGGGTAAATGAACGGTCTATGCCCACGAGCGCAATTCCGATCGCGCGGGCCATAACTTTTGTCTCTAACGCCGTGCGCGGACTGGCTGGGTTTCGTGCGCCCCGCATTGCTACAGTGGAGCGCATGAGCAACGACAACGCGAACAACGCGATTCATGATGCAGTCATCGTCGGTTCCGGCCCCGCCGGCTACACCGCCGCCATCTACCTCGGCCGCGCAGGCTACCAGCCGCTGGTGATCGCCGGCGCGCTCACGCCCGGCGGCCAGCTGGTGAACACCACCGAGGTCGAGAACTTCCCTGGCTTCCCGGACGGCATTCTCGGCCCGGACCTGATGGACGCGATGCAGAAGCAGGCCGAGAAGTTCGGCGCCGAGCTCGTCTACGACGACGTGGTTTCGGTCGACTTCTCCAGTGATGTGAAAACCCTCACGCTCGACGGCGGCGACGTGATCCGCGCCCGCGCGGTGGTGGTCACCACCGGTTCGAGCTACCGCAAGCTGGGCGTGCCGGGCGAAGAGGAGTTCTCAGGCCGCGGCGTCTCGTACTGCGCGACCTGCGACGGATTCTTCTTCCGCGGCAAGCCGATCGTCGTGGTCGGCGGCGGCGATTCCGCGTTCGAGGAAGCGCTGTTCCTGACCCGCTTCGGCTCGTCGGTCACGCTGATCCACCGCCGCGACGAGTTCCGCGCGTCGAAGATCATGGTGGACCGCGCGCGTGAGAACGAGAAGATCACGCTGCTCACGAACTCCGTGGTCGACCGCGTGAACGGCGACGATTCGGGCGCGACGTCACTGACCGTGCGCAACGTGGTGTCCGGCGAGACGAGCGAGGTGCCCGCGAACGGCGTGTTCGTGGCGATCGGCCACACGCCGTCCACCGGCTTCCTCGGCGACGCGATCGCGCTGGACGCCGACGGCTACATCACGGTCGACGGCGCGTCCACGCGCACGTCCGTCCCGGGCGTCTTCGCCGCGGGCGACGTGGTGGACCGCACCTACCGCCAGGCCATCTCCGCCGCCGGCATGGGCTGCCGCGCCGCCCTCGACGCCCAGTCCTACCTCAACGCTTTGGGCGAATAGCGACCCGGCGCTCCGGACGAATATCTCAGTCAAGCGTGCTCGCCGGCTCATATGCCGTTCAATCGGCATCATGCAGTCGGCGAACACGTTTTTCATATTCTGGCTCGCCATCCTCTCTTGTGCGCGGACAGTCTCTGCAACAGTTACCGCGTACGCCCTGCCATCCCCGCAGAATGGTTGGAAAATGCAATAAAATACCCCCTTTCTGGTTTGAAAATGCAATCAAAGAAAGATAAAATGGTTTGAAAATGCAACTCACATCCGAGGGGGCCATCTTGCTGGCAAGAAAGATCGAAGCTGATCTTGAGGCGTGGAGGACGTCTCCCAATCGTACGGCCCTGCTGATTACCGGCGCACGGCAAATCGGCAAAACGTACATCATCCGTCATTTCGCAAAAACGCATTACGAGCACGTCGTCGAACTGAATTTCATCGAAAATCCTGAAATGGCAACACTGTTCAGCACTCCGCGCGACGCCAGGAACCTGCTTATGCGGCTCGAATTGGCCACGAACAGCCCTATGGTGCCCGGAAAGACCCTAGTGTTCTTCGACGAAGTCCAACAGTGCAAGGAAATCGTCACGGCGATCAAATTCCTTGTGGACGACGGCCGGTTCGACTACATCATGTCCGGTTCGCTGCTTGGCGTCGAATTGGAGGACATTCGATCTATACCGGTGGGATACATGAGTGAATTGAAGATGCATCCTCTGGATTTCGAAGAATTCTGCTGGTCGCAGGGGGCGGGGAGCGACGTATTCGACATGCTGCGCGATTGCCTGCGCGATCGCAAGGAAGTTGATGGTTTCGCCCATGATCGGTTAATGGAACTGTATGCCAAGTATCTGGTTATCGGAGGCATGCCGGCGGCGGTTAGTTCGTTCGTGTCCGATGGCAGCGTCAGGAACGTGCGAACGATACAGGAAAATATCAAAAGGGAATATCGTCGCGATATCGGACAGTATGCCCGGAAAGAGGATCGGCTTCACATCAGGTCCATCTACGATCTGGTACCCAGCGAACTGAACAACCCGAATAAGCGATTCACGTTCTCCAAAGTCGAAAAAGGTTTACGTTTCCAGGCGGTGGCATCCGATTTTGACTGGCTGGTGGGCGCCGACGTGGCCATAGCGGCCTACAACGTGGATGAGCCGTGCACGCCGTTGGAGATGAGCAAGGAACGTAATCTGTTCAAACTCTTCTATAACGACGTCGGTCTGCTCACCGGCTCGTTCCTAAAAAAAACCGCGCTTGATGTGCTGAACGGGAATCCTGACATCAACTATGGATCCATCTATGAGAATGCCGTCGCACAGGAACTGGCCGCGCACGGCTTCGACTTGTATTACTACAACAGCAAAAAACTCGGCGAGCTTGATTTTCTTGTTCAGGATCGCAATGATGCAGTACTGCCCATTGAAGTCAAGTCCGGCAAATCATACAAAAGACATCATGCAATGGATGCGGTGCTGGCTCACAGCGAATACCATCTTTCCACCGGATACGTTTTCGGCCCGTGCAACATCGCCGTCGAAAACCGCATACTCTATCTGCCCGTGTACATGGCCGGCCTGCTCAGCAACGACTGACACGCATCCGTGACAATTGCTGCGCCGCCCTCGACGCCCAGTCCTACCTCAACGCGCCGGGCGAATAGTTCGACCGAATAATCGTTAGATACGCTTGTGCCCCGCATGCCTTTCCTCTTTCACAGAGAAAGGCATGCGGGCACAAGCGTATTGAATGTCTATCCGATCAGCGCCAGCCGGCGTTCGGATCGGCGGCGGCGTCGCCTTGCGGGGCGAGGAGGCCGAGGATGCGGTCCATGTCCTCGGGCGAGGAGAAGACGATTTCGATGCGGCCGTGCTGCTTGGAGCCCTTGATGGACACCTTGGTGTCGAAGCGGTTTTCGAGATGCTGCTGAATCGGCGAGTTGGCCCACGGATTGTTCTTGTTGGCGCGGGCCTTGCGCGGCTGCTCGCCGGAGGCGATCTTCATCGCGACGATCTCTTCAGTGGAACGCACGGACAGGCCCTCCGCGATGATGCGGTCGGCCAGCTTGTCCATCTCCGATTCGTCGGTCAGACCCAGCAGCGCACGCGCGTGGCCGGCCGAGAGCACGCCTGCGGCGACGCGCTTCTGCACGCTGGCGGGCAGGTTGAGCAGTCGCAGCGTGTTCGCGATCTGCGGGCGCGACTTGGACACGGACTTCGACAGCTGAGCCTGTGTGAGGCCGAATTCCTCGATCATCTGCTGGTACGCGGCCGCCTCTTCGAGCGGGTTGAGCGCGACCCGGTGCAGGTTTTCGAGCAGTGCGTCGCGCAGCATGTCGTCGTCGGCCGTGGTCTTGACGATCGCCGGGATCGTCGTCAGGCCGGCGAGCTGGGTCGCGCGCCAGCGGCGTTCGCCCATGATGAGCTCGTACGGGCTGTCGAGTCGCTCGTCGGCCGCTTCCGTGTCGCCGTTCGCGACGCGTTCGGCGACGTCACGGCGGGCCTGTTCGATCTGTGCGGCGGGACGCTTGCGCACGACGATCGGCTGCAGCACGCCGACTTCCTTGATGGACGCGGCAAGCTCGTTGAGCTCCTCCTCGTCGAAGACGGTACGCGGCTGGTGCAGGTTCGGCCCGATGTCGGTGGTGTTCAGTTCCGCGAGATAGCCGCCGAACACCGGCTTGAGTTCCGGTTCGTCCGCGTTGTCCTTGGTTTCACGTGAAACATCGGCCGGCTTGGCCGCACGGGACGACGCCTTGGTCGCAGCCTGCTTGCGATTGTGTGCAGCAGAGGATGACTCGTCGGACGCGGACTTGCCCGTGACCGGTACGGCCGTGGTCGTGTCGCCGAAGAACAGGTCGCTCGGATGTGCGCCGGCGTCGCCGATGCCCGGCATGGCCGCGCGCTTGGACTTGGACTTGCCACCCTTGCCGGCGTGCGCGGAACCGTTCGCCGACTGCGACGGCTTGGATCGGTCAACCGCGGGCGCGGTCACCGGCTGTGCCTGCGTGGACGCGGTGCTGATGACCTGTGGAATGGACGTGCGGCTGATCGGTGTGGCAGATGCTGCCGGCTCATCGTCGGCGCTGACAGCGTGGGCAACGCTGCCATCCTTTGCAGCGGGCGCAGCAGACGGCGCCGCAGCCGGCTTCGCCAATGCCTCGGCGACCGTCTTCTCCCGCTGAGCGGGCGTCATCGCCGACAGTTCGTCGAGCTCATGCTGGGCATCGCCGGGAAGGTCCGGGAACAGCGCGCCAAGTCCCTTGCCTAAACGCGACTTCGTAGCCATAATCAGTGTTCTCCTCGCTTGATTGCAATCGCTTCCAACGCCTGATCCGAACGGCGCGCCATCTCCAGAGCCGCCTCGCGATACGCCGTGGCGCCCATGCTCGACTTGTCATAGGCGATCACGGTCTGCCCGAAGCTCGGCGCCTCGGAGATCTTCACGGTGCGGGGAATTGTGGTGTCGAGCACGATGGACGGGTAGTGGTTCTTGACCTCCGCGTATACCTCGCGACTGAGCAGCGTACGGCGGTCGTACATGGTAACCAGCATGGTGGAGACGAGCAGCGTCGGGTTGAAGTGCTTCTGCACGAGGCCGATGGTGTTGATAAGTTGCCCGAGGCCCTCAAGCGCATAGTATTCGGCCTGGATCGGGATGAGCATTTCGTTGACGGCGCACATCGCGTTGATGACGAGCAGGCCGAGGCTCGGCGGGCAGTCGACGAACACGTAGTCGTAGTGCTTGTCAGCTTCGGCCAGATACTTGGTCAGCGCATCGCGCATAAGATTATTGCGGTTCGGCGAGTCAGCGATCTCGAGTTCCGCGCCGGACAGGTCGATGGACGCGGGCACGACGTCGAGCGTCGGGAAGTCCGGGCAGACCTGCTTGACGTCGGCGATGGTGCGGCGGCCTTCGAGCACGTCGTACACGGAGTCCATGCCGGAGTTGTGTTCAATGCCGAGCGCGGTCGACGCGTTGCCCTGCGGGTCCATGTCGATGACGAGCACGTTCGCACCGCCCTTGGCCAGTGCGGCGGCGATGTTGACGGCCGTGGTCGTCTTGCCGACACCGCCCTTCTGGTTGGCGACCGCGATGATGCGGGTTTCCTTGGGCTTGGGGAAGACCTGCGCTTCGATGGCGGCGTAGCGCTGCTTTTCCTGCGCGATCTGCATGCCCACCGAGGAATCGGAGGCCCCATTGCCGAAAATGCGGCCAATGGTCTGCTCTACCGTTTCGAATTCAGGTGCGCCGTTCGTGGTGGACACTGCTCCTCCTTCACCAGACAGTACGTTCCAGTTTCATCGTTCGCATGGACATGAAAACGGGTTCAAACCGGCTGTTTGGGCCGTTTTCAGACGCTGTTCGGACGCCATGGAAAGGCGTCGGGAACCCGTCCGGCCGGCTGTCCACAACTTTCCACATAGTTGTGCACACTATTGTGGATAACTGTGGATAACCTGTGCGTGCCGGGCGGTCCGGAGCGGCGCCTAATCCCGCTTCAATCGCCGGAACTCCGGCGTTTATTCCTGAACGCGACGTGAACTGCTCATCATTGTGGATAACTTTTTCTCACTGTGGATAATGTGGATAACTCGGTCAGCGCTTGTCCACCAGCACCACGTGCGTGGGCTCGAGTCCGGGGCCGACTTCCGCCTCGACCACGCGCGGGCGCACTCCCCCACGCTTGGCGATTTCCTTGGCGGCCTTGTCGATTTCGGCCTGTGCGGAACGGCCTTTGAGCGCGACCAGACGGCCGTGCGATTTGAGCAGCGGCAGCGTCCAGCCGGACAGCTTGGTCATGGGCGCGACCGCGCGGCACGTCGCCACGGCAAACGGATACAGCCCGTCGCGTTTGCGGATGCGCGCGATGATTTCCTCGGACCGCGCGCGCACGATCTCGACATTCTTCAGCCCCATCTCATGCACGCATTCGTCAAGCCATTCGACGCGACGCTCCATCGGTTCGATCAGCGTGAACCGGTGGTCCGGCAGGCATGCGGCCGCGACGATGCCGGGAAAACCGCCGCCGGAACCGATATCCGCAACGGTCTTGTACCGCTCGCCCCGCGTCGTTTCGCGGATGAACGGCACCACGGCCGCGGAGTTGAGAATATGACGCTCCCATACGATAGCCACGTCGCGCGGGCCGATCAGGCCGCGCGGTTCGCCCTCGCGCATGAGCTTGTCATGGAAGATCTCCAGCTTGGGCAGCGCGTCGCCGAGCACTTGGGCGAGGATCGGCGATCCGTCGAGTTCGTCCGTCGCGGGAACGGACGGTTCGGCCGATACGGATGACTCGACCGACACAGCGTCCGTCACGACATCGTTCGCAGCCGCACGCACGGCGGCATCATCCTGCGCGCCGTCCGCAACGTCACTGCCGCGAACGGTTTCATGTGAAACATGATCCGGCACGGATCACTCCTCCGTCTCGTCGACGTCGGCTGCGTCCTCCGCGTTCGCGCGCAGGTACACCGTCACGTAACGGCGCGGCTCCTCGCCGTGCGAACGCGACTTCAGGCCTTCCTCGCGCACGACGTCATGCACGACCTTGCGCTCGAACGAATTCATCGGCTTAAGGTTCACCGGCTCGCCGGTCTCGCGCACCTCGTCGATCGCGTCGAGCGCGATGTCGCGCAGACGCTGGCGCTTGTGCTTGAGGAACCCGTCGACGTCCACGATCAGATGCGAACGCTCACCGGTCTTCTGCTGGACGGCGAGACGCGTCAGCTGCTGCAGCGCATCGACCACTTCCCCATTGCGGCCGATGAGATGCTTGATGTCGGTGTCGTCGTCGGCGACGATCTGCACCATCGGACGATTGTTGCGCACGCCCATCTCGATGTCGCCGTCGTAGTCGGCGATGTCGAGCAGGCCCTCCAGATAGTCGGCAGCGATGTCAGCTTCCTCATTGAGCTGATCGATCGTCCTTTCGTCTTCCGCCATGTCCACTACTCCTTGTCCAGCGAAGGGTCGATTGTCAAAGTCTGCAAACCAGTCTAAACCAAAGGTCTCGCGGGAAACGAATCATGTCCGTTATCATGTCCGTTTCCCGCGAGACCATCATGTCGCGCATGTCGCGCAGGTCACGCCCGTCGCGTCAGCGCGACGTCGTTACTTCTTCTTGCCGCGGTTCTTGCGCTGCGGCTGCTCGCGCTGATAGCCCTGCTTCTCCCTGAGTTCGGCGGCTTCCTTGGCCTTGATGAGCTTCTCCTCCTCGAGGCTCGGCTCGCCGGCCTTGGCGCGGCGTTCGTTCTCGCGCTTGTGGTCGCGGATTTCCTTGTCCTTGGCGGCCGGGGAGCCCGGCGTCGGGAAGGCGTACGCCTGCCACATGGTGCGGGCGAGGTTGCAGATGTTGTTGGTGAGCCAGTAGACGAGCACAGCGAACGGCATGGTCACGCCGGAGAAGATGTACATGATCGGGAAGACCCACAGCATGCCCTTCTGCATGGTGGCCGCCTGACCGACCATCGCCTCCGGGTTCATGTTGCGCTTCTGGCTGAAGTACGTGGTGAACCACAGGCAGCCGCACATGAGCAGGACGAAGACGCCGATGATGATCTTGCCATGCGTGGCCGCGGTGGAGAACACGTCGGTCACGTTCACGCCGAACACGGTGGTCTGCGAGAACTGCTGCGCGGTGGCCACGTCGAACGCGCCGAGCGGCGCGCGCTTTTCGCGGGCGATGTACGGGATAGCCGAGAGTACGTAGAACATGCACATGAACACCGGCGACTGGATGAGCATCGGGAGGCACGAGCCGGCCGGGTTCGCGTCGTTGTCCTGATACAGCTTCATCATCTCGCGCTGCATGGCCTCTTTGCTGGCCTGGTCGTTCTTGCCCTTGTACTTGTTCTGGATGCGCTGCATCTTGGGCTGGATTTCCTGCATCTTGCGCATCGACTTCATCGTCTTGTAGTACAGCGGGAACACGCACGCGTGCACGACAAGCACGAGGAAGATGATCGACAGCACCCACGAGAAGCCGATGGGCGACATGCCGAGCAGAGTCAGGAACTTATGGAAGACGGCCATGATCTGGGTCATCAGCCATTCGACCGGGGTCAGCAGCTTGTACAGCCAGCCCCAGAAGCCGCTGTCCAGCAGGAATTTGTCGTAATTGATCATCGCTTAGGCCGTCTCCTTATGTTGCGCATGGCCGTCATCGGACCGCGGTCCGGGACCGTCTTGCCAGGCCAGTGGTGTCAGTCGGGGCTCCTCATGGGCCTTCGACCACGAAAATCGGTAAAACACGGAATATCGCTGCGGAACGTCATCGATGCCGCCGCGGCTCCACGGCCGGCAGCGCAGCAATCGCAATGCGGCCAACAGTCCCCCGCGCAGCGCGCCGTATCGTTCCAGCGCTTCGATCGCGTATCGCGAACAGCTGGGATAGTACTTGCAGCAAGCGGGACGATTCGCGGAAATGGCGCGCTGATACCAGCGAATCGCGCGAATCATGCCGTCGGCGACGGTCATCGGCCGTCACGCTTCGCGGCCGCGTTCGCGCATTTACGCGACACCGCGGCGAACAGCGACGACACCTGCTCGTCCAGCGATTGGAAGTCGGCCGTCGCGGCGCTCGGTTTGGCGCGCATGACGACGTCGCAGCGCTCGGGCAGGCTGGATTCGTACCGTCGCGCGAGCACGCGGAAACGTCGCTTCACCGCGTTGCGGGTCACCGCGTGACCCACCGCTTTGGATACGGCAAGACCGACGCGCCGCGCGGACGTCGCCGTATCGCCCAAAACTGAGGAATCGTCGCGCACTAGATAGTGCACGACGATATCCTTGTCGCTGACTTTACGGCGGCGCTTGAGCACGGTGACGAAATCACGATGGCTCCTGAGCCGCTCCACGTCGGTTACTGCCGTTGCCGTCGATCAGGCGGACAGGGAAGCGCGGCCCTTGGCGCGGCGACGGTTGATGAGCGCGCGGCCAGAGCGGGTGCGCATGCGCACGCGGAAACCGTGCTTCATGTGACGACGGCGGTTGTTCGGCTGGAATGTCCTCTTCATAGTTGTAGCTCCCGGTGTTTTTAGCCGCGCCAAAGCACGGCTCCTCATGAGTCAAGCTATACCAAAGTACTCTTACCCCTGCCCACAAGTCAAAACGCCGAGCGGGTTTTCACATTCCGAACAGCGGCGTGGGCGCGGCACGACACGCGGAAACGTTGAAAAATCAGGCGGATGCGGCGCAAAGTTATCCACAAATTACACGGATGTTATTCACATTCCAGTATTTGCAACACGCAAGCCTGTGGATAACTTCCAGCTTTCGGAGTAAAAATGGTCTGTTGTCGTAATTATTCGTTCGAGTGGAGGAGGCCCGCATGGCGCACACGCCGCAGGACCCCGCCGCGCAGGCGGCCCGCATCTGGGCCGACGCGCTGGCTCTGCTCAAACATAATTCAAAGCTGACCGCCCGCGACAAGGGCTGGCTCGAAGGCGTGGTGCCCGAGGCCGTGTTCGGTACGACCATCGTACTGAGCGTGGAGAACCTCGCCACGCAGCAGGCGCTGCAGAAGGAACTGAACCAGCCGCTGCTGCACGCGCTGAGCATCGCGTCGGGAACGTCGATGTTCCCCGCGTTCAAGGTCGAGCCGCGTCAGGAGCAGCCCGCTGAACCCGAGCCGGAACCGGTCTCCGCGCAGCAGGCCAAGCAGAACACGTTCGCCAAGGAGTTCGACGCGCGGTCGGCGCCGACCGTCTCCGACCTGAGCCAGGACGCGTACCGGGCGGACGAATCCGCGCCGCGCATCAACCGTCCGCTGCCGACCGTCGCCACGCCGTCGGTCAGGCCCGCGCCAGCCGGCACGATGCCCGCGTCCATGCCGTCGCAGCAGTCCATGCCGTCGGCGATTCCGGAAGGCACGTTCACGGCGAGCCGCACGCAGGTCGCGCGCGATCCGCAGACGCATCTGAACAAAAACGCGACGTTCGACACGTTCGTTCCCGGCGATTCCAACCGTTTCGCGCGAACTGTGGCATTGGCCGTGGCCGAGGGATCGGGGCGCGACTTCAATCCGCTGTGTATCTACGGCGGGTCGGGCCTGGGCAAAACCCACCTGCTGAACGCGATCGGCAACTACGCGCTGGTCAAGGACCCGACCCTGAAGGTCCGCTACGTGACGTCCGAGGAGTTCACCAACGAATTCATTGAGGCGCTGAGCGACACCAACAAGAGTCAGGGCCAGATCGCCGAGTTCAACCGCCGCTACCGAGAGGTCGACGTGCTGCTCATCGACGACATCCAGTTCCTTGGCGGCAAGGAAGCAACGCTCGAGCAATTTTTCCATACGTTTAATGCGTTGTACCAGGCGAACAAGCGTATCGTCATCGCGTCCGACGTGGCGCCGAAGAACCTCAAAGGGTTCGAGGCGCGACTCATTTCCCGCTTCGAATCCGGCTTGCCGGTCGACGTGAAGCCGCCGGATCTGGAGACGCGCATCGCGATTCTGCGCATGATGGCGTCGATGAACCACACGAACATCCCCAACGACGTGCTCGACCTGATCGCCGAGCGGTTCACCGAGAACATCCGCGAGCTGGAAGGCGCGCTCACCCGAGTGACGGCCGTCGCATCGCTCAGCAACCAGCCGGTTACGCCGGCTTTGGCCGAGCAGACGCTGCAGGACTTCTTCACCACTGACGTGGAGATCAAGCCGACCGACATCATCGGGCAGGTCGCCAAGTACTTCCATCTCACGTTCGACGACCTGGTCGGCCGAGGCCGCACCAAGAACGTGTCGATCGCGCGCCAGATCGCCATGTACCTGTCGCGCGAGAACACCGGCATGTCGCTGGTGGACATCGGCGAGGTGTTCGGCGGACGCGACCACACCACGGTGATGCACGCGGTCGAGCAGATCAACGCGAAGATGCAGCAAAAGCAAGAAATTTATAACTACGTGATGGAACTGACCCTTCGTCTGAAGCAACACTCCAACGACGACTGACGATCGGGCGGACTCCCCTGTCCACCACAATCGTTTTCAGCGAACGTTTTCGGCGGTTTTTCCGGCGTCCCGGAAAAACCGCCGTTTTTCGTCTCCACGCGCGATTCTCCCGGTTTGAGATGCCACGGAGCAGCCGATCCCGTCCGACTCCCAGAATCGCGCGTGACGAACGATTTTGCGGGTTTTGGGGAGCGGCGCGGAAAATGGGCGAAAACGTTCATCAGGAACGATTGTGGTGGATGGCGCAGAACCTCACGGTCGGCGAAGAATCATGCGCGGATGATGCATGCCATGACGAAACGGGTCACCGCGGGCGACTGCAGCGAGCTGATGTCCGGTCGGGTGCCTCTTCAAGCAGCGGCATCGAGGTCACCAAAGTGACCGAGATACGAAAACGAATAGCACATGAGACGAGCCACCTGGAAAGCGTTGTCCGAGAGGATGGCGCTGAGCGAACGATTTTGGGCGTTTTTCGGAGTGCTCGAAAAAAGCGCCGATTTTGGTGTGTGGGCGCGATTCTGGTGGACGAGCGGTCGTGAAACAGCTCGGGAAACGTCGCGACACGCCCGGGTTGAGCATCATCTGCGAGAAAAGTTATCCACACCCTTTTCCACAAATGTGGGTAAATCCTGCGGATAACCCGTGGATAACACCGTCACTCACTGTGGATAACTCGTGGATTACTTGCCTTCGAATGTGGACAACTCAAACTCGACGTCACCACTGTGGATAAGTCGCCTACTTGTCCACACATTTTCCAGAAGTTATCCACAGCGGACCGCATCCGGTCAGCCGTTCTCCACATTGGGAAAACTCCACTTATCCACAGTTTCCACCGTGCTTATTACTACGACTACTTTACTCACTTGCGTAGCTCGTCGTCACCATCATCACGGCTCGCCTCCGTCTCGCGACGTTTCGGTCCCAGCCCGGATACAATGAACCGCAGTACACCGAAGTGAAAGTAGGAACCCATGAAAGTCGAAATCGATTCCGCGGCTCTCGCCGACGCGGTGGCCTGGACCACGCGCGTCATCGACGCGCGCCCGGCCAACCCGATCCTCGCCGGCATCAAACTCGAGGCGATCGACGGCACGCTGCAGCTTTCCGCGTTCAATTACGAAATCTCGGCGCGTCACCACATCGAAGCTGGCATCGACGAACCCGGTACCGCGCTGGTGCTCGGCAAGCTGCTCGCCGACATCACCAAGTCGCTTCCCGCCGAAAAAACGTATCTTTCGACGAACGAGTCGACCATGACGATCACGTCGGGTAAGTCGACGTTCACCATGCAGCTCATGCCCGATACGGAATACCCAGATTTGCCCGTCGTTCCGGCAAAACTCGGCCAGGTCGACGCGCCGACGTTCGTGCAGGCGGTCTCCCAAGCGTGCGTTGCGGTTTCCCGCGAGGAGAATCGACCGGTGCTCACCGGCGTTCGCGTCCAGTTCAACGGGGACAAGGTCGTCATGACGTCGACCGACCGTTTCCGTTTGGCACGTGCGACGTTCTCGTGGACCCCGCAGAATCTCGATGTGAACACGACGACGCTGGTGCGCGGCTCGTTGCTGCGCGACATTGCGCGTTCGCTCGACGAACATCAGAACGTGATCGTCGATTTCGACGAGGATTCCGCGTCGTTGCTGGGATTCGAGAACGCCGGCCGAGTCTCGACGTCGCAGCTGATCGACGGCGAGTTCCCTGCGGTCGATCGTTTGTTCGCCGACGACTACCCGATTCAGGCGGTGGTCGATCGCCAGAAGCTGATCGGCGCGATCAAGCGAGTCGCGCTGGTCGCCGAGCGCAACGCCCCAATCCGCATGGTGTTCTCCGGGCAGGAGATCACGATGTCTGCCGGCGCGGTCGACGAGGCCCAGGCCCAGGAAATTCTTGACATCGATATGGATGGCGACGACATCACCGTCGCGTTCAACCCGTCGTATCTGATCGAGGGCCTGTCCGCGATCACCGAACCGTACGTGCGCATGAAGATGACGACCGCCGTCAAGCCGGTCGAGTTCAATGGTCAGCAGGAGGCGGATTCCGATGAGTCGATGGACTACCGCTATCTGCTCGTGCCGATGCGCATCACTGCCTGATTCGAGGATCCTAGGAAACAAGCCACGGTAAGCGCTTTCCGGATTGCGGGAAGACCATACGGAAAGCGCTTACCAAACTGACTGCCGTACACCACGCATCAACGGACGTCATTTCACTGGCGTTTTACTGGATTTGACGTGACGGGTTTCCTGACCGCCCCCTCGGTAGCTGAGTGGCGACTCCACTGCCGAGAACAAGAAGGGTCGAGAAAAACCGAACAGCCAACAATCATTTTTGGGGAGGATCACCGGTGCATGTCTCGCGTCTGGCGCTCGACCGCTACCGCTCATGGGAGCACTGCGTGGTCGACTTCACGCCCGGTGTGAACATTCTGCAGGGCGCGAACGGCATGGGCAAGACCAATATCGTCGAAGCCGTCGAAGTCCTCTCCACTGGCTCCAGCCACCGCACGTCGTCCTCTCTGCCGCTCGTCGAACGCGGACAGTCCTCCGCCGTCATCCGCGCCAACGTCGTCAGCGGGCCGTCTGCGGGCCTCTCGGCGCCGGACATGACATCCAATGCCAACATGGGCGAAACGGGCGCCTACGGGGCGTCCGGCGCGGTTCACGGACAGTCAGGCGCGAACGAATCGGCCGCGACGCCGGCAAACGCGGACGGCGAGACGACCGTCACCACCTACGAGCTCACCGTCGCGGCACGCGGTGCGAACCGTGCCCGCGTCAACGGCGGCAACTCGCTGTACATGCGCGACGTGATCGGCCGCATCCCCAGCGTCTCCTTCACACCGGAAGACCAGCGGCTCGTCGCCGGCGACCCGGCCTCGCGACGTACTTTCCTCAACCAGGCCGGCGCGCTGCTTATCCCCGGCTACACGGATCGGCTGCAAACCATCGCGAAAATCGCCAAGCAGCGCGCCGCTCTACTCAAACAGCTCGGCGCGCGCGACGTCGTCCCTGCGGCCGCCGACGCAGCCCTGAGCGGGCTGGAAATCTGGACCGGACAGTTCATCGAACTCGGCGTCGCCGTCACGCGCGACCGCCGGCGCATCGTCGACATGATCGCCGAACCATTCGCCGCGATCTACCGCAGCCTCGCCGGTGACGACCAGCGCGCGCAGCTCGCGTACGAACCGTCGTTCGACGAGATCTTCCTGACCGACGATCCCCTACCGCGCATCAGCGAACACTTCCAGCGCATCTACCCCGGCGAAGTCGCGCGCGGGCAGAACCTGATCGGCCCCCACCGCGACGACCTGTCGCTGCTGCTGGCCGGCATGCCGGCGCGCGAATTCGCGTCGAACGGCGAAATGTGGACGATGGCGCTCGCGCTCAAAATGGCGCTGTTTGACGTGGTTGCGCGCGAACGCGGCACGCGGCCGATCGTCATCCTCGACGACGTGTTCGCGCAGCTCGACGAGTCGCGCCGCAGCCAGATCCTCGGCTTCGCCTCGCGGCAGGACCAGGTGCTCATCACTGTCGCCGCGGCCAGCGACATCCCCGACCTCGCCGGACGCGCGGACACGAACGTGATCGACGTGGGCGCGCTCAAACGTACGCAAGATGAGTACCTGCACCCCGACCTGTCCGCGCTGCTGGGAGCGGACGCCGCGCGCGGCGGGAAGACGGTCACGGCATGACGCCGCCGATCGCGAAGACGCTCAAACTGGACGAGCGCAAACTGCCGGCGCAGGTGTTCGACCGACTCGCCGAACGCGGTGGATACATCATGCGCGACCGCAAGGCGCGCGAAGAAAACAGCGAAAAGGCGTGGGAGAACTTCGGTAAGCCCGGACGCGACCCGAGCAGCCTCGACAGCGTGCTCGGCGTGATCGCCGGCGCCGGAAACTGGACGCCCCAGCTCAAAATGGCGCAGCTGCGCGACCACTGGGACCAGGTCGTCGGCCCCGGCATCGCACAGCACTCCACCGTGGCCGACCTGCGTGACGGCGTGCTCGTCATCCGCACCGAATCGCCCAACTGGGCGACCACGCTCACCTATATGATTCCCCAGCTCACCGCTACGATCCGCGAACGCCTCGCCGGACTCGACATCCGCGAAATACGCGTGAGCGGGCCCATGGCGCGGCGGGGCGGCGGATATCGCGGGTACCGGCGTCGCTATTAGGTTGCATTAGGCCGCGCGGAACCCTGCAAAACCGCGTAAAGCCGCTAATTTCGCTGCTAAGGGCGGTGTCGGCGTACGCGACTAGACTTACGTGCAGTATAGGTAAATGGCTGGAAGGGGCCGTTATTCGCGTTTTAGGGCATATCGCCCTTGCGAGTAGCCGCTCGGACGCGGCAAATACGCAGAAAGGAATCTTGTGGCAGACGAAGCAGATTCGCTCGACGGTTCCACTGATCAGAACATCACCAAACCCATCACCGACAAGCAAGCCGAACTCGACGCAGCGGCCGAGCAGATCAACAACGACGAGCTCGTCGACGCGCAGCTCGACGACAGCATGTCCCCCGACCACTACGACGCGAGCGATCTGAAGGTCCTCGAAGGCCTCGAGGCCGTGCGCATCCGCCCGGGCATGTACATCGGCTCCACCGGCCCGCGCGGCCTGCACCACCTCGTCTACGAGATCGTCGACAACTCCGTCGACGAGGCGCTCGCCGGCTACGCGACGCACATCGAAGTCACGATCCTGCCGGACAACGGCATCCGCGTCGTCGACGACGGCCGAGGCATCCCGGTCGACGAAGTGCCCGGCGAAGGCGTCTCCGGCGTCGAGACGGTCATGACCAAGCTGCACGCCGGCGGCAAGTTCGGCGGCGGCGGATACGCGGTCTCCGGCGGCCTGCACGGCGTCGGCATCTCCGTCGTCAACGCGCTGTCCACGCGCGTCGACATCGAAGTGCGCCGTCAGGGCTTCCACTGGACGCAGACGTACATCAACCAGCATCCGACCGCCCGCCTGGCCAAGGGTTGCCCGATGGACGAGAACGAGTCCACCGGCACGTCGGTCACGTTCTGGCCGGACGGCAAGATCTTCGAGACGACCGTCTACGACTTCGAAACGCTGCGCGCCCGCTTCCAGCAGATGGCGTTCCTCAACAAGGGCCTCAAGATCAGCCTCACGGACCTGCGCGAGCCCGATATGGCCGGCGACGAGGTCGCGGGCCAGGACGACGGCGACGAGCCGAAGCACCAGACCGTCACGTACCAGTACGCGAACGGCATCAAGGACTACGTCGACTACCTCGTCAAGTCCCGCAAGGCGACGCCGGTCGAAGAGGACGTGATCGACTTCGAGGCCGAGGACCTCAAGATCGGCATCTCCGCCGAGATCGCGATGCAGTGGACGACCGCGTACTCCGAGGCCGTGCACACGTTCGCGAACACGATCTCCACCACCGAGGGCGGTACCCACGAGGAAGGCTTCCGCGCCGCGCTCACCAGCCTCGTGAACCGCTACGCGCGCGAAAAGAACATCCTCAAGGACAAGGACGACAACCTCTCCGGCGACGACGTGCGCGAGGGACTCACGGCCGTGGTGTCCGTCAAGCTCACCACCCCGCAGTTCGAAGGCCAGACCAAGACTAAGCTCGGCAACTCCGAGGCGAAGACCTTCGTGCAGCGCGTCATGACCGACAAGCTCGGCGACTGGTTCGACGCGCATCCGAGCGAGGCCAAGAACATCATCCAGAAGGCCATCGAGGCGTCCCGTGCGCGCATCGCCGCCAAGAAGGCGCGCGAGAACACGCGCCGCAAGTCGATCTTCGAATCGGCCGGCATGCCTGACAAGCTCAAGGACTGCCAGTCCAACAACCCCGAAGAGTGCGAGCTGTTCATCGTCGAGGGCGATTCGGCAGGCGGCTCCGCGATCCAGGGCCGCAATCCGGAGACGCAGGCGATCCTGCCGTTGCGAGGCAAGATCCTCAACACCGAGCGTGCGAGCATCGACCGCATGATGAAGTCCGACACGATCGAATCGCTCATCACGGCCGTCGGCGGCGGCTACGGCGAGGACTTCGACGTGAGCAAGGTGCGCTACCACAAGGTCATCATCATGGCCGATGCCGATGTCGACGGCGCGCACATCGCCACGCTGAACCTCACGCTGTTCTTCCGCTACATGCGACCGATGATCACCGCCGGCTACGTGTACGTGGCCATGCCGCCGCTGTACCGCCTCAAGTGGACGCGCGGCGACCACGACTTCGTGTACACCGACCGCGAGCGCGACGAAAAGCTCGCCGAGGGCAAGGCGGCCGGCCGTCAGCTGCCCAAGGGCGAAGGCATCCAGCGCTACAAGGGTCTGGGCGAGATGACGTACCAGGAGCTGTGGGAGACCACCATGGACCCGGAGCGGCGCATCTTGAAGCAGATCCACATCGAGGACGCGGCGGCCGCGGACGAGACGTTCTCCATGCTCATGGGCGACGACGTGGAACCGCGTCGTTTGTTCATCCAGAGGAATGCGAAGGACGTGCGCTTCATCGACGCCTAGGCGGCGATGAGGAAACGGCACAGCCTCGACGCGTGATGATTTTTCTCGGCTCCCCTTGTCGGGGGAGCTGTCAGCGAAGCTGACTGAGGGGTGGTCGGAAGGTTAGGCGCCAAGGCGCCTGACTACCCCTCAGTCTCGCTACGCGAGCCAGCTCCCCTGACAAGGGGAGCCAAGAACGGGAAACAAAAGGAACCAATAAGTGGCAGACGAAAACAGCACCGGCGGCAACGACCTGCCGGAGCAGAACGACGAGCGCGCTGAGCGCTCGCTCGAGCCCACGAGCCCGCAGGCCAGCGAAAACCTGGTCCTCGACGAGCATCGCGTGGCCCACACCGACATCCAGAAGGAGATGCGCCAGTCCTACCTCGACTACGCGATCTCCGTCATCGTCGAACGCGCCCTGCCGGACGTGCGCGACGGCATGAAGCCGGTCCACCGCCGCATCGTGTACGCGATGTACGACGGCGGCTACCGACCCGACCGCGGCTACTCCAAGTGCGCGCGACCGGTCGCCGACGTCATGGGCAACTACCATCCGCACGGCGACGCGGCGATCTACAACACGCTCGTGCGCATGGCCCAGCCGTGGTCGATGCGCTACACGCTCGTTGACGGACAGGGCAACTTCGGTTCGGCCGGTGACGATCCGCCCGCCGCCATGCGTTACACCGAGTGCCGCATGATGCCGCTCGCGATGGAAATGGTGCGCGACATCGACAAGGACACTGTCGACTTCGTACCGAACTACGACGGCCGCACGCAGGAACCGACCGTGCTGCCCGCGCGCTTCCCGAACCTGCTCGCGAACGGCTCGTCCGGCATCGCCGTCGGCATGGCGACCAACATTCCGCCGCACAACATGCGCGAGTTGGCGAACGCCGTCCACTGGACGCTCGACCATCCCGAAGCCTCCCGCGAGGAGCTGCTGGACGCGCTCATCGGTATCATCAAGGGACCGGATTTCCCGACCGGCGCGACGATCCTCGGCCATAAGGGCATCGAGCAGGCGTACCGCACCGGCCGTGGTCTGATCACCATGCGCGCGGTCGTCAACACCGAGGAAATCAAGGGCCGCATGTGCCTCGTGGTCACCGAGCTGCCGTACCAGGTCAACCCGGATCGCTTGGCCGCGTCCATCCGCGAAGGCGTGCGCGACGGCAAGATCCAGGGCATCGCCGACATGCGCGACGAGACGTCCGGCCGTACCGGCCAGCGTCTCGTGCTCGTGCTCAAGCGCGACGCTGTGCCGAAGGTCGTGCTCAACAACCTCTACAAGCACTCGCAGCTGCAGCAGACGTTCGGTGCGAACATGCTCGCGCTGGTCGATGGCGTGCCGCGTACGCTCAGCCTCGACGCGTTCATTCGTCACTGGGTGACTCACCAGCTCGAAGTCATCGAACGCCGCACCCGCTACTTGAAGCGCGAAGCCGAGGAACGCGATCACATCCTGCAGGGTCTGCTCAAGGCCATGGACGCGATTGACGAGGTCATCAGGCTGATTCGTTCCAGCCAGGGCCGCGACGACGCCCGTCCGAAGCTCATGGAGTTCCTCGACATCGACCAGGTGCAGGCCGACGCGATCCTCTCCATGCAGCTCGTGCGCCTCGCCAACATGGAGCGCCAGAAGATCATCGACGAGCACGAGGAACTGCAGCGCAAGATCGCCGACTACAACGACATCCTCGCCAAGCCGGAACGCCAGCGCAAGATCGTCGGCGACGAGCTCGACGAAATCGTCGCCAAGTACGGCGACGAGCGCCGCACCAAGATCCTGCCGTACTCCGGCGAGATGAACGTCGAGGACCTGATCGCCGAGGAGAACGTGGTCGTCACGGTCACGCACTCCGGCTTCATCAAGCGCACCAAGGCCGACGAATACCGTGCCCAGCACCGCGGTGGCAAGGGCATCAAGGGCGCCAAGCTGCGCGAGGACGACGTGGTGGACCACTTCTTCCTCACGTCCACGCACAACTGGCTGCTGTTCTTCACGAACAAAGGCCGCGTGTACCGCATCAAGGCGTACGAGCTGCCAGAAGGTTCGCGCGACTCCAAGGGCCAGCACGTGGCGAACCTGCTGCAGTTCGGCCCCGACGAGACGATCCAGACCGTGCTGTCGATCCCGAACTACGAGGTCGCCAAGTACCTCGTGCTCGCGACCCGTTCCGGCAAGGTCAAGAAGACTGCACTCGCCGAGTACGATTCGCCGCGACAGGGCGGCCTGATCGCCGTGCGTCTGATCGAGGACGAGAACGGCGAGACGGCCGACGAGCTGGTCGGAGCCGCGCTGTGCAACGCGGAGGACGACATCATCCTCGTCTCCCGTCTCGGCATGAGCCTCAAGTTCGCGGCCGACGACGAGCAGCTGCGCCCGATGGGCCGCCAGACCGCCGGCGTGCAGGGCATGAAGTTCCGCGACGGCGACAGCCTGCTCGCGATGGACGTGGTGCCGGCCGACACCGACAAGGACCTGCTCGTGGTCACCAGCGAAGGCTTCGCCAAGCGCACGGCGATCTCCGAGTACCGTCTGCAGGGCCGTAACGGCTACGGTGTCAAGGCTGTGCAGCTGACCGACGAGCGCGGCGCGCTGGTCGGCGCGGTGATCGTGGCTGAAGACGATCAGGTGCTCGCGATCATGAAGTCCGGCAAGGTGATCCGCTCCGACGTGGCCGAGGTCAAGCGTACCGGCCGCACCACGCAGGGCGTCACGCTCGCCAAGCCGGACAAGGGCGACGAGATCATCTCCATCGCGCGCAACGAGGAGAAGGACGACGACGCCGACGACGGTCAGGATGCGGGCGATGCCGGCGATGCCGGTGCCGCGGAGCAGCCCGCGGAGCAGTGATCCTTTTCTCGGCTCCCCCTGTCAGGGGGGGGCTGGCTCGCGCAGCGAGACCGAGGGGTAGTCAGAAGATCGAACCATGAGTCGCTGATTGCCCCTCAGCCGGGTTGCCTGCAAAGGAAGATTTCCATGGGAAGACATGACGCCTGCCGTCTGCGAAGACTGGTAGTCTCACAGAAAGCAAGAGCTCGGACAAGGAGCAACGATGAGCGACAATGTTGAAGAATCCAACGAAGACGGCATGATCCAGCCCGTCTCCTTCGCGCCCGAGCATGCAGGCGACGAGCCGGGTGAGGTCGGACATCGCGGCGGCCACGGCCATGCCGGCCGTGTGGCCCGTTCCGCGGTCGGTGAGGCCGGCATGGCCGATTCCGCAGCATCCGCCGGCACGTCCGGCGTCTCCGGATCGTCCGAGCCGCTCTCCGCCGCGCCGGCGTCCGTGCCGCCCGCGTCGAAGCCGGCCCGTCGCGGCACGCCGCGTGCCCGCCGCATGAACCTGTCCGTCACGCATATCAGCGCATGGTCGATGGCCAAGGTGTCGTTCCTGCTGTCGATCGCGGGCGCGATCATCCAGATCGTCGCCGTGATGGGCTGCTACTTCCTGCTCGACTTCATCGGCGTGTTCAAGAAGATCACGGCGATCGTCTCCTCCACGGGCCTCGACGCCGGCTCCTTCGACCTGACGAGCATCTTCAACTGGTCCACCGTGCTCAGCGCCGTGACGATCTTCGGCATCGTGCAGGTCATCGTGTTCACGATTCTCGCGACGATCCTCACGCTGCTGTACAACGTGGTCACCGCGCTCGTCGGCGGCGTGCACGTCACGCTCGGCGACGACTGACCGACATTTCGCAAACGTACGCAAGTGGCTCCCCACCATCCGGCGGGGAGCCACTTGTCGTATGAACAGCCCTTCGCGCGTGCGGCTCGGCCGTATGCCGCGGAACGGCCGTTGCTGGGTCCCGGTTACGCTATCGGGACTCAGCAACGGTCTTCGGGGACGAAAAACGGCCGTGACTGAGTCACGATGATGTCACGTGGACTCAGCACGGCCGTATGGGATGGATGTTGGCTGATCGGCCGACCGAAAGGCTTACAGGATGCCCTGAGCGACCATCGCGTTGGCGACCTTGACGAAGCCGGCCGCGTTCGCACCGAGCATCAGATCGCCCTCGTGGCCGTACTCCTTCGCCGCCTTGAGCGACTCAGCCACGATCGTCTCCATGATGTTCTTGAGCTTGGCGTCGACCTCCTCGAAGGTCCAGGACAGACGGTAGCTGTTCTGGCTCATCTCGAGGCCGGAAACGGCCACGCCGCCCGCGTTCGCAGCCTTGGCCGGGCCATACAGCAGGCCGGCGTTCTGGTACACGGCGATGGCCTCCGGCGTGGACGGCATGTTCGCGCCCTCGCACACGACCTTGCAGCCGCCGGCCACGAGCGCCTTCGCGGACTCCTCGTTGATCTCGTTCTGAGTGGCGCACGGCAGCGCGATGTCGCACGGCACGGTCCACACGCCCGAGCAGCCCTCGTGGTACTCGGCGGACGGCACGCGCTCCGCGTACTCCTTGATGCGGCCGCGCTCGACCTCCTTGATCTGCTTGACGACGGCCACGTCAATGCCGTTCGGATCGTACACGTAGCCGTTGGAATCGGACACGGTGACGACCTTCGCGCCCAGCTGCTCGGCCTTCTGCGCGGCGTAGATCGCCACGTTGCCGGAACCGGAGATCACGACGGTCTTGCCCTCGAACGAGTCGTTCTTCAGCACGCGCAGGGCCTCCTGCGTGTAGTAGCAGACGCCGTAGCCGGTCGCCTCGGTGCGGGCGAGCGAGCCGCCGAATTCGAGGCCCTTGCCGGTCAGCACGCCGGAGTATTCGTCACGGATGCGCTTGTACTGGCCGAACAGGTAGCCGATCTCACGGCCGCCCACGTTGATGTCGCCGGCCGGAACGTCGGTGAACTGGCCGATGTGGCGGCACAGCTCGGTCATGAACGCCTGGCAGAAGCGCATGACCTCGGCGTCGGACTTGCCCTTCGGGTTGAAGTCGGAGCCGCCCTTGCCGCCGCCCATCGGCAGCGTGGTCAGCGAGTTCTTGAGGATCTGCTCGAAGCCGAGGAACTTGATGACGCCCTCGTTCACGGTCGGGTGGAAGCGCAGGCCGCCCTTGTACGGGCCGATCGCGGAGTTGAACTGGACGCGGTAGCCGCGGTTGACCTGCACCTTGCCCTCGTCGTCGGTCCAGGCGACGCGGAACTTGACCACGCGCTCCGGCTCGACGATGCGCTCCAGCACGCCCGCCTTCTCGTACTCGGGGTGCTTGGCGATCACCGGTTCGAGCGTCTCGAACACCTCGCGCACGGCCTGCAGGAACTCGGGCTGGTCGCCGTCGCGCTGCTCGACCTGCTCATAGACGCGCTGGATGTACTCGTTGGAAAACATGAATCTCCCTTGGTTCGGATTATCAATAAGACGGCTTCATTGTATGTGCGGGACCGCGTCGCGACAAGGGTTTTCCCGCGATGCGGCTATGGCCGGCGCGTCGCCGCCGCAGCTGGCACGATATCGACATGTGAGACCAGCATGTGAGACGGTGTTGTCAATGTGATCTGCGACACGCCCGGAGCTTTTAATTACCAGACGGCAATTTTTGGCGTAAAAAATACTCATTTTGTGTATTTTATCGATATAATTTTGGTGTTGATTTTGATGGGGGGGGTGACATCCCGTAAGCTGTAGGGCTGAGTAAAGAGGTCGGAGCGGTTTTTAGAGATACATCAGCGAACGACACAGGCAAACGGGTGAAAGCTATGGCGAGTAAAAAAGTGGTGTTTACGGACGAACAGGTGACGTACCTGAACAGTCTGCCCGCCGTGCAGTCCGCGACGGCGAACCGGATCGAATACGCGGCCGACTTCCAGCGTGACTGCATGGAACGATACGGTCGCGGCGAATCGCCGGTCAAGATCTTCCGCGCGGCCGGACTCGGCCCCGAACTCATCGGCTACAAACGCATCGAACGCTGCATCGCACGCTGGAAGACGGCGTTCGCCGTCGACGCGTCCGAACTGGGCGACTCCCCCGCATCCTGACAGGATCCCCGCCTCGCCGGAGTGCGCTACGTTGTTTTCCGACCGTCTGACGTCGCGTCGGCACGTCGCTGCGATACGCTGGAACCGTTCGTGGCGACAGTCGCGACGACAAACGCGACGCTGACGATCGTCATGACCACGATCGCAACGGTGACGACGGGAGACGGCGATGATCGACGGGTTCAAGAAATTCATTTCACGCGGCAACATGATTGACATGGCGGTCGGTGTCGTCATGGGCGCAGCCGTGACCGCGGTCGTCAATTCGATCGTCGACCATCTCATCAACCCGCTTATCGCGATGATTTTCGGCAAACCCGACATGGGCGGCCTGCTCGCGTTCACGTTCAACGGCGCGACTATCTCCTTCGGCGCGGTGCTCGGCGCGCTGCTCAACTTCCTCGTCATCGCCGTGGCAGTCTACTTCTGCATCCTCGTGCCGATCAATAAGTTCCGCGACATGTCCGAAGCGCTGATCGCCAAGACCAAACTCAAGGAAGCCGCCGACAAGGCCGCGGCCCTCGCCGCGCAAGCCGCGCAGGCCGTCGCGGCGCCGGTTCTCGGCGGCGACAAGGCGTCGGCGGGTGAGGCGGCAGCGGACGCAGTCGGCGACAGGGCGGCCAATGCAACGGCCGGTGAATCCGGCGTCTCCCCGGCCGTGCAGGCCGACGCACCGTCCGTCGAATCGTCGGGCGCGTCGGCGTCCGCCGCATCGGCCGAACAGGCGTCATCTTCGTCCGCATCATCCAACGAGCAGATCATCGCGCTGCTCACCGAAATCCGCGACCAACTCGCCAAACGCGACGCCGCGTGAGCTCGTCGCCGCGGCGTCGCGTCGCGCGCGTCACACGAGCTGGTTGCCGGCGGCCTGATACAGCGACCACCAGTCGCGGCGATCCAGCTCGACGTCCGCGCCGGCGGCCATGTCGCGGATGCGATCGGGATTCATCGAACCGAGCAGCGGCTGAATGCCGGCCGGATGACGCAGTATCCACGCCACCGCGATGCCGTTCGGCGTTGACTCGTACTTCGCGGCGAGACGCTCCAGCTCCGCGTTCAGCTCCGGGAAATGCGCATTGCCGACGAACGGGCCGAACTCCGTGTTCGACTGGAACGGGCACCACGCCTGAATCGTCATGTGCTTGAGCCGCGAATACGGCAGAATACCGCCCGTGCGATCCGCAGCCGCATCGTCAGCCATGTTGAAATGAATCTCCGCGTCGAGCATCTGCGTGTGCATCAGACCGAACTGTAGCTGGTTGATCTCCAACTTCTGCTTCAGCCCGCTCTGCAACAGTTCGATCTGCCACGGACCCATGTTGCTCACGCCGAAATGACGCACCTTGCCACTCGACTCCAGCTTGTCGAACGCCTCGGCCACCTCGTCCAACTCGAACAGCGTGTCGATGCGGTGCAGCAGCACGGCGTCGACGTAGTCGGTCTGCAAAGCCTCAAGCTCGCCGTCAAGCGCGTCCAGCAGGTGCTTCGCGGAGAAGTCGTAGCCGTGTGCCGCGCCGCGGCCCTGCTCATCGTAGCCGAAATCGATGCCGAACTTGGTCTGGATGAAGATCCTGTCACGCTCAAGCCCCGCGTTCTTCCACGCTTGGCCGAAGACGCGCGAACTGGCGTGCAGCGCGTGCGCGTTGAAGCCGTAGATGTCGGCCGTGTCGAAATAGTCGATGCCCGATTCCGCCGCAGCCGCGACCGTGCGCGTCGCCGCCGTCTCGTCCAGCGCGTCGATGCGCATCACACCGAGCGCAAGACGCGACGCGACCATGCCCGACTGTCCGATTTCCTGAGTCTTCATATTCGCTCCTTTGCCGATACGATTCGTGCGTTGCCGCTGCGCGATCGTCATGCCGTGATCGCAGTGAGGCAACGGCTCCACCCTACCGCTTGCAGTGCACTTGAACACAAACCTGACGCAACCGTGCGCTGTGCTGAGATCGTATGCGGCAATCGTGTGCGGCGATCGTATGCGGCAATGCCGACGCGATCAGCGCTCGCCGGCAACCCAGCGGGCGTCGGAATGAATATGCGGCACCATCATCGCGATCACCAGCAGCAGGCACGCGATCATCACCATCAGAATCACGTCCTCGTATCCGCGCGTCTGCAATATCGCGCCGGTCAGCGCGCCGAGCGCCAACGCGCACATCACCACCGCGCGCCGGCCCAGCTTCGACTGCTCGTGACCGTGCGCCGACGTGTCCGCCACAATGCCAGTCAGCGTCATCGTCAGCACGGTTGTTGGCAGGTCCGGCACGGACAGCTTGCGCGCGGTCGAATTCTGAATGCCCATCGCCGGCGCGAGCAGCACGATCAGCGTGATGATGTGCAGGTCGATATGGCTTGCCGTCGGAAAATTCAGGCTTGGTTGCGCGGCCTGCGCGCTCGCCGTTGCGGACGCCGACGCGAGCGCCGATGACGACGACGTTGCGCTCGCCGCCGCGCCGCTGCCGATGCCTCCGATCGTCGGCTCCGGCGAAAACCGGTTGAGCAGCCAGATGCCGGCCAGTGCGGCGACCACGAACGCCAACTGCACGCACGTCGACACGAGCAGATGCTTCGCGCGATTGCCGCCGAACCGGCGGATGATGCGCCCGCCGATCAGCGCGCCGACCATGAACGCGGCCAGAGTCAGCGCCGACGTCCACCACACGAATCCCTGCGCGTGCGCGAACGCGAAGCCGAGGAACACGATGTTGCCGGTCACGTTCGCCACGAACACATGACCGAGCGCTAGATAGCTCAACGCGTCCACCAGCCCGGCGACGAACGTGAGCACGACCAGCGCCGGATTGAGCAGCCCGTACCGGTCGTTCTTGCGCGGAATGATGGTGCGTCCTGCTTCGGCGAGATGCGATGTCATGCGGGCTGGTTCCTTCTGGTTGTTCTGCGGTATGGCTTGTTGGCTGCCGGTTTGTTGGCTGCGGGTGTCGGCTGTCTGTTCGTGTTCGTCGGGGTGGTGTGCCTGACTCGCGCGGATGCTCGGGATGCGCATTGCTCGCACGCATGGTTGAAGCGAGACGTTGAATGCGTGAGGTAATGACCGCGCCCCGATCGGCGACCCGACCATTGTGTGTTGTTGCCCGGACGATGAGACGCAGGGTGACGCAGAGGGGTTGACTCGGTCGACCGGAACGGGCCTGGGTTCAGTGACGGGGTCGGTGACGGGGTCTGGTGACGGGTCTGGTGGCGGGGCGCAACCCAAAAAGCCCGGCGGTTGGGCCGGGCTTTTCGGGAGAAGAAAGGAGAAGAGAGGAAGAAGGTTTGTTGAGTTATGTTGTCCGGCCTTTCGGCCGTTGACTACATATAACCACCCGTATCATGGCGGCGCGTATGAGCTTCCTGAACGTTCCGTGCGAATCCTGTGGTCGTTGTGTGACCGTCGCCGGATGAGCGCCGGACGAGTGTCGACCGGCGATGCCTTGCAGCGCGGCAATGCATGGACTGCGGTCGACGGAACGGTCGACGGACGGCATCGGATAATGGAAACGTTTCCCAAAATCCCGTTGATGCATCGTTCGTTCGGAACTGCGCCGGGACGGCGGCCCCAGCAGCCTCCCCGTTGCACCGAATTGACGGACAACCCGGAACAATCGGCAAACGGCTGCTACGACACGTAATATGGCCTTTTGTACACGGACTGCATTCGCCAAACGGGAGTGAGCGGCATGGAACATGTCAACATGTATATCGACGGACAATGGATTGGATCCGTTTCCGGAAAAACAACGTCAATCATCAATCCGGCCAACGGCTGCATCGTGGCCGAAGCGGCGTGCGGCACGGCCAGTGACGTCCATCATGCCGTCGCGGCGGCGCAACGTGCCTTTGCGCCAGACTCCGCATGGCGGCGGCTGACGGCCGACGAACGTGCGGAACTGATGGACAAAACGGCCGACCTCATCGAAGCGCACGCCGACGAACTGGCCACGGCCGAAACGAACAGCATGGGGCGCGTGTGGAAGGAAACTCGATACGACGACGTGTACGCGGCCAGCGGCGCGTTCCGCGAGTGCGCTTCAATGGTGCACGAACTCCAAGGCGCGACGTCGGCGGACAACCCCGGTATGATCAGCATGACCATACGTGAGCCGTTGGGCGTCTGCGCGGTGATCTCGCCATGGAATTATTCGATGGGCACCACCGCGGCCGGCATGGCCCCCGCATTGGCAGCGGGCAACACGGTCGTGGTCAAACCGTCCTCGCTGACGCCGATCACCACGGCGATGATGATCGGATTCATGGAGGAGGCGGGATTCCCTGCCGGCAGCGTCAACCTGGTGCTCGGCCCCGGCGACGAAGTCGGCACGGCGTTGGCGGAAGACACCGACGTGGCCAAAATCACGTTCACGGGCGGCACTGCAACGGGACTGGACATCGTTGGGCATTCCTCAACCAGCGTCAAGCGATTTTCGATGGAACTGGGCGGCAAGTCGCCGTTCATCATCTTCGATGATGCGGATCTGGACGTGGCGGTCGACCGTCTCATGTTCGGCGTATTCCTCAGCCAAGGGCAGGTGTGCGTCGCCGGAACGCGACTGCTGGTGCAGCGCGGTGTGTACGGGCGGGTCATGGACATGCTCCAAGAGCGCATCGCGCACATCCGCATCGGCATGCCGATGGACGAGCAGACGGAATACGGGCCGATGGTGAGCAAGCGGCAGATGGAACGGGTGCTGAACTACATTCGCATCGGTCGGGAGGAAGGTGCGCGCGTGCTCGTCGGCGGGCACCGGATCACCGAAGGCGCATTCAAGGACGGGTATTTCATCGAACCGACCGTGTTCGTGGACTGCCGCGAGGACATGCGCATCGTGCGGGAGGAGATCTTCGGGCCGGTACTCACCGTGCAGACCTTTGCCGACGAGACCGAGGCGATCCGCCTTGCCAACGCCACACGGTACGGGCTTGCCGGCGGCGTGTTCACTTCGGACATGGGCCGGGCGCTGAGGGTGTGCCGAGGCGTGGACTCGGGCATCATGTGGGCGAACACCTACATGGACGATACGGGCGGCCTGCCGGTCAGCCCGCACCGGCAGAGCGGCGTCACCGTGGACGGCGGGCTCGACGGGCTGAAGGAGTACACCGTGCTCAAGCAGATCAACCTCAAGCTGACCCCGGAGAAAACCGGCTGGTTCGGCAACGACCTGTCCGACGACTGATCCGACCGCCGGACAGGCAAGTGACCATTCGTCCCGCCGCATGACGACGAAGGCCTGCACGCATGATCGGAACCATACGTTGCAGGCCATCGGCAGACCGGCGAATCTCAGTGCGCGGAAACGGCCGTATTGACTTCGATCGGGCGTAGCCGGTCGATCGCGTCGGTGTCGGTTTCGTATTTCAGCGAGTAGATCGCGAGCAACGCGACGCCGAGAATGCTTAGCGGCAGTCCGGCGAAGCCGGTGAACCGGTAGTCCATAGCGAACGCGTCGAGCGTCGCGCCGCCTACCGCCGATCCGACCGCGTTACCGAAGTTGAATGCGACCTGCGCGGCAGCGCCGGCGATCAGCTCGCCGCCGCCCTGACCGGCTTCAGCCATGAGCAGCAGCTGCGGCGCGTTGACGAAGAACAGGCCGAACGCGATCCAGAACGTGAGCATCGTGGTCGTGGCGTGGTTGCCCGGCACGACGAGCACCATGAGCAGGCCGATGCAGGAGATCGTCTGGCCGAGCGCGGCCGTGCCGGCGTGACGCCAGTGATCGGTGACCCAGCCGCCGATCAGGCCGCCGACGACCATGCCGAAACCGGCGAGCATCATGAACATCGGCACCAGCGCGCTCGGCCAGCCGCCCGTCTTCTGCAGCCACGGCGACACGTAGCTCCACCAGCAGAACACGCCCGCGTTGCCGGTGAAGATGGCGGCGATGATGAACCACGGGCCGGGCTTGGTGAGGAAGCGGAACTGGCCGCGAATGCCCGCGTCCTTGATCGGCGCGACCTGCGGCACCCAGGCGGCGACCAGTACGACCGTCATCACGGCCCACGCGGCAAGGAAGCCGAACGTGAGGCGCCACGAGAGGAATTCGGCGAGCAGCGTGCCGGCGGGAACGCCGAGCATGTTGGCGATCGTCTGGCCGGCGACCATCATCGACACGGCCTGGGCCTCCTTGCCGCGTTCGGCGAGCTCTTTCGCGACGACCGTGGCCGTGCCGAAGAACGCGCCGTGCGGCAGGCCGGCGATGAAGCGTGTGGCGAGCAGCATGGGCGCGTTGATCGCGAACGCGGACAGCAGGTTGCCGACGAACGCGATGACCATGAACAGGATGATGAGCTTTTTCGGCGGCGTTTTGCGGCCGAAGACGAGCATGAGCGTGCCGACGCACACGCCGAGCGCGTATGACGAAATGTAGTGTCCGGCGGTGGGGATGTCGACGTTTGTTGCGGCCGCGGCCTGCGGCAGGATGCCCATCATCACGAATTCGGCCGCGCCGAGGATGAACGATCCGGCGGCCAGCGCGAGCAGACTTCTTTTCATGATTCCTTCTGATTTCTCGTTGACGTGGTATTGACGTGTTCTCGAAGTATCTGTTTGTATTTGGATGCCGGTGAAAAACGGTATTTATGGAACCGGTTCCACTGCCATGCCGTATACTATGACGAGCACTGTACGAGTGAGGCGACGGCCGAAATACGTGGATTGCGGCAGCTGGGCGGGACTTGTGTAGAGTGGGCACGGACGGACGGTCGGAATGCCGCCCGCTCGCCCGAACGGCATTTCCGATGGACGGTTTGCGGAGGATGACATGAGTGCTGAAGTCGTCACGATTCGTGACGTGGCGAAGCTTGCAGGCGTGGCGGCGTCCACGGCGTCGCGCGCCCTCGGCGGCGGCTCCGCATCGGAGCAGACGCGGCGCAAGGTGCAACAGGCTGCGGAACAGCTGCATTTTGTGCCGAATCAGGCGGCGAAGCAGCTGACCACCGGCAGATCGAACATCGTGGCGATCATGGTGCCGGAGGAACCGGATTTCATTTTCCGCGACGCGTTCGTCTCCGGAATGATCGCGCAGCTATCGTCCTCGTTCACGGCCATGAACCTGCTGCCGTTCCTGGCGCTCACCAAGCCCCACGACGCGCAGAAGTTCCTGACCGTGCTCAAAAGCTCGGGCGCCGCGGGCGTGGTCGTGATCAACTTCCACTATTCGAAGGCGTTTGCCGACGCGCTGAGGCAATGCGGCGTTCCCGTCGTGTCAATCGGCACGCCGCATTCGGCCATGCGCACCCCGTACGTCGACGTCGACAACTACCAGGCGGGTACGACGCCGCCACGCTGCTCTGCGAGCGCGGCTGCCGCCATATCGCCGTGATCGCGGGGCCGACCGACATGCAGGCCGCGGTGCTACGCTCCGAAGGTGTTCTGGCTGGTTTGAAGGCCGTGGATTTGGAACCGGTTGCAATGGTGTCCGGCGAATACGGCGCCGAACACGGAGAGACAACCATGCGCCGGATACTGGAGGAACACCCCGAAGTGGACGGTGTATTCGCCGAATCCGACGAAATCGCCAGCGGAGCGCTACGCACGCTGCTGAACGCCGGCAAACGGGTCCCCCAGGACGTTGCGCTGATCGGATTCGACGACTTCCATGTGGCCCGTGCCGTCTCCCCCAGCCTGACCACATTCGCCCAACCATTGGCCACCATGGCGGAAACGGCCACAAAAATGCTGGTCGAACGGCTGAATACCGGCGAATGGCAATGCAAGGCGGTGCTGTTCCCCGCCCCGCTGGTCCGCCGCGAAAGTGCCTGACTGGACTGGCCCGTCAGGCCAGTCTGTCCGGTGCGGCCAAGCGGTTTATCGGCGACGGCGCGAACTGAGCCAACCGTACAGCGTCAAGGGAATGGCGGCGGCGGTGAACAGTGCGGGCAGCATCATGCCGCCGTGCGCGCCGAACACGTCCAACACCATGCCAGCCACCGACGAGCCGATCGCACCTCCCGCAGTGCCGGCCGTAGTCAGCCAACTCAGTCCCTCCGTCAACGATTCGGACGGGACCAAACTGCGCACGATCAAGCTGCCGGTGGTGAACAGCGGAGAAACGTTCAAGCCGGTCAGCACCTCGACGATCGCCAATACGACCAAGTTGTCCATCGTCACTCGGAACAGTACGAATCCGACCGTCAGCAAGCTCATAAACAGCACCATATGCGCCCAGTGCGAGCCCCTGAGTCGCCGCGAGCCGAAGATCAGCGCGCCAATGCACGAACCAACCGCATACATCGCCAGCTGCAAGCCAAGAAAACGCTCCGCGCCCATCGACTTCACGGCCGCGGTGATCGACACGTCCACGGCCGTAAAGCTCATATTGAACACGACGAACACCGCGATCAACGGCAACATGCCACGGTACAGCAGCGCGCTGCGCTTCATGCCGGCATCGTTCCTGACAGTGCCGTCCGCATCGGTGCCATCCGCATCATCGGCATGCGGCATACCGGACGCAGTCGCAACGTCGACCATCTCCACAACCGGACGCGGCTGCGTGGAACGCAACGAGAAAAACACGGTGCCGCCGATCGCCGCAGCGGCTATCGGCACAAACAGCTGAGCCACCGGATGCACCGACGTGGCAAGCCAGGCGGTCAGCATCGGGCCGAGAATGAACACGACCTCATCAATCGCGGCTTCAGTGGCATACGCCGTATTCAACAGCGACTCGCCGTCGCGCACGTCGCGCAACGTATACGCCCACCGGGCACGCACCAGCGCGCCGAACGAAAACTGGGTCACCCCCATCAGCACGGCCAAGGCAAACATCAGCGCAACGGGCGCGCGCAGCCACACGGCAAGAGCGAAAGCAAGCATGAACACGACCTGCAGCACCAGCGTCGGCCTGCCCACGCGGGCCTGGCCGAAACGGTCGAACGCCTTCGCGTACAACGGCGTGACGCACGACATGGACAGCACGTACACCGTATTCATGATGCCGGCGAGTGTCCACGCGCCATACGCGTGATTCAACGCCAGAATAATGCCCAAATCGAGCATGGACATAGGCAGGCGGGCCACCGCCGCGGAAATGCAGAACGATTTGGTGCCCGGCAGGGCGAACAGACGACGATACGGCGACACAGAAGCCGACAATGCGCTCTCCTCACGGTAGGTCCGGCGTGTGCGACCGCCCGCACGCGCCTTCCGAGGGGGTTGGGTTCTTGCAGCAACGTCACGCGGTGCGTTTCGACCGCGGACATCGGCGGCGTGCTCGCGCACGTTCCGACCGGATGTCATGGGCGCCAATGGCCCAGAGCCGTTGCCTTGTCGACTAAGAATCTCGGCAGACCAACTCGGTAAGGGTTTTGGTTGTTGTGTTATTCGGTTCAGTTATTCGGTTCGGCCGTTCGGCTGTGCGAGGGGTCGGTTGCGATCCCGCACCCAGTCGTCGCGGACTCGACTGACATAGTAGGAAGCGGGGGCGATATGGCCACGCGAACAGTCCTCAATCGGGCAAAACGGCAACAAAAAAGGGCTTCCGGGAAATACCGGAAACCCTTGTCTGTGGAGCATGCCGGGTTCGAACCGGCGACCCTCTGCTTGCAAAGCAGATGCGCTACCAGCTGCGCCAATGCCCCAATGGTCTTGCAACCCTTGTGGGTAGAAAAAAAGAGCGGCTCAAAGGCCGCTTCATTTTTCCTGTGGGCCCGGGAGGACTTGAACCTCCGACCTCATCCTTATCAGGGATGCGCTCTAACCACCTGAGCTACGGGCCCGATCCGTGTGCTTTTCAAAAGCGCACAATCGACTAGATTACCAGCATTCTTCGGTTTGTCAAAAGGACATGTCTGAACGCTCTATTTTCGTTGGAATTGCAACGATTGTTCGGCGTGTCGTTTTTGTGGCGACAGTTGGTCGGAAGGCCAAGAATCGGTCGGCGACAGACTGTCTGCGGGCGCGCGAGAATGATCGTATGCCTTTTCGCCAATCAGCCGCCTCCCGCACGTCGCAGACATCCCGCACCACGACGACCGTAACCGTTGACGGCCTGCCGGTGACGGTCACGCGCAAGCCGATCAAGAACATGTACCTGCGCGTGCGGCCGACCGACGGTTCGATTGAGATTTCCGCGCCGACGCGCATGAGCGAGCGCCGGATCGTCGATTTTGTGCGGGAACGCCGCGACTGGATCGTACGGACGCAGAATCGGCTGGCCGAGATATGCGAATGGCAGCGATCCGCGGGCGAGAACGGCATGGTCTGGACCGACGATCTCGCGCGGCGGGCCGAAGCGACGATCCGCGCGGCGTTACCCGGACTGCTGGAGAAGTGGACGCCGATCATCGGCCGTGCTCCGTCGCACGTCACGCTGCGGATCATGAGTTCGCGGTGGGGCTCGTGCACGCCGAAAACCGGGCGGATACGACTGAATCTGCAGCTAGGGCTGTTGGACCCCAAGTTTTTGGAATCCGTGCTCGTGCACGAGATGACCCATTTGTGGAACACGCACGGCCATGGGCCCGAATTCCAACGGCGGATGGACCAGTACCAGCCGAATTGGCGGCAGTTGCGGCGGGAATTGAACCAGCGGCCGGTGATGCGGCGGCCGTAGCTGATTCCTGATTCCGCATGCCACTGTGCGGTGAAAGCGTAACGTGACATTGACCCCAGTTCGGTCGGCCTACCAGCCACAATGTCACGCTATAAGGCTGATTCGCGTGACATTGTCCCCAGTGCCCCCAACCTACTCTCAGCAATGTCACGCTATGGGGTCGATCCGCGTGACAATACCCTCAGCACCGCCGATCCACTCTCCTCAATGTCACGCAAGTACTGCAAACACCGTCCCCGCACACCACAATGCGAGAAGCCGGTTCAGGTCGTTTGTGAGACGGAAAACGGCCACAACCACGCCCGATTATCTGGATCGGGACTCGGTTGCGGCCGTTATTGCGGAATGACAGCGGGGTTATTCACTTACGCAAGATGCGAGCGCATGAACCACTGGAATTTCTCAAGCTGCTGGACGTGGTCCTGGATGATGTTGGAGCTGACGAAGTCGAGCTCGTCGAGCTCGGCCACGGCGCGGCGATCTTCGGCGATAAACGCGTCGTAGTACTCGATGAGCGCCTCGAGATACGCGGTAGTGCCGGCGCGGCCCTCCACGTCGAACGGCTTCCACGTGCGGTTGCGCACGATCGCGTCCGCACGGCCGTCGGGCGTGCCGCCCAGCGTGGCGATGCGCTCGGCCGTCTCGTCGGCCTGAGCCAGCACGGATTCGACCTCCGGGTCGAGCATCTCGTGCACGGCGATGAAGTTCGGGCCGGTCACGTTCCAGTGCGCGTGCTTGAGCACTAGCGCCGCCTCCTGCTCCTGGCTGAGACGGTTCTGCAGGATGGCGATGGCCTTTTCGGAAGTGGCCTCGTCGAGTCCGGGAACAACGAATGCAAGCGTCATGACTTGCTCCTTTCGGTTGTGGCTCCTTCTGGGAGCCGGGTATGTCCACTGTACGGGCCGCCGTCCGCCGCCACGCGCGGCTGGGCAGTGTCGTAACCCACAGTGGCATGTCCCATACTGCCATGACCGCTGTCCAAGTCGCGGGACGCGGCTGCCGGCCGTCCTCGTAACCAATGATGCCCGCTCCCCGACTGGGGAACGGGCATCATATCCGCGGCGATATCCGCAGTATTACAGCCGTGATGGTGCTACGCGTTGGCCGCTTCCGGCGCATGATCCGGCGCGCCCGCCTTGCGCACTTCGATCGTTTCGATGCGCCGTCCGTCGACCTTGGTGATCACCATGTCGTAGCCGTCGTCGGAGTGCAGCACGTCGCCGACCTCGCCCATCTTGCCGGTGTGCGCGAGGAAGTATCCGGCCACAGTCTCGTACGGGCCGTCTTCCAGTTCGATGCCGGTCAGGTCGTCGAAGTCCTCGATCGTCATGCCGCCGTCCACGGTCGCACGGCCCTCGTTGAACACGGTTTTGCCGTTGCGCGACGCATTGTCCTCATCCGGCAGATCGTATTCGTCTCGAATATCGCCAACGAGCTCCTCGGTCATGTCCTCGAGCGTGACGATGCCGTCCGTGCCGCCGTATTCGTCGATCACCACGGCCAGGTGGATGCCGCGCTTGCGCAGCAGCGACAGGCTCGGCAGCAGCTTCGACGTGCCCGGCAGCGAAATCCCCTCGCGCGTCACGTCGGCGACCGTCTTCGCGTTCGGATCGCGCACGTCGAGCAGGTCGCGCACGTGCACGAATCCGATCACGTCGTCGAAATCCTTGCCGGTGACCGGATAACGCGAGTACGGCATTTCGCGAACGTACGCAGCCGCGTCGGCGATCGACTGCGAGCCGTCAAGGAACACAACGTCCGCGCGCGGGCGCATGACCTCGGCCACGATCGTCTCGGACGCGTCGAACACATCGTCGAGAATCGTGCGCTCGTCCTTGCTCAGCGACGTGTTCGTGTTGACCAGCACGCGCAGCTCGTCGTCTGAGACCTCGCTTTCCGTCTCGTTCGGGTCGAAGCCGAGCAGACGGACGATGCCGTTAGTGTTCTTGCCGATCAGCCAGATGATCGGACGGCATACGGTTGCAAAAATATCGATCGCGGGCACGACGGCGCGCGCGATCTGCTCGGTGCGCTGCATGGCGATGCGCTTCGGGACCATTTCCGAAATCACGATCGAGCAGTACGAGATGATGAGCGTGAGGCTGATGGTGGTCAGCGGCGCGGCGATGTGCGCGGGCACGCCCCAGCCTTCGATGACGGGCACAATGTACGGGGAAATCGACGATTCGCCGAACGATGCCGACAGGAAGCCGGACAGCGTGACGCCGATCTGCACGGTGGACAGGAACGTGTTCGGGTCGCGGGCGATCTTCGCCACGCGAGCGCCGCGGGCATCCTCCTGTTCCATCTGATCGATCTGCGAACCGCGCAACGAAACCAGCGCGAGCTCGGTACCGGAGAACACGGAGCCGAGCAGCAGGAAGACGAAAATCAGCAGGATGTTCATACCAAGTGACATGCACTCCACTCTAGGGGAGCGGCACGTCAATCAGAATGATGGCGCCTGATGATGTTGGCTGGTGATGTTGGTTGGTGATGGTGGTCGATGGCGCAGTGATGATACGTGTCATTTCGACTGAACGCAGTGAGCGGAGAAATCTTTGCCGCGCAGTGGTTCTGAACGATTTCTCGACTCGGCTGCGCCTCGCTCGAAATGACACGGCTGATCGCGAGATCAGAAGCTGAGCACCTCGACCTTGCCGGTGGTGAGCTGGTAACGGGCGCCCACGATCATGAGCCGCTCGTGCGCGAGCGCGTCCTGAATCACTTCGGAACGCGTGACCAGCTCCTCGATCGTGTGCGCGATATGCACGCGCTCGAAGTCCTCATGCGCGTCCAGTTCGGCCTGCCTCGCCTGCCACACGGACATGCCGACCGTGCGCAGCATGATCGACTCGGCCTCGGCGATGCGCTCGTCCAGGCTGTCGATGCCGTCCGCGGCCTCGAGCGAACCGGCCGCGTCGTCGGTCGTCGCCACGATCATGTCGTCGAGTTCGCGCGCGGCCATGTCGATCGCGCCGCAGCCCTCGTGGCCGAGCACGACGAGCAGACTGACGTGCAGTTTGCTCACGGCATATTCCAGCGAGGCAAGCACGGCGTCGTCGATGATCTGCCCGGCCGTGCGCACGGTGAACAGGTCGCCCAGTCCGGCGTCGAAGATGATTTCCGGCGGCACGCGCGAATCCGAGCACGACAGCACAGCCGCGTCCGGATTCTGCCGGTCGATCAGCGACTCGCGCGTGGTCTTGTCCTGCCACGGATGCTCCGGCTTGCCCTCGGCAAAACGACGATTACCGGCCAGCATGCGACTCCACGTTGCGTTCGCCGTCGACTCTTCAGCCATATGTGTACCTCCAAAGGTTGATTCGGGTCCCATCTTAGCGTGCAGTGCGGGAACGAGCTCGGGGGTTTCCGGCGCACTGGCCGGCCGACGGTGGTTTTGGTGTGCGGCTTTCGGCAGTTGCTTGCGTAGTTTTCTGAGATGATTCCCTGCGCCTGTTGTTCAGTGGAGACGCGCGGAGCCCGCGCGGAGCCCGCGCGCTGCTGTGATTATCCTCATACCGCTTGCGGCATGTTCGCCCTGCGCGGCGAACGCGATTCGGGATAGGATAAAATTGGTTTGTCGTCACCGATTTCAGAAAGGAACAATGATGACTCTTCTGCAGCACGAACTCACCGATTTCAAGGTTCAGGCGTTCCAGAACAACGAATTCCACGAGGTGACCAAGGCGGACGTGCTCGGCCACTGGTCCGTGTTCTTCTTCTACCCGGCCGACTTCACGTTCGTGTGCCCGACCGAACTTGAGGACCTCGCCGCCAAGTACGAGGACTTCAAGAAGATTGGCTGCGAGATCTACTCCGTCTCCTGCGACACGCACTTCGTGCACAAGGCGTGGCACGACGCGAACGAGAAGATCGCGAAGATCCAGTACCCGATGCTCGCGGACCCGACCGCGCTGCTCGCGCGCGACCTCGACACTTACAACGAGGCGGATGGTATGGCCGAGCGCGGCGACTTCATTGTGAACCCGGAAGGCAAGGTCGTGGCGTACGAGGTCATTTCCTCCAACGTCGGCCGCAACGCGGACGAGCTGCTGCGCCGCGTGCAGGCGTCGCAGTTCGTGTACGAGCACGGCGATCAGGTCTGCCCCGCCAAGTGGCAGCCGGGCGAGGACACCATCGAGCCGAGCCTCGATCTGGTCGGCCTGCTCTGATCGTTATGTATCTCGGCTCCCTCGGTGGAGGGAGCTGTCGCGGCCGATAGGTCGTGACTGAGGGAGCGTACGCGGTATGGCCTTCGTAACTACGGAACGCGATGAGTGTGACGCTCCCCCAGTCAGCTATCGCTGACAGCCCCCTCAGCCGAGGGGGCCAAGTTATATGTGAAGGAGTTTTTCGTATGACTGATACCAGCAATCTCTACGACGTGGTGGTGATCGGCGGCGGACCGGCGGGACTCACCGCGGGCCTGTACCTCGCGCGCGCCCGCTACCGTGTGCTCGTGCTCGAGAAGGACGATTTCGGCGGGCAGATCACCATCACCAACGAAGTCGTGAACTACCCGGGCGTCGGCCGCACCACCGGCCGCGCGCTCACCCAGACCATGCGCCAGCAGGCGCGCGATTTCGGCGCAGAGTTCCTCTCTGCGGAAGCCACCGGACTCGACGTGAACGGCGACATCAAAACCGTGCACACCTCGCGCGGCGACCTGCGCACGTTCGGCATCGTGCTCGCCACAGGCGCATCCCCGCGCAAGCTCGGTTTCGAAGGCGAGGCCGAGTATGCGGGCCGCGGTGTGGCCTACTGCGCCACCTGCGACGGCGAGTTCTTCACCGGTCGCGAGGTCCTCGTCATCGGCGGCGGGTTCGCGGCGGCCGAGGAATCCGTGTTCCTCACCAAATACGCGTCCAAAGTCACCGTGCTCGTGCGCGAGCCGGACTTCACGTGCGACGCGTCCGTCGCGGCGGAAGCGAAGAACAATCCGAAGATCGAAGTGCGCTACAACACGGTGCTCGACGGCGTGACCGCCGGTCAGGGCGGCCTGCGCGAGGCGACGATCCGCAACGTGTCCACCGGCGAGACTGCAATGTGGAAGCCGGCCGACGACGGCACGTTCGGCGTGTTCGTGTTCGCCGGATACGTGCCCGCGACCGATCTCGTGCGCGGCATTGTCGAGCTCGACGATCACGGCTACGTGGTCACGCGCGGCTATCTCGAAACGTCGGTGCCGGGCGTGTACGCGGCCGGCGATCTGCGCGTCAAGAACCTGCGTCAGGTCGTCACCGCGACCGCTGACGGCGCGATCGCGGCCGTCGAACTCGAGCGGTACGCCAAGTCGATGAGCGAGAAGACCGGACTCGTGCCGCCGCGTCCGACCACGAGCGCGTATGAGCAGGCCGAGGCGAGCGCTGCTGCAAACGCAAGCGTCGCTGCAAACGCTGGCACGACGCCCGCCCCCGCGCCGGTCAAGCGCAGTGCGGATGCCGCCGCGGCCGCCGCGCAGACTGCAAAGCAGCCGGGCGAACTGTTCTCTGCCGCGATCAAACAGCAGCTCGGCGTCGTGTTCGGCCGCATGACCCGGCCGGTCACGCTCGCGCTGGAACTGGACGACACTCCGCTGTCCGCGGAATTGCAGGGATTCATCGGCGAAATAGTCGCGCTGTCCGGCGGCAAGCTGAACTCGGTGGCGATCGACGCGGCCGGTTTGGTTGCGGCCGTCGACGGCGAGAGCGCGCCGACGTCGCTGGTCGTCGGCGAGCCGGCGGAAATCGTCCTGCCGGACGACGCAGATGGTTCCGTGCCCGATGCTGGAGATGGGGATGCTGTTGCCGGCGACGACGGCGTTGCTGTATTGCCGGTGTACGGCACGCTCGACGATTCCGGTCGCGCCGAGTTTGATCCCGCAGGTCGGTTGCCGGGCGCGCGTCCGTGCGTGCGTCTGTGCGTCGAGGGAGACGACGACCGCCTGACCTTCACCGGACTTGCGTTCCACGGCGTGCCGAGCGGTCACGAGTTCAACTCGTTCGTGCTCGGCCTATACAACGCGGCCGGCCCGGGCCAGCCGTTGGACGACGATCTGCGCGAGCGTGCGACGGCGGCAAGCCCGACCGACATCATGATTCTGGTGTCGCTGACCTGCACGATGTGCCCGGAGACGGTGCTCGCCTCGCAGCGCATCGCCTCGCTCAACCCCGGCGTGCGGGCGGAGGCGTACGACATCTCGCATTTCCCCGAGCTCAAGGACCAGTATGGGGCAATGAGCGTTCCGTGCATCGTCATCAATCAGGGCGGTGAGCAGAAGGTCGAGTTTGGCAAGAAGAGCGTGCCGCAGATGCTCAGCCTCATTGGGGCATAGGGTAGCCGACCGGCCTGATTGTGGCTGATGGTGCCTGATTGGGCGGTTGGCTGGGGCTCTTCAGGGGTGGCTGGTTCCCGGGATTTTTCATCCGAAATCCCGGGAACCAGCCATGTTCTGTTTTTAAGCGCAAACCGCGTCATTCCGCCGATCGCGTTTGTGCGGTTGTTGCATAATGTGCGTTTGCTGGTTCCCGGGATATCGGCGACCAATCCCGGGAACTGGCAGCGGGCTCAGCGCTGCCGCCCCGCCTGCTTCACCAAGGTCACGCTCGCCAGTGCTACCGCATACAGCGCCGTGATGACGGGGATAAGCGCCGCATATCGGTGCGCCTGATCGGGTGCGTGCGTGACCACGAACGACGCTAGCTGATTGCCGCTCAGGCCCGCGAACGCCCACGCGCTGAGCGTCAGGCCGTGTGTGGTCGACACGGTCTTGGTACCGAAATGCTGGTCGAGCAGCACCGGCAGCGTGGAGAATCCGCCGCCGTAGCCCGCGTTGACGAGGAACAGCATGGCCAGCACCGCCCACAGCAGCGCATTGTCGATACTGTTGAGCACCACCTGCAGCAGGCACACGGCGATCGACATGACGAAGATGATCTGGTAGACGCTTTCGCGGCGCTTGAGATGGTCGGAGATCGTGGAGAAGCCGATGCGGCCGGCCGCATTGAACACGGCGTCGACGGCGAGCACAAGACCGATGACGCCTGCGATCGCAGTGGCCAGTTCGCTCTGGTTCAGTCCCGTGTACTGCGGGAACGACTGCAGGACGTCGTGCAGGATGTCCTTCTCCTGGCTGATGAGCGCGAGACCGCAGGTGATGTTGAGATAGAACGCGATCCAGATGCCCCAGAACACGGGCTTGCGCAGGATCGTGCGGCGGCTGACGTGCGAGGTCGCCGGATCATACACCCAACCGGCCGGGCGGCGGATGAGCAGGAATCCGACGAGCATCATCACCGCATACACCGCGGCGAGCACGTAAAACATGGCAACCAGTCCGATCGTGCCGATCAGCCATTCCATGACCGGGCTGGCGATGGCCTTGGCCAAGCCGAATCCGGCCACCGCGATGCCGGTTGCGAGGCCCTTATTGTCTGCGAACCACAGCATGAGGTTTTTGACCGGCGTCAGGTAGCCGACGCCCAGCCCGACGCCCATGATCGCGCCGTAGCAGACGAACACGCCCGGTAGGCAGTGCAGCGCGATGCTCACACCCGTGCCGGCGAAACCGACCACGAAACAGATCATCGACACGAGCGCGGACCGCTTGATGTTCTTCTCCACCATCGGCCCGGCGAACGCGGCGGACATGCCGAGGAAGAAAATGGCGAGCGAGAACGCCCACTCCACCGAAGACGGGCTGGCGTTGAGCTGGTCTGCGATCAGCTGCTTGAACACGCTCCAACAGTAGACGGTGCCGATCGGGATATGAATCAGCAATGCTGGGAGGATGGCGCTGGTCCAACGATTCGCGGCGAGACGTGCCATGCGGGATGGGTCCTTTCGTGGCTGGCGATATTGGTGTCATATCTGCCGGTGCCGCAAGAGACTTCCGCCGTACGCACGTCGCCGGACCTGTTCGGAAAGTGGTTCGCTGTGCCTTGTCGCGATCATCTCGCGCGGGCCGCTCTCCCCTGACCGAACATCCTTACTGTGCGTTTCATCGGAGTTGCTGTCTCCTGTCGACGCCGACAATCAGCACTATACCGACGTTCCTATGGTGCGACGCGCGTCCATGTCTGGTGCATTGCGTGATATTGTTCACATCGCGGCGATGATCGTTTGCGGTGGCTTTCCATCACGTGACTTACCTCTGTCCCTACTTGTTGACGATGATTGTGGCTGTCGTGGCTCTACGCCGCACGAGATGCGTGGTCAGTGCCGCGCCACCCAGTCGTCGCGCAGCAGCGCGGCCATCGCGTCGGCGAACTTGGCGTGATTGTCGCCGTCCATGTGCAGCTTGTCGAGATCGCTCGCCTCGGTGATCTGTGCGGCGTCGAGGAACAGGCAGCCCTGCTGCTCGGCCACGCGACGGTACTCCCTCGCCAGTTTGTGCGACAGTTCGACCGCGCTTTCCTCGAAGCCGATGAAGCCGCTGCCTGAAATGTCCGGGCGCAGATATATCGGCGAGACGACCACGATGCGCGGCGTCGGAGCACCGCGATTGTCGGTGATCTTGACCTCGTGCACGAGCATGTCGAGTCCGGCCGCGATCACGCGCTCGTCAGCGTGGAACATGGCCTTCATGTCGTTGGTGCCGAGGCTGAGGATGACGTAGTCGAGCGGTCGGTGCGTGATGAGCGCGCCCGGCAGCGCCTCGATGCCGCTGCGATGAGGCTCGACCGGATTGTCGAACACGGTGGTGCGCCCGCCGAGCCCTTCCTCGATGATGTACCAGTCGTCGCCGAGCAGGCGCTGCAGTCGGCCCGGCCAGCGCACGTCGCGTGGATGGCGGCCGCCTGCCGGATTTGATCCGTTCGTGTTGGAATCGCCGAAGCACAGTACGTTGATCATGCTGAATCTCCTTCGGGCGCGCATGGGTTGCTTCGCCGCTGCTAGGATAGCGGCCGTTAGGTCTCTTTCCGGCGTTGTTTCCGGGTATTGCCTTGGCTGCGCATGACGGTTCGGGCCTGATTGTCCCGACTGTATGCGGCGTTGCACGCGCCGTGTTTCACGTGAAACGCGATCTCTGCATGATGATCGCGCTGCGGTCTCCGGTGCGTTCGTCGCGCTGCACGACGGTAAGATGCGCGACCCGCTGGGCCCTGCATGTCCGTTTCGGTTTTTCTACAATGGAACGTAGTGAGAACGGACTCGTGTGTGAGACGAAGGGGCGGACATGGTGCAGGGAATGGGCAACGCTGACGGCGATAATTCCGGTTTTGATGCCGGTCCAGATTCCGGCTTGCATGCAGGGTACGGCGGTGGCCGCCGTACCGCGACGATCGTGATCGCGGCCGTTGCGGCGGTAGTGCTGGTGATCTCGGTCGGGATCGGCGTCGGCATGCATCTCGCTCGGTCGGCCGGCGGCGCGCGCGGCGACTCGTCGTCAGTGAATGGGACGAACCAGCCGGGATCGGCTGGCGGCAACAATGCGAACGGTTCCACAAGCGGATCAGGCGGCGGTTCCGCCGCATCGCAGCTACCGTTCGCAGTCAGCAACATCAGCGTGCCGACAACCATCGTCGACCCGGAACAGAGCGCCACGGACGCGACGCCGACGTCCGAATGGCAGTTCGGCGGCGACTATCGGCTCATTGGGTCGTTCCCGATCGACCAAGGCACCGTATTTGGCTCGGCGACGGACACCCCCGACGACGTCAGCTCATACGCGGCCGCATTCATCGGGCAGACACAAGGCGACGCGAACGCCGTCACCGCGCTGGAAACCCCGCAAACCGGACAGCGCGGCTTTTACGAGCCGCAGGACGGCACCGGAACCACGGACCGCGTCGTATGGCGCTCCTCCACGGTCAACGGATCCGCGCAAACCGGCTACGACAACTGGCGAGTGCAAACGTGGGATAAGGCAAGCGGCAAGACAATCGCACTCGCCACTGCAAAGGATCTCAACGGGCGCGAAGACACGCGCTCACTGAGCGAGGAAATCGTGCCCACGTTCAACGACGCGCACGCATATTTCGCAACGAACGTGCCCGAACTCGGCTCCGACGACGACTGGGAGGCGCGTATCATCGCGATGAATCTCGACGGCAGCGGCAAGCCGCGGGTCATCGGCAACGGATCGTACCCCGCTGCGATCGGCAACGGCGTGCTGTACGCGAGCACCGACCCGGACGACGACGACCGCTATCGCGACGTCGTCTCATACACGGATGTTGGCGGTAAAACGAAGTCGATCGTGCGATTCTCCGTAGGGGTGGAATGCGGCTCGTCGTCGGGCGTTGCGCGGCGCGATCGCAACGAGCGTAACGACTGCGGCGACGATGACGACTGGAGTATCGCCGGACTGTGGGCGTACGGCAATTATCGCGCGATGGCCGTGACGAACACGGACGGCGCGGAACACGGCAATCCCGACACGTACATCGGCATATGGGGCGACGACTTCGGCAAGCCGATCGCATGGCTGCACATGGCCACGCCCACGGTGGTCGGCTCGATGAACGCGCACTGGTTCGTGTGGGGCGCGGGATCACAGGACAAGCATGCGGGCATGTACGCGTTCAACCTGGCGGACGGGTCAGTGAAAAAACTCGGCGAGGCGGCAGGATATTCACGGCCGGCCATCGCGCTCGGGGACGATACGGTGATGGTTCCGGTGGTTAAGGATTATTCGTCCCCTGTGTCGTATCGGGTGGGGGTGTTGAGGTAGATATTGCGGTTGGGTTGATGTTGGGTGTGGGAACCGTTGCGCATCGACAGGTACCGGAATCTTAGGGGTGTTGCGGCGGGGTGAGGGGCGAAAGGGTTGGTTGCGAAGCGTTGGTTGGTGGGTGGTGCTGAATGGGGGTGGTGGGTTGAAGGGAATGGACTCGCCTGGCGGCGAGGCTGTTGTTTGGCGGGCGGCGGCTGGGCCGCCCGGGGAGTTCGAGCGCGGCTGATGGCCGCGCCGAACTCGGGATATGGAAAGGCCCCCGCTGGATGAGCGGGGGCCTTGCTGTGCTGGAGGTTTTTCGCGTGCGCGTTCGCTATAACGCGAAAAACCTCCTACGTTTGCGTGTTGGGAAGCCCACTGGGCTTCCCAACCGTGAATTGCAGCGCCAGCTGCAATTCACGACGCAAACGTCAGCCCGTATTCTGGAGGCCGGCGGCGACGCCCGAAACGGTGCAGAGGATCAGGTAGATGAAGCCGGCCTGCTGGCTCTGGCTGAGCTCTTCCTTATCCACCTTCTTGCGCAGCGAACGCAGCGCAAGCACCTGCGTGACGGACAGCGCATCCACGTACGGGGAACGCACGCGAATCGCCTGACCGAGCACGTGACGGTGCTGCAGCGGCCACTGGTCGCCGACGATGCGCAGCACCCACTTCGTGGTCAGCTCCATCTCGTCGAGGACCTTCTTCGACAGCTCCTCGTCATCGCCAAGCGCAAGATACATCTTCGCGATACGCTCGTCAGTCTTGGCCAGCGACATCTCGATGTTGTCGATGAACGTCGAGAACAGCGGCCACTCCTCGTACGCCTGACGCAGCGTCTCCAGATCGCCGAACTGCTCACACGCCGTGCCCAAGCCGTACCAAGCGGCCAGGTTGATGCGCGCCTGCGCCCACGAGAACACCCACGGGATCGTACGCAGATCGTCAAGCGACTTCGCGCCAAGACCACGCTTAGCCGGACGCGAACCGATCGGCAGCAGGCCGACCTCGGTCAGCGGCGTGACGGTCGAGAACCACGGCGCGAAATCAGGCGTGTTCAGCAGATCGAGGAAGCGGTTGTGCGCGGCCTCGTCCAGCTTTGCCGTCATGTCCGCGTACTTCGCAGTCATCTCGGTATTCGTCTTCTCCACGCTCGGCGCGGACTGCAGCAGCGTCGCGGCCGCAACGGACTCGATGTGGCGCACGGCCAGCACCGGGTTGCCGTAACGGGCGAAAATGACCTCGCCCTGCTCGGTCAGCTTGAAGCGGCAGTTCACGGAACCCTTCGGCTGGGCCAGCACCGCACGGTTCGCCGGGCCGCCGCCACGACCGACGGCGCCGCCGCGGCCATGGAACAGGGTCAGGTCAATGTCGTGCTTCTCCGCCCAAGCGACGATGCGCTGCTCCGCGGAATGCAGAGCCAGCGTCGCAGTGGTCGGACCGGCGTCCTTCGACGAATCGGAGTAGCCGAGCATGACCTCCATCTTGCCGCCGGTGGCCTTCAGACGAGCCTGCACTTCGGGGATCTTGACGATCTCCTCGAGCACATCCACCGAGTTCTCAAGATCCTCGAGCTGCTCGAACAGCGGGATCACGTCGATGGTCGGCACGTCCTCCGGATGCGCGAACGCGAGACGGTTCAGCTCGTACACGTCGCGCACGTTCTGCGCGCTCTTGGTGAACGAGATGATGTAACGACGGGCGGCCTTGATGCCGTTGCGCTTCTGGATCGAGCCGAGCGCGCGGAACGTGTCGAGCACCTCGTGCGTCATCGGCTGCAGCGGGCCGCGCTCGCCGTGCAGACCGTGCTCGCGGATGTCCTCCAGCGCGCGCGAATGCACGACCGAATGCTGACGGAACTCCATCTCGACCATATGGAAGCCGAACGTTTCGGCCTGCCAGATCAGATCCTGCAGCGGGCCATAAGCGGAACGCTTCGCGCCGGCCTCGGCCAGCGAACGCTGCACAACCTTCAGATCGGCGATGAAATCATCGCAGGTGTGGTACATCAGATCGGCGTCGCGGGCCACGGTGTAATGCAGGCGATCGGCCATGACCAGCATAACCGCGCGGTGCATTTCCTTCGTGGAGATCAGCGCGGCCTTGTCGGTCAAGCGCTCGCTCATTTCCTTCTGATGATTCCACAGGTTCTTCAGCTCGGCGCTCGGCGGCGTCGTCTCCGATTCCATCGTCAGGTTGCGGCCGACGGTGCGGGTCGCCTCCTCAAGGGCGGTGATCACGTGATCGGAGAACTTACGGGCCACCTGACGGCTCACCTTGGCGGTGACGTTCGGGTTGCCGTCGCGGTCGGAGCCGATCCAGCTGCCCGGATGGAAGAACGCGGGGCACACCGGCTCGACGAGGCCGGCCTTGTCGCCCAGAACCCAGTCGTCGAAACGACGGTAGACGGCCGGAATCGTGTGGAACAGCGTGTTGTCGAAAATGTCGAGGATCGTGTCCGCCTCTTCGACCGGGGTCGGCTTCTTCAGCGCGATCGGCGACGTGCGGAACAAGGCGTCGATCTCGTTGTAGAGACGACGGCAGTTCTCCTTGCGGTCGGAGCCGCCCAGCGTGCGGTGCGCCTCCAGCAGCTCCGCGATGCGGCGGATCTTACCTTCAACGGCCTTGCGGCGGGCTTCGGTCGGATGCGCGGTGAACACGGGATGGAACTCGAGCTTGTCGAGCAGTTCCTTCGCCTTCGCCGGGCCCATCTCGTTGATGAGCTGATGATAGGCGCACGTCATCTCGTTGACCGGGTCGACGGCCTGATCGCCGGAGACCTCGTTCTCGCGCTGGTGCAGCACGGAAACGCGGTAGTTCTCCTCGCTCAGGTTCGCCAGATGGAAGTACGTGGCGAACGCGCGGGCGAGCAGCTGCGCGTCGTGCAGATGCATGTTGTCGATGGTTTCGACAGCCTTCGCAAGTCCGTCATGAGACGGATCCGGGTCGGACAGAACGCCTTCGAAATGCTCGGCGCTGGCCTCCACGGCATAGTTGCGCACGGTGTCGAACGTGGCAAGCAGTTCGGGATCGAATTCGCCCAGGACGTCACGCAGAATGCGCAGACACAAGTCCATATCATATTTGAGCGATTCGGGAAGATCACGCTCTTCGGGGCCCTTGGTCCCCAAACCGGACGTCACGATCGTGGCGTCGGCGGGCGTGATCTGCTGATCATTAGTTGTCATCAGACCTCCTTTGCTGAACTCCCGGTTGTTCGGTCTGCCGGCCATCCGCGGCTCCTCCGCGGTTGTGTTAGTCGGTCGTTGCGAACCCAAAGCCGTTGGTTCAACGGTTGTGGGGCTATTGTATGACCGGGTTATCGACACTTTGGTTACAGGGTTCGGGTTTTGGGAATCTCACAGGCTTTCCTGTTCGGTTTTTCCGCCGAATCGTCGGTGTGAACCATCTTTGATCGCGAATATGAGACGCGGCTATCCACGATGCGGACGTAAATATGGCCGTCGTCGCAATCGCCCACGCCGGGCGGTAAACCTGAAAACGTGAGTCAAGGGCATCAATACGAACGAGAGAACGGCGAAACCAGCGCCGTGGCAGTACAGCATTTCCACACGCACTCCATCCCGCTCGACATGGAAGACATTGAACGAGACTGGGACAAACCCATCACCGAAGCGGGCATCGCGGCCAAAGCCAGCGTTATCGTGCGCGTCGGCCTGCTCGACCTATCCGCCGGCACCGGCTCGTTCCGCGTACGCGAAATGATGCACCGCATCGCCTACCCGCTCGGCGTGCACGTACGCGCCGACGTCAACCTCACCGACATCGAAGCCGCCTGCACCGACGGCAAGGACCGCATCACCGAAGTCATCGACCTGCCATCCACCGGCGTCAACACCGAACGCATCTGGCTACTCGAACACTTCGCCGACTGGTTCAGCGTCAACCTCGGCGAAGATTCCATGTACCACACACGCTCCGAAGTCTCCTCCGGGCTCATGCAGCACCTCGACAGCAAAGACGCCTCACAGGTCTCCGCACAACTCGCCAAACAGCTGCGCGAAGAGGAAAAGCACGGCAAGGATGCGACTTCCGAGACCTCGGGCGAAGCTGCCGGCGACAGCAAACCCGGGCAGGACGCCGTGCTCGACGCGCTCGAAATCGCCAGCCAGCACGCGGACCCGGGCGATCCTCGCGCGCACCAGCTGCACGTCCACGAAACCGACTGGTCGCAGTCCGCCATGACTCAATCGCTGGCGGCCCGCGCCGAAGCAGCCAAAGAAAACGCCGCCGGGGACGAGACCGAAGATTACCGGATCTCCGGTGACGCGCGGCCTGTCGTCGACGATTTCGGCAATGCGGACGATTCGGACAGCGCGCGCGGAAACGACTCGGCCTCGAACGCCGGCTTTTCCGTCGCGGCGGAAACTTCCGGCTCATCGGCAACGCCGACCGTCGACCGTGCCGCGGCAAACGGCGAACGACCGGTCACCGACCGCATCGTCAAAGAGCACGTCAAACATCACCGAGCGCCGGACAGCGGCTTCCTCCCCACCGAAGAAGACCAGCGCAAGCACGCGCACAAACCGCCGAAAGGCAAATACGCCGAACACTTCGACCACGTCGGCAAAACGCGCGTCACCGGCCGCCCCGGCATCACCGTGCGGCAGGCCCACCAGCGGCTCGACATGATCGAACGCCGCAAGCCGCTCTACTCCCCCGCCTTCGCCGGCCTCGCCTCCGCGATCGCCTGCGCATCCTTCGTGTTCCTGCTCGGCGGCGGCCCGTACGACATGGTCGGCGCGTTCGTCGGCGCCGGACTCGGCCACTGGCTGCGTCGACTCCTGTTCAAACGGCATCTCAACCAGTTCTTCGTCACGTTCGTGTGCGTCGCGCTCGCGGCGCTCGCATGCACCGGCACGCTGCGACTCATCGGCCTGTTCGACCCGGTCGCGCTGCAGCACGACACGGCATATATCGGCGCGATGCTGTTCGTCATCCCGGGATTCCCGCTCATCACGGGCGGGCTCGACATGGCGAAGATCGACTTCCCTTCCGGCGTACAGCGCGTGACCTACGTGCTGTGCATCATCCTCATGGCCACGCTCGCAGGGTGGATGGTCGCCACGATCGTGCACCTCAACCCTCAGGGCTTCGAGCCGCTCGGGCTCAACCCGTGGGTCAACATGCTGCTGCGCGCGCTGTTCGCGTTCCTGGGCGTGTGGGGCTTCTCCGTGATGTTCAACTCGCCGCAGCGCATGTGCCTGACGGCCGCCGTGATCGGCATGATCACCGACACGCTGCGTCTTGAGATCGTGGACATGGGCGTGCCGGCCGAGGCGGGCGCGTTCATCGGCGCGTTCCTGGCCGGCATCCTGGCCACTGTGTGGCGCTCGTCGGTGCGCAAGGGCTGGCTGCCGCCGCACCTCGGCTATCCGCGCATCTGCCTGACCGTGCCGTCGATCGTCATCATGGTTCCGGGCATGTATATGTACCGCGCCATGTGGTACCTCGGCAGCTTCCAAACGCTGAACGCGCTCGACTGGGCGTTCCGCGCGTTCATGGTCATCATCTGCCTGCCGATCGGCCTGGCGATGGCCCGCGTCATCACCGACAAGTCCTGGCGCTATGACATTTGATGAACCAAGGAAGATTCCGGTGACGCTGGTTCTGTCGTTATCGGCGTAGGGCTCCGGCTCTTTGCGCGTGATTCGCGTGGGAAGAGCCGGAGCCCTTGTCATATGGCTCCATATGACATGCGGTTCGTCGTGGCGGATGTGACGGATTCCGGTTTCGCTTTTCTGGCTTCGGGATTGCTCGGCTTCAGTGGCTTCAGAGGCTTTCTGCAGGGGCTTTCTGCAGGGGCTTTCTGCAATCCGTGAGGCAGATTTCTTGTCGTGCATGGGTCTACTCGCGATCTGTGAGGCAGACGTTCCTTGCGCAAGCAGCGATTTTGGCAATTCCCCGTTGAAAAATGGCTGATTCCTCCAGTGAATTATGCCGATGTTCGTCGAACATTGCCTCACAGATCCCAGATAGAACGGTGCAACGCTCAGAATCTGCCTCACAGATTGTAGAAAGTGCCTATCGCACCGTGTTTGGTTGTTTGTCGGGTTGAGTGGCGGCCATGCCTATAGTCAAGACTTGTCCGGGAGAATCTGGCTGGACGGGTCCTGCTAACCCGGTTAATCTGACCGGCCGATTCGTCCAGATTTGTCCGGTCAGATTGAAATGGGCCTTGTTGTGGCACGTCGTTTTTTGATTCCTGCGTGGCAATCGTTACTGGCATCTTTTGCGGGCTCGCCTTGTTGCCGGCCGAGTCGTTGTTTTCTCCCATATCGGACGTTTGCGGAGTCGTCGCCCGTCGCAGACCTGTTCCATGCTCATCCTCGGGGACAAAGGCACCGGAAAACAGAGTGCCTGCTGCACCTTGTCGGCTACGCGCTGCGCCAACGCTTCTTCGCTCGCCTCGTTCTGCAGATCCACGAACGTGACTTTGATATACGTCCAGCCGGCGGTCTCGATATCCTCTCGTCGTTTGTCATCTTTAAGCACCTGCTGGCTGCTGAACCGATGATGATTGCCATCGTATTCGATGGCGATGCGCAGTTCCGGATATGCCATATCGAGAAACACGGATCGTGAGCTGTTGGGAATGTGCAGTTCGTAATTGACTTCTGGTACGGGCAACCCGTATTTCGTTAATACTATGCGTACGCGGGTCTCCATTGAGGAGTCGGTGTTTTCCCGCATCGCTCGCAGAGCCAGGCGACAGGCTCGAATGCCTTCGAACCGACGAGCTTGGTCTATGTAGCGTTGGAAATCGACGTGTCTGGCCCGTTTGAGTCGCTTGTCCCGACGCATCATGGAGTCGCCCAGCACAATGAGTTCTTCCAATGACAGGATTGCGGAAAAATGGGCCCATGTGCAGACCGGCGTCGTGCATTCGAACTTTCTTGCGATGATCTGCGTTTCTATGGCGCCGGTCCACGCGAGGTACTGCACGCCTGACAGGTGGCTGCGCTGATTGACATTCGGCACGATGACGGAGATCAGAGTGTTCTGTCGGGTTCGTCGGGGCATGTGCGGAAGTTCGACTCCAAGCAGTTCTAGCGCTGCGGTCCGCGCATACACCAGATGCTGTTTGGTTCGATTTTCCAGCTCTTCGCAGAGGAGCATTCGATTCCGTTTGGTTTCGGAGAGGGCGGACAAGGACAGGGACTCGTTGTTGTTGACCATATCCCGACCGTACGAGACACGGCATCGTCTCGCCAGTGGATAACTCTAAATTGTGGATATGTGGATAAATGTGGATAACTTGATTGTGGCGGGGATTCGCTACTGCCGGCTGTGAGGAGCGGACAATGCAATGCACAATCATCGTGTTCGTTGGCATGAGGTCCGGGCGTGTTGCCGAGTCTCTGGTCCACCGTACCGTCTGGGCCACCCCAAGTCGTCGGCTCGCCAGTCTGCCCGCCGGACCTTCAGTGGCTCTTCGCATTTTGGCGTGTAAGGGCCGTGCGGTTTGATTCGGTGTGTGATTGAAAAAGTGAATGAAACCGCGCGGCTTGGTATTGAGTCTAGCGCGTTCGATGGTCGGGTCTTGCTTGGCTTGGACAGGTTGGGGTTGAATCCCGTCTCGCAGAGGCACGTGGTGTCAGGTTCGCGGGCGGGAGTGTGGCTGATCGGCTGCGAGCTAGCGGACGAGACCGTGCGATACTGCCGTGATTGCGGTGCTATGGGCCGCGTGCGTTCCTCGTGGCGGCGCCGGTTCGCGCACACGCCCGTCGGCCAGCACGCCGTGCATTTGATGGTGCGGGTCAGACGCTATGAGTGCGTGGCGTGCGCGTGCTCGTGGACGGACGACCTGACTCGCATAGCCGACGAGGGCAGACGTTTGACGGACGCGGCGGTGTGGTGGGCCGCTGCCGAGGTCGTGCTCAAATCGAAGAGCGTGCTCGCATGCGCCCGTGACCTGCACTGCTCGTGGGGTGCGTTGAACCGGGCCGTATTGGAGAAAGGCATGGACGTGCTGGTCGCCGATCCACGCCGGTTGGACGGCGTGGAA
>NZ_JGYN01000022.1 GCF_000741165.1 Bifidobacterium biavatii DSM 23969 | reverse complement strand
GCGACACCGGCGGCACCCGCCACGCCGGCCGTCGCCTCCGCAACCGCTTCGTCCAACGCCGCAAGCCCGTTGCGATATCCCATCTGCCGTGCGAGCTTCACGATCCGTTCGCGCGTTTCGGCCTTCACGTTGCCGCCGTTGAGCGCGCGCGACACCGTTGACGCCGCGACTCCCGCAGCCTTCGCCACGTCGGTGATGGTTGCCTCAGCCATGATTCCTCCTTGCACCGTAAGCCAATGTTTCCATACTACCCATCCCTTTGCGGTTTTTGCGCAAACTCCGGCAAATCCATGCTGCAATTACGGCGATACGACAAAAGAACCCGGTTTCCGTTAGGAAAACCGGGTTCCCAGTCAACGGTTCGTGCCGTGCCCCGCACGTCGCGCTACGCGATCAGCGAGAGCACGTAGTCCTTGATCTCGCCGTCCGCCGCGTTGGCTTCGAAGTATTCGCGGAACCGCTCCCCCGCGAACGCGCCCTTGACGAGCGCCGGGTCGAGGTCCTTGTAGATGTCGACGAGCGGCCGGAACGCGGCCGCTCGCACGCCGTCGAGGATCTTCTTGTTGCGCTGCTCGGGCACCACGCGTTCCTTCGGGTATCCAGTTCCCGGCTCCTCGCACCACAGCTTTTCGAAGATGTATTCGAGGTTGAGCTCCTGCCCCCAGCCGTTCTTGAGCGCGAACGGGATGGCGATGGCGTTGCCGTCGTTGATCTGCGCGAACGTGTACGCGTCGAGCGGATCCTCGACGTGCCCGCAGATCACGCCCGGGAAGCTGTTGAGCGCGAGCATCGCGCCTTCGCCGGTGCCGCAGCCAGTCACCACGAAGTCGGCGGCGCCGGTGTTGAGCAGCGCGGCGGCGAGGATGCCGTTCTGCACGTAGGTGAGCTGCGCGGCGTCGTCGGCCGCGTACATGCCGTAGTTGAACACCTCAAAGCCGTGTGCGTCGGCGACCTTGCGCAGCGCCTTTTCGATCAGGGCGTTCTTGGCCGCCTGCGAGTTCTCGTTGATCAGAGCGATCTTCATGGCTGTTTCCTTTCCGATCAGGCCGGCTGCTTGCCGATGTAGGCCAGGATGCCGCCGTCGACGTAGAGCACGTGGCCGTTGACGAAGTCGGACGCGTCGGAGGCGAGGAAGATGGCCGGCCCCTGCAGGTCCTCGGGGGTGCCCCAGCGGGCGGCGGGCGTCTTGGCGACGATGAACGCGTCGAACGGGTGGCGGGAGCCGTCGGCCTGGCGTTCGCGCAGCGGCGCGGTCTGCGGGGTGGCGATGTAGCCGGGTCCGATGGCGTTGCACTGGATGTTCGCCGCGCCGTATTCGGAGCAGATGTTGCGGGTGAGCATCTTGAGGCCGCCCTTGGCCGCGGCGTACGCGGCGACGGTTTCGCGGCCGAGCTCGCTCATCATGGAGCAGATGTTGATGATCTTGCCGTGGCCTTGCCTGATCATGCCCGGAATCACGGCCTTGGAGACGATGAACGGAGCGTTGAGGTCCACGTCGATGACCTTGCGGAAGTCCGCTGCGGACATGTCGAGCATGGGGATGCGCTTGATGATGCCGGCGTTGTTGACGAGGATGTCGATGGTGCCCAGGTCGCGTTCGACGTTGGCGACGAGTCCGGCGACGGCTTCCTCGTCGGTCACGTCGGCGACGTAGCCCTTGACGTCGATGCCGGCTTCGGCGTAGTTCTTGAGGCCGCGTTCGACGGCCGCCTCGCTGATGTCGTTGAAGGCGATCTTCGCGCCGGCCGAAGCGAATGCGGTGGCGATGGCGAAGCCGATGCCGTAGCTGGCGCCGGTGATGAGCGCCACCTTGCCTTCGAGGGAGAATTTGCTCATGTCGTAGCCCATGATGGTTCCTTTCCGCGGGAGTGTCCCGCTTGTCGCGTTGCGACGGTTGGTTTCTTTTCTCGGCTCCCCTTGCCAGGGGAGCTGTCACGCAGCGACTGAGGGGTAGTCAGGCCCATCGCATTGCGCGAGGAAAACAGTGGTTTGGTTGTTGATCGCATTTGACTGGCGTTGCGTGCGGTCGCCGTCGCCGGTCAGCAGTAGGAGACGAGCATTTCGGTGAACGCGAGGATGGTCAGCGACTGTCCGTACGGCATGGCCGCGCGTTCGATGCCGCGGTAGTAGTCGAGGTCGTTGCCCATGCCGGTGCCGATGGACACGTTGTTGACCTCGCCGTGCTCGCCGATCTGCTCGATGAGCCCGCCGACGGCCTTGTAGGCCATGTCAAGCCAGCGTTCGGGCAGGTAGCCGCGGTGCACGGCCTTGAGCACGCCGTACGCGATGCCCGCGGTGCCGGACGATTCGAGATAGGAGCTTTCGTCGTCGATGAGCGTGTGCCACAGGCCGCCGTCGCTTTGGTGCGCGGCGAGCGCCTCGACCTGTTCCTCGAGCACGGTGGTGAGCCACCGGCGCAGCGCGTCGTCGGCGTCAAGGTGGAGGATGTCGATGATTTCGGGGATGGCCATGGTGGCCCAGCAGTTGCCGCGCGCCCAGTGCGCGCCGACGAAGTTGTGCCGTCCGTCGAAGGTCCAGCCGTGGTACCACAGGCCGGTGGCGTTGTCCATGAGGTATTTGGTGTGGATCTGGAACTGGTATTTGGCTTCTTCGACGTATTCGCGGTTGCCGAGCAGCATGCCGATTTTGGCGAGGGGCAGCACGCTCATGACGAGCGTGTCGGCCCACAGCTGGTTGCGGTGGGGTTCGCCGAAGGTGACGTGCTGCAGGCCCTGGCCTTCGGTGCGGGGCATGTCGCGGTACACCCAGCGCGCCCACTGTTCGAGGTAGGGCTTGAGCTTGGGGTCGCCGGTGCGTTCGTACAGGTAGGCCATGGCGAGCAGCGGGGCCATGGTGTTGACGTTTTTGGACGGCGTGCCTTGGGCGAAGGCGCGCTCGTACCATTGCGTGACGGCGTCGAGCGCGGACTGGGAGCCGGTGACTTCCCAGTTGCGGTAGAGGCCGTACAGGCCGATGCCTTGCGGCCAGTTCCATACGTTCCAGCTTTTGTCGTCGATGACAACGTCGCCCACGGTCCACAGTCCGTCGCCGTTGGACACGATGGCGACGAGATTGTCGGACATGGCGTCGATCAGCCCGAGCAGCCGCTCGCGCGTGGCCGGCATCGGTGGAGTGTCCATGATTCCTCATTCCTTGAGTTCGTGGTGGTTGGTTCGGAAAGTCGTGTTCCGCGGTCGTTGCGTCCGTTTTCCGTTCCTGCTTGCCATTGTACAACTATTTCCGCAAATATGGAAATCGTTCCGCATAATTTGCATTGTTTTGTTTGCTTTTGCATTTTGACGACGATCATGTGCAAACGACGTGCGCTGTCGTCAGAAGTCGCCGTATCGGCGTATCGCGACGCCGATCGCATCACCCTTGGTCTCCTCGGTCATCACCGGCAGGTACGGGCGGTACCGTTCGACGATGCGCAGCGCGTCGCCGACGCGCATCACGCCGTCGCCGATGTTGCACATGCGCAGTTCCGTCTGACCGGGCACCGGCTGGAAGTCCTTGAGATGCATCGCGACGATGTGCTCGCCGAAACGCGCGAACGCCTCTTCGATCAGGTTGATCTGCCCCTCGTACGTGTTGCCGTCGATGAGCACCGACGGATCGAGCACGATGCCCATCCACGGCGAGTCCACGTCGGCGATGAGCCGTTCGATGGTCGCGAGGTCGTGGATCGGATGGTTGCGTCCCGGTTCGATGCCGACGATCGTGCCGTACCGCTCCCCCGCGGCAACGAGCCGGCGGATCACGCCGAGCGCGTCCTGGTACGCTTCCTCGGTGAAGTTCGCCTCGGTGTACACGCCGAGCGTTTCGAGCACTGAGCCGGTTTCGCTGGCCACGATCGGCGCACCGAAGTAGCGCGCGTGGCGCAGGTACGCCTCGAACTTGCGCAGCAGCGGCTCGCGCTGCGCGGGGTCGGGGTGGATCATGTTGACGTAGCAGCTAAGCACGGCGATCTGCACGCCCTGTTCGGCTAGCACGCGCCGGAAGTACGTGCCCATACCGGGATTGATTTCCTTTTCGCCGCTGGGCAGGTCTGGGAACAGCGCGTTGAGCGCGAACTGCACGTTGTGCGCGCCGGTCGCCGCGATGGCACGGGCCAGATCTTCGGGCGTGCCGTCGAACGGCACGTCGTGGCCCCTGACTCCGAAGTTGATCATGTCCGCCTCCTTGTGGCTGTGCGGCGATGCCGTGCCGCGGTTCCGACCCGCGGCTGTCCGCTCCGGCACGGCATCGCCGCCGCGCCGCCCGGGCACCGCCCGATTGCCCTTACGCTATCCCCTTCCGCCACTCCCCCGCGAATTTGTTGCCACAAGTTCCACTTTCTCCCTTCCATTTCCCGCAAATCACAGCACCCCACTCTCCCGCCGCCGGGTATACGGGCTCGGTATATGCTGAAACGCACCGTCGGATTCGCGAAAGGAGGCCGCATGGCCCGACTGCTGCTGGTCGAGGACGAGGATCGCATGGCGCAGGCCATCGCCGAACTGCTGCGCCGGGAAGGCCATGAGGTCGACGTGTGCGGCGACGGCGAATCCGGCGCGCAGGCCATCCGCGAGCGCGCATACGACACGATGATCCTCGACGTGATGCTGCCAGGCCGTTCGGGCACCAGTCTGGCCGCGATGACGCGAGATCTGGGACTGGCCACGCCGATCATCATGCTGACCGCGAAGACTTCAGTGGACGACAAGGTGGCCGGCTTGGATTCGGGCGCGGACGATTATCTGACCAAACCGTTCGCAGTGCCGGAACTGCTGGCCCGCGTGCGCGCGCAGCTGCGTCGGGTCGGCGCGCTGGACGGGCCGGCCATGCGCACGAGACCGCGCACGTTCGCCGACCTGTCGTGGGACGCATCGTCGCTGACGCTGCGCTGCACGGCCAGCGGCCAATCCGCAACGCTCAGTCAGCGCGAATCGGCCTTGTTCGAAACACTGCTCGACCATCCCGGCCAGGTGCTGTCGCGCGATCAGCTGCGCTCGGCCGCGTGGCCGCAGGCCGACGGCGGCGACTACAACAGCGTCGAGGTGTACTGTTCGTTCCTGCGCCGCAAGCTCGCGTTCGTCGGATCGTCCGTCCATATCAAGGCGGTGCGCGGACTCGGCTACGTGCTGCGAGACGGAAAGGACGGATGATCATGTCCGCTGATCGTCGGCCGCACCAATCGCGCCAACCGTCTCGAACGCTCCGGCTGCTGTCTCGCCTGCCGCACCCGCTCCGCACGCATCATTCATCCGGCGCCCCCGATGCATGGCATATGCCGTGGCATGTGCCATCGTCTTACTCGTCGCGGGATCCCCTGTTCCGCCGTTCGCGCCGGCGCATCGTCGCGGCGATTCTCGGCGTGCTCGTCGTGCTGGTCGCAGGCATGGTCGCACTGATCTACTCCACCAGCTATCGCGAAGTGTCCTCGCGCAACGAACGCATGCTCGAACAGTATGCGTCGGTGTACTGGGAGCACGGTCTGCCCGGCACCGACACTCCCCCGTCCACCGGCGACTCATGGCCGGCAAACCAACCGCAATCCGAATCGTCGGCCAGCGACGATTCCGTGCGGCAATCTCCGCGATCCGGGTCAGCGTCCGGCGGAGAGACCACGCAACAATCCACGCCATCCACGCAACAATCCACGCCATCCGCAGAACCACCGTCCAACCAGCAGGCTCCGGCCGGCCTGCCGGCAACGGACGCGTACACGTCGCAAACGTTCTACGCGGTCGTGTTCGACGCCGACGGCGAGGTCAGCGACCATGCGGGCAATTCGTCCGTGGGCGTCACCGAGGATGCGCTCGCCACGGCCGGCAGGTCGATGGCGGCCCGGCATCACGTCGAGTGGGCGCACGCGGGCGCAGGCCTGAGCGAGCCGGATGCGGTCGCCTCAGGATCCCTCGGCCAATGGATGTACCGGATCGAACAGTATGACGGGCGCACGCTTGTGGTGATGATGGACAATACGGTGATGGACGCGAACATGGCCACGCTGATGCGCTACACGGCGGTGTTTGGCGCGGTAGCGTTCGTGCTGCTCGCCATTGCGGCGCATACGCTCGCACGGTTGATCCTGCTGCCGTTGGAACGTGCGCACGCCGAGCAGCGGCGGTTCGTCGCCGACGCCGGACACGAATTGAAGACGCCGGTCGCCACGATCGGCGTGAATGCGGAGCTGCTGCGACGCGACACCGGCGACAGCCCGTGGCTGGACAACATCGAGTTCGAGAACCGGCGCATGGGCCGGCTGGTCGCGCAGCTACTGGAACTGGCGCATGCGGAGGCGCGTGCCGAGGCCGGACCGTCGCCCGATGACGGCATGGAGCCCGTCGACATGAGCCGACTGGTGTCCAGCTGCCTGCTGGCGTGCGAGCCGGTCGCGTTCGAGCATGGGCTGCGATTCGAGGATCGGATCGACGAGCATGTGCTGGTGCGCGGCGACGAGACGCGGCTCGGCGAACTGGCGTCGATCCTGTTCGACAATGCGATCGACCATGCGCAACCGGACGCGGCAAACGGTACGACGGACAGCGGCACAGCCGACGGCGCGTCAACCGACGCGGCGGACGATGCCGCAGATGACGCAACGATCGTCGCCGCAACGGATGACGCGCTTGGCGTCGTCCGCGTCACGCTGCATGCGGAACGCGGCCGGGCGATCCTGCGCGTCACGAATCCCGGATCATTGACGACGGAACAGATCGACCACCTGTTCGACCGCTTCTACCGTGCCGACGCGGCGCACTCCGGCTCCGGCGACCATTACGGGCTCGGCCTGCCGATCGCACGCGCGATCGTCGCCGCCCACCGCGGCACCATCTCCTGCGACAGCCAAGCCGATCACGTCACGTTCACCGTCTCCATGCCCGCAGTCTGAACCATTCCACGTCCCATCTCGACCTAATGCATCGGGCTTACACTGCCGCATTTCTTTTTCTCGGCTCCCCTTGTCAGGGGAGCTGTCACGCAGTGACTGAGGGGTAGTCAGCACCCACCGCATTAAGTCCGACAAGGTCCTGGCAATGCCGGTTCAATCTTCGTTCAATGTTCGCCGGATACCGTTGCGGCATCGGACGCGAACGGCGTCCCCGAACGCAAAGGAACACCATGACCAGGCATACAATGCGCCGCAGGATCGCGGCGACGCTGGCGGCGGCGAGCGCGCTGTGCGTTACGCTCGCCGGATGCGCCGGCGGCGACACGGCGTCAACCGCCAAGACCGCGGCCTCATCGTCGACCACAACGGCCAAGACGACCACCGCCACGGTCAAGGACACGGCAGCCAAGGCCAGCATCGAAACCACGCTCAATCTCAAAAACAACACCGACCAGTCGTGGACCTACCAGAGCAGCGCCGACGCGTGGGTGCTCTCGATCGTCTCGGCCGTCACGAATCCGGAACTGCCCGATCAGCAGGGCGTTTCGGTCGCCGTTCCCGGCGCGTACGTGACCGGCATCGACACGGACGGCGACGGCACGGCCGACACGACCGCGAAAACCGCGACCAGCGGCACCGCGGTCAAGGGCTCGCTCGTCATCGACTACACGGCCACCGTCACCAGCGAAAACGGGCAGACGTACACCGCGAAAACCGCGCCAATCATCTTCACCACGGGCGCGGCCGGCTACAGTGCGCAGAACAACCAACTCGCCTCCACGCAGTACGCGGCCGACGGCTACATCGCCATGGCGTCCGGCAACCGCGGCAAGCAGAGCACCGTCACCGACTCCGACGGCAACACCACGTACACGGGCGACGCGCCGCTGTGCCTCGTGGACCAGAAGGCGGCCGCGCGCTACGTCAAGTACAACATCATGCTCGGCAACCTGCCCGGCGACGCGGACCGGCTCGTCACCACGGGCGGCTCGGGCGGCGGCGCGCACGCCGCAATGTTCGCCGCGACCGGCAACAACGAGGACTACTACGACTATCTGGCCGAGGCGGGCGCGGTCGGCGTGTACCAGACCACGGACGGTAGCTGGACGTCGACCGTGACAATCAATGGCAAGACGAAGACGATTTCGGACGGCGCGTGGGGCACGGTCGCATACAGCGCGATCACGCCGCTCGCACAAGCCGATATGGCGCTCGCGTTCGAGTACTATCTCGATCCGGATCACGAGTATTCGTCCGATTTTCAGAAGAAAATGGCCGAGTATCTTGCGGCGGAGTACATGGGGTACATCAACGGGCTGAATCTGGCCGTCAAGGAGTCGGCGGTCGGCTTCGATCTCAACGGCGACGGCGACAAGAAGGATACGGTCAAGCTCACCATCGAGCATAATTCCGGCAGCAAATACCAGAGTACGAACGGCTACCACGGCACGTATCTCGACCTGTATCTGGCGGAGTTCGAGCAGAATCTGCAGTGGTACGTCGACAATCTCGACTACGCGAGCGATTGGACATGGTTCGACGAGAACGGCGACGCGCTGTCCGACGCAGAAGTCGCGGTGATGAGCACGGCAGACAAGGCGACCGCGTTCCTGGAGGGCCGCTATGCGAAGGGCTCGTCCGGCAGCGACAGCATGGGCGGGCCGGGAGGCGCGGGCAATGGCGGGGCTCCCGGCGACGGCAACGCGCCCAGCGGGGAGCCGCCCAGCGGAGAAGCGCCCAGCGGCGAGGCCCCGTCGGACGCGGGATCTGCCGGCCCCGACGGCGGTAACAGCAGCGGCGGCTCGTCCCAGACCGAGGCCGTCGGCACGCCGGACGCCGGCACCACGCAGTCGGCGAGCGGCTCGCAGGATTCGGCGAACTACGATTCGTTCTCCGCGATGCTCGCCGCGTACGAATCGGACATCGCGAGCGTCGAGAAAGGTGACAAGTACGGCAACAACATCGTGGAACTGTACGATCCGCTCAACTACATCGGCGCGGACGGCACGGACGATCCGACGTGGGCGCGCGTGGTGATGGGCGCGTCCGAAGGCGACATGTCGATGTTCGGTTCGCTGAACATGGAGATCGCATGGCTGAACGCCGGCGTGGACGCGACGATCGAATGGCAGTGGGACGGCGGTCACGTGCCGTCCGAAACGTTGGGCGAATCGCTGTCGCTGACCGTCGACGCAATGGTCGGCAAGTACGACAAATCAGCCAAGACGATCACCAAGGCGAAGGCCGAGGCCGTGACGGAGAACGGCGACGCGACCGAGGCGACCGGCACGGACATCAGCAGCTGGGTGACGGCCAAGAAGTCCTCGAAGACGACGTCCGGCCTGTCCGTCTCGTTCACGCTGGCGGCGGCCGCGGCCTACCGTGCCAAGGGCGCGAGCAAGGCGGTGCCCGGATTCGACGTGATCGACTACGGGCAGGAGGATTACGAGTTCGGCAACGCCACGCAGGACGCGCGGCATTGGGACAAGTACGTGCTCGCCGTGCTGCAGAAGCATGAGGACGAACTGTCCTCGCTGTTCAACGCCGACTGACGATGCGTACGACGCATGACGGTCCCGCGTGCCGACGAAAGTTCGGTATACGGGACCGTTTCGCGTCAATGACGGCGAGGAATGATCATGATATGAGTGACATCGTTTGCATAACAATCGGTAATTAAGACACGTTCAGACGCATCATAGGTGAGAGCGTTCACATGGGCCTAGATGGACATATTATGCTCGAAAAACCATAAAACTTGCATCGAAGGCCCTTTCGCAGCTGCTGATAATGCTATGATTTTCCATGTTGTTCGAATAACATTCGACCATTGATCAAAGGAGAATCATGACCACGCTTGCCGTCGATATCGGAGGAACCAAGATCGCCGCAGCCGTGTGCGATGAAAACGATGCCATCATCCAGCGCTGGCGCGTGCCCACGCCGATGGATGCGGACGCCATCAACGACAACATCGCCAAGGTCTATCACGAGGCCACCGCCGCCGGTCACAAGATCAAGGCCATCGGCATTTCCGCCGCCGGCAACGTCGGCGCCGACCGCCGCACGCTCACCTTCGCCGCCAACATCCCCGCGTGGGTCAACTACGATCTGGCCGAGAACGTCGGCAAGCTCATCGACCACGAGGTGCCGGTCATCGTCGAAAACGACGCGAACTGCGCCGGCTGGGGCGAATACGTGCACGGCGCCGGCCAGGGCAGCAAGAACATGGTCGCGCTCACCGTCGGCACCGGACTCGGCGGCGCGATCGTCATCAACGGCGAACTGTTCCGCGGCTCGTTCGGTATGGCCGCCGAAATCGGCCACCTGCCGATGGTCCCGGACGGCGACCACTGCGGCTGCGGCCTGCGCGGCTGTGCTGAGCGCTACACGTCTGGCACCTCGCTCGAAAACTTCGCCAAGTCGGCCATCCGCCGCCGCCCGCAAGACGCCAAGCGCCTGCTGGAGCTGTGCGGAGGCGACATCACCAAGCTCGAGGGCCCGATGGTCTCGCAGGCCGCGCAGGAGGGCGACGTGCTCGGCCTGTACGCGTTCGGCAAGATCGGCGAATGGCTCGGCCGCACGATGGCCGCTACCGCCGCCATCCTCGACCCGGATCTGTTCGTGGTCGGCGGCGGCGTGGTGGCCGTCGGCGACATTCTGCTCGAGCCGGCCCGCTACAACTACGAGCGTTTCCTCGAAGGCAGCGCCTACCGCGGCCATGCGAAGATCGTCGCCGCCACCGCCGGCCAGGACGCCGGCCTGATCGGCGCCGCGAACCTCGCCCTGCGCTGACGTTGCCCTATAGGCGCATATATATGAGCATGACCCTCTTGGGAGGGGTCATGCTCATATTTTTTATATTCCAAGTCTTCTATCTCGAATCTGTGAGGCAGTTTTCTTGGTTTGCAGAGGTCTATTCGCAATCTGTGAGGCAGTCGTACCGACGATCGCCCCGCAGAACTCGCTCCATACGGACTCATTTCAACGAATTTGCACCCGGTATCGCTCAGCGACTGCCTCACAGATTGCGAATAGATGTGCGTAGATGACGAAAACTGCCTCACAGATTGGAAATAGCATGTTCTGCATGGCACGATACGCAAAAAGGCCGTCCGGCTTGCGTGCCGAACGGCCTTTTGACCGCCTATGCCCTCGATCAGGCCACGGTGAACGCCGCGGCCTTCAGATCGTCGCGACGTGATGAGTGGCCAATGAGCAGTTCGAACTCGCCGGGTTCGACAAAGCGCTCGGCGTCCGGACCGACGATCGTGCAGTCAGCGACGGGGATGTCGAACGCGACGGTCGCGCTTTCGCCCGGCTCGAGCTCCACGCGGCGGAACGACTTGAGTTCGCGGTCGGTCCAGCTGTACGAGGTCACGACGTCGCTCACGTATGCCTGCACGACTTCGGTGCCGGCGCGGTCGCCCGTGTTCGTGAGCGTGATTTCGGCGTGCACGGTGTCGTTCACGCCAAACGTGCCGTCCGCGTTGGACGCGCCGGTGACCGTCGGCTCGCCGTAGGCGAACGTCGTGTATGACTCGCCCTCGCCGAACGCGAACGCCGGATCCTGCGTCAGGTCGGCGTAACGGTTGCCATGCTGGCCGCGGATCTGGTTGTAGTAGACGGGCAGCTGGCCGGCGTGACGCGGGAACGTGATCGGCAGGCGGCCGGACGGGTCGGTGATGCCGAGGATGATTTCGGCGATCGCGCGACCGCCCTGCATGCCCGGGCTGGGAGCCCACAGGATCGAGCCGGCGCCGGCTGCCGGATCGTTGCAACGCTTGGCGAACACGTTGTTCGCGCCGACGATGCTCGCGGGCAGGATCTGCGGCTTGGAGCTCATCAGCACGGTCACGAGCGGCTTGCCGGTTTCGCGGCTGACGGCGGCGAGCGCGTCGAGCAGCGCGTTCTGGCCGCCCTGCAGGTCGAGCGTCGCGGTGGAGCAGCTTTCGCCGATGAGTTGGACGACGTCGCCAACGACCGCGACGATCAGGTCGGACCGCCGCGCGTTCGCCACGGCTTCGTCGATGAGCGTCTGGTCGACGGCGGCGGCCACGCCGATCTTCGGTCGCGGCTGGCCGTCGGGATAGAATTCGCCGGCCGGGTCGGGCACGAGGTCGACGACGTTCGCACCGCGCGAGTATTCGACGTCGATGCCGTCTCCGGCGAGCGCGCGGAAGGCGTCGAGCACGGTGGTGATCATGCTGCGCGGCTGGCCGTCGGCCATCCAGTTGACCTGGCCGGAGCTGCCGGCCCAGTCGCCGAGCTGGTTCTGCGCGTCGTCGGCGAGCGGGCCGATGACGGCGATGCGCCGCTTGGCGCCGGCCGCGGTGACTCCGGCGAATGGCAGGTTGCCGTCGTTGCGCAGCAGCGCGACCGATTCGCGCGCGAGTTCGAGGTTGAGCCGCTGGTGTTCGTCGGAGCCGATGACGGTCTTGATACGTTCGGAGTCGGGCAGACGCGGGTCCTCGAACAAGCCGAGGCGGAATTTGACGGCGAGGATGCGGCGTACGGCCTCGTCGATGAGCGATTCGTCGAGCAGGCCAGTGCGGACGGCTTCGATCGCGCCGTCGTAGAACTGCGGCGTGGTCATGATCAGGTCGTTGCCGGCCTTGACCGCGTCGGCGGCCGCGTGCACGTAGTCGGGCTTGACCTTCTGCTCCCACACGGAGCGGCCGACGTTGTCCCAGTCGGTGATGAGCATGCCGCAGTAGCCCCACGCGCCGCGCAGCTTGTCGCTCAGCAGCCACTTGTTGAATGTGACCGGCACGCCTTCGATCGACTCATAGCCGAGCATGAACGTGCCGCAGCCTTCCTTGGCGACGCGTTCGAACGGCGGGAGGAACCATGATTCGAGCTTGCGGTGTGACAGGTCAGCTTCGGAGGCGTCACGGCCGCCCTGCGTTTCGGAGTATCCGGCGAAGTGCTTGGCACAGGCGAGGATCGCGTCCTTGGGTAGCTTTTCGCCGGCTTTGGCACCGCCCTGGTAGCCCTTGACGATTGCGGACGCGAGTTCGCCGATCAGGTATGGGTCTTCGCCGAACGTTTCGCCGACGCGCCCCCAGCGCGTGTCGCGGCCGATGCACAGCACCGGGGAGAACGTCCAGTGCACGCCGGTGCAGGAGACTTCTTCGGCGGTGGCGCGGCCCATGGCCTCGATCTTGTCCGGGTCCCAGCTGACGGCCATGCCGAGCTGTTCGGGGAAGATCGTGCCGCCGGGCCAGAACGAGTAGCCGTGGATGCAGTCGTCGCCGATGACGAGCGGGATGCCGAGACGCGTTTTCTCGTTGACGAGTTTGACGGCGCGCGGCAGGTCGATCGGGCTGGCGTGCAGGATGGAGCCGACATGCCGGTCGACGATGATGTGTTCCAGATCGCCGCTGCGCGCGTCGAGCTGCATCATCTGGCCGACCTTCTCCTCTAGCGTCATGCGGGAGATCAGGTCTTCGATGCGCTCGGCGTCGGGTAGGTCGGGGTTCTTGTACGGTGGGATTGCGGCGGGATCGTTGGCTGCGCCTGCGTGTGCACTCATGGCTGCTCGCTTTCTTCGTTTTCCTCGATGAAATCGGAGAACATATCTTTAATTACCGTACGGTAGTTTAACATGCCGCCGACGCCGACACACCAGCGGACGCATGATCCTGCGCATCGAATCCGCTATACGACGCACGGTCGGCCGCGGCCGTCACCCTCAACGCAATCATCGTCGCCGTCGTGTCATCGGCCGCAGTGCACGCCTGCGACGTTCAGCGGTAGCCGTCCCACGTCGGCGACGGGAAAATCGCCGGCTCCAGGCTGGCCCACTCCTCGCTCAGCCACTCGTCGTCCGCACCGGCCGCCGGTTCGCGCAGCCAGCGCAGTTGCACGCCGTCCATAATCTCCATCGCGCGTCGCACGACCGGCCGCATATACTCGTCCCAGCCGCCGATTTCGGGCGGAATGTTCCAGTCGAACGACGAATAGTACGCCCAGATCGCATCCTGCCGCCCGGCGAACTCGTCGTGCAGCGGGTGCGTCGGATTGAACGATTCGACCTGCAGCATGGAAAACAGCTGCACGAGCATGCGTCGGCGCGAATTGTATTGCACCAGGAACCGCAGATACGCGGGGAACCGCAGATCGTCGGGCGCAGAGCCGGGCAGGCCGGAGTCCATGAACTCGTCGACGTTGCCGGTGGCGTTGTAGTTGTCGCGGTACACCATCGCGAGCAGGTTGTCCTTGCTGCCGATGTAGCGCAGCACGCCCTGCTTGGTGACGCCGACCTCGTCGGCGACGTCCTGGATGGAAATGCCGTTGTAGCCGCGTTCGGAAATCAGGCGGATCGCGGCGGCGAGAATCTCCCGCCGCCGTTCTTCGGGATCCTTGCGGACGCGCTTGGGCCGCGGCTGTTGCATGTCAATCGTTGGCATAATGTCCCAGTGTAGCGCGCGAACGCGCCGCGACGGGCAGCCGTTTCAGCTGCAACCGTGTGCAATGGACATGTGTACATATTCGCGCGGCTATCGGCAGGCGTCTCGGCGGACATTGTCGGCCGGACAGTCAAACCGGCATTCAGCCGACAGTCGAGCGACGGTCAAGCGACGGTCAAGTGACGTTCACGAACGAAACACGGGCGGGCGTCCGGACAGCCGATCGCCCGCCCGATCCGTCGTCGAGCAGCTGACGATCAGCCGGCGATCACCGCGAGATTCCAGCGCGGCAGCGTCAGTTCGTCGCCGAACGCGACCCTGCCGCCCTCGTGCAACGTCAGTTCCGCCGTCGCAGCGTCGTCGGCCAGTCCGTTCGTCGCGATGATCTTCGGCGCAACGACGACCTCGCCCGCCACCGGCGACGCGAATGTGACCGGTTCGGCGGAATAGTTGAGCAGATACGTGACCGTCTCCCCCGCCGCGTTGACGCCGCGGCGCACGCTGACCTTGCCGGCAAGCGCAGCCACGGCCTCGTCCGCCGCAGCTTCGCGTTCCGCAGCGGACGCATCAGCTGTTACGGCACCAGTTACAACTCCGGCCGCGGCTTCGGTGCCAAATCCGGCGAGGCCGGCGTGCGCAAGCGCCTCGCGCAGCACCGTGCGCGTCGCATCGGCGTCGAGCATCGTGCCGACCCATTCGGCCGAGCCCTTGCCGAACGCGTGGCGGGTGATCGCCGCATAGTCCTTCCATGCATAATGGCCGTAGCGCGCGAGCACCTGCGTGGCCGACGCGTCGACCGGCACACCGTTCTTCCCCGCCGCAGCGTCGACGGTCCCATCCTCGACATTTCCAGCAGCGTCAGCATTCCTGGCAATATCTCCAGTAACGTTTTCGGCCGCAAACATCCGGTCTCCGTTCGGCTTGAGCAGTTCGATCAGCTCCTCAGCCTGCACCGCGCGTCCGGCCGTCTCCGCTGCGTTGACGAGCGGACCATCGGCGAAGTCGACCGTCACACGGCCCTTGGGCGGCGTGAACTGGTTGTAGCTCATGCCGAACACGTCGGTCAGGTTGTGCGGCGCGCGATCATGCCATACGGTCGTCTCCTCGTCGGCCACGAACGAGCGCAGCGTCGAAACCAGGTGTCCGCCGTCGGCCACGTACGCACGCAGCCGTGCAATCGTCTCGTCGGACGCGCAGTACAGCGCGGGCGTGACGATCATCGCGTAACGCGCAAGCCGATCCGAGTCGGCGTCGGCCGGCACGAAATCACATTCTACGTTGAGTTCGAACAGGGCGTCGTACACACGGCGCACCACGTCGTTGTAGTCGGCTCCCCCGCCCCAGCTCGTGCCGGACGCGATGCGGAACCCCTCAAGCGCGCTCAGCGCCTCATTCGACACCATGATCGCGACCTTGTTGCGCTTCTTGAGATGCAGCAGGCGCGAGGCCGTTTCGGGGCGGGCGATCTCGCGGCCGAACACGCCGGCCTCCTCGTACGTCGGGTTCGGTTCGAAATCGTGGCCGAGCAGGCCTTTCCAGTACGTTTCGGCCGAATTGTGGATGGAATGCCAGTGCCAGTATTCGACCACGTCCGCGCCGGACGCGAGGTGCGAATACGCTTGCAGTCGCATCTGCCCGGGGAACGGCAGCCAGCCGTGGTTGCCCTGCGCTTCGGTTTCGAGCACGAGATAATTCGCGCCATCCTTGAGCGAGCGAGTCAGGTCGCCGCCGAACGCGATCTCCTTGCCGGTCAAGTCGTCCTGCGTCGGGTGGTAGATGTCACAGCCGGCGATGTCGAGCGCGCGGGCGGCCTTGAAGTGGTCGACGGCCGGCTGCATGCCATACGATCCGCCACGCCAGCCGAAGTCGAAGTTCTGCGTGACGAACTGATCGTCGCGCGCGTATTCGCGCACGATATCGGCCTGCCATGCAAGGAACGCGGTGACCTGCGCGCGGCGGAACCGGTCGAATTCGCCTCGCAGCGACTGGTTGATCGTGTTCGTGACATCCGGGAAGTCTTCCCACGCGTTGATGCGGTTGGACCAGTAGTCGAGTCCAAAGTGCGCGTTGAGCGCGTCGAGGTCGCCCTTGAACTTGTCGCGCAGATACTTGACGAACAGCGCCTGCATGTCCGGGCTGACGGAATCGTAATACTTGGTTTCGTTGTCGACCTGGTAGCCGATCACGGCCGGATGCTGCGCGACGTGCGCGATGAGCTTGCGGATGACGCGTTCGGCGTAGTAGCGGTACGATCCGTTGACGATGTCCATGATCTGCCGCGGTCCGTATTTGCCCGGTCCGTTCGGCGTGACGGCGAGCACGTCAGGATGCATGCGCACCAGCCAGGTCGGCACCGCATACGTCGGCGTGCCGATGATGACGCTGATGCCGTGACGATGCGCGGCGTCGAGGGCCCGATCGACGTGACTGAAGTCGAAGACGCCGGGCTGCGGCTCGCACGTGCTCCACGTCGACTCGGCGATGCGGATGACGTTAATGCCTGCATGGTTCATCATGCGCATGTCGGTTTCGATGCGGTCGAGTCCTTTCGGCATGTACTCGTCGTAGTACGCCGCGCCGAACAGGAAATGGTCCACGGTCTGCTTGCCCACGATAGGCTCCTTTGCTTGTTGTGCCAACCAAACTAACTTCAACGTTAAAGATTCTAGCATCGTCCCGACCTCGACACACTCGGCCACCGCATTGCGGAAACAACAATGTATACGGAAATATGAAAGGATCCCGGGAGCTGTTGCTCTACCGGGATCCTTGATAACGTGTTGATGCGGCGGTGTGCTACTCTCCCACACTCTGTCGGGTGCAGTACCATTGCCGTGCCAGGCCTTAGCTTCCGGGTTCGGAATGGAGCCGGGCGTCTCACCTGGGCCATGACCGCCGCAAATCTTTAATTAACAGTTAAACAAGCATGCTCGTTTAACCGGTATTCGTGATGGTTTGGGAACCGGAGAGTGAACGCGTTATTTTTCGTGTTGATCGTGTGATCGTGAGTATTCCTTGTCACCTCACAAGATCTTGCATGGTATCGATGCGTGTCACACTCATACGAGTGTGCATAGTTGGTTGCTGTTCCCTGTTAGTACCGGTCAGCTCCACCGCTTGCACGGCTTCCACGTCCGGCCTATCAACCACGTGTTCTTCATGGAGGGTACAAAGGCTCAA
>NZ_JGYN01000021.1 GCF_000741165.1 Bifidobacterium biavatii DSM 23969 | reverse complement strand
GCTCGGCCAGCGGGTCAAGGCCCAGCGTGTCGAGCATCGCGCGCACCGACACGAGTGCCTCGCGCACCTCCGCCTTCGCCGCATCGGAATCGGCGCGGTCGGCCAGCTGAGAGAGCAGCGTATTGCCGTTGCGCACCGCCGTGAAGACCGCCGCGGTCGCGCCCGACACGTTGAAGTCGTCGTTCATCGCCGCGACGAAATCGGCCGGCAGATCATCCGCGCGCACGGCGGCAATCTCGTCGCGCGACGGCTGCTCGCCCAGCGCGACGCCCGCACGCTCGATGAAGTTCGACACGCGGTCGTACGCGGCCTGCGCCTCGACCAGCGCCTGATCGGACCATTCGAGCATCGAACGGTACTGCACCGAACCGAGCGCATAGCGCACCACCCACGCGGAGTGCTCGGCCAACACGGAAGGCACCGACAGGCCCGTGCCCAGCGACTTCGACATCTTCTCGCCCTTGGCCGTCACCCACGCCGAGTGCATCCAGTGCGCCGCCGAATCGTAGCCGGCCGCGCGCGTCTGCGCCATCTCGTTCTCGTGATGGGGGAAACGCAGGTCGAGACCGCCGCCGTGGATGTCGAACATGTCCTTGAGATAACGGTGGCTCATCGCCGAGCATTCGATGTGCCAGCCCGGGCGACCCACGCCGAACGGCGTGTTCCAGCGCGCGTCGAGCGGATCGGTGTCCTTCGGCGCCTTCCACAGCGCGAAGTCGCGCGGATCATGCTTGTCGGGCGACATGTCGGCCGGATCGACCGGATTGTACTTGTCGTCGCCCGCCGCGTCCACGCTCGGGCCCATGCGGTCGGCCACGGCCGCCGCCTCGTCTGCTTCCGCGGCGCCCTGCTTCTGGTGCGTCAGCTCGCCGTAGTGCGGCCAGCTCGGCACGTCGAAGTACACGTTGCCGGTCGGATTGCCGTCCGCGTCGCGCACCACGTAGCCGTGGCCGTTGTCGATGATCTTCTGGATCAGGTCGATCATGTCGATCATGTGGCCGGTCGCGCGCGGCTCGTACGTCGGCGGCAGCACGCCGAGCGTGTCGTACGCCTGCGTGAACTCGCGCTCGTAGTGGTACGCGCGCGCCCACCACTGCTGGCCCGCGGCCGCGGCCTTGTCGAGGATCTTGTCGTCGATGTCAGTCACGTTGCGCACGAACGTGACGTCGTAGCCGAGCTTGAGGAACCAGCGGCGGATGACGTCGAACGCGACGGCCGCGCGGATGTGGCCGATGTGCGGCGACGATTGCACGGTCGCGCCGCACACGTAGATGCCGACCTTGTCGGGCTTGATCGGCGTGAAACGCGCGACGGCGTGCGTGGCCGTGTCGTACAGCTTCAGATCGGCCGCGGCCTTCGCCACGGTGGGGGCCGAGTCGCGGCCGGCGGTGGTGCCGGACGTGGACTGGACGCTGGAAATGTTGGAATCATGCGCTTCTTGAGCTTCTGTCATACTGCAAAAGCGTATTCAGATTGGCCGACATGCGCGGCATTTCCACGCCCGGTTTCGGCCCGAAGCTGACCGGAAGCCGGCCGGAGGCTGACGCGGCGACGCGAAACGTCGAATTCGCTTTACGTGGGTGATGTCACAATAGGAACCATGACGCAACCGCAAGTGTTGATTCTGCAGCACGTCCCGTGGGAGAAGCCGGGGCGCATTTTGACGAACCTCGAAGAGCTGGGGTTGGATACGCTCACCCTGAACATCGCCAAAAAGAAGAAGCCCGACCTGCCCGACTTCGACCAGGTGGCCGGCGTGGTCATCATGGGCGGGCCGATGGGCGCCACCGACTACGACGAGTATCCGGGGCTCAAGGTCGAAGCGAAACTCGCCAAGGCCGCCGTGAGCGTAGGCAAGCCGGTGCTCGGCGTGTGCCTCGGTCATCAGATCATCGCCACCGCGCTCGGCGCGAAGCTGAGCCGCGGCGACGCGCCGGAAATCGGCTTCGGCCCGATCAAACGCGTCGACAAGCACGACTACTTCTCCATGTGGGACAAGCAGATTAACGTGCTCCACTGGCACAACGACGTGGTCGGCCTGCCCGCCGACGCGCAGCTGCTCGCTCGCTCGGCCGGCACCAAGGTACAGGCGTTCCGTTTCGCCTCCGCGCTGGGACTCCAGTTCCATCTCGAGGTCAGCGCACCGATCCTCGAAGAGTGGCTTGCCGAGCCGTCCATGGTCAAGGACCTCAAGGCGGCCGGCGGTTCCAAGTCGCAGCTGCGCGAGGCGTTCGCCGCCAACGACCCGCAGCTACAGCCGCTTGCCGAACAGGTGTTCTCCGGGTTCGCCGCGCGCTGCAACACATACGCGAAAACGCTCGGCTGAACGGTCGGCGAACGCCGCCGGACCGATGCCCGGTGGTGCCGCTAAGTTAGTGGATTATGCCGACTTACGATATTGGATTGGAACACGTTTCGCTCGCCTTCGCCACCAAAACCATCTTCACCGATGTGACGCAGGGCGTATTCGAGGGCGACCGCATCGGCATCGTCGGCCGCAACGGCGACGGTAAATCCACGCTGCTGCACCTGTTCCGCGGCACGCAGGAACCGGATTCGGGCCGCGTCACCAAGCGCAACGGGCTCACGTTCGGCATGCTCGACCAGCGTGATCCGCTCGACGACGACGCCACGATCCGCGAAGCCGCGCTGGAGGGGCGCGCGGACTACGAATGGGCGGCCGAAACCCGTTCGCGCGAAATCGTCGAAGCATTGCTTGGCGGCATGAGCCTCGACGCGAAGATCGGATCACTGTCGGGCGGTCAGCGCCGCCGCGCCGATCTGGCACGTCTGCTACTGCGCGACTGGGATATCCTCGCGCTCGACGAGCCGACCAACCATCTGGATGTGGTGACGATCCACTGGCTTGCCGAACACCTCAAGAACCGCTGGTCGCGCGGCGAGGGCGCGCTGCTGCTCGTCACGCACGACCGCTGGTTCCTCGACGAGGTGTGCGAATCCATGTGGGAGGTCCACGACGGCCTGATCGAGCCGTTCGAGGGCGGCTACTCCGCGTACATGCTGCAGCGCGTCGAACGCGACCGTCAGGCCGACGTGCGCGAAACGAAGCGCCGCAACCTCGCCCGCAAGGAGCTCGCATGGCTTACCCGCGGCGCTCGCGCCCGCTCCACCAAGCAGAAATTCCACGTCAAGGCCGCGCGTGAGCTCATCGCCGACGTGCCGCCGGTGCGCAATACGCTCGAACTCAAGCAGATGGCGACCTCGCGACTCGGCAAGCAGGTCGTGGACCTGATCGACGTGACGCAGATTTTCGAACACGTGCAGGGCAGCGTGGACGGTTCGGTCGCGGACGCTGCGGCGGCCATCGACCCGGACGTGGCCGCGATGGCCGATTCTGCGTCGCGCGTGGATGTGGTGCGCCCGATGTACGCCGAACCGCAGGTGCACGGTTCGGTCGAAGTCGCCGTGACCGACATGGACGATCCGCGACTCGTCGACGCCGGCGTGCCGGAAGCGATCGAAGCGGCCGAGGAGGTGCGCAAGGCGGCCGAACAGGCTCGCGTCGAGGCCGGCACTGCCGCGATAGACGACGCCGACCGCGCGACGCGACGTCGCCTGACCGGTGGCGAGACGATCGGCGCGGACGACGTCGAATCGGCCGCCGACGCGACGTCCGCCGCACGCAAAATCACCGTCACCGGACGCAAGATCCTCGACGACGTGACGTGGCTGATCGGCCCCGGCGACCGCATCGGCATCGTCGGAGCGAACGGCGCGGGCAAGTCGACGCTGCTGCGCCTGCTCGACGGCACGCTCACGCCGACGGTCGGCCATGTGAACATCGGCAAGACCGTGCGGTTCGCGGTGCTCTCGCAGCGGCTCGACGAGCTGGAGAAGCTCGGCAAGTACAAGATCAAGGAAGTGCTGTCGCGCTACAAGCCGAGCTACATCGTCGACGGTAAGGAGGTCACGCCCGGCCAGCTCATGGAACGGCTCGGCTTCGAGTCCGCGCAGCTCATGACGCCGATCCGCGACCTGTCGGGCGGCCAGAAGCGCCGCATGCAGCTGCTGCTCATCCTGCTCGACGAGCCGAACGTGCTCATCATGGACGAGCCCGGCAACGACCTGGACACCGATATGCTCGCCGTGATGGAGGATCTGCTCGACACGTGGCCGGGCACGCTGATCGTCGTTTCGCACGACCGGTACTTGCTCGAACGCGTCACTGACGAACAGTTCGCGCTCATCGGCGGCAAGGTGCGGCATCTGCCCGGCGGCGTGCAGGATTATCTCGACATGGTCGAGGATCTGAAGAACGGCAAGCCGCTGCCGTCGCTTGAGCCGGCGTACGGCAAGAAGAAGGGCAAGGGCGGTGCCGGTTCCGCCGTAGCTTCCGGGGCTTCGTCCGATGCCGCCGACGTTGCGGCTGGGCAGGATGCCGGTGATTCCGGCGAATCGGCACCCAAGCTCACCGGTAAGGCGTTCCACGACGCGAGCAAGCGCGTAGCCGCCATCGACCGCAAGCTCGCCAAGCTCGAAGAGCAGAAGGCCGATCTCGAATCGCAGATGGCCTCGCACGACCCGAGCGACTACGAGGGCCTCAACAAGCTCAACGAGCAGCTCAAGGCCATCGCCGAAGAATCCGACGAGCTGACCGCCGAATGGATGGAATTGTCCGAACAGCTCGAGTAGCGGGATGACGCAGTGCGGCGGCGTGTCGGCGCTGGATTGTCCGGTTATGAGTGGTGTAACGAAATGTTGATGAAAGGAACATCATTATGGCTGACTACTCCACCGCACTCTACGCTCTTGTGAAGGATGTCCTCGATGCCGATCAGGCATGTTATGAGGAGCGACCCGACAAGGGCATGATCATGTATGGGTATGGGCTCGGCGACGATTGCTCGATCGATTCCGTCTTGGTGCTCGTCGTCGTCGGAACGGATCGGATCAAAGTCATTGCCTTAGCTTCCGAGTTCAGGATCGATTTTTCGGACAAGGAGACATTGCAGGTACTTACCGAATACGTATGCCGCATCAATGACGCTTCAGGGGAAATGGGAGGTTTTCAAATCGACTTTCACAGCGGAGAAGTGAGTTACCAGACCACGCTGCTCGCTGATGAACGAAGTCTGCCCACCCGTGAAATGATCGAACAGGTGTTGTTCATCCCCCTCATGATGTGGCATCGGTACCAATTCGGCTTCGTCTTTATACCGCTTGGCCTGTACACTCCCGAAGAGGCTGTGGCCGAGGTGGAGGCAGATTCCGCGGATGACGGCGCGGAAGACGGAGAAACAGTGGACGAGTGAATTTGTAAATGCTGGATTATCGCCGGTCGCCATCCGGACGCGTGGCTGCACCGGCGGCGATCACCGCCGGCCTTTGCCTTGCATGGCGGCCGCCAATGCCGTTGGTTCATGCAGCTGACTCGCTGTTTTCCCAAGGATTGACGAGCGTGACGCCGGTGTGTTCGAAATCCTTGACGTTGCGCGTGGCCAACGTCGCCCCGCGTGACCGCGCGATCGCCGCGATCATCGCATCCTGCACGCCGATCGGTCGGCCGATCTTGCGGCGCGTTGCGACGATGGAACCGTAATACGGCGCGGCTTGCCTGTCGAACGGCAATGTCCGTTCCTGAAACGTGTCCACGCATGCGAGAACCGTGTGCTCCAACCGATATCGCCTGCGCGATTCGGGCAGCAATGCAAGCCCGTACAGCAGTTCGGCAATGGTGATACTGGTGAGGTGCATCTCATGCAAGGACGTTGCAATCACCCAATCCTCCACATTGCGGTCAGGCGATCGTTTGCTGATGATCTCGCTGATCACATTGGTGTCAAGAATGATCATGGTCGTCTCCCAGATCCACCGGTCGAGGTTCGCGATCGTAGGTATTGCGCGGCGGCACGAAATCCTCGTCGTCATCGAATCCGTCGTCTTCAAGCAGTCGGTGCATTTCCGCCACGAGATCGGCCGACGTCATGATCTTTCGTGCCATGTACTCCGCCGTGACCTCTTCCAGCAGCGATCGTGCCTCCGCCTCGGCGGAGCGGTTGTTGCGCCGGGCCATTTCCTTAAATTTCTCCAGCACGTCGTCATCGATCCTGCGAATGGTGAGGGTGCCCATATCCACCTCCTTGCTAGCATTGCTGTCAACTATTGCTATCATTATGCTAGCAGACGCGATGTGTCGCAGTGTCGGCATGTTGCGTGGGGTAACGGGAGCGATTGCCGTCCGTCCGCTACAGTCCTTCCGCTACAGTTCGGCCTCATTCCAATGATCGGCGGCCGGAATCGAACGTACGGCCGGCATGGCGAGCACGATCGCCACATTGGCGGCCAGGGCGGCTAGAAACAGTGTGACGGTCGCGCGGAAGCCGATCGCAGGCAGCAGTGATCCGGCGATCGCCGAGCAGAACATCGTCGGCAGCATGCAGATCAGATTCGACGACGAGTCGACGCGCCCCTGCATGTCGGTCGGCACTTTGGCGAAAATGAAGCCCATGAGCAGCGCGTTGATCGTCGGTACTGGCAGACCACACAGCAGCGACGAGACGAGCATCACCGGATAAGCGTGGCTGACGATCATCGGAGCCAGCGTCGCCAGCGCGGCCACCGACATGACGACCAATCCGGTGCCCACGGCAAGCCGGTCGCACACGCGCGCCGCGATCACCGCGCCGATCAGCATGCCCGCGCCCACGGCCGTCGACACGAAACCGATACGCACCGAATCCACGCCGGAGCCGACCAACTGCAGCTGCACGGCCTCGAATATGCCGTTGACGCCGAAATTGAGCAGCGCGGCGATCGCGTTCATCGCCATCAGCGTGCGTCGGCGCAGCGTCCAACGCCATCCCGCGACGAAATCGTCGACGAACGAGCCGCGCGCGTCGCGCTCGCCGTCATCGCGCCGGATCGCGCTGCGCACATGCTCGTCGACGTGCAGCATGCCGGCGCTGATTCCAGCGATCGCGTACATGATCGACGCGACGGCGAACGGCACCCACGCTCCGAACGCATACAGCACGCCGCCGAGCGGAGAGCCGGCGAGGCTGATCACCGAATCGCGCCCCTGATTGAGACTCTGCGCCTTCGGATAGTCGGAAGTTGGAATGATCGAACGTAGCATCGCGTTCGTCGCGTTGCCAAGCAGGCCGTTGATTGTGGACGCCACGACGATGACGACGGCGAACATGGGGAACGTGAGCAGGCCGCTCGCCAGCAGTGCGAACACCGCGCCCCACAGCACCGTGCCGCATATGGCGTTGAGGATGATGAGCCGCTTGCGACGGTGCCGGTCAACCAGCGTGCCGCCGAACACGTCGGCGGTCTGCGCGGCGATCAGGCTTGCCGTGGTCAGCCAGCCGGCCGTGGGTAGCGATTTGGTGAGCGAGAAGGCGACCAGTGAGATCGCGAAGCCCTTCATTGCAAGGCCTATCGCGGACGCGGTGTCGGCGGTGAACCACGCGCGGTACTGCGGATTGCGCCACAGCGAGGCGTGCGTAGCGCGTGCGGGGGAGATGCTGTTGTCTATGCCGTTCATGATCCGCTCCTTTACGCCAGATAGCGGAAGGCGGACAGTGCGACCATGACCTGTTCTGAGCCGTCGCCTTCGGTGTGCCGGTCGCCGACCGTGTTGATCCACTTGTTGGCGACGGTCAGCAGTTCCTGCTGCATCTGGCTGAATTCCTCGTCGGTCAGTCGGATGATCGACATGCTGTCCAACGAGTGCCGCCACGGTTCGGGCAACGACGATTCCGCGCGATAGTAGCGCAGTCGCGCTTCGGTGGTCGCGGTGGACGCGGATTGAGCGAGGGCTTCGACGGACGCCTGGTCGGTGTCGCCGTCCGCGTTGACGATGAGTTTGGGCGTGCTGGCCTGCCAGCAGCTTTTGCGCGCGTCGCCGTCGGGGGAGGGGACCTGCTCGACGAGTCCGGCCTTGGCGAGCTGCCTGAGATGATAGCTGATGGTGCCCGCCGATTCGCCGATGCGTTCGGCGATGTCGCCCACGGTGCATGCCTTGCCGGGTTCCATCATGTTCATGATGCGGATGCGAGTCGGATGCGATACTGCGCGCAACTGCGTGAGATCGGCGTGGTGCCGTGTGTTGGTCATGGTGACCTCCTTGCTGGATCGGCGGGCGATGATCACCCGCCCTATTTCACAAGAATCATTGTACAACAAATCTTGTATAAATCAACAAGAACTCTTGCATTTTGGTGTGGAAGCAATGGAGGCAACGAAAAGGCTCCTCGCCCGGGCGGGGAGCCCATAAGCGAGGAGCCTGTAACAGTGCAACGGCAGCGAGCCGAAGCCAGAAAGAGAACGTCAGCGGCCGGTGATCTCCGAGCCGACGACCTTCTCGGCCAGCGCGCGCGGGCCGCGCGTCACCGCAACCGCACCGGAACGCACCAGTTCGATGATGCCGTAGTGATCAAGCAGTCCGAGCAGCGCGTCGATCTTGCCCTCCGCGCCGGTCGCCTCGATCGTCAGCGACTCCGGGTTCACGTCGACCACGCGCACGCGGAACAGGCGCACGATCTCGAGCACGTCGGAACGGTTCGATTGGTCGGCCGCGACCTTGATGAGCACCAGCTCGCGCTCCACGGTCGTGTCCGGGTCCAGATCGACGATCTTGAGCACGTGCAGCAGCTTGTTGAGCTGCTTGATGATCTGCTCGAGCGGCAGATCGTCCACCTCGGCCGTGACCGTCACGCGCGAGATGTCCGGGCGTTCGGTGGGGGAGACGGACAGCGAGTCGATGTTGAACGCGCGGCGGGCGAACAGGCCGGCGATGCGGGCCAGCACGCCGGGGCGGTTCTCCACGAGCACGGACAGCGTGTGGCGCTTGGCGCCGGGCTGGGAAGCGGGATAGTTAGCCATGAGAGATTTCTCCTTAACCCTTCGCGAACGAACGAACCTTAGAAACCGGCCTCGCCGAGCTCGACGGCGCCGGCCTCGCCCTGCGGGCGCAGCGGCTGCGTGCCCGGACGGTACGTCACGTCGTTGTTCGACGCGCCCGCGGCGACCATCGGCCACACCATCGCGTCCTTCCAGACGCGGAAGTCGATAAGCACCGTGCGATCGTTGATCTCGTTCGCCTTGCGGATCGCCTCGACGGCCTCCTCCTGCGTGAACGCGCGCATGCCGACGCAGCCGTACGCCTCGGCCAGCTTCACGAAGTCCGGCACGTCGAAGAATTCGGGCGTGCCCTCTTCGGCTTCGTTGTGCGCCTCGCCGTCAAGCAGGTTGGTTTGCGAGTAGTGCTGGTCGTAGAACAGCGTCTGCCACTGGCGGACCATGCCGTACACGGAGTTGTTGAGGATCGCGATCTTGACCGGCGTGTGGTCGTGGAACGTGGTGGCCAGCTCCTCGCTGGTCATCTGGAACGAACCGTCGCCGTCGATCAGCCACACGGGCTTCTTGCCACCGAAGTCGCGCGCGGAACCGACCTGCGCGCCGATCGCGGCCGGCAGGCCGAAGCCCATCGTGCCGAGGCCGCCGGAGGAGATCCACGAATGCGGCTTCTTGAAGTCGATGAGCTGCGCGGCCCACATCTGGTGCTGGCCCACGCCCGACACCCAGATCGTCGACGGGTCGGCCATCTTGGACAGCTGCTCGACCACCCACTGCGGCTGCAGTGTGCCGTCGGTCGGCTGGTCCTCCGGCTCGTCGTAGTGGATCGTGTACTTCTCGCGCAGCGCATTGAGCTCGTCCCACCACGGCTTGAGGTTCGGCTTGCCGCCGATCGCCTGCGAGCGCTTGATTTCGGGGATGAGATCGTTGAGCACGGTCGCCACGTCGCCTACGATCGGCACGTCCGGCGCGCGGTTCTTACCGATTTCAGCCGGGTCGATGTCGATGTGGATGACGCGTGCGAGAGGTGCGAACGCGTCGAGCTTGCCGGTGACGCGGTCGTCGAAGCGTGCGCCGATCGCGACGAGCAGGTCGCAGCGCTGGGCGGCGGCCGTCGCCGCGACGGTACCGTGCATGCCGAGCATGCCGAGGTTCTTCGGATTGTCGTCCGGCACGATGCCGCGCGCCGGCAGGGTCGTCACGATCGGAGCGCCGGTGATTTCGGCCAGTTCGGCGACTTCCTTGGACGCGTTGGAGCGCGACGCGCCGCCGCCGACGTACAACACGGGGCGGTACGACTGGGCGAACAGTTTCGCCGCGTCCGACAGCACGCGGCCGTGCGCCTTGGTGATCGGATTGTAGCCGGGCAGGATCATGCGCTGCGGCCACGAATAGTACATTTCGCCGACCTGCGCGGTCTTGGTCAGGTCGACGACGACCGGGCCGGGGCGGCCGGAACGCGCGATGTAGTGCGCTTCGGCGATGACGCGCGGGATGTCCTGCGCGCGCGTGACCAGATACGAATGCTTGACGACCGGGTAGGTCGCGCCGACGATGTCGGCTTCCTGGAACGCGTCGGTGCCGATCGCGTTCACGCCGACCTGGCCGGTGATGACGACGAGCGGCACGGAGTCCATGTTCGCGTCGGCGATCGGCGTGATCATGTTCGTTGCGCCCGGGCCAGACGTGACAATGCACACGCCCACGCGGCCGGTCGCCACCGCGTAGCCTTCGGCGGCGTGGCCGGCGGCCTGCTCGTGGCGCACGAGCGTGAAGCGGAACTTCGTGTCGTCGTTGATCGCGTGATAGACGGGCAGGATCGCGCCGCCGGGAAGGCCGAAGACGTCCTGAACGCCCAGGTCCTCCAGCGCGCGGACCAGCGCCTGCGCGCCGGTCATCTTCTCGCCGTCGACAATGGTCTGCGTGTCGTCCGCGTGCGTTTTCGGCACGCCGCTGAATGCCTGAAGGGGCGTTGGTGTCGCCATGGTTCCTCTCAACTTCTCGTAATCGACTGTGTGATCGTGAAGGTGCGCGCGCCGTGCGACGGCCGCAGGATGATCGGCTCGTTCGACGGCGGCCGGCCTCGCCCGCGGTCGCGGCGCTTGTGGCCCCGCGCGCGGGATGCCGGGCGATGATTCACCCCATCCTAATCACAGGCGCTGAGATACGGCGATTCTTCGCCATATGCTGGCTGGGTCGGCTGCGTGGGAAGCTACTTGTCGAGCGCCTTCCACGCGACTTCGGCCGCGGCCAGCTGCGCCTTGCGCTTGCTGGAGCCCTTGCCGACGCCCCACACGGTTTCCTCGTCGTCGCCGAGCGTGACGCGCGCGGTGAAGATCTGCGCGCACTCCGGTCCCATTACGGACATGCGGTAGTGCGGATCGCCCTTGCCGAGTCCGTGCGACTTGACTTCCAGCGACGTCTTCCAGTCGAGTGCCGGTCCTTCGGTCGCGACTTCGGCCAGCGTGTCGTCGATGAGCCGGTGGATCACCTCGCGCGCGCCGTCGATGCCGTGTTCGAGGAACGTCGCGCCGATGAGCGATTCGACGATGTCGCACAGGATGGAGCTTTTCTCCGCGCCGCCCTCCTTCGCTTCGCCGTGGCCGAGCAGAATGTATGGGCTGACGTGCAGCTTAGTGCGCGCGATCGCGCTCAGCGACTCTTCGGACACGGCCTTGGCGCGCATTTTCGCCAACTGGCCTTCGGTCATGTCCGGGTGGGCGGTGAACAGTGTTTCCGTGGAGACGAGTTCGAGCACCGCGTCGCCGAGGAATTCGAGGCGTTCATAGTTCGGGGCGCCCGGGTGCTCGTGCGAGAACGAGCGGTGGGTGAGCGCCTGCACGAGCAGTTCGGGGCTGATCGTGGTGCCCAGCGCTTCGAGCAGCACGTTGGTCGGGCTGATCGGTGCCGGCGTTGCGTGTCGCGTGTCGTGCTGCGCGGCGTGATTCGTGTTCTGCGATGATGCCTGGGTTGCTTCTGCGGTCATGGTCACCTTATCTAGCCCGGAGCGCGGACAGTGGCCGCCGCGGACGCCTGCGGTCCCGGCCGCGGATACGAAAAAGCCCCGCCACCCGTCGATGGCAGGGCTTTCTTATCGCTTGGTTACCGCGAACTCAGGCTCACTTGGTGTGGGCGGAGCGGATGGCCTCACGGTAGGTGCGGCCGCGGAAGTTGCCGCAGTTCGGGCAGGCCATGTGCGGCAACGACGGAGCGCCGCAGTTCGGGCAGCTGACGGTCTGCACAGCAGACGCCTTCCAGTTCGCGCGGCGCGAGTGCGTGTTGGCGCGCGAGGTCTTGTACTTAGGCAGTGCCATTTGTATTCCTCTGTTTCGATCGAACGATTGAGCTTAAGCGTTCGGTATCTTAGCGCACCGGGCGTACAAAGTCCAGTCAGGGCACTCGGGGAGTCTTCCAAGTCGTCGATGCGACGGGTATGCCTACACCTCAGTCGGCAAAGCCGACAGCTCCCCTGGCAAGGGGGAGCCAAGAGGGGTGGCCTATTCGCCTGACTCGAGCTTCGCCTTGAGCGCCGCCAGCGAGGCGAACCGTTCGTCGACCACGTCGTGGTGATGGTCCGGATCCTCGTTGAGATCCGCGCCGCACTGCGGGCACAGGCCGAGGCAGTCCTCGCGGCACAGCGGCTGCAGCGGCAGCGATTCGGCGAGCGTGTCGCGGATCAGCGCCTCGAGGTCGGCGAACGCGCCGTCCGGCGTGAGCGGATACGTGTCCTCCGACTCGTCCTCGCCGGCGATGATGTCCACCTCGCCCTTGTCGTCGTCGCGTCCGCGGCCGCCGTGCCTGCCGTCGGCGCTGGCCGACTCGTACGGGAAGAACGTGGTGACGTCCACCGTCCAGTCCTTGTTGATCGGCTTGAGGCAGCGCGTGCATTCCGTGCTGATCGGCGCGCTGATGCGCGCGGTCAGGATCAGGCCGTCGACGATCGAGTCGAACGAGCCGACCACGTGCACGTCGGAGCCTTCCGGAATGCCGACGATGTTGTCGCCGATGCCGCTGGGCGCGGGGAACACGGCGTCGATGGGCTTGCTTTGGCCGGCGCGCGACGCGACCTGCGCCACGGACACGGCCCACGGGGAATATTCAGGACGGGGCATGGTTCAGCTTTCCGGATAGTCGTTGTTGTTCAGATGGGGGAGTTGTTCGCCGGCGGTGCGCTGGCGTTCATACAGTACATTAAGTCCGGCCTGCACGTCGCGGTCGAGCTTGCCGAGCTGCTGCTGGAGGCCCTCCATGACGGTCGTGCAGTACTTGTCGGCGCCTTGCGTGAGCCGGTCGGCCTTGGCCTGCGCCTGGTCGAGGATCGCGCGCGCCTTCTGGCGGGCCAGTTCGGTCACGTTTTCCTGGCCGGCGAGGAACTGCGCCTGGTCGTTCGCGTCCTTGACCATGTCGGCCGCGCGGCTCTGCGCCGAGGCGATGATCGCGTTCGCCTGCGTCTGCGCGGATTCGAGCCGGCGCTCCGCCTCGCGCATGAGCGCGGACGCGCGTTCGAGCTGCACGGGCAGCATCTTCTTGAGATCGTCGAGATGACCGACGAACTCATCGCGGTCCACTTTTACTACGCCTGGCGCGAAGAAACTGGTCTTCGCCTCTTCCAGCATGGATTCCATCTGGTCGAGGATGTCGTACACGGTGGTGAACTCGTCGCGCGGGTTCGCACCGTCCGTGTCGCCGTCGGTCGAACCGTCGCCGGATTGTTCGCGCAGGTCTGGCAGCGAGTCCATCAGAAACGCCGGGCGGTTCGCGCCGTTTGCGTCCGTCTGGCCGTCGGCCTGTCCGGCGTCGCCGTTCGCACCATTCGCGTCGGATATCGCGTTCGACGACGATGCGCCCGTGGACTGCGCGTCCTGCGCATACGACTGTCCGGCCTGCTGGTAGACGGACGGATCGATCGGCTGATCGGCTGGCTGATACGCGGCCGGATCGGCGTTCGGATTGACCGGCATCGGGCGGAACGGCTGGAATGGCTGCGTTTCGGACTGCGCAGGCTGCGCGTCCGTCGCGCTCGCGTCCGCGTATGACGTGCCGTTCGTGGAACCGTCGTATCCCGCGGCGTACGACGATCCCGCGTTGTTCGCCGCGGCCTGTCCGGTTGCGTCCGACGTCGGCGTACCGTACGTGGCATTCGCCTCGGTCTGGCCGCCTGTGCTGTCGTTTACGGCATCATCGGTCATGATCATTCCCCTCCTTCGCGCCGCACGCGTTCGCGGCGCAACGCTTCCGTGAGCATCGGCACCACGCAGTCCGGCACCATGCCGGTCACGTCGCCGCCGTGGCGCGCCACGTCCTTGACGATCGAGCTGGAAATGTGCTCGAGGATTGGATCGGCCGGCAGAAACAGCGTTTCGATGCCGGCGAGCTTGCGGTTGACGAGCGCCATGCCGAGCTCTGCCTCGTAGTCGCCGTTCTGGCGCAGGCCCTTGACGATCACCGTCGCGCCGACGCGCTTGCAATAGTCGGTGATGAGCCCGTCGGTCGAGGCGACGGTGATGTTCGAATACCCGTCCTTGGCGATGGCGCGGCGGATCACCTCGACGCGCGTGGATTCCGGAAACATCGGCGTTTTCGCGGCGTTGACCGCCACCACCACATGCACTTCGTCGAAGAAGTGCGCGCATCGTTCGATTACGTCCAAATGCCCTGCGGTGACGGGGTCATACGATCCTGGACACACTGCGATAGTCATAAGACCATAGCGTACCCCGTCGCGGCGAGTTCGGCGCGGGTTTTGCCGGCGGTTGCGGCGCGTGTTGTGCGTGCGGATGCCGGGTCGGTCGCGCGAGCCGACGGAACCTGCATTCGCACGCATGGGAGGAGGACCCATGGGTTGCGTGCCGGACGTTCGTGCGGACATGTTCGTACGAACGCGACCAATACCATGCGGTGGTCCGGAAAGCCGTTGGCGGAAGGCGAAAACGGTCTTATCATGGGGATGATTGTTGCCCACGAGGATGGAGTATGCGATATGTCTGCTGAGACGATGACGGCTGCGATGATGACCGGCGATGCGCGTGATCTGGCCGATCCGGTCTCGCCCCTGTCCACGCCGGACCCGGGTCCCGGCACGGCCGTGCTCGAACGCCCGGAGACCAAGGAGCAGACGCAGCGCGACGATGGCGGCGACGCGGACCGCTACGCGCACTACGTGTCCAAGGATCGCATTGCCGAGTCGCGCATGACCGGCCGTCCGGTGGTCGCGTTGTGCGGCAAGGTGTGGGTGCCGAAGCACGACCCGTCCAAGTACCCCGTCTGCCCCGACTGCAAGCGCATCTACGAAGAGATGATGAAGTAGGGCGATGCGCCTCTTGCCGGGTTCGATTTCACCCGGTCAGGTTGTTCACGCGATGGAATGAACGAGGTATTTGCCATCGCGTGACTCGGTAATCCGATCACGCGATGGATTGAAACGGGTCAATTCCATCGCGTGACCTTGCCAACCCGGATTTGGTGGGCATGTGATGAATTTGGAGCGGGTCAATTCCATCGCGTGACCGTACGCAAAATCACGGGATGGAACAATGGTGTGTTTTGCCATCCCGTGACCCGGTAATACGAGTCGGCGGAGGTCCTCACAAGACGGTGGTCTCGGTCGGAATCACCGGCTCGCCCTTCATCAGGGACTGCGCGGTGATCGGCAGTTCGGCGAGCGCCTTCGCGCGGTACTCGTGCGCGGCCGTGATCGCGTCGTGGCCCTGCCATTGCGGGTCGATCCGACCGTGGTCGACGAAGTCGACGAGAAGGTTCTTCCATCCGTCGGCCGGGCGGTAGGCGGCGAGCGCGTCCTCCGAGCCGGAGATCACGTGCTCGCAGTCGGCGAGATTGTACTCGTACGAACGGTAGGCGAGCTTGCGGCCGGGCACGGTCGCCTTGTTCTTCGACTTCTTGGCGACCGGCTGCATCACGCCGTCCGCGTTCTCGCGTTCGGTGAGCTTGTATACCATTGCGCACGTCGGCGCGCCCGAGCCGGTCACGAGCATCGTGCCCACGCCGTACGAGTCGACGGGCGCGGTCTGCAGCGCGGCGAGCGCGTATTCGTCGAGGTCGTTGGTGACGGTGATGGTCGTGTTGGTCGCCCCCAGCGCGTCGAGCTGGTTGCGCACGCGTTGGGCAAGCGAGGCGAGATCGCCCGAATCGATGCGGATACCGCCGAGTTCCGGTCCGGCCACTTCCACGGCGGTTTTCACGGCTTCCTCGATGTTGTACGTGTCGACGAGCAGCGTGGTGTTTTTGCCGAGCGCGTTGATCTGCGACTGGAACGCGTCGCGTTCGGAGTCGTGCACGAGCGTGAAGCAGTGCGCGGCGGTGCCGATGGCCTTGAGCCCGTACATCTGCGCGGCGAGCAGGTTGGCCGTGCCCTTGAACCCGCCCACGACGGCGGCGCGCGCGGCGGCGACCGCGGCCCACTCGTTGGTGCGGCGTCCGCCCATGTCCATGCACGGGCGGTCCTTGGCGGCCGACACCATGCGCGAGGCGGCGGAGGCGACGGCCGAATCGTAGTTGAGGATCGACAGGATCAGCGTCTCGAGCAGCGTGCATTCGCCGAACGTGCCCTCGACCTGCAGGATCGGCGAGTTCGGAAAGAACATCTCGCCCTCCCGGTAGCCCTTGATCGATCCGGAGAAACGGAAGTTTTCAAGCCACTTGATCGTCTCGGGACTCACCACCTTGCGGTCGGACAGGAATCGCAGGTCCTCGTCGTCCAGATGGAAGCGTTCGAGCGCGTCGAGGATGCGCCCAGTGCCGGCCACCACGCCGTAGCGGCGGCCTTCCGGCAGATGGCGCGTGAACACCTCGAACACGCACTTGCGGTTCGCCGTCCCGTCGCGCAGCGTCGCGTCGAGCATCGTGTATTCGTACATGTCGGTCATCAGGGCCGGTGAATAGTCCATGGAATCTCCCTCGTTTCGGTTGCTCCCAGCCTACTCGCTCCGCCCGCGCTCCGGCAACGGAGCCGTCCGCCGAACCCGGCTGGTTCCCGCAAGCGCGCCCGTGCGCGTAGACTGGCCGGTATGAGATTCTTCGCGGGTCTGTGGCGGCTGGCGATCGCCGCGCTGTGCTTCGTGGGCACGTATGAGGCGTGGCAGCGCCCGGTGCTGTGGGTGTACTTCACGTTCCAGACCGGGGCCGTGCTCGGCTTCGTGATGCTGTGGGCGGGCGCGGCCACCATTCTCAAGGGCATCCAGCCGCCGGCGTGGCTCAAGGGCGTGGTGACCCTGTACGCGGTCGTCACCGCGGTTGTCGCGTTCCTGCTCATGCCGCCGGATGATCCGAACTACGTGCCGCAGATACTTGGCATCATGACCAATACGATGCTCCACCGCATCGCGCCGATCATGGCCGTGGCCGATTTCCTGCTCTTCGACCCGCACCGGCGGTTCCAATGGCATTACATGTTCAGCTGGCTGATCTACGTGCCGGTCTGGTTCGCGTTCGTCATGGGCCGCGCGTGGCTCGCCCCGACCCTGCTCGGCTCTGGCCCGGCCGCCGGCGGTAACCCGTACCCGTACGCGTTCATCGACCTCAAGGCGCTCGGCTGGCAGCAGTTCGGCATCAACTGCCTCGAACTGGCGGGCGCGTTCTTCGCGGTCTCGCTCGTCCTGTTCGTCATCGACCGCATCGAGCCGGCCAAACCGCTGCTCGGATGAGCGACCGCACGCCGCTTCGCCCGGTCGCATAGCGTGCTCCCGCTTCGCCGGCTGGTGCTAGGTTGGGCCTCATGGCTCAGATCAAAGATTTGCTTGGAAATGATACCGTGCTGCGCGGCGACGGTCGCGTAGTCGACCAGCTCCGTCCGGTGCGTATCACCCGTCACTTCACCGATGTGCCGGAAGGCTCGGTGCTCATCGAATGTGGCAACACGCGTGTCATGTGCACGGCGACGTTCACGCCCGGCGTGCCGCGCTGGCGCAAGGATTCCGGACTCGGCTGGGTGACCGCCGAATACTCGATGCTGCCGCGCGCGACCGCGGAGCGCACCGACCGCGAGTCTGTCAAGGGTAAGATCGGCGGCCGCACGCACGAGATCAGCCGACTCATCGGCCGTTGCCTGCGCGGCGTTGTCGACATGAAGGCGCTTGGTGAGAACATGGTGCAGATCGACTGCGACGTGCTGCAGGCCGACGGCGGCACCCGCACCGCGTCGATCACCGGTGCGTACGTGGCGCTCGTCGACGCGATGCGCTGGGCGGAGCGGAACAAGCACATCAAGTCCGCCGACCGCGTGCTCAAGGACGTCGTGTCGGCCGTGTCGGTCGGCATCATCGACGGCACGCCGATGCTCGACCTGCCCTACCCGGAGGACAGCCGCGCGATGACCGACATGAACGTCGCGATGACCGGCTCCGGCACGTTCATCGAAATCCAGGGCACCGCCGAACACCGCCCGTTCAACCGCGCCGAGCTCAACACGCTGCTCGACCTTGCGGAAAAGGGCAACCGCGAGCTGCAGGCCGCCCAACAGGCTGCCCTCGCACAGGACTGAATCGTACGGAGGCACTCGTGAAACTCATCGTCGCCACGCACAACGAAGGCAAGCTCGCCGAAATCCGCCGCATCCTCGCAGCGGACTTTGGCACGGACGCGGAGCGCATTGACCTCGTCTCCGCCGGCAGCCTGAACCTGCCCGACCCGGTCGAAACGGGCGTCACGTTCCAGGAGAACGCGCTGCTCAAGGCGCGCGACGTGGCCGAACGCACCGGCTGTCCGGCCATCGCCGACGATTCCGGCCTGATCGTCGACGTGATGGGCAACGCGCCTGGCATCCTGTCCGCGCGCTGGGCCGGCCGCCACGGCGACGACGCGGCGAACAACGCGCTGCTGCTCGCCCAGATCGCCGACATCCCCGACGACAAGCGCACCGCGCGCTTCCGCTGCGCCGCCGCGCTCGTCGTGCCGCAGGTCGACGCGCTGCCGGACGAGATTCCGGTCGTCGTCGCGTCCGACTCGCCGGCGGTCGAAGCCGAACTCGAACACCGCTATCCGATCGCCGAACAGGTCGTCGAAATCGGCGACATGACCGGTCGTATCATCCGCGAACCGCGCGGCGAGCACGGTTTCGGCTACGACCCGCTGTTCGAACCCGACGACCAGCCGGCGCGCGCCGCGACCGACGGCACGGACGGTAAGCTCACCAGCGCCGAACTCGAACCGGCCGAAAAGAACGCGATCTCGCACCGCGGCAAGGCCCTGCGCGCGCTCGTGCCGGCCGTCGAACGACTGCTGCGCTAGACGCAAGCCGGCGCGCTCCGACACAAACCGGCGCAAGGCCGCTTGGCCGGTGCGAAACGCCGGTGCCGTCGGTGTGAAGAGGATGTGCGCTCGGGCGAGGACCCGGGCGCACACGGCACGCCGGTGCTAATATCGGCTGAGCAATCCGCACGGCACCGGCGATGGGCCGGCAACGATCAGCCGTGCGGCATATCGAGTCAGACTTCGAGTCAAAGGACGGTTCCCACCAGTGCGCTCGTTCACTCTCGCCACGCTCACCCCGGACGAATTCGACGCGTTCTCCGCGTCGCACCCGCAGGGCAACTTCCAGCAGACCTCGGCCATGGGGCGCCTGCGCGCCGGCCAAAGCGTCGATGTCGAATACCTCGCCGTCAAGGAGCACGGTGACATCGTCGCGGCCATGCTGTTCGAAACGCACCGTTCGCGCCTGTCCACGTTCGCGGCCATCCATGACGGCCCGCTGTGCGACTATCACGACCGCGAACTGGTCGAATTCCTCGTCGAACAGCTCAAGCGGCACGCCAAGGCCAAAGGCGCGGCCCAGCTCGAGATCACGCCCGAACTGCCGTACCGTCTGCGCGACTCGTTCGGCGGCGAACTGCCGGCCGATCAGGGCGGCGCGCCCGACGACGAAACCGTCGACACGCTCAAGGCCAACGGTTTCGAACACGCCGGCTTCACCACCGGATACGTTGCCGTGCCGCGCTGGCGCTACGTCAAGGACCTGTCCGGCTTCAAGGACGAGAAGGCGCTGCTCGACTCCTACGCCAAAAACACGCGCCGCAACGTGAAAATCGCCCGTAACAGCGCGGTGCACGTGGACAAGCTGCGCCGCGACCAGCTGGACGTGTTCCACCATATCTGCGAGCTGAGCTGCGAAAAGCAGGGGTTCGAAAACCGTCCGCTGTCGTATTTCGAGGCCATTTTCGACGCGTTCGGCGACCAGGCCGAGTTCCTCGTCGCCTCGATCGACATGGACGAGTACCTCGCCTCGTGGAAGCGCAAGCGCGACGGCTTCCTCAAGGACATCGACAAGCTCGAGCGTTCGCTGGAAACCACCAAATACCCGGACACGGTCAACAAGAAGATCGCCACCGCGCGCTCCACGTACGAGGCGTCGCTCAAGCGCGTCGAGAAGGCGCACGAGTACATCGAGCAGGACGGATCCAGCGTGCCGGTCGCGGCCGGGCTGTTCGTCTGGCACCGGCGCGAATGCGTGTACCTGTTCTCCGGCAGCGACGAGAAGTATGCGAAGTTCTACGCGCCCACCGCGATCCAGCATCACGTGATGATGCAGTGCCTCGAACGTGGCGTGGACCGGTACAACTTCTACGGCATCGACGGTATCTTCGACGATCCGGACGATCCGGGCCGCGGCGTGCTCGAATTCAAGCAGGGGTTCGAGGGCTACGTCGAGGAGATGCCGGGCGAGTTCAATCTGCCGGTCATGCCGGTGCGGTACGCGGTCAAGCAGCTGGCGCACAAGCTGCTGAAGCGGTAGGGGAGCGGCGTTTCTGCGACCGTCCTGCGACCGTCCTGTGATCGTTCCCGCGGTGCGGGCCGACGCAGGGCGGCTTCGATTCGCGCGTTGCGCCGCACGGTGGTTGTGGCGCGTAAGGCAGGGCTCATGCTAGATTGGCGACTTGCGCGCGCGTGGCGGAATTGGTAGACGCGCAGGATTTAGGTTCCTGTGTCTTGTACGTGTGGGTTCGAGTCCCATCGCGCGCACTTCCCCGACTTCTCCGCGTGACGCGGCGTCCGCCGCACCCGCCCGGGCCGGGTCGAGCACGGGAGAGGAATCCGAAGCATGTCCGCCATACTCAAGCCCATCGCGTTCCTGCTCATCATCTTCGCCGCGTATCTGGTCAAGCGCGCCGGACTGTTCCGTCCGCGTGACTATCGCGTCATGCAGGTCGTCGTGTTCGACTTCACGCTGCCCGCGTCGATCATCGTCTCGTTCGCGACGAATCCGCATCATCTGAACATGCTGCTGATCTCCGGATTTGCGTTTCTGTGTGCGTTGCTGCCGTTGCCGCTCACGTTCCTCGCCTCGCGGCATAAGCCGGCCGCCGACCGCGCGTTTCTGATGCTCAACGCGTCCGGCTTCAACGTGGGCAATTTCTGTTTTCCCGTGCTGCAGGCGTTCATGGGACCGTCCGCGCTGGTGACGGCCTCCATGTTCGACATCGGCAATTCGGTCATGGTCACGGCCGGCACGAATGTGATGACCACGTCCATGCTGCACATCGACATGGATAAGCCGATCACCGAACAGCACGCGGGCAACGCGCCCACGCTGCCGTACACGCGTCCGAAGGACCGCGACGCCCGTCGTCTCGCCCGTCGCGCGAAGCTGCGCAAGATCGCGAAGGGCTTCCTCACGTCGGTGCCGTTCGACATTTACATGCTCATGCTGGTCGTGATGTTCTGCCGCATTCCGATTCCCGCGTTCATTCCCACGCTGCTCGACCCGGTGGCGAACGCGAACTCGTTCTGTTCGGTGTTCATGGTCGGCATGTTGATGGACCTGCCGCAGACCGGCAAGGACGTGCGCGACGTGCTGCGCGTGCTCGCGTGGCGACTGCCGCTGGGGATCGCGTTCGCGGCGGTCGCATGGTTTGCGCTGCCGTTCGACGCGGACGTGCGCAAGGCCGTGGTGATGCTTGCGCTTGCGCCGACGGCCGTGTTCTCGACGCTGTTCACCGACCGTGTGCTCGGCAACGCGAAACTCGCCGGGTTCACGCTCGCCGCGTCCGCGATCGTCGCGATCTGCCTGATGACCGGCGTGCAGTTTCTGCTGCCCGCCTGACGACGGATGATCTGTTCGGGTTTCGTCCGCTGACTGGATGGACGCTGCGGGTGAGCGTGGCGGGATACGCGGCGGGATATGCAAAAACCCCGGCTGTTGGACCGGGGTTGTGGAGGGAGCCACTTGACAGAATCGAACTGTCGACCTGCTCATTACGAGTGAGCCGCTCTACCGACTGAGCTAAAGTGGCTTGTTGCCCGGATCGCATTCGCTTTCCGCGCACAAGACTGAAAGCATACAGCATGGTTCCGGTTTTGCCAAATCGTGCGATTGTCGGTGTGTCGTGATGCGTGTTGTGCGCCGGATGCCGTCGTTGTACCAGTTGATGTGCATGACCGGACGTGATGCTGTGGCCTGTTGTATTGCGATCGTTTGCTTGCCGTTCACGATTACGTTGTCGGATCGTTGTTTTGTGTGATTATGTCGGCTTTTGTGAGTATCTTGTGAGGTGAAGTAACCGGAGTGGCATTCGGCCGTCGTCAGGTTGGCCGAAGCGCCGCGCCGCTTCGCTATGTGATGATGAAAGGACCAACACCTATGGCCATCAATCCTCCTATCGACGCCACGAAGACCCCGGCGTGGGTTGCGCTGCAGAAGCACTACGACGAGCTGCAGGCTGAGGGTATCAGCCTCAAGAAGTGGTTCGCCGAGGACCCCGACCGTGTCAAGGAACTCAGCTTCGACGCCGGCGACCTGCACTTCGATCTGTCCAAGAACCTGATCACCCCGGAGACCCTGCGCCTGTTCACCTTCCTCGCCGACGAGGTCAAGCTGGGCGACCGCATCAAGGCCATGTACTCCGGCGTCCACATCAACAACACCGAGGATCGCGCCGTGCTGCACACCGCGCTGCGCCGCCCGGTCGAGGACGAGGGCAAGTACATCGTCGACGGCCAGGACACCGTCAAGGACGTGCGTGAAACCCTCGACAAGATCTACGCGTTCGCCGACGACGTCCGCTCCGGCAAGTGGACCGGCATCACCGGCCGCAAGATCGAGACCGTCGTCAACATCGGCATCGGCGGCTCCGACCTGGGTCCCGTCATGGCGTACGAGGCGCTCAAGCCGTACGCTGACGCCGGCATCTCCGCCCGCTACATCTCCAACATCGACCCGAACGATCTGGCCGAGAAGACCAAGGGCCTCGACCCGGAAACCACCCTGTTCATCATTGTCTCCAAGACCTTCACCACGCTGGAAACCCTGACCAACGCCCGCGAGGCCCGCACCTGGCTGCTCGAGGAGCTCGAGGCCAACGGCGCCATCGCCTCCGGCGACGAGGCCCAGCGCGCCGAAGCCATCAAGAAGCACTTCGTGGCCGTCTCCACCAACCTGGAGAAGGTCGCCGAGTTCGGCATCGACCCGGCCAACGCGTTCGGCTTCTGGAACTGGGTCGGCGGCCGCTACTCCGTCGACTCCGCCGTCGGCACCTCCCTCGCCGTGGTCTTCGGCCCGGCCCGCTTCGAGGAGTTCCTGCACGGCTTCCACGAGATCGACGAGTACTTCGCCAACACCCCGTTCGAGAAGAACGTCGTCGTGCTGCTCGGCATGCTCAACGTCTGGTACCGCAACTTCTTCAAGGCCGCCTCGCACGCCGTGCTGCCGTACGACCAGTACCTGCACCGCTTCCCGGCGTACCTGCAGCAGCTGACCATGGAGTCCAACGGCAAGTCCGTGCGTTGGGACGGCACCCCGGTCACCACCGAGACCGGCGAGATCTTCTGGGGCGAGCCGGGCACCAACGGCCAGCACGCCTTCTACCAGCTGATCCACCAGGGCACCCAGCTCATCCCGGCCGACTTCATCGCGTTCGTCAACACGCCGAACCCGACCAAGGACGGCGACCAGGACGTGCACGAGCTGTTCCTCGGCAACTACTTCGCACAGACCAAGGCGCTCGCGTTCGGCAAGACCGCCGACGAGGTCCGCGCCGAGGGCACCCCGGAGGAGATCGTCCCGGCTCGCGTGTTCACCGGCAACCGCCCGACCACCTCGATCTTCGGTGTCGCGCTGACCCCGTTCTCGCTCGGCGAGCTCATCGCCCTGTACGAGCACATCACCTTCGTCGAGGGCACCGTGTGGGGCCTTGACTCCTACGATCAGTGGGGCGTCGAGCTCGGCAAGCAGCTCGCCAAGCAGATCACCCCGGCGATCTCCAAGGACGACGAGGCGCTCGCTCAGCAGGATGCGTCCACCCAGTCGCTCATCAAGTTCTACCGCGAGCACAGGGAGTTCTGATTCCGTCGCGTAATGGAGTCTGACTGAATGAAACGGCTTTCCGCTTTGGCGGAGGGCCGTTTTGTTTTGTGCGGTTGCATGATACGATGACGGCAATTTCGTAAAGGTGGGGGAGTGCGATGACGGACGATCAGATTCCTTGGGATGATGCCGCGGGTCATGCCGACGACGATGCCGATTCCAGACATCGCGGCAATCCGTACGTTATCGGCGACCATGATGCCCGCTACGACCGCGGCGACGTCGACGATGATGCCGACGATTCGTCCGGAACAGCCGCGGACGATAATGCCGATGATGCCGATGAACTTGCGTATCGTCCGCGTATGCCGCGATGGCTGGCGCTGCTGATCGCCGTGGCCGTGATCGCGGCCGGCGCGGGCGGATTCACGTTCCGCCGCGCGCAGCAGGGCGGCTCCGCGATCAACTGCTCGTACAGCGAATCGGCCAGCCAATGCTACGGCGGATTCACTCCGCTTGAGCCGTCCGGCGAACGCTTTGCCACCAGCGCAGCCGCCGCGGACTACTTCAGCACGGCTGTCCAGCCGGTGTACCCGGCCGACGAATCTCTGCGCAGGGCGGTATTATCGGGCAACCTCAACGCCGTCCACCAAACCGCCAAAACCGCCCGCAACACGACGCTGCAGGCCGCGCGCACGCTGGCTTCCCGCACCTGGCCGAACGAACTCGACAAGCCGATCCGCGCGGCGATCGCCGAATACCAGCATCGCGCGTCCATCTACGCCAACCTCACGCGCAACACCGACTGGCAAGCCATCGAAGACCTGCTGTTCCGCACGCTGTCGGCCACGCAATCGGCAACCGACGTGCAGCAGCTCATCCGCACGCGGCTCGAACTCGACCCGGCGTCCGAACCGGCCGCGCCGCTCGACGTCACCGCGGTCAAGGACATGGGCGACTGCGACCAACTCACGTTCCTCGACGGCAAGGAGCGCACTGTGACGCGGCACTGCGTCGCGATCACCGTCACCAGCCACGTGCCGGCCGACGTGCCGTATCTGTCCATGCGGCTCAACCTGCTCGACAAGGACGGCACGGTCGTCGCCGGCGGCCTGCATGCCTCCGGCATGTCCGACGCGGACGATCCAAACGCCATCCACGACGGCGGCACGGTCACGCTCACCGTCGGCATCAATCCGCGCATCGTGCGCTCCGGATACCGTCTCGCAGCCGACGGCTGGTCCGTGCACACCGCCGACGACCTGATCATCAGCGACGACTACACGGTCGCGCAGGCGGCCGCGCTCGCATCGCTCAACGCATTCCGCATACCGTGACGTGAAACGTGCAACGCAACCGCGCATGACCGATCGGACGACGGACCATTCAGACAGGAAGTGACCACGATGGCTCATATGGCGAAACACGGTGCCGGTAAGACGCATATCGATGCCGATGACCACATAACAACAGACGCAATCGCAGCCGCCGACGAGACTCCCGCATGGAAACCGAGCGTGTGGACGTTCCTGGTGCCGGCCGTGCTCGCCGCGGCGGCGCTCGGCGGCGGCTACCTGCTCGGCGGCGTGCAGGCGATCAGCCGCGACGTGTGCCTGTCCGACGCGATCTACGACATCAACGGCAAGTCGCCGTCGCCCGTCGACCTGCCGACGTACCACGGGCCTCGTCTCACGCGGCAGACGGCCGGCGCATACTACGCCAAAGCCGTCGACGCGTCGCGAAACGACATCCAGCACGCGCTGCCAACGCTCGCAGGCAACGACCTCGCCGCCATCCACGAACAGGCCACCATCGTCGCGAAAGCCATGAACCGCACGGCCGACATGCTCACCGCACGCACATGGGACGACCTGGGCTACGACGTCACCGACGCGCTCGACGACATCGTGCGCCAGTACGGCGACCTCGCGCAGGATGCGCAATACGCAGCAGCATCCGTCGACGTCGAGGATGCGAACGATCTTATGCGCAACCTGATCACGTTCGGCAACCACGCCGACGCGGGCCTGCGAGACAATCTCGGACTGCCCGCCGGCACGCCGTTCACGCCGCCGTTCGACATCGTCGCCGTCGCCGACCGCGGCATCTACGATGCGGCCGCCAACGACGACGACCGCTCGATCAACGACGGCAAACACATTGTCGACGTGACCGTGCGCAGCAACGCGGTCGGCGTCGTGCGATCGGTCAGCCTGTCGGTCGCTGTGACCTCCGCCAAGGGACGCACCGTCGGCACCGCGGACGGCGGCATGGACGGTCTCGCGCTCGCAGCCGGACAGTCGGTCGTCGTGCCGGTGACGATCGATCCCGAACTCGCGACCAGCGGCTCGACGCTGTCGCTGAGAACGCTGTGGATGCGCAACGGCAGTTCGTCCGCGATCATCAGCCTGGACGATGCCGATCAGACCGATCAGGCCGATATGGCCGACGGTGATGCGGCCGATGGCGACTCGCTGAGCCGGCCCGGCGCGCTCGCCGACTTCCGGTTGCGGTGATGATCCCGCGCATGGCGGAAACGCTCGTTGACGCACCCCTCAGCGAGCGAAAACCGCCATGCGTGAACGGCTGGGCGCAGGTAACGCCGGCTGAGTATCCTTGGGATTTGGGAGTAACTAATGAAGCAAGGAGGCAGCATGGTAACGACCTATCAGACCGACTATCCAATGGCGTCCAAGGTCTACTTCACGCGCGACATCAGCCCCGCCGGACTCATGCGCGTCTACAAAGCGCTCGGCGCCCGGCCGCAGGGCAAGGTGGCGGTCAAGCTCAGCTCCGGCGAGGGTGGCAACAGCCACTATCTGCAGCCGTCGCTCATCGCCGACCTCGTGCACGAGCTCGACGGCACGATCGTCGAATGCAACACCGCGTACCCGGGCACGCGCAACACGAGCGAACACCACTGGCAGACCATCCGCGGCACGGCTTCACCGACATCGCGCCGTGCGACATCCAGGACGAGGAAGGCGAGATCACCATACCGGTCGCGGGCGGCAAGCGCATCACCGGCGACATCGTCGGCTCGCACTTCCCGAACTACGACTATTACGCGGTGCTCTCGCACTTCAAGGGCCACGCGATGGGCGGCTTCGGCGGTGCGCTCAAGAACATCTCGATCGGCATGGCGTCCTCGAACGGCAAGCGCCGGCTGCATTCGGGCGGCGACAAGATCCTCAACAACCCGTTCAGCGGCGACCAGGACGCGTTCCTCGAGGCCATGGCCGAGGCGGCGACCGCCGTGTTCGACGCGCTCAAGGGCAACATGCTGTTCATCAACGTGATGAACAACCTGTCCGTCGACTGCGACTGCGACGGCAACGCGTCCGCGCCGTGCATGCACGACATTGGCGTGTTCGGCTCGCTTGACCCGGTGGCCGTCGACCAGGCGTGCGTCGACCGCATCTACACGTCCGACGAGGACAATTCGGCGATGATCGAGCGCATCGAATCGCGCCACGGCATCCACACCATCGAGCATGCCGTCGAAATGGACCTCGGCAGCCGCGAATACCAGCTCGTCGACCTCGACGCGCGCTGACGCTATCACGTGTGCCGGCAAGTGCCGTCACGCCTGCCGGCACCGCGTCCGCCGTCGTCACGTTGTACTGAAAAAGGAGATTTTCTGATCATGCAATCGAACACAACCACCAAGTCCCGCACGTTTACGGCCGCGCTGCCGTCCGTGAAGTTCCAGACCGCGGCGGCGATCATCGCCGTGGTCGCGGCTGTCGCGCTGCCGCAGGTCTTCCACGTCGCCGGCGCGGCGCTTGGCCTCGGCACGATGATCGGCCAGACGCTGCTGCCGATGCACCTGCCCGTGCTGCTTGTCGGTCTTCTGGCCGGACCGTTCGCCGGATTGGCGACCGGCGCGCTCGCGCCGATCGTGAGCTTCTTGCTCACCGGCATGCCGATGGCGCCGATGGTGCCGTTTATGGTGATCGAGCTCGCGTCCTACGGCCTGTTCGCGGGACTCCTGCGCGGCGTGCGTCTGCCGGCCGCCGTGCCGTCTCCGCTCGGCTGGCTTGCCAAGCTGGTCGGCGCGCAGGTTGCGGGCCGTATCGTTGACGCGCTGGCGATCGCCGTGGCCGTGTCGCTGCTCGGCAACACGACGATGACTGTCGCGTCCGTGGCGGCCGCCGTCGTGACTGGCCTGCCGGGCCTCGTGCTGCAGTGGGTACTCGTGCCTGTGGTGATGACCGCGGTGGATCGCCGCCGCGACTGATTGTCGCAAATCGTCACGGATTGCCGCGGATCGCAGTACGCGGCGTGAAATGATGGCCCCTCGTTCGCGAGGGGCCATCGCATGAAAGGGGTCATGATGACCGATTCGCAGATGACGGCCGATCTCGAACGCGCGAAAACCGTGCTGCTGGGCGACGACTCGCTTGGCTGCGTGGCCTGTCGTACCGACGCGGCGACCGGGCAAACGTTGACGCTGACCGGCACGGGTCGCGGCGTGCGGCCGCTGCTGCAATGGTTGGCTGCCGGGCAGCGGCTCGACGGATACGCTGCCGCCGACCGCGTGGTCGGCAAGGGTGCGGCGCTGCTGTACGCGTTGCTCGGCGTCTCGGCCGTATACGCGCAGACGATGAGTGAGGCAGGACTGGCGGCATTGCGCGCGAATGGCATTGCAGCCGAATACGGCACGTTCGTGCCGATGATCCTGAACCGCGCGGGCGACGGCATGTGCCCGATCGAACGGTCGGTGGCCGGCATCGACGACCCGGCCGCGGCTGAGCGTGCTATTCGCGCTGCGGTGGCAGAGCTGATGCGCGCCAAGTGATGTCGGCAATGGCAGTAATGTCCGCAAAGCGGCGTAAACTTGGCGATCGCTGTGTCGAAAGCCGGGTCGCCGCATAAGCCCGGTTTTCCGAAGGGTCCAGCCGGGCAAACGCTCCGGCGGATTGGCAGGCTTCCCGAGGGCAGACCCGAAGGATAACAAGAATCGGTCGCCGATCGCGGGCGGACGAACGCGCAACGGCGTTCGCAACCATGCAACACGCGAGGCGGACCCCTGACTGTGGCTGATATGCGGCAGCGACTAAGGAATATCATGGCTAACGCTATTGACGCTTTTGACGCCAAGCACCTCAAGTCGGCCGAGGAGATCCCGGCCTTCCGTCCCGGCGACACCGTCGACGTGAACGTGAAGATCAAGGAAGGCAACAACTCCCGTATCCAGACGTTCACCGGCGTGGTGATCGCTCGTCAGGGTGCCGGCGTGCGCGAGACCTTCGTGGTCCGCAAGATCAGCTTCGGCACGGGCGTTGAGCGCCGCTTCCCGGTGCACTCCCCGTCCATCGACTCCATCAAGCTCGTGCGCAAGGGCCGTGTGCGTCGCGCCAAGCTGTACTACCTGCGTGCTCTGCGTGGCAAGGCTGCTCGCATCGTCGAGCGCCGCGACAACGTCGCCAAGTGAGTTTTGCTTAGCGTATGAACGAACAGCCCGGACCGTCTGGTTCCGGGCTGTTCGCGTATGCGTCCCGTATGATGGGTTGCCGGATGTCAAGCCGCCGGAATGGACAAGGAGTTGCACATGCAGTCGAACGACGAGGATCTGCACACGCTGATGGTGTCCGATCATGGCGTGAATCCGGAGCCGTTGCCGTCGCGCGCGGAGTTTGAGGCGGCCCGCGGTGGTGCGTCCGGCTCGTATGGCGCAAATGGCGGTGCGTTGCGGAACGGTGGCGGCCGGGAACGCTCCGGCTGGCATGATTTCCTGATCTGGTGCGGCGTGCCGGTGATCGCCGTGCTGCTCGTGCGCATTCTGCTCATCGGCTGCTATGTGATCCCGTCCGGTTCCATGATGAACACGATCGAGCCCGGCGACAAGGTCGTCACCAGCAAGCTCACGCCGCGTGTCTTCGATCTCAAGCGCGGCGACGTCGTCGTGTTCAAGGATCCCGCCAACTGGCTGTCCGCGGAGCACAGCGGCAACTTCGGCGGCGACTATCTCATCAAGCGTCTCATCGGCCTGCCCGGCGACGTGGTCGAATGCGAGGGTGCGGGCCAGCCGGTCAAAGTCAACGGCGTGGCCGTGGACGAAAGCTCCTACCTGCGCCCCGGCGTCGAACCGAGCGCGTTCCCGTTCCGTGTCGAGGTCACCGCCGGCCACGTGTTCGTGCTCGGCGACAACCGCGCGAATTCCGCCGATTCCCGCTATCATCAGGACGACGGCGAGCACGGTCTCGTGCCGGTGGGCGACGTGGTTGGCGTTGCTGTCGCACGATACTGGCCGATCGATCGTATTGGCCTGTTCGCTGATCATCGCGACGTGTTCGCCGACGTGCCGGACGGCAGCGAATCGCAGCAATCGTAACGAAAGGACGGCCATGTCGATTCAGGAAATACCGACGCTGCGGCTGGAACGTGAGCTTGCTGACGAGGGAGCGGAACTGATCGTCGGTTTCGACGAGGTCGGCCGCGGTTCGCTCGCCGGACCGGTGATGGTCGGCGCGGCTATGATCCGCGCGCGCGACCTGCCGTCACTCGATGTGCCCGACGGCGTGGCCGACTCGAAAATGCTCACCGAACGCCGGCGCGAGGCGATCTACGACGAACTCAAATCATGGTGCGCGTCGTGGGCCGTCGGCTCGGCCAGCAACACGGAAATCGACGAATGGGGCATCTCCCACGCGCTCGGCGTCGCGGCCCTGCGCGCGCTCGCCGAAGCCGAACGCAAGCTGGGACTGGGAACTGACGGTGCGAACGGCGATCAGACCGCCGTGCGCGTTGCCGGCATTCTCGACGGGCCGAACGACTACATCACGAAAACGCTCGACACCTTCGACGCGCCCGACGTGCCCGCCCCAGCGCGCATCACCACGCTGGTCAAGGCCGACCGGCACTGCGCGACCGTCGCCACGGCGGCGGTCATCGCCAAGGTCACGCGAGACCGGCTCATGGTCGACCTTGCGCAGGCCCATCCCGAGTGGGCGCCGTACGAGTGGGAGCGCAACAAAGGCTACGGCTCGGCCGTGCACCGCGCCGCCATCGCCGAACTGGGGCCCACGCCGCTGCATCGCGTCAGTTGGAAGCTCACCTGAGCTTGCTGCGCTCGTCTGTGCTCGGTCTGCACTTACCTGAGCGAAGCGGTTTCGCCGTTGCGGTCTCGAAGCACGAGATGATGCGTTTCGGCTTTCGGACCGTGCGCGAGGTTCCTGTGCATGATCGGCGACATGAATTTCCGCAATGTACGGCGATTGTGAGCGTTCTCACCGTGTTGCGCTCGCGGACGCGGTAAGCTCGAAGACACCGATGCCGAGGCAGACATGCGGGGAGGTTTACGTATGGCAGGCAAGCGCGGGGCGGGCAAGCGCCCGTCGATGTTCGAAGTGGCCAAACTGGCGGGGGTCAGCCACCAGACCGTATCCAGGGTCATCAACAATTCACCCGACGTGTCGGACGCGACCCGGGCCAAGGTGCAGGCCGCGATCAAGCAGCTCGACTATCATCCCAGCAATTCCGCACGCGCGCTCGCGTCGCGCCGGTCGCGCACCATCGGCCTGATCGCCGGCGGACTGCGCTTCTTCGGCCCGATCTCGGCGATCACGTCGATCGAAACGCTCGCCCGGCAGCATGGCCTGTTCATGTCGGTGATGATGGTGCACAGCGCCTCGTGCACGCAGGCCGAATTCGAGGACCTGTGCGGCACGTTCAACGAGCAGAACGTCGACGCGTTCATCTTCTTGACCCCGACCGACACCATGTTCGAGGCGGCCTGCCGCACGCGGGTGAGCCAGCCGCGCGTGTTCGTCACGTCCACGCACGGCTCGCTGAGCGTGAGCGAAGGTCTGCGCCTGATCCGTTCGCACGATCACGGCAAGGTATCGATGGTCGGCATCGACCAGTGGGGTGCGATGGAGGAGGTCGTGCGTCTGCTCGGCGAGTACGGGCATCGCCGCGCGCTGTATTTCGCGGGCCCGTCCGAATGGCGCGACGCGGCGACGCGATTGGACGCGTGGGTGAAGCTATCGCGCGAGAAGGCGATCAGTTCGGTCACGGTCCGCTGCGACACGTGGGATTCGTCCGAAGCGTACGGCCGGATGAACCATCTGCTCGATTCGATCGGACGGTCCGGCGGCGTGCTGCCGACGGTCGTCGTCGCCGCGAACGACGCGATGGCGGTCGGCGTGGCGCGCGCGCTGCACGAGCATGGCGTGCGCATTCCGCAGGATGTGAGCCTGGTCGGATTCGACGACATGCCTGCGATGGACAACATGTATCCGCCGCTGACCACGGTGAAGCCCGATTTCGAACAGCTCGGCCGCGCGGCGATGCGTGAGGCGCTGCGATTGCTGGGGGAGGGCGAGGGCGTGGCCCTGCCCGAGTCTGCGCACGGCGTGGGGCTGATCCCGGCGTCGGTGATCAACCGCGCGTCGCTGGCACCGGCCGCGCCGCGCCGCTGAGGCAGCCGGTGATGACCGGGGGCGGCTGTACTGACGCTGGTACTGTGTCGGATCTTCGCTGTGGTGTTCTTATTGTTCTCGGCTCCCCTTGTCAGGGGAGCTGTCACGCAGTGACTGAGGGGTAGTCAGAACCCATCACATTAAGTCTGACAAAGTGCTAGGCCGATCGAGCCGACCGGCCGGGGTGAAGTCGGTCATAAGGTCGGCTGATATCCCGCTATCAATTCGAGACACGTCGAGCTTGTGCTCATCCACTGACCTCGCTACAATGAAACCGTTGATGTGAGCGCTAACAGTTCTCCGAAGGAGTAGATGCGGCGCTTGGGAACTTCAGGCAAGAATAAGGAGTCCGCACTATGGCAGCAACCGTGAGCGACACCGAGCAGATCGCCGGCATCGCCGAAAAGATCCGTGCCGGCAAGACCGCGCTGGGCATCGAATTCGGATCCACCCGCATCAAGGCCGTGCTGATCGACGACACGTATTCCACCATCGCCTCCGGCGACTACAGCTGGGCCAGCCACCTCGAAGACGGCCTGTGGAGCTACTCGGTCGACGAAATCTGGAAGGGTCTGCAGTCCGCCTACGCCGCCATGGCCAACGACGTGCACACCGCCTACGGCGAAAAGCTCACCAAGATCGGCCACATCGGCTTCTCCGCCATGATGCACGGCTATCTCGCCTTCGACAAGGACGGCGAACTGCTCGTGCCGTTCCGCACTTGGCAGAACACCAACACGCACGAAGCCCACGAGAAGCTCTCCGAGCTGTTCCAGTACAACATCCCCGAACGTTGGTCCATCGCGCACCTCTACCAGTGCGTGCTTAACAAGGAAGAGCACGTCTCCAAGGTCGCCTACTTCACCACGCTGGCCGGATACGTGCACTGGAAGCTCACCGGCGAAAAGGTGCTCGGCATCGGCGACGCCTCCGGCATGTTCCCGATCGACCCGACCACCCACACCTACGAACAGGCGTTCATCGAGAAGTTCGATGCGCTGCCCGAGGTCGCGGCCCAGCCGTGGAAGCTCGAAAACCTGCTGCCGACCCCGCTCGTCGCGGGCACTCCGGCCGGCAAGCTCACCGAGGCCGGCGCGCTGCTGCTCGACCCGACCGGCACCCTCAAGCCGGGCATCGTCCTCGCTCCGCCGGAAGGCGACGCGGGCACCGGCATGGTCGCCACCAACTCTGTGCGCGTGCGCACAGGCAACGTCTCCGCCGGCACCTCCATCTTCGCGATGGTCGTGCTCGAGCACAAGCTCAAGGCCCTGCATCCGGAAGTCGACCTCGTCACCACGCCGGCCGGCGACCTCGCGGGCATGAGCCACGCCAACAACTTCACCTCCGACCTCAACGCGTGGGTCGGTCTGTTCGGCCAGTTCGCGGCCGCGATCGGCCAGCCGGTCGACGCCGGCACGCTGTACGGCACGCTATTCCGCACCGCTATCTCCGACGACGCGGACGCCGACTGCGGCGGCCTGATCAACTACCCGTTCCGCTCCGGCGAATTCCTCGCCGGCCTCGAGGAGGGCCGCCCGCTCTTCGTGCGCAACCCCGAAGCCCGCATGAGCCTCGCGAACTTCATGCGCGCCCAGCTGTTCAGCGCGTTCAGCCCGGTCAAGATCGGCATGGATGTGATGACCAAGGACGAGCACGTCGAAATCGACTCCCTCGTCGGCCACGGCGGCATCTTCACCACCCCGAAGGTCGCGCAGAAGATCCTCGCCGCCGCGTTCGACACCCCGATCAAGGTCATGACCACCGCAGCCGAAGGCGGCGCCTGGGGCATGGCCGTGCTCGCCGACTACCTGTGGAACACCAACGAGGACCACACCAACCTCGCCGACTACCTCGACGGCCGCGTGTTCAAGGACGCGCAGTCCACCACCGAAACGCCGGACTCGTCCGACGTGGCCGGCTTCGAGCGCTTCTTCGAGCGCTTCGGCAAGGGCCTGCCCATCGAGAAGGCCGCCATCGCCGCGGTGCCGCTCGAAGGCTGAAACCGAATCGCGCTGCGCGCGATACTGCGCTGGCAGGCGGTCTTCGACCGCGACGCTCCCTCAGTCAGCCTGCGGCTGACAGCTCCCTCAGCCGAGGGAGCCGGGGCTCCGCCAGCTTCATGAACTTAACCAACATCAATAATCTGTTGTAACGAAAGGAAAACCATCATGGCAACTCTGGCTGATTACGGTCCGGAAGTCCGCGCCGAAGTCAAGCAGGTGCGCGAGGTCGTCGCCACCCTGCACGAGCAGCTCATCAAGTGGAACCTCGTCGTGTGGACCGCGGGCAACGTCTCCCAGCGCCTGCACACCGCCGACCTCATGGTCATCAAGCCGTCCGGTGTGCGCTACGAATACCTGACCCCGGGCTCCATGGTCGTGTGCGACCTCGACGGCAACGTCGTCGACGGCACCGAAGCCCCGTCCTCCGACACCGCGTCCCACGCGTACATCTACCGCCACATGCCGAACGTCTACGGCGTCGTGCACACGCACTCCACCTACGCGACCGCGTGGGCGGCCACCGGCCAGAACATCCCGTGCGGCCTGACCATGATGGGCGACGAGTTCGGCGGCCCGGTGCCGGTCGGCCCGTTCCGCCTCATCGGCTCCGAGGCCATCGGCGAGGGCGTCGTCGAAACGCTCAAGAAGTACCCGAAGTCCCCGGCCGTCCTCATGCAGAACCACGGCCCGTTCACCATCGGCAAGGACGCTGAGGCCGCCGTCAAGGCCGCCGCCATGACCGAGGAAGTCGCGCACACCATGTGGGCCGCCAAGCAGCTCGGCGACATCATCGAGATCCCGCAGGCCGACATCGACAAGCTGAACGACCGCTACCAGAACGTCTACGGCCAGCACTGAGCAAACAAATTTTTCACAACGAAGTAACAAAGGAGCCAATCATGGCAATGGAAAACCCCTTTGAGGGCAAGGAAATCTGGTTCGGCGTCGGCTCGCAGGACCTGTACGGCGAGGAAGCCCTTCGCCAGGTCGCCGCGCACTCCGCGGAAATGGTCGACTACCTGAACAAGACCGGCAAGATCCCGGCCAAGATCGTCCTCAAGCCGACCCTGAAGTCCTCCGACGGCGTCAAGCAGTTCATGGTCGAGGCCTCCGCCAACCCGAACGTCATCGGCGTCATCGCCTGGTGCCACACCTTCTCCCCGGCCAAGATGTGGATCCGCGGCCTCGAAGTGCTGACCAAGCCGCTGCTGCAGCTGGCCACCCAGCACCACAAGGAGATCCCGTGGGAGACCATCGACATGGACTTCATGAACCTGAACCAGGCCGCCCACGGCGACCGTGAGTTCGGTTACATCGTCTCCCGCCTCGGCATCCCGCGCAAGATCGTCGTCGGCCACTACACCGACCCGGAGGTCGCCGAGAAGGTCGGCACCTGGGCTCGCGCCTGCGCCGGCTGGGACGCCTCCAACAACATGAAGGTCATGCGTTGGGGCGACAACATGCGCAACGTCGCCGTCACCGAAGGCGACAAGACCGAAGCTGAGCGCGTGTTCGGCGCCTCCATCAACACCTGGGCCGTCAACGAGCTCGTTGCCGCGTACGACGCCGTCAAGGACGATCAGGTCAAGGAGATCATCGAGGACTACAAGGCCAAGTACGACGTCGACCCGGCCCTGCTGGATGCCAAGTACGACTCCCTGTTCATCGCCGCCAAGGAAGAGGCCGCGATGGTCAACATGATGCGCGCCAACGGCTGCACCGCCGGCGTCGACAACTTCGAGGACCTCGGCGCCCTGCCGCAGCTGCCGGGCGTCGGCCCGCAGCGCTTCCCGTCCGAGTACGGCTGGGGCTTCTCCGCCGAAGGCGACTGGAAGACCGCCGTGCTGGTCCGCATCGGCGCCGTGATGGGCTACGGCCTTGACGGTGGCGCCTCCCTCATGGAGGACTACTCCTACAACTTCACCGAGGGCAATGAGCTCGACATGGGCTCCCACATGCTCGAGGTCTCCCCGGCCATCGGCACCATCGCCAAGCCGAAGCTGGAGATCCACCCGCTCGGCATCGGCGGCAAGGCCGACCCGGTGCGTCTGGTCTTCTCCGGCAAGCCGAAGAAGGACGCCGTTGTGGTCTCCATGGCCGACGAGCGCGAGCGCTTCCGCCTGCTCATGGACGTGGTCGACGTCGTCGAGCCGCAGGGCTCCCTCAAGGAGCTGCCGTGCGCCCGCGCCGTCTGGAAGCCGCAGCCGTCCCTGAAGACCGCCGTCCAGTGCTGGATCACCGCCGGCGGCTCGCACCACACCTGCATGACTACCTCCGTCGGCCGTGAGGCTTGGGAGGACTTCGCCCGCATCGCCGGCGTGGAGCTCGCCGTCATTGACAAGGACACCACCGCCCGCCAGTTCGAGAAGGAACTGCAGCTGTCTGAGATGTACCACCGTCTCAACAACCAGCACTGATCACGATCGCTTGATCTCTGATCGGTAACCGATAGTCGAAAGGCCGTCCGACATTATGCCGGACGGCCTTTCGACGTCGTGGGGGCAGTCTTGCGGGAGAAAGTTGGGTTACCGGGACCGAGCTGCGGCGACGAACGTGTTGAAGATGGCTTGGGAACGCGGATCCACGCGGTACAGGAATTCTGGATGCCATTGCACGGCCCACAGGAATCGGCTGTCTGGCCGCCACAGCGCCTCGACTATCCCGTCCGGCGCCGTGGCCATCACGCGCAGGCCCGGAGCCAGCTCGCGCACGGCCTGATGGTGATAGCTATTGACAGCGATCTCCCGTTGGCCTGCGAACAGCTCCGCCAACGGTGTGCCGGGCACCAGCTCCACGTGGTGCCCAAACGAGTCGTACGGCGGCTTCATGTGATGCTCCACCTCGCTGGGATGCTCGGTGGGCAGATCCTGCCACAGCGTGCCACCCAAATACTTGTTGATGAACTGAATGCCGCGGCAAATGCCCAGAATCGGCTTGTTCAGCCGCATTGCGGCCGGCAAGAGCAGCGATTCCATCCGGTCCCGTTCCGGGCTCAATGCCTCATTGCGGCCGGTATCGTCCGGAAGACTCGCCGAACCGTCTCGTCCCAAGTTCGGTTCCGTGTCAGGCTTGTTTCCAGCATCCGGTTTGTTCTCCGGTCCAACGTCCGGTTCAACACCGGATTGCACATCCGATCCGACGTTCGGCCCCACATCCGGTCCGCCTGTGAACAGGAACGCGTCGAACCGCTCCGCACACTGCTCCACCGCGTCCGCGTCATCGGTCAATGGCAGCATCACCGGAGTGCCGCCGGCGCGCAGCACCGCATCCATGTATCCGGGCAGCATCCACAAACTGTCCCGCCCATAGTCCATCAGTGGCGTCACGGCGACGAGCGATCGATCGGTCATCGTAAACCCCCATTCCAATTGTCAACAGGCCGCAGTCCAATTCGCGGCGATACCGTCACTTTAACGAACCGGTGCAACCGCTGGTCTGGTATTTTCCCGATCGTGATCGAGGCTTATGGCTCATAGATAATGGCGTTCAGGCCATCGGCAGTTTGAGCAACGTGGTCCACGCGGAGCCGTCGCATCCGACGGTGAATTCGCCGCCGAGCGACATGGCCGTATGGCGGCAACGTTCGAGACCGGTGCCGCCGCTGAAGATGCCGACGGTCGAGTCTGGGACGTCATGATTGTTAGCGACCGGTCCGACCGGTGACCCGATGCCTGAGCCGATGTCCGTGGCTGTGCCCTGTGGTGCGTGTGGTGCACTGTCCGGTCCGGCATGCGTGCCGATACCGCCGGCGTCGACCGGCCGGAGGATCCCGTTGGACGCGGACAGCGTGACCAGTCCGGGCGCGAGCGTGACCGCGATGCAGTAGCCGGCTGCCGGATCGGCATATTTCATCATGTTGCCGACGATTTCGTGCAGGATGTCGAGCAGCGCGGCCTTGCGTTCGGCGGTGCACGAGCAGCTCGGGACGCCGCCGATGATGGTTTCGCCGGCTAATCCGTGTGCGTGCAGCCGTTCGTCGTACGTTGCTGCGATCGATTGCAGTTCGTTTGTACCGAGCGTGGTGAGCGGATGATGTTCGGTGAATGCGTGCCCGATTGACGTCCTGTGCAGCGCAGTGCCGACGCGTTTGCCGTCCGGTTTGCCTGGGCCGGTCGGATTGTTAGGGTCGACTGGTTCGGCTGGATTGACCGGCTTGTCCGGACTGGCCGGAGCTGACGAGAGGGCCGCGGTACGATCGTCGACCCGGTCCAGTCCGGCGATGAGCGTGCGCACCTTGGCGAGAGAATCCTGCGCGGTTCGTTCGATGATCGCCGCGGTGTCCGCTCGATCGCCGATGTCGGCGCCGGCATTGACGTCAACATCGGCCCCGGCATCGGTCCCGGCATTCCCGTTCCCGTGAACGGATCCCTGCCGGCCCCCGTCGGCCCCGTCGCCGCCAGGCGTCCGTTCTCCGCCGTCTCCGCCATCCCGTGTCGCTGGTTCCGTCCACAGCTGCCGCGCAAGCAGCAGAATCGTCGTCAGGTCGTTGGCGACCGAATGATGCAGCTGTTCGGCGAGCCGCTGATCCGCGACGCGACGTAGCAGCGCGGCACGTTCCAGCTCGTCGGCCTCCTGCCGCTCCCTCCAGCTCATCATCGAGCCGAGCCACAGCGCGACCATCAGAAACGCGGCCGTGGCGCATACGATCGCAAACACCGACGAATCCCACGGATACAACCATATGCGCGCCGCCGTGGCGGCCTCCGCGGCGATCGCCGCCGCCAGCGCCATCGCGATGCCCAAATACGTCATGATCGTGACGGCGACCAGCAGGCAGAACAGTATTGACAGCGGCGTCGTCTGCGGCGTGACGCATCGCGCCGCCCACAGCGCGATGATCGCCCAGCCGCCGACGCGCGGCAGCAGCGACATCAGCAGACAACCGACGACGGACAACAACGTGAACAGCACCGTCGCGTCTCCGCCCTCGCCGGTCCCGCGCAAATACAGGGTTTCGATCACCACCGGAATCGACGCGCACGCCAACAGCACGCGGGTCCGCCAATCCCATAGCAGTTGTTGGTCAATGCGTTGTCTGAACATCATCGCGCTTTCCGTTGGTCGTTGGTTGTGGGTTACGTTTTCTGCACTATGTTTCGCGCCGTGTTTTCTGCTGATCCATGCCGCGTCGGCGTTTCGTCGCCGGTAATGCGGTGCCGGCGACGCGCTGTTGGCGATACGCCGGAGACCGTGTGCTGACCACTTCGTGCCCGAGCCGCGGTGCGACGAGCGTGACGCCGGCGAATCTGCCTCACATCCGCAGATACCGCCGGCACAGGGCGACCGCCTCGTCGCGGTCGCGCGCGTGCAGCTTCCCGCGCACGCGCGCGACCTGCGAGAAGATCGTGCCTTTGCTGATGCCGAGCGCGGCGGCGATGTCGTCGGTCGACCGTCCGTCCGCATACATGCGCATGATGGCGGATTGTTGTGCGGACAATGCAAACGATCGCTCCGGTTGCGCCCGCGACGCGTCCATGCAACCGGAACGGATGGGCGGTCCGGACGGACCGGCTGGACTGACTGGATCGACCGGCCCGTCCGGCTCATCCGAACGAACGACGTCGGCAGGGGAGCTTGAGACCGGCGCGGCCGGTGAGCCAGCCTGCCGCGCGTCGGCGGGAAGTCCGACAGGCGCATCGGGCCGTCGGCATGCGCACGCTGCGCGAACGGCGTCGGCGATCGCCGAAACATCGTCCTTACTGAGCACGGCGGCGGCCCCTGCGGCGACGGCCGCATCGTAATAGACGGCCGGATCGTAGGCGGTCACGCCGATCATCGGCAGCGCCGGCGCCCACCGGCGCACCGCACGGCACACGTCGACTCCGGTCATGTCGGACAGTGCCATGTCGACCAGCAGCACGTCCGGGCGGTCTTGGGCTCGGATGCAGCGTTGGATCGCGCTCGCGCCGAGCTGCGCCGTCCACGTCACCGCGCATCCGTCGCGGGTCAGCAGCGACGACAACGCCATCAGCGCCATGCGATCGTTGTCCACTATCGCGATCGAAACCGGTTTGCGCCGCCCATGCTGTTCCATGCGGTCCAGTCTAAGCGCGCGCGACACGGCGGCGGCAACCCATGTCATGCACCGCATGTCGCGTCATGGCGCGGGACAATGGAACCATCGTAGCGTGGCAGTATCGGCGATATCCGACCGATCGGCAGCCGTTCCGACATACGGCCTGATCGAAGGAGGTCATCATGAACCCCACGTCGATGAGCAACGGGAGGCGGTATATTATCTTTCCATCCGCGACAAGCGGTAGCGGCGAGTTGCAGCGTGATGATCTGCGACGCAACGAGCCGCATGCCCGAAGGGTCGCATCGGAGCCCGGCCGCGGCAGCTCAACCGGCCGGCCGATGTGGTGGTGGCTGCTTGTTGCATTCCTCGCGTTCGCGGTGATCGTCACCGGCGTGTTCGTCTGGCAGCGGGCCACGCGCGTCACTGCGCAGCGGATCTACGACGAGCTCGTCGCGTTCGAACCTGACATCGCCAAGGATCAGCTGATCGCGCGCGGCTACGCGTACGGCGGACGCGCCGACTACGGCTGGCGGACGGTTGACGACGACGAGTTCCCGACCTACAACGGTCCCGACGAGGCGCCGATCGACGCGTTTATGAACGACGTGCGTGCCGGGCGCGAATCCGTGCTGCGACTGGTCGTCGACGGTGTCGGCCCCTCCCGGAACGCCGGTACCGACACGGCCTCGGACGGCGTATCGGTGCGCATCCTGTGGTTCGACCCGACCGCCGACGCCGACTGGGCCGACAAGGATGATCCCCGTCAGCCGGCCACCATTCATCACGATGGCCAAGGGCAGATCCGCGAATGGTGGTGGCGCGACGGCGAGATCGTCGTCTCCGACAAGCGGTTCTCGCGGGCCATTCAACGGGATGACGGGTACGCGTACAAAACCTACGTGCTCAGGCATCAGCCTGCGATCCCGTCCGACCCCGACTCGACCAGCACCGTCATCGTCGCGTACGACGAAAACCTCTATTCGCTCGGTTCCGGTTCCGACTGACCATGAGTCCTGGTTCCGGAACGTGGCTGAAACCGGCCGATAAAAGGGTCATACATGACCGATTTCAGCCGCGGCATGGAACGGATGAAACGCAAGCGGCGTCAGAGGACCGTGACTCACGGTCTCCTGACGCCGCATACGTTTCGGTGCAATCGGCTCAGCGTTTGCCGGCGTAGATCTGCTGGTCGATCACGTCGGCGAAGACGCGGTTCACGGCCGGCCGCACGACCTTCAAACTCGGCGTCAGGCACTTGTTGTCCTGCGTGAAACGGTCGGCCAGCACCACGAACTTGCGCACCGACTCGGCGCGCGACACGGTCGCATTGGCGCGATCCACATACCGCTGGATCTCGTCGTGCACGTCCGGCAGCTGCGCCGCGTCCGTGATCGGCAGATCGGCTGCGAATCCGTGCGCCGGCAGCCATGCGGCAAGCCCGTCCGGGTCGAGCGTCACGAGCGCGCCGATGAACGGCCGCTGGTCGCCCACCACCACCGCATGTTCGACGATCGGGCACTTGACGATCTCCTGCTCGAGCGGGATCGGCGACACGTTCTTGCCGCCGGCCGTGATGATGATGTCCTTCTTGCGTCCGGTGATCGTCACGCGGCCCTCGTCGTCGATCGACGCGAGATCGCCCGTGCGCAGCCAACCGTCCGACGTGAACGCCTCCGCGGTCTTCTCCGGCAGGTTGTGGTAGCCGCGGAACACGTTCGCGCCGCGCACCTGCAGTTCGCCGTCGTCCGCGATGCGCACCGACGAGCCGGGCGCGGGCTGACCGACCGTGCCGATCACGTTGTCGTCCACGCGCGTCACGGTGAACGGGGCGGCCGTTTCGGTCATGCCGTAGCCCTGGATCATCGGCAGGCCGATGCCGTTGTAGAAGTGCGCGAGATCCGGGTCGAGCGGTGCGCCGCCGCACGCGACGAACCGGATGCGCGGGCCGAGCGCGCCGCGGATCGTACGGTAGACGAGCGCCTCGTACGTCGCCCGTTCGGCGATCGCCTTGGCTGAATGCGGCGTGCCGGCCTGTTCGTCGCGCGACCACTGACGCGCCGCGGCCACGGCCTTGGCGAACAGGCGGCCCTTGAGGCCCATGCCGGCCTTCTGCGAGGCCGCGTTGTACACCTTCTCGAACACGCGCGGCACGCCGAGTAGGTACGTCGGCTGGAACGAGCGCAGATCCGGCAACAGCGAACGCGTGTCCGGCAGGTAGCCGACCACGCCGTCGTCGGAGCCGATCGAGCAGTACTGGATGTAGCGCGCGAAGCAGTGCGCGAGCGGCAGGAACAGCAGCAGTCGGGGATGCCCGTCGCAGATCATCTCCGACAGGCACTCGTAGCCCGCGCGCACGATCGACAGGAAGTTGCGGTGCGTGAGCTCCGCGCCCTTCGGCGCGCCGGTCGAACCGGACGTGTACACGATCGTCGCCAGATCGTCGGCGCGCACCGACGCGATGCGTTCGTCGAGCTCCTCGTCGGAGACGGTGACGCCGAAGCCCTGCAGCGCGCCGAGCGCGTTGCCGTCCATCATCAGGATCTGCTGCAGGGCAGGGCAATGGTCCTTGACCGAGTCGAGACGGTCGAAGCGCTCGCGGTCGTCGGCGATGGCGAGTTTGACGGCGGAGTCGTTGAGGATGCGTTCGGCCTGTGCGGCGGAGTCGGTGTCGTAGATCGGCACGTTCACTGCGCCGATCGCGGCGAGCGCGAAGTCGAGCACGCCCCACTCGTAGCGGGTGGCGGAGAACAGGGTGACCGCGTCGCCTTTCTTGATGCCGAAGGCGATGAGGCCCTTGGCGGCGGCGAGGACGAGTTTGTGGAATTCGCCGGTGGTGATGTCGTCCCAGCGGCCCGGGCCGAGCTTGCGCGAGGCGATGACGGTGTCTTCGCCGGTGCGTTCGATGCGTTCGGTGAGGAGCGAGTAGAGGGTTTCGTCGTCGCGTACGACGATCGAGCCGGGGGTGGTGTATTCGGTGCGCATGATGTGCCGTGTTCCGTTTCCGCGACCGGTTGCGGCCGGTCGCTGCTGGTGCTGTGCTGGTGTGCTGTGTGCCGTGCTGCGTCGTGCTGTGTGCCGTGTCGTGTGCGATGGGCAATCGTGATGCGCGATGAATGATGCGCGTCGCGTGACCTCGCCGTGCGGGATGACGCGCAGCTGACGTTTGCTTCTGTTCTGTCAATTAACTTACGATGCCGTAGGTTATGTCGCGTTGTATGCCGTCACGAATTCCGGGCTGCGCGTTTGTATGCGGCCACAAACGACATGCGGATTGGACGGATTGAGCGGATGTTGTCCAGCCGTGTTCGACTCATGCGATGGTCGTGTTCACGTCTGTTCAGGGCTGTTCCTTTGCATGTGTGATGTTGAGCGATACAATGTGAAGAAATGGTGAAGTTGTGATCGCTCACATATTAACTTGAATCGAGTCAGCGTAAACCATACTTGGCTGTTAGCGTTCATATAGAGAGAGGTACACCATGTCTGCTGCCGCCACGGAACGGTTGGCGAAAACTTCCGCCGCCAAATCACATGAAACGAAAGCCAAGGCGGACGCCGATTTCAACGGCGTCCTGCCGCTCAAGGAGAAGGTCTCCTACCTGAGCACCGATATGGCGGGCAACCTGCTGTATTCCTCGCTCGGCACCTACATCATGTTCTTCTACACCGACGTGTTCGGCATCACCGCCGCGGCCGCCGGCTGGATCCTGCTCATCGCCCGCATCGGCGACTGCATCTCCGCCCCGGTCTGGGGTTCTATCGTCGACCACACCAAGACCAAGTGGGGCCAATCCCGCCCGTTCTTCCTGTGGATGGCCGTGCCGTTCGCGCTCACCGTCTTCCTTGCGTTCACCGCGCCCGACCTGCCGCCGATGGGCAAGGTCGTCTACGCCACCATCACGTACATCCTCGCCGCCGGCCTCGTCTACACCGGCATCCAGACGCCGATCACCGCGATCCTGTCCAACCTGACGCCCGACCCGGCCGAGCGCGTCAAGGCCAACACGTTCCGTCTCTCCGGCGGCCTGTTCGGCACATTCATCACCGCCGTGTGCACCATCCCACTGGTCAACTGGGCCGGCAAGGCGCTCACCGGCCAGACCAACCAGAAGGTCGGCTTCATGTTCACCTTCGCGGTGTACGGCGTGATCGCCGTGGCCCTGCTGTGGTTCGCGTTCCGCAACATTCGCGAGCACAACTACGATCCGAAGACCCAGAACCCGCTGCCGTTTAAGGAAAGCCTGCACGCCATCAAGGGCAACTGGCCGTGGATCACGCTCATCGTCGCGTTCGTCATCTTCTGGATCGCGCAGGAGGACCGCATGTCCGTGGCCGTGTACTACGCGAAGTACAACCTGAACAACGAGAACCTCGCCACCGTGCTCAACGGCATGCAGATCCTCGGCCTCGTCACCACCTTCCTCATCCCGGTCATCTCCAAGCGCCTCGGCAAAGCCGGCAAGACCGACACCATGATCCTCGGCATGGTCATGGCCATCATCGGCCAGCTGCTCCTGCTCACCGCGTCCAACAGCTTCGCCCTGTTCGTCGTCTTCTGGGCGATCTCCATCCTCGGCGCGGCCATGGCGCTCGCCATGCCGTTCGCGATGCTCGCCGACACCGTCGACTACGGCGAATGGAAGAACGGCATCCGCGCGGCCGGCCTGCTGTCCGCAGTCGGCGCATCGTTCTGCATCCAGTTCGGCTCCGGACTCGGCAACCTGATCCCGTCCAAGATCATGGCCGCCGCCGGCTACGTCGCCAACCAGCAGCAGAGCGCCCAGGCGCTCGACGCGATCAAGTTCTGCTTCATCTGGCTGCCGATCATCGTGTACGCGATCTGCATCTTCATCATGCTCTTCTATCGCAAGTTCGAGAAGAACGAGCCGGCCATCCGCGCCGAGCTGGCCAAGCGCCGCGCCATCGCGGACGCCGCCGCCTGACCCGATCGCGTTCGTCACGTTCACCCGCAAGGCATCCTCAAACGCAGCCGCCCGCGTACCCCGCAACAAAGGTCCGCGGGCGGCTGCGTTTTTTGCGATTGAGCCGAGTTGAATCGTGTGGGAAATGGACTAATATATGCTTCTGCTTGTGATTGTGAGCGTTCACGACGTGTGACAGGCGACAATGAAGCCCGACCATCGCAACAGCATGAGAGAAAGAACATGCCGCCCGTTTCCATATGCGGCGCGGCATCAAGGTGAATGAGGTTTCCACCATGGGCAATCCCAGTGATTCCATCGCGCTCGGATCGGACGAGCGCAACCAACGCGGCTCCGGCCGCTACATCGTCGGCCTCGCGCTGAGCGCCGGCCTCGCCGGTCTGCTGTACGGCTACGACACCGTCTCCATCTCCGGCGCCATCGACTTCCTGCAGACCAAGTACTCCCTGAGCCCCGCGCTGCAGGGCATGGTCATCTCGTCGATCATGATCGGCGGCGTGATCGGCGCCGGCTTCTCCGGCTTCCTGTCCGACCGCTACGGTCGCCGCAAGCTGCTCATGTTCGGCGCGGCGTTTTTCTTCGTCGCCGCACTGTGGTCCGCCTTCACGTTCAGCCCGTTCACGCTGATCCTCGCCCGCATCATCGGCGGCGTCGGCATCGGCCTGGCCGCGGCGCTCGCCGTTACGTACATCACCGAGTCCGCGCCGACCAACATCCGCGGCGCGCTCACCAGCGCGTACCAGCTGCTCACCATCTCCGGCATCTTCCTGACCAACGTCATCAACTACTTCATCGCGTCCTCCGGCTCGCACGACTGGGGCGTGAACATCGGCTGGCGCTGGATGCTCGGCATCGGTGCCATCCCCGCCGCGATCTTCTTCGCCGCGCTGTGGTTCAGCCCCGAATCTCCGCGATTCCTCGTGCAGGCCGGCAAGGTCGAAGAGGGCTTCAAGGTGCTCGAACGCATCAACGGCACCGAAAAGGCGCGCCACGACGTCGAGGAGATCCAAAACCAGATCGCCGAGGAGAAGAAGGCCAACGCCCAGTTCTCCGACCTGTTCAAGCCGGGCCTGCGCAAGGCGCTGCTCATCGGCATCTTCCTCGCCATCTTCAACCAGGCCATCGGCATGAACGCCATCAGCTACTATGGTCCGGTCATGTTCAAGGACATGGGCTTCGGCGGCAACACCGAATTCCTCGCGTCCTCCTGCGTGGGCGGCATCGAGCTCGTGTTCACCGTCGTCGGCATGTACCTGATCGACACCGCCGGCCGCAAGAAGCTCATGGCCGTCGGCTCGGGCCTGATGGTGCTGTTCGCGCTCGGCATCAGCTTCGCGTACGCGAACAACTACCAGCTGCTCATGCTCATCTTCGTGATGTGCTTCACCTCCGCGTTCGCGTTCTCGATGGGCCCGATCCCGTGGATCATGATCCCGGAGCTGTTCCCGACCTACCTGCGCGGCCGCGCCACCGGCATCTGCACCGTGTTCCTGTGGGCCACGAACTGGGCGATCGGCCAGTTCACGCCGGTCATGATCAGCTCGATCGGCGGCATGGGCACGTTCCTCGTGTTCGCCGGCACCAACCTGCTGTGCTTCCTTGGCGTGGTCACGTTCGTGCCCGAAACCAAGGACAAGACGCTCGAGGAGATCGCCGAACTGTGGAAGCCGAAGTCCGAGCAGTCCAACGCGCAGCTTGAGGTGGTGCGCGCCACCGCCGACCTGCGTCAGGCCGAGTCCGACATCAAGGCTGCTGAGGCCGAACTGGCCCGCGCCCGCCGCGCCAAGGAGCGCGCGATCGCGACCAAGGCCGCGGCCGAAGCGCTCGTCGCCGCGCAAAAGCAGCACTGACCCGCTTTTCCGGTTTTCGGAAAGGATATCTGCGAGTTGTAGGTCCCTCGATCCGCGTGCAGACGAATCAAGGTCAATGGCGGCAGCCGAAATCGGCCATTTCTTGGTATGGCCGATTTGATGTGGATGCCGGGAAATCCCACAAGGGACCTACAACTCGCAGATATGCGATCCGCATGGCCATCACATTGCCTGTGACGTGGTCTTGGTCACTCGGTCACTCGTCCGATCCGACGTCGTTTCGCTGCCACGGTGCGGGCCGTAATCCTCGAACGGGATCGTCCCTTGTCTCCCCAGGCCTCCGCTGGGCGCGAACGTTCGCGGCGACCTTAATGACACCCCTAGCGAAACCCAACGCCGATTGTTAGTGTGGACACGGTGATTTTCGCGGCGCGGTACGGCCGCTCGGACGCACGGGTTCGCCGTGCACGACAGATGTTGAGGTGGGGAATGTTCGACAAGCGGCTGTTTGCGCTCGCTGACGGCATCGGCCGGCTCGTCGCCGGCAAAGTGGCGCTGATGTGGCTGGGACTGCTCGCCAACGTCGCGTTCGTGGCGACGCTGGTCATGATGTTGGGCGATCTGCTGTGGTGGTTCGATCCGATGGCCGCGCACGGCACGTTCGGTGGGGCTGCGTTCGGCGGGGCTGCGTTTGCTGCCCGGCTGCCGTGGTATCTGCTTGCGCTCGCGCTGATCGCGGTCGTGCGGTATCTAACCACGCGCGGTGCGACCAAACTCGGCTTCGAGGCCGCTGAGCGCGTCAAACTGTCGCTGCGCGAAAAGCTCTACCGCAAGATGCTGGCGCTCGGCCCCTCCTACGGGTCGCGCGTCAAAACCGCCGACGTGGTCCAATCCGCCGGCGAGGGCGTCGAGCAGATCCAAAGCTTCTTCGAACTGTTCCTGCCACAGCTGTTCTACTCGGTGCTCGCGCCGCTTACCCTGTTCGCGGTGCTGCTGCCCGTCAATCTGCCGGCCGCCGTCACGCTGCTCGTGTGCGCGCCGCTGATCGTGGTGATCGTGGGGCTCGTGGCCATGCGCGCGGCCCGCGTGTTCAAGAAATACTGGGGCAAGTACACCGACATGGGTGCCGCGTTCCTTGACAACCTGCAGGGCCTCGAAACGCTCAAGATCTTCGACGCCGACGAACGCGCCGCCCGCGACATGGACCGCAAGGCGGAGGAATTCCGCGTGATGACTATGAACGTGCTGCAGATCCAGCTGCGCTCGCTCACTGCGATGGACACCGTCGCCTACGGTGGCGCCGCGGCCGGCATCGGCGTCGCGGTCTGGCAGCTGGCGACCGGCTCGCTCGGCCTGCCCGGCGCGATCATGATCGTATTGCTGTCCGCTGACTTCTTCATTCCGCTGCGTCAGCTCGGCTCGTTCTTCCACGTCGCGATGAACGGCATGACGTCCACCAAGCGCATCTTCGCGCTGCTCGACGCGCCTGAGCCGCGGCACGGTTCTGCAACGCTTGCCGACGATGCCGGGGCGCCGGTCGTCACGTTCGAACGGGTCGGCTTCGCGTACGGGAACGACGATTCCGCTGCCGATTCCGACGCCGGCACCGTGGTGCAATCATCTGTGAAACCTTCCGTGAAACATTCAGGCTCGGCTGGTGAAGCCGTCGATGCACCTGCCGACGCGTCCGATTCATCCTGGGTGCCGCATCCGGCGCTTGTCGACGCGACGTTCATGGCCAATCCCGGTCAGGTGACCGCCATCGTTGGCGTGTCCGGTTCGGGCAAGTCCACTGCGGCCGCGCTGCTCGCCGGCACCACCGTCGGCTACACCGGTTCGATCGCGCTGTTCGACTACGCCGGACGCCACGAAGTCCGCGATCTAACCGACGAGTCGCTCATGCGCGCGGTCACCGTCGTCGGCGCGCGCAGCCACCTGTTCGCCGGCACGCTGCGCGACAATCTCGCGATGGCGTATCGCACCGCGCATGACGCTGCAGACGGTTCCGCGGCGGACGGTTCGGCCGATCCCGAGGCGGAAGCTACGATGTGGGACGCGCTGCGCCGCGCCCGCATCGACGACTTCGTCCGCGTGCACGGCGGACTCGACATGACGATCGAACCGGACGCGGCGAACCTGTCCGGCGGCCAGCGCCAGCGCATCGCGATCGCTCGTGCGCTGCTGCACGACAGTCCCGTCATGGTGTTCGACGAGGCGACCAGCAGCGTCGACGTCGAAAGCGAATCGCTGATTCTCGCGTCGATCCGCGAACTGGCGAACGAGGGCAAAACCGTCATCATGATCACGCATCGCATGGCGAACGCGGCCGACGCGGATGCGATCGTCGTGCTCGACCACGGCCGCGTCGTCGAATCCGGTAGCCACGTGCGCCTGCTCGCCGCCAACGGCACGTACGCGCGGCTGTTCCGCACGCAGCAGACCGTCGAACAGGTCGGGCGGCGCGACGGGGCGGTCGATTCGGACGCGGACCGCGCCAAGGCATCCACGGCGGGCAAGCCGAACGTCCATGCCACAGGGCAGCGGGCTGGTGCCAAGGTGAACGCGACGAACAAAAATCGTCGCCGTGCCGGTACGGCAGACAAGGCCGGTAATTCCGCCGTCATCGTCGCCACCGCCGCGGCCGGAACTATTACGGGCGCCAACGGGACCGCCGACAACGCCGAGGCAGTCGCGTCCTCGACAGCCCGCCCGTACCGTCTCATCCCGCGCCTGCTGCGCGAGGCCGCGCCGCTGTCGCGCTTCATGGTTCTCGCCTGCGTGTGCGGCACGCTCGGTCACCTCGCGGCCACGTTCCTGCCGGTCTTCGGCGCCATGGCGCTGTTTGCCGTCGCCGGACACCCGGTCTGGGGTATGGGCGTCGCGCCGTCCGTTGTCGCCATGGCCGTGTGCGCGTTGGTGCGAGGGCTCATGCGCTACGCCGAACAGTTCATGAACCACAACGTCGCCTTCCGCCTGCTCGCCCTGTTCCGCGCGAAGGCGTTCGCGGCGCTGCGCCGGCTCGCCCCCGCCAAGCTCGACGGCAAGGGCAAGGGCGATCTGATCGCGCTTATCACCACCGACGTGGAAATGCTCGAGATCTTCTTCGCGCACACCATCTCCCCGGTCGTGATCGCACTGTCCACCAGCGTGGTGTACGCGATCGCCCTGCTGCTGCTCGACCCGTGGGCCGCGCTGCTACTTGTCGCGGCGCACTTGGCGGTCGGCGTGCTGCTGCCGTGGCTGTTCTCGCGCAGCGTGCGCGGCATCGGCGACGGACTGCGCAAAGCCTCCTCCGAGCTTGACAATCAGGTGCTCGACGGCATGCGCGGCATCGGCGAAATCATCCGATTCGGCGCGGGAGAGCAGCGCGTGGCCGACATCGTGACCCGCACGCGCGACCTGTGGGCGCGCCGCGCGAAGCTCAGCCGCATCAACGGCCATTACGCAGGCGTCGGCGGCGTGCTGGTTCTCGTCTTCACTGCCGTGGCCGCATTGCTGGCGGTCGCCGTTGCAGCCGGCATGTTCGGCTCCGCCGGTGTCGCCGGGACGACCGGTGCGCTGCCGGGCGCGCCGAAGCTGATCGTCGCCGTCGTGCTGATCGCCAGCTCGTTCGGACCGACGCTCGCGCTCGCCGCACTGCCCGCGAACCTGACGAACACGTTCGCCGCCGCGCGTCGACTGTTCTCGCTGATGGACGAGGCTCCGGCCGTCGTTGAAAACGGTGCCGATCGGCCCGCATATGACGGCATGACGCTCGACCGTGTCACATTCGCGTATCCGACGGTCGCGTCCGGCAAGGTTGCGTCTGACGTTGTGCCGGTACTCGTCGACGTGTCACTCGACGTGCCGCGCTCCGGCATCCTCGGCATTCAAGGCCCGTCCGGCCGTGGCAAATCCACTATGCTCAAACTGCTCATGCGCTACTGGGATCCCCAGTCCGGGCGCGTCACGCTCTCCGGCGAACCGCTGCCGAACATCGATGCGCATCACCGCCGGCGCATCCAAACCATGATGAGCCAGGAAACAGCCCTGTTCGACGGCACCATCCGCGACAACCTGCTCATCGCCCTGCCCGACAGACAATCAGGCATGCCGAGTGCAGCAGCTGCTTCTGCGACCGCATCGCCCGCCGATGACGTGCGTCACGCGGCATCGAATGCGTCGACGGCCGGCGGTTCGGCCGTCATGTCGGACGGTGCAGGTGGTGCGTCCGGCTCCGTCGACGACCTGCTGCGCGAGGCGTGCCGCAAGGCGTCCGTGCTCGACCTGATTGACTCGCTGCCCGATGGGCTCGACACGCCGGTCGGCGAACTCGGCGACCGCTTGTCGGAAGGTGAACGCCAGCGCATCGGACTGGCCCGCATCTTCCTGCGGCAAGCCGATCTCGTGCTGTTTGACGAGCCGACGAGCCGGCTCGACGCGCTCAACGAGGCCGTGATCCTCCAGTCGATCAACGCGCTCGCCGGAGAACGGGACGCTGCCATCGTGCTCGTCTCGCACCGTGGATCCGCCATGCGCATCGCCGATCGGGTCGTCGCGGCCTGATAATTAGGTCATCCAGCCGTTCGTTGTGCGGGCATATGGTCGTTTCGATGCGTAGAAACGACCGTATGTCCGCAGTCTCGTACTGATCCCGCTGTGACCTGACTATGTTGGCCGACTTTGTCGATATGCTGCTGTGTCATAGTCGTTGCAAGTGGTACACTGGTGTACCAGCAATGTATGCAAGCAACCAAGGACGGCGACACGACATGACGACCACGACCATGAACGCAGCTCCGAGCACGGTCTCGGGCTTGATTCCAACCCCGGCCGCGACCACGCGCAGACCCTTCCGTTGGCCCGCACTGCTGACGCAGAATGGCCAGGGCATTGCTTTTGGTGGCGACTACAACCCGGACCAGTGGCCGGACGACATAGTGGACGACGACATTCGCCTCATGAAGCAAGCGTGCGTCAACACCGTGGCGCTTGCGATTTTTAGCTGGGACCGCATCGAACCCGTCGAAGGCGAATTCGACTTCACCTGGCTCGACCGGGTGATCGACAGGCTCGGCGAGGCGGGCATCGCCGTCGATCTCGCCTCCGCGACGGCCACTGCGCCGCTGTGGCTGTACGAGCGGCATCCCGAAGTGCTGCCGCGCGACCAATACGGCCACGTCGTCAACGCCGGATCCCGTCAGTCGTGGCAGCCCACCAGCCCGGTGTTCAAGCAATACGCGCTTACCCTGTGCCGCAAGCTCGCCGAACACTACAAGGACAATCCGACCGTCACCGCATGGCATCTGGGCAACGAATACGGCTGGAACAACCGCAACGACTATTCGGACAACGCCCTTGCCGCCTTCCGCCGCTGGTGCGAAGCCAAATACGGCACGATCGACGCGCTCAACAAGGCATGGGGCACCGATTTCTGGGGGCAGCGCGCCAACGGATTCGACGAAGTGCTCATTCCTCGGCACATGGGCGCCGACTCGATGGTCAATCCCGTGCAAAACCTCGACTTCACACGCTTCGGCAACGACATGCTGCTCGACTTCTACAAGGCCGAACGCGACGCGATCGCCGCAATCTGCTCCGGCAAGCCGTTCACCACGAACTTCATGGTCTCCACCGACCAATGCTCGATGGACTATGCGCGTTGGGCCGAGGAAGTTGACTTCGTCTCCAACGACCATTACTTCCACGAAGGAGAATCGCACCTCGATGAACTCGTATGCTCCGACGCGCTCATGGATGCGTTCGCGCTCGGCAAGCCGTGGTATGTGATGGAACATTCCACGTCCGCCGTGCAGTGGAAGCCGCTCAATGCACGCAAACGCAACGGCGAGCTCCTGCGCGACTCGCTCGCCCACGTCGCGATGGGCGCCGACGCGATCAACTTTTTCCAATGGCGGCAGTCCGCTTCCGGTGCCGAAGCGTTCCATTCCGCGATGGTGCCGCACGCGGGCGAGGACAGCAAGGTGTACCGCGGCGTGTGCGAGCTCGGCGCGGCGCTGCGCACCCTGTCCGACGCGGGCGTGCAGAGCACCGAACTGCGTCGTTCGCGCACGGCGATCCTGTTCCATGCCGAATCCGAATGGGCCACGGGCAGCCAGACCCTGCCGAGCATGAAGCTCAGCCACTGGCACGACGTGCGCGACTGGTACCGTGCGTACTTGGACGCGGGGGAGCGCGCCGACGTGGTGCCGCTCGCCTATGACTGGAATGCGTATGACACGATCGTGCTGCCGACCGTCATCATGCTGTCCGACGCCGACGCGCGTCGCGTCGCGCGGTTCGTCGAGTCCGGCGGACGCGTGGTCGTCGGCTATGCGACTGGACTGGTCGACGACGATTTCCGCGTCGGTCTCGGCGGCTACCCGGGTGCGGGCGACGGCCTGCTGCGCGAGATGCTCGGTGTGCGGAGCGAGGAGTTCAACATCCTCGGTTCCGAGGCGGCCGGCGAGCCGGAGTCGATCGAACTCACGAACGGCATGACGACGCGCCTGTGGCAGAACGACGTGACGTCCGTCGCAGCGGACGCTACCGTGGTCGCCATGTACGCCGGCCCGGCCGCCGCCGACTGGGAGCTCGACGGCACGCCCGCGATCGTGCGGCACCCGTACGGCAAGGGCGAAGCCGTGTATATCGGCTGCGACCTGAACCGCGAGGATATCACGCGACTGCTGACGGAACAGGGACTGGTCACGAACGACAATGACGCGGACACGGCCGCCGCAACCGATCCGCGCATCATCCACACCGTGCGCGAATCCGACACGCTCCGCTTCGACTTCTACATGAACCGCAGCCGCGACACGATCACCGTACCGAACGTCATCGGCGAGCCGGTGCTGGATCATCGGACGAGCGCGCTCGCGGACGGCGAGTCCGGCACGTACGTCATCGACCGCAATGGCATACTGGTCACCAGAACCAGCCGCAAGTAGGCTGCAGCGCAAACCGAGGGGAGCACCATGGGCGAAACCGTCACGACAGCCAAAAAGCGCGTCACGCTGCGCGACGTCGCCCAAGCGGCCGGAGTGTCGCTCAAAACCGCGTCGAACGTGATCAACGGCAACGGCCGCATGAGCGCCGACACGCGAGCGCGCGTCGAACAGGTCATCAAGGACCTCGGATACCGGGTCAACGTGGCCGCACGCAACCTCAACCGCGACCACACCGGATTCATCACGCTCGCCGTGCCGTCACTCACCGCGCCGTATCTCGCCGAACTTGCCAATCGCATCATCGACGCGGCACGCCAACACGACTACCTCGTGTACGTCACCACCTACGCGGAAGGCTCCGCCAAAGGCGCGCGCGACCTGCTGCGCAACTTCAACGCCAGCGTATCCGACGGCATGATCCTGTCCATGAGCGAGGTCGAGGACATCACGCCCGACGATCTCGCTGTCGACTTTCCGCTCGTCGTGGTGGGCGCGCGCACCACGTGGGGCGTGGCCGACCACGTCACGCCCGACGACACTGCCGCCGCGGCCACCGCAGCCGGATACCTGTACGACCACGGTTCGCGGCGTCTCGCGGTCGTCGGCGCGCGCGACGACTACGACGAGGCCGCGCTACTCAAGGCCGAGGAAGGCAACGCGCAGCTGCGACTGCGTGGATTCATCGAGGAAACGCATCGGCGTGGCATGACCGTCGACCCGCGACTGGTCGGATACACCGGTCAGGATTGGACGATCGGCTCCGGCGCACGCGTCACGCAGCGGCTCATCGACTCGGGCATCCCGTTCGACGGCGTGGTCGCGCTCAACGACCAGCTCGCCATCGGCGCAATCGCCAACCTACGCGCCAACGCGATCGACATTCCCGGCCAGGTGCAGGTGATCGGCTTCGACAACATCGAAGAGGCTGAATACCTGCAAATCCCGCTCACCACCATGGATTCGCGGCTCGAATGGACCGCGCCCACCGCCGTCGAACGCATTCTCGGGCGCATCCGCGGTGAGATCGACAAGCCGGAACTGCTTACCACGCGGGCAGAAGTCATCCCGCGCGCGTCCACGCGGTCCGAGTAATCGTAGTCCGCGCGGTTCGTATCATGCGCTCGCAGACAGGACGTTCACAGTCTTGTAGGTCGCATATATGTTCGCGTCCGTGCCATCCATGCGTGAACAGGCCAATGATGGGACGCAGGCAAGGGGAGTCTTCTTCCGCCACCGCCGTCCCGCGCGATGACGGTCGCAAGCGCCAGCCCGGTATTCCGGTGTTATTGTGAGTTGCAGGACTTACCGCACCACTATTGCAAGGAGGCTGTCATGACGAACATCAACGCATCCGCGCCCGAAACCGCGCCCGCAAACGTACCCTACATCACCCTTAACGACGGCAACAGGATCCCGCAGATCGGCCTCGGCGTGCTGCGCATCGACGACGACGGCGTGGTCCCCGTCGTCGAATCGGCGCTCGCCGCCGGATACCGCCACATCGACGGCGCCGCCGGCTACAACAACGAGGCCGGCGTCGGCCGCGCGCTCGCCGCCACCGGCTACAACGCGGGCGAACAGCGCAAGAGCCTGTGGCTGACTACCAAGCTCAAGGACTCCGAACAGGGCTATGATTCCGCTCGCCGCGCCTTCGACCGCCAGCTCGGCCTGCTGCAGGTCGACTACGTGGACATGTACATGCTCCACTGGCCCACCCCGTTCAACTGGCGCAGTGGAGAGACGTGGAAGGCGTTCGATGAGTTCCGCGCCGAAGGCCGCGTGAAGACGCTTGGCGTGTGCAACTTCCTGCCCGAACACCTCGAACGGCTCCACAAGGAAACCGGTGAATGGCCGGCCATCAACCAGATCGAACTGCACCCGACCTGGCAGCAGCGCGACGTGGTCGCCTACTGCAAGGAGCACGGCATCGCCGTCGAAGCCTACTCGCCCATGGCCCGCGGCGCCGACCTCAACGCAGGCGACGGCACCATCGCGCGCATCGCCGCCGCGCACGGCGTCACCGAAGCGCAGGTGATCCTGCGCTGGCACATCGAAAACGGCACGATCATCATCCCCAAGTCAGTGCACGCCGACCGCCAGAAGCAGAACCTCGACCTGTTCGGCTTCGCGCTCACGCCGGACGAGCATGCCGCCATCGACGCGCTCGACGGCCCCACGCGCGCCGGCCACGACCCGCTCACCTTCACCTACGCCTGATCGGATCCCGGAATATACGGTTTTTCTTTTTGGCGAGGCAAGACGCGGGATCCTTGGAAACCTGTATGTACCACCACCTCAAGCCCCCTCCGACGAGGGGCTGTCAGCGAGGCTGACTGGGGGAGAGGACTTCCCGACACCTATACGAAGCCGATGAACTCGGTTGCATTCCGTCCATCGATCCGTAAGGATTCCGGTCATGTCACGTCGACGTCCTACCCACTTTCGCAAACGCCGGTTCGACCCGTCCACGCCGGGCGGACGCGTGACGGTATTGCTGCTGGCCGCCGCGTTCGCCGGAGTGTCGGTCGGGCTGATCCTGCCGCACGTCAGCCCGACCGTCGGGCAGATCGTCGGCCTGTACACGGCCAGCGGCCCGGCTGCGGACGCGCTCGCAACGCTCGTCGTCGACGACGAGCCGAGCACAGCCGGCTACGATCGCGACCTGTTCGCCTACCGCCAGACCGACGACGACGGCAACGGCTGCGACGTGCGCGACGACGTGCTCGCCCGCGACCTGGCCGACGTCACGTATCGCGCGGCCGGCAGCTGCCAGGTCCAATCCGGCACGCTCGACGACCCGTACACCGGGCAGACCATACGGTTCGCGCGAGGAAGTGACACCAGTGCGGCCGTGCAGATCGACCACATCGTCGCGCTCGAAAACGCGTGGCAGTCCGGAGCGCGCGATTGGGATGCGGCCACGAGACGCCGGTTCGGCAACGACATGAACAATCTTGTTGCAGTGGATGGTCCGGCCAATCAGGACAAAGGATCCGCCTCGGCCGCATACTGGCTTCCCACGAACGCCGAGTATCGTTGCGAATACGTGGCACGACAGATCGGCGTCAAAGCCGCGTACGGGCTCACCGTCACCACCGCGGAACAGCGGGCCATGCAGGCCGTGCTGCGCTCGTGCCCGGCGCAGGAATTGTTATAGCTGCATTCGTAACATAGGCGCGCTATAACGGGCCGCGCTATGGAAGAGAATAATCAGATCGAACAACCCACCACCGAACTCGACGTCGAACGCGCGCACGTCGCGGAACAACAGCGCGTCCGCGGATCGAAACGCACCAACGGACGCCACGGGCACGCGCTCGCGTCCATCCTCGGCCCGGCGTTCGTGGCGGCCGTCGCCTACGTGGACCCAGGCAACGTGGCCGCCAACATCACATCCGGCGCACGATACGGCTACCTGCTCGTATGGGTGCTGGTGCTCGCCAACGCAATGAGCGTGCTCATCCAATACCAATCCGCAAAACTCGGCATCGTCACCGGCAAATCGCTGCCGGAACTGCTCGGTGAACGCCTCAGCGACGCCGGGCGGTTCATGTTCTTCATGCAGGCGGAGGTCATCGCCATCGCCACTGACCTAGCCGAGGTGATCGGCGGCGCCATCGCCCTCAACCTGCTGTTCGGACTGCCGCTGTTCGTCGGCGGACTCGTGATCGGAGCGATCTCCACCGTGCTGCTGTGGTTCCAAGGCGGCAAAACGCACCGACTGTTCGAGAAGATCGTGATCGCGCTGCTGCTGGTCATCACGTTCGGATTCATCTTCGGCCTGTTCATCGCGCCGCCGAACCCGGCCGACGTGCTCGGCGGCCTGATCCCGCACTTCACCGCCACCGACTCGGTGCTCATGGCCACGTCCATGCTGGGCGCGACCGTCATGCCGCATGCCATCTACCTGCACTCCACGCTCGTCAACGACCATTACGGGCCGGGGGAGAAGAAGCCGAGCGTGCGCCAGCTGCTCCATGGGTCGAAGATCGACGTGGCGTGGGCGCTGCTGCTGGCCGGTTCGGTGAACGTGGTGCTGCTCATCATCGCCGCGAACTCGCTGTATGGCATGAAGGGCACCGATTCGATCGAAGGCGCGCAGCATGCGATCGTGTCGGTGCTGGGGCCGGTCGTGGGCACGATCTTCTCGATCGGGCTTTTGGCATCTTCGCTGAGCTCCACGTCGGTGGGCACGTACGCCGGTTCCGAAATCATGCACGGGCTGCTGCGCATCAAGGCTCCGATGTGGGCGTGCCGCGTGGTCACGCTCGTGCCGGCGCTCATCGTGCTGTGGTTCGCGCCGAACCCCACACAGGCGCTGGTGGTCGGTCAGGTGATTTTGTCGATCGGCATTCCGTTCGCCATCATCCCGCTCATGCGCTATACGCATGACCGCAAGCTCATGGGCGAATACGTGGACGGCACGGCCAAGCACGTGATCTTCATCGCCGTGGCCGCGCTCATCGTGGCGCTCAACGTGCTGCTCATCGCGCTCACGCTGCTCGGCAAGGCGTGAGCGAGTCGGCGGCGGTCAGTGCTCGCGGGCCGCGCGCAGCTTCGCCGCGGCCTTCTGCGCCGCCTCGTGCGAGGAGCCGGCGCCGTCGCCCTTGACGCCGAAGATCACGATGAGCATCTGCACGAATACGAGGAACGCGCTCACGCGCAGCGTCCACTGCGTGCCGAAGATGCTTGCTGCGATGTGGTCGCCGCCGTGCAGCTTGGTGAGCGTTTCCATGAGGATCACCAGCACCGGTGCGCCGATCGCGCCCGCTATCTGACGGACGGTGTTGGTGACGGCCGAGCCGGCGGACACCTCGTCGTGTTCGAGGCAGTTGAGCGACCACGTGGTGATCGGCATGATGATGAAACCCATGCCGATTTGCCGCACGAACTGCCAGATAGACACCCACCAGATCCACGTGTGTAGGTCGATCAGGCTCATCATGATGGTGCCGAACAGCAGGATCATCGTGCCGGACAGTGCCACCGGGCGTGCGCCGAGCCGGTCGAGCAGCTTGCCGCCGAAATACTGGGAGATGCACATGCCGAACGCGCCCGGCATCATCACGAGGCCGCTGATCGTGGCGGAGTAGCCGCGGTCGTTCTGGATGTAGAGCGGCATGATGACCATGATCGAGCTGAACGCGAAGAAGCTCAGCGCCGCGCAAATGGTGCCGACGGTGAAGCTGCGGTTCTTCAATACGCCGAGGTCGAGCAGCGGGGGCTGGGGGCGACGCTGCGGCTGGCGCGTTGCGGACGACGATGATGTCGACGATTCCGCCGACGACGGTGCCGCGGACGGTGCTGCCGTTGACGACGACTCCGACGTGGCCGCCGACGACGCAGCCGGTGCCGCGTTCAACGCCGCCGTCTCCGCCGCATACCGCCGCGCCCCGCGCACCTGTCGCATCACGAACCACACGATGCCGACCAGGCCGATCAGCATGGCCAGCCACACCATCGGATGCGTGAACGGATACGCCTCGATGTTGGTGAACCCGAACATGAGTCCGCCGAAGCCGATTACCGAGAGCGCTACGGAGAAGAAGTCGGCGCGCGCGTCCGGATCGTTTGTGCCGAAGTTGCGCAGACCGAACAGGGCGAGCAGCAGCGAGACGACGCCGATCAGCGTGAGCGTGAGGAAGATGGACCGCCAGCCGTTCGCGTCGGTTTGGATGCCGCCGAGCGTGGGGCCGATCGCGGGGGCGACGCTCATGGCCACGCCGACCGTGCCCATGGCCGCGCCGCGCCGTGACAGCGGATAGATGGAGAACACGGTGATCTGGAGCACCGGCCACATGACGCCCGTGCCGATCGCCTCGAGCAATCGGCCGGCCAGCACCATCAGAAACGACGAGCCGACCCAAGCCAGCGCCGAACCAATGGTGAACACGATCATCGACGTGATGACGATCTGCCGCGTGGAGAAACGGCGGGTCAGGAATGCGGTGAGCGGCACCATCACGCCCATGACGAGCTGGAAGATGGACGTGAGCCATTGACCCGTGGTCACGGAGATGCCGAATTCGGAGACGATGGTCGGCAGTGCCGCGCTCAGCTGGAGTTGTGTGAAATTGCCGACAAACGTGATGAACGTGAGGATCGCGATGGATGCGAACGCCGCGTGCGTCAGGTGCCCGTCGACGAACGATTCCTCGTGGCTGAGCGCGCGGGATAGGGCTTTGCTGTGAATCGTGTGATTGCTTGTCTCGCTGTGGTTTTCGCGTTCCGCCATGAGCCGCCTTCTTCCCTCACCTCGCTAAAATGACCTAGATACTCTACGCCTACCCGTGGGCATCGCCGTGCGTGTTCCGTTTGCGGCATGTCCCGTGTTCTGTTTCCATGTGTTCCGTTTGCAAATGTGCTTCCAACGTGTTCGCGTCGCGTGTCGGGAGCGTGCCTGGCGAGGTTTGCGGGCGGGAGGTGTTCGCGCGTTTCGCGCCGTTCGCGTAGTTCGCGCAATTTATGAGACGACTTCATGCTCTGTTTACCCCCTTACGGCTATAGTATGGTGGAGTTGTGCCGGTCAGGTCGGAGCGGTGTCGGAAGTAGGAGTTTCCGGTCGTCGCGCCACTTGCCGAACCGGCGAAAACCGTAGGGAAGCAGAGTAAAAGAGAACACGCGGATGAAGTCTGAATCCGAAACCACCGCATCGCCCCGGACGGGCGCGCCGCGCAGGGTCGCGGGCAATTCCGGAGCGCCACGCAACGGCAAGCCCGGCAAGTCCGACACTGCCAGCTCGTCGTCGCGCATGTTGAACGATTACCGCGCGCATCAGCTGTCGCGCGTCCAGCAGTGGCGTTTCTTTCTGAACGTGGCGCTGCTGCTGTGTGACTGCGCCATGTTTCTGATCGGTTCGGCCACCGGCCTGCTGTTGTTCCGTCATGTCGGTCGCGCGTCGTTCATCGCCTCTCCGGTGTTCGGCGTGACCGTGTATCTGCTGATCGGCGCGTTCGTGTGGGCGGTGTGCCTGCGCCATGCGGGCATTTATCACCGGCATGTGATGGGCGACGGCTACCAGCTGGTGCCGATGATCATCAAGGCTGCGTGCGTGAGCTGGGTTACGCTGTGCGCGGTGAACTACATTTTCGCCGTGAGCCTGCCGCTGCCGACCATCACCGCGATGGTCGTGCTGTCTTGCCTGTTGACGATTGTCGAACGCATGGCCGCGCGGGGACTGATCACGCGCGACCGGCGCAAGGGCGCGTACACGTATGCGACGATCGTGGTCGGTTCGCCCGATGGCATTGCGCACACGCTCAGGTTTCTCGCCGACCGCACGCAGCTGAACTACAATCCGGTCGCGATCTGCCCGATTCGCGAGACCGCGGACGGTACGGTCGTGTCCGCGAGCCTGTCCGACGCCGAGTTGGAGAAGCTGTCGCAGGCGTGGGATGTGAACGATCTGCCCGTGCTCGCGTATGATGCGCGGCTGGGCGAGACCGCGGTGCGCATGAAGGCACAGACCGTGATGGTCGCAGACGTGCTGCGCCGCGATTCGGACAATTTCGCCGCGTTTTCGCTTGGACTGGAGTCGCTTGGCCTAGAGATTTCACTGCTCACGTCCGCCGCGGACATTGCGGGCCACCAGCTGTCGGTGCGCACGTTGAAGGGTGTGAACATCCTGACGATCAGCTTGCCGCAGTACGGCATCGCGACGCGGATTTCCAAGCGCCTGTTCGATATCGTCGTGTCGGCGATCCTGATCGTGCTCACGTCGCCGTTCATGATCGGCACGGCGATCGCGATCAAGCTGGACGACCACGGGCCGATCTTCTACAAGCAGAAGAGGATCGGCGTGCGCGGCAAGCCGTTTGAGATGATCAAGTTCCGTTCCATGGTGGTGAACGCGGACGCGCTCAAGAAGAAGCTGGCCAAGGAAAACGGTCAGGAGAAGCGTTTCATCTTCAAGATGAAGGACGATCCGCGCATCACGCGCGTGGGCCATATCACCCGCAAGTTCTCGCTCGACGAGCTGCCGCAGTTCTTCAACGTGTTCCGGGGCGACATGTCCATTGTGGGCCCGCGCCCGCCGCTGCCCGAGGAATACGCGATGTACGACGACATCTACGCCCTGCGCATGCTGGTGCGCCCCGGCATCACCGGCCCGTGGCAGGTGTCCGGACGCTCCGACCTGAGCGAGGAGGAAAGCCGCCAGCTCGACGTCGCATACGTGCAGAACTGGTCCATCCTTGGCGACATCGTCTACATCTTCCGCACCATCGGCGTGGTCCTCAACCCCAAGGGCGCCTACTGACGGTTCTGACTGGTTTCTGATGCTTATTCAGAGACCAGTCAGGGCGGAGATATTCGTTGCTGGTTCCGTCGGTCTCTATAATCCCGGAGTATTTGGTTATACCCCGAGCGTGCCGATCGGGATCACGTAGATTCCGTCTTCTCGTTGGTACGCGAAGTTTCCAATGCCTACCAGAACGGCGAGAAATTCAGGTGTTCTGGTTCTTGCCCCGGGGTTTTTCAACAGCTTGTTGCGCAGCCGCAGCAGGTTGGCGCTGGCTTCGGGGACCTTGTCTGCGCTGGATTTAATCTCGATCCCAGCCCATCTGCCGTCGGCAAGTTCGATGATTGCGTCGCATTCCAAGCCGGAATCGTCATGGTAGTATCGTACGGGTTCCATGCCGATATCTGGCAGCGCTCGTGCATAGACCAAAAGGTCTCGGATACATAGGTTTTCGAACAGGAAGCCGAATGTCTGCCAGTCATCGATCAATGCCTTTGGATTCATGCCCAGAATGGCTGCCGCGATGGATGGATCGGCGAAATACCGATGGGGTTTGGTCTGCAGTCGCTTTGGGTCTCGTGCTGGCGGTACCCATCCTTTGATCGGATCGATAAGGAACATGTCCTCAAACATGTTTGCGTATTCGGAGACGATTCGTTCCGAAACGAAGTTGTCGGGATTCTCCTCCATTCCGTACATGTCTTTGCGCAGCGTCCGGAACGTGGCGGATTGGCTGATGTTGCGGGCCAGCGAGTTCGCGAGTCTTCTTGCGACATCCGGGTTTTTGCCGAGTCGACTGACGCTTTCGGTTATAGTGAGGCGGATATATTCGCGGATAAGTATTTGCGCGTCCGAAACCGTTATGTCGTAGGCTTCCGGCCATCCGCCTCGGCATACAGCCTCGAGCAGAGTTTGTGTTTCGACCGTGGTTTGCGCGGGATCGAATTGGTGTTCGAACAGTCCGTGCAGGCTGACTATCCCTGAAGAAATTCCCGACTCATACAAGCTCATTGGACTCATACGGATGCGGCCTATGCGCCCGGCCCCGCTGTGTTGGGGCATGTCCTGCTTGCGTGGGGTGGATGATCCAGTCAACAGCCACTGTCCTTTGCTGCCCGGTTCGTCATCAACGCGATGGCGGACTTCGTCCCAGATTGCCGGCACCAGCTGCCATTCATCCACTACATGCGGACGGTCGCCGATTAGCATCAGCGAAGGATCGGCCTTGGCGACGGATATGTTGTTGCTGCGATCCACATACGTGATACTTGCTGCATGCGCTCGCGCGGACCACGTTTTGCCGCACCATTTCGTTCCCGCGATTTCAACCGCTCCGAAAATACGCTGATAACGCTCGATCTGCGCGTCAACGATACGAGGACGGTATCCAAGCGGGGTGATGTCATGTGCATTTGAACTGTTCATATAGACGCCTTTTCTGTATTTGAGTGAGTGCGTACAAGAATCCGAATACTATGATAACAAGAATCCGAATAGCGGAATGACAAAAATCCGAATTGTTGAATGACAAGAATCCGAATGATAGTAGGATTCGGCACCTCCTAGAGCCCACTGCGATCACCCCCCTCTACTACACTGAAACCCGGTTTTGTGTGGTGGAGGGGGTTTCGTTTCGCACGGAGTGTGAGGCGTGCAAACGAAGCCCGTCTACGGAAGGAATGGTGATCGACCGGTGGCCGACGACGAGTTCACGTTCATGACCGATGAGAACGCCAACGGCAGCGCGGCCGACGGTGGCAACGGGGGAGTCGAGTCGCCGGTCCAGCAGCCGCATCATCACCGCCGTCGCATGAGCCCGCAGCACATTCGCCGCATCAAGCGCCGCCGCCGCATCAAGCGCATCCTGATTGGCCTGCTGATCGTGCTGCTCGCGCTCGCCGGCATCGCCGTATGGTTCGGTGTGTCCGCGATGAAGACAAAGAACGAGATCCAGCAGGCCGTGTCGGTTGCGACCGGACTGCAGGATTCGCTGAGCGGCGGCGACACGTCCACGCTCGACAAGACGATCGACCAGTTCTCCGTGCACGTCGGTAAGGCATACGGCGAGACCAGCTCCGTGTTGTGGGCCGTCGCCGCGCGCACCCCGTACTATGGCAACGACATTTCCGCCGTGCGCACTGCGGTCACCGCGCTCGAGAACATTTCCTCGCAGGGCTTGCCCGCGTTGAGCGATGCGCTGTCCACCATGAATCTCGACAGTATCAGCGTCTCGAACGGCACGATCAGCGTGCCCGGCGTGGACAAGGCCGCCGACAGTCTCAAGCAGGCTGACACGGTGATCACGAACGCGAACCATTCGCTCGCCGCCGTGCCCACGACGCATATCCAGCAGGTGACCGACGCGATCGGCAAGGCCAAGGACTATCTCGACAAGATCGGCGACACGGTGCACAACGCGTCCGTGTTCGCCCAGCTCGCCCCGAAAATGCTCGCCATGGACGGCCAGACCCGCACGTACCTGATCCTCGCCCAGACGAACGCGGAGATTCGCCCGACGGGCGGCATGCCCGGTTCGTGGGGTACGATGACGATCACGAACGGCAAGGTCGACATGCACGAGTTCGTCGCCGAGTCGACGGTGAAGACTCCAGCCACGCCGATTGTGCCGCTGACCGGCGAGGAAACAACGCTGTTCACGAACAAGCTTGGCCGCGTGCCGCAGGATGTGAACTTCACCCCCGATTTTCCGCGTACTGGCGAGATCGCCAGTGCGTTGTGGACGAATACGTATAAGACCAAGATCGACGGCGTGATCGCGATCGACCCGGTGTTCCTGCAGAACATGCTGACTGTTACCGGCGGCGTGACGTTGGAGGACGGTACCACGATCGACGGTACGAACGCCGCGAAGTTCCTGTTGAGCGACGTGTACGCGCATCAGGAAGTGAGCAATCAGGACGAGTACTTCAGCGCGGCCGCGGCGAGCGCGTTCAAACACATCATGGAGCAGTCGGGCGAGCCGAAGGCGTTCATGAAGGCGATCACCACGTCCGTGACGAACGGCCACATGCTGGTGTGGAGTGCTAATGCGGACGAGCAGAAGCTGCTTGAGGAGACGCCGATTTCCGGCAATCTGGTCACCAAGGCCACCGATCCGCAGGTGGGCGTCTACTTCTCGGATATCACGCAGTCGAAGATGGACTGGTACCTGAAGCGCGAGATTTCCACCGAGTTCGACAAGACGGCCGAGAACGGTGCGAACCAGTATACGGTGCACATCAAGGTGACCAACATGATGACAGCCGACGAGGTTGCGTCCACGCCGCAGTACGTGCTCGGCGACCAGCTGGAGGGCATTGCGAACGGTCAGATCAAGACCGCGATGTTCCTGTACGCGCCCGCCGGCGGCCGTCTGGTCGATTGGAAGCTGAGCGACGGCAGCAAGCTGGACGGCATCGCCGTGCACGACGGGCTGACGCTCGGCCTCAAGACCTTCCTGCTCAGCCCCGGCGAATCCCTCGAAATCACCGCCCACGTCCAAACGGCTCCCGGCGTAAGCACACCGCCCACCCTCCGTCAGACTCCGCAGATCGAAGGCCGCACCGACTGAGCTTGCTTTTTGGTCTGGAATCTTTCCGTTTCTATGGATTGTGAATCTTGATGATGATGCTCGAAAATGTGCGCAAGGCGCATCATTGCGCCTTGCGCACTGACAAAGCACTAGGGAAGTACCGTGTCTTTTCCGAGCAGCCAGTCGATGATGTTGACGTATCGGATGCCGTCTTCACTTGAGGTTGCCGGCGTGTCCAGTGCGAAGATATATCGCGGTTCGTATCCTCCGATGGCCCGCAATGAGGCGGTTTCCCTGTTCAATGTCTCCGCGTCGTGGATGGTCAGGGCTACTTGAATGTAGGCATTGGCGTATTGTTCTTTGACGACGAAATCAACCTCCCGTCCTTCGATGTTGCCGACGAGGACGGGATATCGGCGTCTGATCAGTTCTAGGTATACGATGTTTTCCACCATGTGACCGATGTCTTCGGATCGGTACCCGGTGACGTAATTGCGTAATCCCGTGTCGACCGCGTAATACTTGGCCAATGATTTGAGATAGTCCTTGCCTTTGAGGTTGTATCGTTGCGCCTCATAGAACAGCATGCCGTCCGTCAGGTAGTCAATATAGTTGTCAACGGTGGGTTGCGAGATCTTGTGTCCGGCTGATGTGAGCGCTCCTTGTATTTTATTGGCGGAAACGAGGGAACCGGCGTGGGCGAACATGTATCTGGAGATGCGCTTGAGCGCGGTCATGTCGCGGATTGCGTGACGTTCCGACACGTCATTGACCAGTACCGTGTTGTATACGCCCTCAAGATAGCTTGACATGGATTGCGGGTTATCCGCGAAATGGAGCATTTCTGGGAAGCCTCCCCATTCGAGGTATTGGTAGAACCTTCTCTGAGTGTCCGGTTCGGTTGATGCCAGACTGAATTCCGCGAATGATAGGGGGAGGACCGGTATGGTCATGAATCGTCCGGATAATAGCGTTGCCAGTTCGGACGACAGCATGTGTGCATTTGAGCCGGTTACGTATACGTCGGTGAAGTCGCGCGCGTACAAGCTTTCCACGGCGTCTTCGAACCCGGGGCATCGTTGCGCCTCGTCGATGAAGATGTAGTTCATGCCGTCGGGCTGCATGCGAGAGAGCACGTATTGGTGGAGCGCATGTTTCTCTCTCAGTTCTTCGTTCTCGAAGAGGTCCAGATCGACGGTGATGATTCGTTGTTCCGGTATTCCTTGAGCGACAAGTCGTTGCCGATAAAGTTTGAGCAGCGTGCTCTTGCCGCTGCGGCGCACCCCGGTGACGACTTTGATGACGTGCTTGTCCCGGAGGGATTCGATCCAGTTCAAGTATGTTGTACGTTCGACCGTGTTTGCGGTAATTCTCACATTCATATTATGAATTATAGCATGAACGACGATGTTTTCAAACTGTACTTTGAAAAACTATAGCAAAAATCATATTCATAAAAGATATCTGAGATTCGGGCGACGTGGTTCGTTGGTAAAGCTGTCTTTCCTGATTGGGGTGTGTAAAGGACGTGCGGTTTCATCAGGTGTGTGATCACCGGCAAAAACTGGATCATCTGCGCCCTGGCCCGACAGGCGTGCCGCAACCGGTACCGCGCCCGCTACACCCGCATCCCCGACCTCGAGGAGGAATGGCGTCAGGCTGACGGGCCCCATGGACGCTCGAAACTGCTCAAACGATACAGCGCGTATGCGGTCCTTGCGCTCGACGAATGGTTGTTCGACCCGCCCGAGGGGAGCGCTTCCGCGCCTTTCTGTTCGAGCTTATGGAACGACGCCATGACACCGGCAGAGCACCCTGTTTGCCGCCCAATACCCCTAGAAGGATTGGCACCAGCGACTCGGCGGCGGCACCCACGCCGATGCCATTATGGACAGGATTGTGCACAACACCACTTGGATAGAAATCGGCGACTGAAACATGCGCGAACACGCCACCGGCAAGGAACCATCAACAAGCCACAGCAAACAAGGACGACACCGGCGGTGTCCAACACCACGCACATAGGTGCCGTCCCGCAGTAACCAAAGTACCGGAATAACACCCGGCACTCAACCCTCCAAAATTTTTTGCCATTGAACAGATGCCAACAACCTTTGATGGCAAAGCCTGAGCACGAGTCTCGCCTTGATTCGGTGTATCATTATCGATACTTCTCATCATACGTCCATCGCATGGATAGAAGGAGGCCCGACAAGTGTGGGATGCAACAAAGTTGCCGCACCTATATCATTCAGTGGTCAAACCTTCGAAGAATTTAATATACGTACAGGATTATATGTAGTATTTGCAAACCGGAGTATGATCCAATCGTTGATTTTTAACAGAGCTAACAACGGTATAAAAGTACTGGCAAACACGGCAAAGATATTTTGTGTGCTATAGCCCATGCACATTGCGCAGCAAAAACCCATATACGCATACAAATATCTATAGGATATCTTGGATGTGCTGATCATCAACGAATCGAATTTGATGACGAAAAATTCAAACATAATGGTGAAGAAAAACGGGAAAGCTGGGAAATAGTCATAACCCGTTCCCAGTACCGGGGCAATTAGAGTTGAATTATTTATGTTGTTATAGCTATTGAAATAGTAATTGATTCTGTTGGTTTGGTCGACATAGTTGGAGACAAAAGGAACGCTACCTAAGAAGTCATTGAAGAAAGTAGATAGGTTAATTTGTCTATGATATGTGGAATGCATATCGATCATTTGACCTACTAGCCTTGGGCCGGCGAAATAATCTTGGAATTGTGCGGTCATCGTTGCAGTCATCAATTGAATGTTATTTGTTCCATTCAATGCATATGAGAATTTGAACAGAGATATATTGATGAAGCCGACTATGCAGATAATGGCGGCAAGAATATACGCAGTTTTGGGAATGCGCTTGAAGAGGAGACTTAGGAAGTACAGGCCGATTACGGCCGCGAAAATCATGCGTATGCGTGTGATACTGATATTGAAGTATACATTGACAAGGACGACAACGATTGCGCAGAAGATAAAGAATCCGCTGCGCCATCGGTCATATGCGCGTTTACAAAGGATGAGCAGCACGCAGAATAGCACAATTTTGCTAGTGTTGCCTAGAATAACAAAAATGCCGCTGCCAGCGGTGTCCTCCGCTTGCCGGGTAGCCACGGTTTGCACATTGTCAGAGTTTACGTCCGCGGGAAGCACGAGAACGGGTTTCACTGCCAAGGTGAGCAGAAAGGCCAACACACCGTAGAGGCCGATGATGCCTATATGTTCACCGCGTGCGTCTATGGCCCGTTGCTGGGGTAGCGCATGTGTATGGCGTGAATAATGACGAATCGCGATGTACAAGGTTACAAAGACGGTTATCTCTTCGATGCTCATCAATACGATTGCCTGAAGCATGACCTTTGACGATGGATCAGGTCCCCACCCCCATTTGATTAATCCATCGGAATACACGGTGAAAAAAGGGGTTGCTACGTAACGAATGAAAATAACTGCGTTCGAGAAATAGTACAGAAGGCTCAATCTGTAGGTGCGTTTCGAACTGATGCCAATGAAGAATAGTGCGCTGACGACAGAGTACAGTAGAGGAAGAAAGAAAACGTACTCGTACATATCGTTGGTATTGACGCACAGGCAATAGATGGAAACTACCAACGAAATGCCACTCAGCAGACACAACTTCATTATTCTTCTTCCTCTTATAAGCCGTGTATGGGGACGATTTTAGTCTTTGAACACCTTGTTGATGGTGAACCTATGCGATGTACAGGTAAAAGTTTTATTAGGAAAATGCCCGACTGCAATATACATGATGAAGACCTCATAATCCGGGATTCCCAGCAGCTGTCTGGTTTTCTCTTCGACGTCGCGATAGAACATGGCGTTGAGCGGGCAAGCAGCAATGGATTCGTACTCCAACGCATACAGCATGGACATGCCGAACAGGCCCCCATCGACATATGCCTCATTGCGTTCGTTTTCGCTCATGAATGCGCGGAGATCGGCGGTGATGAGCAGCAGTCCGGGAGGGCATGCATACCCGCCGAATCCGCCTTGGAGTTTCAGGATTTGTGATACCAGATCGGGATTCGTATACAGTCGGATGCGAGCTGGTTGTCTGTTGCACACGGAGGGGGAGCGCAATGCGATATGCACGGCCTCCTCGATCTGTTCATGCGTGATAGGAACGTCCTCACGAAACGACCGGACCGAATGACGATGCTCGGCGAGTTCGGCGAAACCGATTTCTTTGTTGTGGCTTTTGCTCTCGGCGGTGATGGTCATGAACCCGTTGCCGCGCGGTGCGACGACGATATCCTGCCACACGTCGGAGGGCATCATGTGCTGCAGGAACGTAATGTCCTTGCCGGCGTCGAGGTGCCGGGCACGGTATTCAGCTAACGCGCTTATAGCCTCCCGGTAGATATCGTTGGCGTGCCATTGCGGGTCGATCCGCTTCATGACGCCGAACAGTCTAGACAAATGTTGCAAGGCCACTTTGCCGCGCCCGTACCCGTAGTGGTCGAAGGTGAATCCCTTCTCCAGTTGATGCGTGTAGAAGATCATGCGTGCTTCCACACCACCAATCTCTTGTACTCCGTTGTAGGCCTCCCAACGGGAGAAGCGCTTCGCCTGCGCGAGATAATTCCGCCTGAGCGTATGGAATGACCGCTTCCTTCTTGTCCAGATCAGGAAGGACTCGGGCAACATGCTTTTGATGACATTCTTCAATCCCATGATGGACTTGCCCTCCTACTTTCCCTTGATTATGGACTTTACTATATTGCGTATGGCCGAATAGGCGCCTAAGACACCTGCGTCCAGCAGAACCATCTTGCACCTATAGGTCAAAGGAACTCCGTCATTCCGTAGAGACTTCGATTCGTCGGAAATAAGAGCGGCCACGGACCTCGCTACAGCACGATCGTTCGCATAGATGTAATGCGCGAACAAATGGTCGAGCATGTTGATGTCGGCGGCGATGAGTAGTTCTCTGTCATCGTGGAATGCGGCCCTCATCTCCCGGAACGATGTCACCTCGTCCTTGTAATAGGAAAGCTGCTTCTCCTGAGAACGTCCGATGATTGAGTCACTTCGCACTTGATATCGATACAAGCAGTCGGGGAGCGCGTACACTTTGTTGGCTCGGGATATGACGCGATAGGTCACCGCCACATCTTCCGCAACGCGGCCAACGGGGAACGTGATCCCTTGATATAGCGACCTTTGCGCGACGAATTGCCATGCGTGCGATGGGATGACGCCTCGGACAATGTTCCACAGTACGTCACGCCTATGATTCGCGTGATCGGTCAGATTGGCGGGCAGGGCGTATTTCCTCGCTCTGCCCGGGACCGTGTATCCGAAATACACCACATCCACCGTGGAATCCATATGAATGGCGTGAGCGCATAACTCGAGCAAATCGTTTTCGATGGCATCATCCGAATCCACGAACAGAACAAATTCGCCGCGTGCTGCGTCTAGTCCGGTGTTGCGGGCGCCGGAAAGCCCCTTATTGGTTTGGTGGATGACCCTGACACGGGTGTCTTTTGCCGCCCATCGATCGCATTTTGCCGGGCAATCATCCGGAGATCCGTCATCGACGAGAATGAGTTCGAAATCGTCGAAGGACTGTCCCAGTATGCTCGCCACACATGTGTCCAGATACTGTTCTACCCCGTAAACCGGTGCCACCACGGAAAACAGTGGGGCGGTCTCATGCTGCTGTGTCATATTCGTCTCAGGCATCCTTACCTCAGGTATTCTTCTTGGATTCGGGTGAGCATCGTGTCGACGGTGAAGTTGTCGAGGAACGTCTTTCTGACGGTGTCCGGATCGTAGGCATCCGCAAGCACGGTTTCAACGGCTCTCGCCCCTGCGTCGGCATCTCCCACAGGGAACATCAGACCATTGCCATGGGGACGCACGATTTCGGTGTTGCCAGTGGTCCGAGTCGCCACGATCGGGACGCCTGCGCGTAGCGCCTCGACCGGGGAATAAGGGAACCCCTCATACAGTGAGGTCAACAGGTATACGTCGAAGGCAGAAACCACCAGCTCGGCGTCTGCGCGGTAGCCGAGCAGATGGACATGGTCGTCGATACCGTGTTGCCGGCAGAAATCCGCCACCCGATTATGATACGGGCCGTCGCCGATGTATACGAAATGTACATCAGGGTTGTTTACAATGACCTTTTTCGCAATGCGGGCGAACGTCATCGGGTCTTTCTGATCCACCAAACGCGCGGTGACTCCGACGACGGGCACGTTCTGGGGCAGCCCCAGCTTGCTGCGCGATTCCTCTTGCGACGGCACCGCGATGTCCGGGATGCCGTTGTAGATAACCTTGAACTTCGATGGTCTGTCCAGATTATGAGACAATGCGCTTTGCTTCTCGCCTTGCGACACGTTGAACGTCAGCGTGGTCATATGACGACTGAAGAACCGCTCGATTGCGATGAATGCACGACGCTTGGTCCCCGAGAACTCCGGAGCGAGGAAGGAATACGCATGCGGTGTGTAGAACACCTTCTTCACGCCCGTACTCTTCGCCGCGGCCCGGCCGATGATACCGGCCTTGGAACTATGGCAATGCACGATGTCCGGGTGAAGGTCCCTGATCACGGATTTGATGAACCGATACGCTTTGATTTCCTGTTTTGGACTGATTTCACGAACCAGATGCGCGCACGGAATCATGGTGGCCTTGGCCATCATCTCGGGCATCGCGTCACGATAGTAATCATCCATGCGGGATGTACCGTAAATCACCGTCACATCAAAACGACTCTGGTCTACGCCTCGTACGATGTCTGCGACGTTTCGTCCGCAGCCTCCCATCGCCTCTTGAATGATGAGCAGCTTCTTCCGCATGTATTCTCTTCCCTCCTCAGATGATCATAGACCCAGACGTTTCAAGCCAGACAACAACCGGTTGCCGTAATCAATGCCAAACGTCCGCCATACCAGACGCGACACGCGGTATTTGGGCGTGCGTGTCAGGTATTGCATCAGATCCATATTGTCTTTGACGATGCGCATGCAATCCCGTTTCTCGGATCCTTTGAGAAGATTGATGAGAATGATGATATTTGCGTATTTCTCAGCGAAATACCGGCTCATTAAGGCTACGTCGGGGAAAATGTCAGCGTGACGTGCTGCGTTCGCGAACACCTCGAGCTGCCCTTTTACGGCACAATAGGAGGGGGAGGTGATGACTGACCCCTCACGCATAATCCTGTACTTCACAAGAGGGAAATCCACAAATCGGAAGGATGACACTCTGGGCGCCAGCTGAAGGAAGAAGTCACAATCCTCCGCGCCGATCAATCCTTTCTTATACTCCAACGAATTCGATTGAAGGAAGTCCTTCCGATAGACGCTTTGATATGCCTTCCAAGGAAGATAGACATCCTGTTTGGCGTATTCCTGCAACACCTCGAGGAACGAACGTCCGTCTTGGTTACTCCAGCATGATTGGTGATCGGCTTTCTTCTCCTTACCGTCATGCCAGTACACAATTTCCCCAACAACGATCTGCGGCCGTCCATTCGATTCGATAGCTTTGTTCACATGTGACAGCACACCGTTACACATGGCGTCATCGCTGTCGATGAAGACTACATATTCGCCCTTACACATGCTGAGCCCGGTGTTGCGGGCGTCCGACAGGCCTCCGTTACGCTGGTGGACGACACGAATTCTTTTGTCCTGTTTCGCATAGCGGTCGCATATCACCGGGCAACCGTCAGGTGACCCGTCGTCGACGAGAATGAGCTCATAATCTATGAAATCTTGGGATAGGACACTGTTGACGCATTCCTCCAAATACTGTTCCACGTTGTATATAGGCATGATGATGGAAAAACGCATACCCACCCTTTCCCGAATAGCGCTGTCGGCTCAGAACCCGGATACATCTGGCCTACAGCATGCACTGGCTCCATCCTGCAAGGACACCCCCCTATACTAGTCTAGGCTGAGGAAGCTTGCACGCTGTGAGATTGGATATGGAGTTACATCATGCCTGACACCTATGTGATTGTTCCCGGATGCTCGGATTTGAACCGCGGTGATCAAGCGCTGGCGTGGGAGACAAGGGAAGTCGCGCAGGATGCTGGTTTCTTCGGGAAGTATGCCATTGTTTCCGAGACGAATGAGCCTGTCGCCCAAACGCGTCGACAAGGGTTTGACAGCATCGCCCCAGTCTTGGAGCATCCTTCCCGTCTGTTCAAGAACAAGCAGAACATGGAGTACACTAAGGCGCTGAAGATCAAATGGGGCATTGTCGCGATCGGTGATTTTCTGCGCAGCCTTATGCTGCTTTCCCCCATCACTCGCGGTGTGGGACTCGCATTGTCCAGCAAGCGCAACAGAGAGTCGTTTAATGCCATCAAGTCAGCCAAGGCGGTCTTTATGAAGGGCGGTGGTCTGATTCAGACCTACGGTGGGCTTTCCTCCACTTATTCCGCCTACTTCTGGGTATTTCATATGAAGCTTGCCATCAGTCTGGGTATCCCCGTCTATATCATGCCGAATTCCTTTGGCCCCTTCAAAGGCCCGTTCGTCAAGAGCATCGTGCGGTCATTATTCAAACAGTGCAGGCTGGTAACTGCCCGTGAGGAGTTCTCTCAGGAGATGGTCCGAAAGGATTTAGGCATCAGCATCCCCTTGTTCCCTGATTTGGCGTTCTATCTCAAGCGCTCGCAGCGCATGAGCAAGAAAGATGTGGCGAAACACTACGATCTGCCGAACGACCGCAAGTGGGTGGCGATAACGGCCCGTCCTTATCGTTTCCCGGGTTCAGACAATCCCGAGGCGGATTACGTGCACTATAAAGAGTCACTTATTGAGTTCGCAGAATGGCTCTATGCTAGTGGCTATATGCCAGTGTTTATCGAACACACTTTGGCGGTCAATGCCCACGAAAATGATGGTGCGTGCATTCGCGAAATTATTCAGCATCTTAATCCAATGCATTATCGTTTCATTTCCGACCCGGATCTCAACTGTCGCGATCTCAAAGCGATCTATAGCTTCTGCGACTATACGGTCGGAACGCGGTTCCATTCCGTCGTTTTCAGCCTCAGCGAGGGCACGCCCAGCATCGCCATCTCCTATGTGGGTAACAAGGCCACTGGCATCATGCATGATATCGGTTTGTCCGATTATGTGCTTTCGATCCGTGACATCTCATCGGATTCGCTGAAAAGCCGGTTCTCCAAGCTTGTCAACAATGAGGAAGCGGTGTTGAAGAAGGTTGATGATTACAAAACTCGCTGCACGGCACGACGCCAGCAGCTGATTACGCTTATGCAACAGGCGTGAGCATCCGAAAGAGACAACTGCCATGACAATCGTTTTCGCCCATGATCACCCGCTTAAAGTCGTTGCGGGAAAGTACTACACGGCTGGAGGTTTCTCGAACGCTGTTACCTCGCGGTACACGGAACTCTTCGGCGATATGGTGTTCATCCTTCGTGCCTCGCAGACCTCGCAGGTTCCGGAAAGGTACTCGGAGGTTTCCAATCCGAAAGTATCGGTGCTCGGCATCGCTCCCTCCGAATTGGCGAAGATTGTGCCAGCAGCCAAGCGCATCGCGGCAGCCGTGCGTTCCGCGGACGGTGTGATTGCGCGTCTCCCTAGCCGCATCGGCACTCTCGCCGTACATTACGCGAAAAAGTTCCGCAAGCCCTATCTTGTGGAATCCGTGGCGTGCCCGTGGGATTCTTACCGCAGCGAAGGTATGGCCGGCAAAATCGTAGCCCCTATCATGTGGGCGCTCACCCGTTACGCCACTTACGACGCGCCGTATTGCCTCTATGTCACCTCCTCGTTCCTGCAACGACGCTACCCCTGCAAGGGTCATACTATCGGATGCTCGGATGCCGAGATCTCGCTGGCTGGAGACGAGGCTGTGAACAGCAGGATCAAGCATATCCCCCAGCATGGGGATACGCTCATTCTCGGTACATTGGCACGGGTAGATTTGGGGTACAAAGGTCAGGCGGATGTAATCCGAGCGATCGCTGAACTTGATCCATCACGGCGTTCGTGCTTCGTATATCGTCTTGCGGGTCAAGGCAATGCGCATCGTTTAGCTGATTTGGCGAAGCAACTCGGTGTCCAAGACAATGTTGTCTTCAACGGCCCTCTTACCCACGAGGAGGTCTTCGCTTGGCTGGACGACCTTGATGTATACATCCAGCCCAGCAAGCAAGAGGGGCTACCTCGTTCTGTGATTGAGGCCATGGGCAGGGGTTGCCCGGTGATCGGCAGTAATGCTGGTGGCATCCCCGAACTGCTTGATTCGTCTTGCGTGTTCCCCATCGGGGATGTCCACGCCATCACATGCATGTTGGGCGCCGCGACGCCGCAATGGCGTCGCGAAGAGGCGAAAAGGAACTACGCTTTCGCCCATCAATTCGAATCGAAAACACTATCAGCGCGTCGAAACGGCTTCTACCGGGAATTTACCCAGACCATCGCGACACGACAGTAAGGATCGCACGTGACCATGAAAATCGGAACCATCACCTTTCACTGCGCCTACAACTACGGCTCCGTGCTGCAGTCTTTCGCACTAAAGACGTATCTGGAACGTCTAGGCAACACGGTGTCCGTGATTGACTACCGCTCCCCAAACTTCGACCAATACAAGTTGTTCCACCCTACCAATCTACGGCATCTGTGCTCCGACATCCTGTTCTTCCCTCGTAATATCCGCAGGAAGCACGCCTTCGAGAGCTTCCAGCGCCGGCACCTCAATTTGACAAGGCGTTATGAGGGGCCGAATGCAGAACAAGAGCTATCCAGGGACTCAAATGAGTTCGACGCTGTCATCTGCGGCAGCGATCAGATCTGGAACTTGGATTGTACACAAGGTTTGGACGGATGCTACTTCCTGCGTTTCGCGCCGGATTCCGTGCGCAAGATTGCCTATGCGCCGAGCCTGAGTCAAGCACAGTTCCAGCCCCGGTTCTTCGATGAGAAGACGAGGAACGAACTCGGCAGACTCCTTGACAGGTTTCACGCCATCTCTGTCAGAGAACAGAGCACAGTGCCCGTATACCAGCAATTGACGGACAAACCCATTCAAGTCGCCATCGATCCGACGTTGCTTCTGGACGCCTCAGTCTACCGGAATATTGAGTCCAAACTGCCCAAGCCGGTGTGCAACGCCGGGTTCATCTTCGCATATACGCTCTGGCCAAACAAAAAGATGATCGACTATGTCGACCGGCTCGCCCAGAAAGAAGGCCTGACGATCGTGTATTCCTCGAAGATTCCGATTCGATACCGTTCACGTGCCATCAACTGTTATGGCATGTCCCCCGAGCTGTTCCTTGCGCTGATCGATAAGGCTCGATATGTCATTTCGAATTCGTTCCATGCGACGGTGTTTTCCGTGCTGTTCCATAAGGCTTTCCTGACGTTTGGCAAAGACAGAAGCACCTCGCGGATGTCTGATTTGCTTTCTCGACTTGAGATCGAAGACCATATCGTCAGAGACGATTATGATGGCGATATGGTTCCCGCCGGTGCCGATTACGCTGCGGTCGACGGTCTGTTGGACAGGATGCGTCAGGATTCCGAACAATTCCTGAAGAATGCGCTCGCCTGAGATTACCGGAAGATCTTGATCGAGGTAGTTGTGAACAAGTACAAGAATCTTCTACTCAATGTGGGGTTGTTCCTGCTGAGCGCGATCAGCACGAAGCTTATTACCTTCATCCTGATACCTCTTTACACCACGTATCTCACGAATGCCCAATACGGCATTACGGATATGGCGTATACGATCATCTCGTTGGTAGGCCCCATCGCGAGCTGTTCGATCAATGATGCGGTCGTGCGGTATGTAGTGGACGATGAGCGGAACATCAAGCGGTACGTCACGTTGGGAACGTGGATCACGATTCTGAGCTGTCTCATTGCCGGGGTGCTGTTGCCATTGACCGATCTTCCCATGTTCGGTGGTCTTGGCGAGTACAAGCTTTGGTTCTTCCTGAACTTCATCACGTGGTCATTCAACGGTTTGTTCTCAACTACGATGCGTGGTTTGAACCACGTCAAGCTCATCACTCGTACGTCGATTTTCTCGGGATTGGTCACCGGCGTTTCTGCTTTCATTTTCATCGGAGGCCTCCATTTCAAGACCGAGGGCTATTTCATTTCGATCATTCTGGGCGGTGGCATCGGAGCCCTTCAGTATTTGTTCGCCGGCAAGCTCTACCGCTATATCGGTCTCCCGAAGCTGAAGAGTGACAGGTCTCTGCTTTGGAAGATGCTGATGTTCTCGCTGCCGCTCGTCCCCAACGCCGTGTTTTGGTGGGCCGGCAACAGCGTAAACCGTTTTTTCATCACCAGCATGCTTGGTATCGGTGCTTCAGGCTTGTTTGCGGCCGCGAGTAAGATCCCAAATCTGATGAATATGGTCTCTACCATTTTCTGGCAGGCTTGGAGTCTGTCTGCCTTTCAAGAATACCGCAAATCCAATATCTCCGGATTTTTCACCAATGTGTTTGCTATTTTTAAAGCATTGACGGCAGTGGTCGGCAGTACGGTCATTATGCTTTCGCCATGGTTGGCATCATTCCTTTTGCAAAAGAAGTTTTTCCAGGCATGGCCGATAATTCCGCTGTTGGTGTTTGCCTTTTGCTTCAGCGTGTTGTCGGGATTCTACGGTACAGTTTTTACGACCGGTATGAAGACTCAATATTTATTGATCACCACCGGTGTGGCCGCTGCGATCGTGGTTGCAGGCACGTGGTTGTTTATCCCCTTTTACGGGCTGCGGGGCGCCGCGTATGCCATGATTCTCAGTAATTTGGTGATGTTGGTTATGCGAATCTTCGAAGTGCGCTTGTTCATGGAGATCAAAGTGAATTGGGCGTTCACCGTGCCCACGTTCATTCTTTTGGGCGCGCAGGCGTTCGTCATGTCATCGCAGACGAAGAATTACATAATGATTTCCATCTGTTTGTGGGTGATGATTGCCGTGCTGCAGATTTTGGAGATTTTACCCTCGGCCAGACTACTACTGTCGAGGTTTAGCAAGCATCGACATGCTAGGCATGGCAAACGCCAGTGATTATTGCGTCATTAGGGGAGCATAATGATTGTAACTAGGCAGGACTTGCGGTAGTATTTGAACGCGGATTATGTCGCGCAGTACGGTAATGAAAAGGCGACGTTCATGCGTCGTAGGAACCCGGTTTATCGTATGAAAAGACTGCTCAGAATTTATGAGTATCGTCTCAACAATGCTCATAAAAGTGTTTTTCATAGGATTGCATCTTTCGTGGCGAAGATTCGGTACAGGCGTGTTTCCCGGAGTCTCTGTAGTGAAATTTCTCCTAACGTCTTCGGGAAAGGATTGCAGATTTGGCATGGTACACGCATCATTGTCAATGGTCATGCGACAGTGGGAGAGAACTGTAGCATTTCCAGTGGAGTGATTATCGGTCAGGCGCATAACAAATTTCCATCAATTGGTGATAATGTGCAACTGAACATCAACACTACCGTGCTTGGTGGCATCACGATCTCAAACAATACAGTCATTGGCGCTAATGCCTTAGTGGTGAAAGATATTCCCGCCCCATATACGGTCTGGGGGGGGGGGGGGGTACCTGCGAGGCAAATTAGCATAGTCGATCATGATAATTAATTGCGGTCGAGTATACAAATTCAATGACAGAAATTGTAATCGGGCCGCTCACGGAATGTGGGTTCTGGGAGCGGCCCGATTGATTATTGTTGGTTAGTGATTATTGATGTTTGGAGATACAGTTAGGTGTGACGTTGGCGATGACTTGTCTTCCAGTGACAGTGAGTGTGTCTCCGGTTCCCCAGTAGCCGTTGCCGTCTGAATTCAGATCCCAAGTGCCGGCTCCGTTGCTGAACGCTGTTTTCACTTTGTATCCTTGCGTATCGGGAATCATAAACTTCATCCATCCACCGCATGTCGCAGTCATGTTACCGTGGGTGAGTTTGCCGTTGATTCGATAGGCAATCGTGGTCTTTTTCCATGAGGAGGCTGGCTTATAGTACACCGTCATCGGAGATTTCTCAGCAGGCTTGGTGACGGTGAGCTTGACTGTGGCCTTCACATCGCCGGATTCGGCGGTGATGGTCGCGGTGCCAGTGGACTTCGCGGTCACCACACCAGTACCCATCACCGACGCAACAGACGAATCAGACGAAGACCAGTACAGGGAAGCGGAGGAGGCGCTTTCCGGTGTGACGGTAGCCTTCAACGTGGTGCTTTCGCCCACGGTGAGATTCAGCTTGCCATTGGAAAGCTTGTCGCCGGAGATGGTGATCTTTTCCACGGTCGGCTTTTCAGGCTCCGGATCAGGGTCGGGTGTGGCCTTGCAGGGGATTACCGTACCGAGTTTGCCGTTCTCGACCACAATGGTGGAACCAGACGCCACATAATTTTTGCCGCCGTTGTTGTCCCAACTGTTGCCGTTGTCGGTGATGTCGAACTCGAGTTGCGCTCCGTCGGTGCGCACCGTGGCCTTGACCCAGCCGTCGCACGCCTCTTCAAACTTCACGCGTCCGTTCACATCGGAATCCCACTTGCCGTTCACACCGTTGCCGACTTTGTAATGCAGGTAGTAGCCGGCCCAGCCGTTCGTGGTTGGATAGTACACGGTCGTCATTGCGGTGGTCGGAATCTCACCGGTCAACGTGAGCTTCAACGCAGCGGACTTGCCACCGGCGGTCGCAGTAATCGTCGTCGTACCGGCTTTCAAGCCGGTCACCACGCCGTCCGTATTCACGGTCGCTACGGACTCGTCGCTCGACTTCCACGTCACGGTCTTGGCCGATGCGTTGCTCGGCGTGATGGTGACGGTCAGCTGCGCGGACGTCGTCTTGGCGAGATTCATGCTGAGAGCGCCGTTCTTCACGCCGTCGCCGGAGATTGCGACCGATGTCACGTCGATCTGCTTGGTCTTCGTGTACGAATACGTATGCGACACGGCCTTGCCGTTGTTGCCGGTGCCTTTCACGGCCACGGTTACCTTGGAACCGCCCTTGGTCTTGCTGCCGACCGTGACGATCTTGCCGTCGGTGAGCGCGCCGGAATCGCCTTCGGACGTGGTGTAGGTGGCGTTCTTCATGTTGAACGAACGCATGGTCACATCAAGCGTGTCTTCGAACTCGCCGGTGTTCGGCATCGCCTCGGCGGACGAGATCTTCGTGTGCTTGACGGTCGGATTGTAGAACACGGCGACCTGGTTGTTCGCGATCGAGCCGGCCGTGATCTTGCCGCCGGACACGGTGATCGTCGCACCGGTGACTTCGTCGGTGTACGTGCCGTTGTCAAGCTTGACCGACTGGCCGACCAGCGACGTGCCGCCGTCCTCGTCCGCGGCGACCATCACGCCATCGTTCGCGGAGTTGCCGTCGCTCACGTAGCGTTCGACCATAATGCAGCCGTCGTTGCCGCAGTTGCTCAGATTATCGGCTTCGCCTTCCATCTGGTTACGGAAGTGGTTCACGGCCACAACTTCCGGATCCTTCCACAGGTCGGAGCCGACGTCGCCGATATGCGACTTCTCCGAGAACCATTCCTGCGTGCCGCCGGACGCATACGGGCGGCTGAAGAACAACGACATGCCGTTCTTGCGCGCGGTGATCACGGCCCAGCCGAGCTTGATTTGATCGTCGGTGAGCTTCTCGGACTGACGGTCGCAGTAGTTGTCGTGCGATTCGACCCACGTGACCATGTTCTCGGGGTCGGTCTCGACCTGGTAATCGGTGAAGAAACGCGTATTGAGGCTGTGATCGTTGAGCGCGTTGCGCACCTCGTGACCGTAGTTCGATGTGGTGATACCACCGCCGCCGACCGCAGAGTTTGCGAACATGGTCGCATAATCGCTTTCACGCACGTTCGCATCCTGCAAGACCTCGCCGTACTGGAATTGTGCGCCGTTTGGCAGAATCGTCTTCCAATACTGCGAGCCGCCGAACTCGTTGGTCAGTTCGATGTGCTTGGCCGCGTCGAAACGGAAACCGTCCGCGCCGTCGGCGACCGTGCGCTGAAGCAGCTCATGCATTTTCTGCGCCACGTAATCGTTCTGCGTGTTGAGATCCCACAGGCCGGAGAGCGTGTTCTGCGTGCAGTCCTCGCGGTTGTTGTAGTCGCTGATGGCCTTCTGTGCGTGGAAGTACGCCTTGTTCTGCCATTCCGGGTCGATCGCGTCCCAATCAGAGGTGAAGTGATTCGAGACCGAGTCGACGATGATGCGAATGCCGTACTTGTGAGCCTCCTTGCACAAGGTTTTGAAGTCGTCTTCGGTGCCCATCACGTAATTGCCGATGTTCATGCTGACTGGCTGGTACACGTAATACCAGTTGAGATACCAGCGTCCCTTGCCGAGTTCGCGGTTGTCTTTGATCTCCACAATCGGTTCGGTCTGGATAGAGGTATAGCCGGCTTCGGCGATTTCGGGCAGATGTTCCTGAATGGTTTTGAACGACCACATGAACGCATGAAGCGTGGCGCCGTGGCGCATCTCCTGGGCGAGGCCGTACTGCTTGCGCGCGGCTTCGAACGTGGCGTTGCCGACGGTGTCGGAGTAGCTGTCGCGGGTGGTGGCGGCTTCGGCGGTGTGGATGGTGGCTGCGGTGGTCGCGGTCAGGCCGGCGAACATGGTGGCGGTGACGGCCAACCATGTGGCGGTTTTCTTGCTGATGGTGGTCAGCCAGGTTGGGTATTGCATATTAGGGTTCGCCTTTGAAAGGATGTTGTAGGTTTGGACTACCCCTCAGTCATGCTTCGCATGACAGCTCCCCTGGCAAGGGGAGCCGAGGATGTGATTTTAAATGGGCCGCTCTCGGAACTTGAGTTCTGGGAGCGGCCCGGGTTGGACGGTTTGTCATTTCGAGCGGAGCGAAGCGGAATGGGGGAATCTATGGAGCTGGAAGCAGTGAAAGATTTCTCCGTTCGCTTCGCTCAGTCGAAATGACAGTTGATGGGTTATTGTTTGACGATGCAGTTGGGGGTGACGTCGGCGATGACTTGACCGTCAGAGACAGCGAGAGTATCTCCGATTCCCCAGTAGCCGTTGGGATATCCATCCCAATTGTTGGATCCATCGGTGAAGACGACCTTAACCTTGGCACCATTGGTGTCTGCAATCTTGTATGAATACCAGCCATCGCAGGATTCGGTCATGTCCGCGTGTGCGAGTTTACCGTTGATGCGGTAGTACATCACAGTCTTTTTCCATGAGGAATCCGGTTTGTAATATACTGTCATCGGAGATTTGGAAACAGTGCATTCCGGGGCAGAGGAAGAGATCTTTTTATCTGCAATGCTCATCACGTCTCCGGTTCCCCAGTAGCCGTTGCCGTCTGAATTCAGATCCCAAGTGCCGGCTCCGTTGCTGAACGCTGTTTTCACTTTGTATCCTTGCGTATCGGGAATCATAAACTTCATCCATCCACCGCATGTCGCAGTCATGTTACCGTGGGTGAGTTTGCCGTTGATTCGATAGGCAATCGTGGTCTTTTTCCATGAGGAGGCTGGCTTATAGTACACCGTCATCGGAGATTTCTCAGCAGGCTTGGTGACGGTGAGCTTGACTGTGGCCTTCACATCGCCGGATTCGGCGGTGATGGTCACGGTGCCAGTGGACTTCGCGGTCACCACACCAGTACCCATCACCGACGCAACAGACGAATCAGAAGACGACCAGGAGACGCGAGCCGTGGACTGCGCGGAGGAGGGAGAAACCGTAGCCTTCAGGGTCGCGGACTCACCAACCTTCAGCGAGAGAGCACCGTTCTTCACCCCATCACCCGAAATCGCGATCTTCTCGACGGTCGCCACGCACGGGCTCACGGAGCCGAGCTGGCCGTCCTTGAGCACGATGATCGCGCCGGAGGCCTTGTAGTTCTGGCCGCCGTTGTTATCCCACTGGCCGGAACCGTTGGTCACCACGAACTCGATGGGCTGTTCCTTCGCGCCCTTGATGGTGTATGAGACCCATCCGTCGCACGCCGCGGTCATCTTCACGCCCGGAGCAGTAGTCCACTTGCCATCAGCCACACGGTAGTGCAGGTAGGTGGAGTTCGCACCGAAACCGGTGCTCGGGTAGAACACGGTCGTGTTCGCAGCCACCGGCTTCTCGCCGGTCACGGTCACCGCAACGGTCGCGGACTTGCCGCCGGCAGTCGCCGTAATCGTCGCCGTACCGGCCTTCACGAACGTGACCAGGCCGTTCTTGTCCACGGTCGCGACCGACGTATCGGACGACTTCCACGTGACCTTCTTGTTCGTCGCGTTGTCCGGCTTCACGGTCGCGGTCAGCTGCGCGGTCGTGTCTCCCGCAGCCAGATCGGCCGAAAGCTTGCCGGACTTCACGCCGTCGCCGGAAACCGTCACGGACGTGACCTTCACCGTGTCATCCTCACCGGAACCGGAATCATCCGAACCGCCGATGCGCGCGAAGTTCACCGTGAAGTTGTCCTGATCGGACTTCTCGAAGCTGTTGTTCTCCTGCGAGCCGGCCGAATCGTCCAGATCGGCGTTGTCGTTCACCGCAAGATCGTACGGGAGCGAGTCCATGCCGGACTTGCCCATCGTGGCAACCAGTTGCACGCCGATGCCGCTCTTCGCGATCTTCGCCGCGTCGGTGCCCAGTTCGCTCAGCGGAATGGACATCTCATAGTGGAAGTCCATCGTGGAGGAGTTGTGGCCCTTCTCGTTGAAGTTGACCCACTTCGCGTTCGAACCGGCCTTCATGTCGCCGGGCACGCGGCCGTTGTTGGTGCCGTACGCGCCGTCGATGCCGTTGACCGCGGAGCTCAGAATGCCCTGGCCGTACTTGAACACGATGCCGGACTTCTCGGTCTCGGTCTTCGCGTTGGCCGCCGGGCCGTACTGCGCGTTCGCGTTCAGGCCGTCGCTGTCGCCGCCGTAGATCCACGGGCCGTTCGCGCCGTTCGTGGAGATCGCGAGCACCTTGTTGAGCTTGTTCTGCCAGGTGATGCCGGAATCCCACAGCGTGCCGCCGGTGTTCAGCTGCGCGCTCTTGCCGATGCGCGTGGAGCTGTCGCCCGTGTCGAACGCGAAGAAGAACGGGACGTTCATGTTGTTGAACAGCGTGCCCTGCGTGAGCGGATAGTTGTCGTTCGGCGCGACCACGTCCTGAACGTTGGTCATCTCCCACATCAGGTACAGGTTGTCGTCATCGTACGTGCCGTACAGCGTGTACAGATCGATCGGGACCTCGTACATCGAGTTCGGACGGTACACGCGCGGATCGTCGTTCGCGGCGCCCTGCGCGATGATCATCGAGCTGTCCCAGTCGTTCGTCTTGCCGTCAACCGTGATGGTCTTCTTCGCGGCGTTCGTCTTCGTCTGGTACTGGCTGGCGAGATTCTGCGCCTCGACCTCCGTCTTCGTGTACGTGTACGTGTTCTTGAGCGTCTCGCCGGTCTCCGCGTTCGTGGCGGTCACGGTCACGGTGACCTTGCCGCCAACCTTGACGGAGGAGCCGACCTCGATCGTGTCGCCGTCCTTAAACGAGCCGGACTCGCCCTCGGACGTGGTGTACTTGGCGTTTTTCACATTCTTCGCGTACAGCGTGACCGTGGTGGTGTCGGTGCTGAACGACTTGGACGCGGTAGCGGACACGGACGCGACCTTGGTGGTGGAGCCCTCTGCGTCATAGTAGACGCTCACGGCGTTGCCCTTGGCGGTGCCGGCCGTGATCTTGCCGCCCGCGACGGTGATCTTGCCGCCGTTGACCTGATCCTTGTACGTGCCGTCGTCCAGTGTGGTGGCCGAGCCGACCAGGCTCTGGTCGCCGCCCATGTTCGCGATCACCACGCCGTCGTTCGCATGATTGCCGTCGGACACGTAACGCTCGACCATCAGGCAGGAGTTCTGGCCGTTGCAGTTGCGCAGATACTCGGCCTCGCCGTCCATCGCGTTGCGGAAGTGGTTGACCGCCACAACGGACTTGTCTTTCCACATGTCGTCGCCCGCGTCACCGAGCTGGCTCTTCTCCGCGAACTGCGGGTTCGAACCGCCGGAGCCGACCGGACGGTTGAAGTACAGCGGCGCGCCGGCCTGACGGGAGGCGACGAGCGCCCAGCCCATCTTCAGCTGGTAGTCGTTCAGGTACGTGGACTCCTTGTCGCCGTTCGCATAGTTGTCGTGCGACTCGACCCACGTGACGAGCTGGTTGTTCTTCGCGCCGCCGTTGCTGAGATTGTTCAGCGTGCCGGCGCTCAGGTTGCCGTTCTTGATCGCGGCGCGCACGGTCTGGCCGTAGCTGGACGCGGTGTTGCCGCCGCCGTCCTTCGAATACTTGGTGAACAGATCAGCGTAGCCCTTGTAGTTCAGACTGGAATCGCCCTGCAGCACCTCGCCATACTGGTACTGCGCGCCGTTCTGCAGAATCGTGTCCCAGTAGATCGAATGCGTGCCCAGCTCGTCCGGCAGCTCGACGTGCTTGGCCGCGTCGAAGCGGAAGCCGTCCACACCGTCCGCGACGGCCTGAACGAGGAATTCCTTCATCTTGTTCGCGGCGGTCTGGTTCTGCGTGTTGATGTCCCACAGGCCGAGCAGATGGCACTGGGTGACCTGCCAGCGGTTGGAATAGTTAATGTTGTCGCCGTTCGCGCCCGAGCAGTTGGAGCGCGAGTGGAACAGGCTCTTGTCCTGCCAATCGGAGTCGATCGCGTTCCAGTCGGAGGTGAAGTGGTTGGCGACCACGTCGACGATGATGCGCACGCCGTACTTGTGCGCTTCGGTGGTGAGCGCCTTGAGATCGTCCTCGGTGCCGACCACGAAATTGCCGATCTTCGTGTTCGTGGGCTGGTAGACGTAGTACCAGTTTTCGGTGAACTTCTTGCCGTTCGCAGTGTTCACCTTGATGTGGCTCATCGGTTCGGTCTGCACGGAGGTGTAGCCAGCCTCGGCGATGGCGGCCATGTTCTCCTTGATGGTGTTGAACGACCACATCCACGCGTGCAGGATCGCGCCGTCCGCCATCGATTCGGTCAGACCGTACTTTTCGCGGGCCGCTTCGAACGTGGCGTTGCCGCGCGTGTTGGCGTAGCTGTCGGTGACGCCGGTGTCCGCGCTGGCCGACATGGTCGCGACGGACATGCCGCCGAACAGCGTGGCGGCTGCGGCGAGCCAGGCCACGGTCTTCTTGGTGAATTTGGCGATGGGGGAACGGCGGTGGGGTTGCGCGTGGCGCGGGCCTTGCTGGCTCGGATGCACGGCGTCCTCCCTCGAATCCGATGGTTGCCCGGTGTACATTGATGCTCCTTTGCTTGTGCTGCTGCCTGCATTTGATCGCCGCCTGGGATTTCGGCCGTTGCCCGGGTTTTGGCGGTTGCCGTCGCGTCGCTTGTCGCTGCGGCTACAGCTGTAGCTTCTTGCCCTTGCTTCGGTCCTCGTCTTTCGGCGGTTTCTCGGCAGTCCGGTGATGCCAGCGTTATCATTACGCCGACGGCTGCTGCGCCACCTGCATAATGGGTACGTTGGCATTCTGGGGATTCACTTTTCGAGGGCAAAGCTCGACCTAAGCCCTGAACTTTTGGTTCCGGCTCATTCCGGGTGGAGCGAAGTCGTGCTCTTCGCAGCGTCTTTGCTTATCTCTTGGTAATTATCGTACGGATATCTGCAAATGTTGTCAATCTGGTGAGTCGCGTTTCCGGACGCCGACGACCACCTCCCTGCCAACGTATCCAATAGGTACGGCGCGATTCTCGCCGTTGCGATCCCATGTTGCTCTCTTGTCGATAGAGTCGCGGACGATGGAAAGGCTCGCATTCCGCGGGCGTGAGCCGGCACTGTCCCGCGCACTCGACCTTGGCGTGTTGTTTGCTCCGCATCCGCGGGGATGAGCCGGAAAACCAAGGCAAAAACATTAAGGAATGCTGGTTTGCTCTGCATACGCAGCGCGTTAGGGGGTGGATAGTATGATGGCGGGAGGTTGTAGGGTTGCGGCGAAGCCGCGGTAAGACATGGAATAGGTGTTTGCAGTGCTGGATGATGAATGGCAGGGTCCGTCCGACGAGGACGGGGAGGATCCCGCAAAGGACGTTGATCTGAGCTTCCCCTCGGTTGATGGGGATGACGGCATGCCGGTCGCAGGACCGGATTTGGACGCGCCGTTGCTGGATACGTCGACTGTCGACCTGTCGTCGGACATTCCGTCCGTGGAAATTCCGACCGTCACCTTGCCTCCGACGCTGCAGGAGGACGCTCGCCGGAAGCCGTCGTTGCCGGATCTGCCGCCGATTCCACCGTTGGGTGTGCTTGCGGACGAGCAGACGACGCAGCCCGAGGCGACGACTGTGCCGGACGTGCCGTCCGCGACGGTCCCGTTGCCGATCACGCCGAATTCTGGGCAGACCAATCCGAAGCAAGCGAATGTGACGGCCGATGCGCCGACTCAGGCCATGCCGGCGGTCGCCGATCATACGACCAGCGCAAACCAGACGGACGCCACAGACATCAATGACCAACCGACGACGGTGATCCCCAACGCTGGACTGCCGCTGACCCCGGGAACGGGAACCGTGCACGGCGGCACGGCAACCGGCCCGCACACTGCCGGCACAGGCGCGTTCGACGACGCGGCGACGCAGATCATGCAGCCCGATGACGCGGACATCAGCAGCACTGTGCTCAATAACACGGACGAATTCGCGAAGGTCGACGGTATGCCCGTCGTTGCGCCCACCGAAAGCGACGTGAAACCGGACGATTCGCTCACGCGCGAACTTCCGTTCAACCCCAAGGTCGTTATCGCCGCGGTCGCGTCCGTGGCCGTCGTCGCGGCGCTCGTCGCCGGCGTCGTCGTCTGGAACAATCGTCGCGACGGTACGTCCGACGCCGACCGTCTCGCCGCGTGCCAAGCCGCGTACTCCGACTACAGTGACGCGGCAAAAACGCTGCAGACCGCGCTCGCCGACGCGAAAACCGCACAGTCGTACAAGGCCAGCCAGGTGGCCGACGCGTCCACGCTGACCACGCTCAAGCAGGCCGTCGCCGACGCGCAGAACATGGACGACGTCAAACAGTGTGACGCCGACCTGAGCGTCGGCGTACTCGTGCAGCGCACCACCGCGGCACGTACGGCGACCGACACCGCCAAGGATGCGGCGCAGACGATCACCAACGCGACCTAGGCCGTGACCGACAGCTACGACAAGAAAACCGAGTCCGACCGGACCGCGGCCAAGAAGAAGCTGCAGTCCGCGTTCGACGATGCGCAGACGCTGCTGACCGACAGTGAAGGCAACGTTGCGGACGATGCGACGCGGCAGGCGCTGCAGAAGGCGATCGACGTGGCGAACGCGCTGCTCAAGCGGGACAAGCCCGATACGGCGGCGATGAAGAAGGCCCTGAGCGGATTGCAGACCGCCAGCGATGACGTGAACGCGTCGATTGAAGCGCTGAATTCCGCGGCGGCGGGCGACGGTACCGGCAACGGTACGACGACCGATGGCACGGGTGATGGCACCGGTACCGGCACTTCGAACGGAACCGGCACCGGAACGACCACGAACAACGGCACCGCCAACCAGCAGACGCAGCAGAATACGCAGTCGAACACCAATACCAATACGACGCCGAGCACGCCGTCCACGAACAATAATTCGACGAATAATTCCACCAATAATTCGACGAATTCGAACGCCAATACGGTGCCGTCAACGCCGAGTGAGCCGGAAACACCGAGCACCGGCGGGGATGAGAATAATAGTACCGACAACAGCGGCGAGACCGACAACGGCACCACCGACGTCCCCGTTCCCGGGGAGAGCGGCGATACCGCAGTGCAGTGATACGTGCATCGCGCTATGAACATTGCGGTCCTAGGAACGTTGCGTTCGTGTGATGTGCAGTGCATGATGCATATCACGCCATGAAAAAGGGTGGTGGGATGCTCCGGAAATTCCGGAACGTCCCACCACCCTTTGTTGACGGAGAAGAAGGCGGAAAATCAGGCGGCCTTCTTGCGGCCGCGGCGCTTCATGGTGCCGGGGGTCGCGTCGGCAATGTCGAAGATGACGACCTTGTCGCTCTGGTACGGGGTGCCGGTGATGGACGAGTAGGCGATCTCGCCTTCCGGAGCCTCCTCCAGCGTGAAGTACGGGGCTATGGCGGCCACGATGGTGGCGTCCTTGATGCTGATCGACGAGGCCTGCTTGCCTTCGGCCTTGCTGAACTTCACGGCGTTGTCGGACTTGGCAGTGGCCGGCGTGACGGCGATCTGCTTGGTGCGGTCGTTGATGAGCACCTTCACGAGCGCCGGGAAACCGAGCGCCTCGGCGGTGGCCTTATTGAAACGGACGGCATTGTCGGTGACGGTCATCACGGTTTTGCCGAGCGGCTTGACCAGCTTGACCTCTTCAAAACCCTGCAGCAGAGAAGCCATATTGAACTCCTTATCAATAGACGACGAGTTGGAATTATTATTTATCTTTTTCAGTGTAAACCCATTGCAATGAAAAAGACAATTTCCGTATTATTTCATACGATCGCCGTTCGCTTTATCGCGCGATCCAATGCCAATTCACGGACGAAAGACAGCAGGGAAGGCTGGTGAATCAGCTAATCGCAGACTGTCTATTGACGTGTCTCTGACGCGGCGCTTTCGTGGTTTCCGTGTCATACAGGGAAACGGCCCACAGCAACAGCGGGAGCGCATAAAACGCGTACGATTCGAACTGCACGTACAAATACGCGACCAGCACCAGCCAGCACACGTTCCGACGGTTCCACGCATGATGCCGCGTGATATGCAGCAGCACCAGCACCGCGAAGACCACGAAACAAAGCACGCCGAATTCGGTGATAAAACTCGCGTAGGCGCTCATCGTGAACGTGTCGGCCGGAGGATTGGCCAACCCGTCGATTTCCTGGCTCGACATGCCGCCATGCGCGTCGTACCATCGCCGCGCGCCCGCATAGCCGGTGCGCACCGCGTCCGAAATGTTGCCCGCGCCCCAGCTAAACAACAGGTGCGTTACGTCGTGCTTCCAAGCCCACATGGGAGCGAGCATGTGGAAAATACGCGCGCTCATCGAATTGTCCCCGGACAATAATCCCTTCGTCGCCAACGAATTCAACCGCGAGTCGAACAACAGCGCACTCACGCAGCCGGCCGCCATCAGGCACAGCGCGCCGACGAATCCGGCCGTGACCTTGCGCGAACGGAAATTCACCGCGCCAAGCATCCACAAAAAGGCCGCGACGATCGAATCCAACACGATGCGCGTGCCGGATCCCATCGCGATCGCGACGATCGCGAAAACCGGCACCAGTGCACCGATGCGACGGTCCTTCGTCAGCCAAAACACGGGCAGCAATACGCCGAACACATGCATGCCGATATAACTCGGTTCGGCGAACAAAAACTGCGGTCTGGTCGACGCATAATACCGGTAGATCAGATTCCAGAAATACGCGCGCACCGGCTGCCAATTCCAGTTCCGCTCCAGCGAAACATACTGCAATATGCCGGTGCCCAACGCGAGCACGTACGCGGCGAACAGCGTGGTCAGCAGCGTGCGCAGCGGCACTTTTTTCAGACGGATGCCAATGTCAAGCGAGGCGAGACAGGACAGGCATAGCAGCAGCGACAATAGTGATTTGGCTAGCGCCGACGGGTGCACGCCGATCGTGCGCCAACCGTAGAACGACATCGTCACCAGCAATAGCGGCAGCAGAAAAAACGGCAGGAAACGCCGCATCGTGTTGCACAGATACCGTGCGTTGACGATCGCGTACGCGGCGAACAGCCACGGGGAGATCGGCGTCCAATACGGCAGCGCCACGCCAAGCTTGGTGCCGTCGAACGGGAGCATCGCCACGGCGGCGAACAGCAGCAGATCGGACGTCGTGACGGTGATGCGGGACACCGTTTCCGTCAGTGCGCCGGATTGCAGCGGCGCGATTCGCGTGGGCGCGGCAGGCCCGGCGGACGCTGTGGACGCTGTGGACGCGGCTGATACAGCTGATGCGGCTGATGTTGCGGATGCATTGGAGGACATGCTCGGATTGTTCCTTCCGGTCGATTTCCGTGAGCCACTGTACCAAGCGAATGTGTGGAAGACGTGAGGCAAGGGGCGATATGTGGAAGGCGTCGAGTAGGGGGTACAGGAGTGTTGGTACGATTAACTTCGTTTTGTGTGCACTGATTGAAGAGGGAGAGCCTCGTGGTCGCAGAAAAAAGCGAACCAATACAGGGCCAGGCGCCCGTAGAAGCCGTTGAGCAGCGTGACGGCGGCGTCACGCTCATGGATATGCTGCGCATCATCCGCAAGCATCTCATCTCGGCCATCATCACGTTCGTCGTGGTGTTCGCCGCCGTGTGCGCGTACACGCTGCTCGTGCCGCCGAAGTACTCGGCCACGGCGCAGGCGTTCGCCACATACAACCAGACCGTCGCCAACAGCGAGGATATTTCCTCCGTCAACAACGCGAGCTCGTACATCTCCAACCAGATCAAGTCGTACCCGACGCTGACCACCACAGAAGCGGTGCTGCAGCCGGTCATCGACGATCTTGGCCTGAACGTGACCGTCGCGCAGCTTGGCCAGCAGCTGACCGTCACCAACCCGACCAACACCGCATTCGTGAACATCACGGTGGAGGACGACTCGCCGCAGCAGTCGGCCACCATCGCCAATGAGGTCGCCAAATCGCTGCAGAGCGTCGTTCAGAACTCGCTGTACGACTCCTCCCAGAAGTCGCCGGTCAAGCTGACGATCGTGCAGCAGGCCACCGAGCCGACCTCGCCGAGCTCCCCTAAGGTGGCGCTCAACATGGCGATCGGCCTGGTCGTCGGCGCGATCCTCGCCGTGTTCGTCGCGTTGATCCGCGACCTGCTGTCCACCAAGGTGCAGGAATCGCACGATCTGCAGGAGATCATCGACGCGCCGATCATGGGCCGCATTCCCGACGACGAGTCGCTCAAGCAGCCCGTGCCGGTCATCGTGTCCGCGCCGAGCAGCTCCATCGCCGAGGAGTACCGCCGCGTGCGCACCAACTTGTCGTTCACGTCGCCGGTCGAGGGCAGCAACGCGCGACTCATCGTCATCTCGTCGGTCAGCCCGAACGAAGGCAAGACGACCACGTCCGTGAACATCGCCGCGACGCTCGCCGAGAACGGCGCGAGCGTGTTGCTCATCGACGCCGACCTGCGTCACCCGTCCGTGGCCGACAAGCTGTCGCTCGAAGGCAATGCGGGCCTCGCGCACGTGCTGTCCGGCCAGGCGTCCGTCAAGGACGTCGTGCAGCGCTACTGGAAGCCGAACCTGCACATCATGCCGGCCGGCCCGAAGCCGCCGAACGCGTCCGCGCTGCTCAACTCCAAGACCATGAAGGAGCTGATCCGCCAGGCGCTCACCCAGTACGACTACGTGATCATCGACACGTCGCCGATGATCGTCGCCAACGACGCCGCCGTGTTCGGCGCAATGGGCGGCGGCATCGTGCTCGTGTCCGGCCGCGACGTGACCGACAAGCGCGAGCTGCGCGACATCGCGTCCCAGCTCGACAACCTCGGCGTGACCGTGACCGGCTTCGTCTTCAACTTCGCCAAGGAGACCAAGAAGACCAGCAGCTACGGCAACTACTATTACGACGATGACGATTCGACGCAGCACCGCAAGGGCAAGCGCCGCTCGTCGTCCAAGAAGAAGTAGCGTCTGTGCGGTGCGGCGCGCGTACGGCGTGCGCCGCTCGTAGTAGCACGCAGAAGGCCCCTCTCCGATCATGGAGAGGGGCCTTCTGCGTGTCTCTTGCGTGTTCGTTACGCGCGTGTGCGCCCGGCGGGCAGCGTCGTCGGACGCACACACCCGTAGCGCTATTTGGTGGCGTTGGCGATGATGTGCAGCGCCTGGCAGATCTGGTCGTGCGCCTTCTGGAAGACGGGGAAGTCCTTGCGGTGCGGATCCTCGATCGTCAGCGGCGCGGGCAGCATCGGGCGGATCATGGACGCGTTGTCGATCACCGACGCGAGGTGCTCGGCGCGCGTGGAACCCTCCAGATAGCCCTGCTGGGCGCAGTACGTGCACATGTTCGCAAAGTCGGTCAGCAGGAACGTGTGACGGCCCGCACGCGGCGCGATGGTCGCGATGTCCTGACGCTGGTGCGGCTCGAAGCACAGGATCAGGTCGGCCTCGTTCGCGAGCTGCGGCGTGATGCGCTTGGAACGGAACGTGCTTGAGTCGATGCCGTCGGCCGCCAGCAGTTTGGCGCTGGACGGGTCGATCTCATGGTCGATCAGGCCGCGCGTGCCGGCGCTGTCGGCTGTGATGGACGGATCGTCGAAATAGCGGGGGAGCAGCAGCTCGCCCATCGGAGAACGGCAGATGTTGCCGGTGCAGACAAACAGTACTTTCATGATTTCACCATACTATTCGTGTCGTGGCGGATCGCTCGGGAATTGGCTGAACGATCGCGGAGAAATTGCGGAAGGCATACAAAAAGACCCCGAGCAAGCCCGGGGTCTTGAGAAGATCAGCTACGCTGAGTGAATTCAGCGAACGGAGGTCTTGCGGACGGCGAAGACGGCGATGCCAGCAGCGGCCAGCAGAGCGACGGCGACGGCATACGGAGCGACGGCAGCACCAGTCTCAGCGGTGGTGGCACCGGAGGCAGCGCCGGAAGCGGAGCCCTTGCCGGTGGCCGGAGCGGTCACGGAAGCGGTGTAGGTCTTGCCAGAGGTCAGGCCCTTGACGGTGTAGGTCGCGGTGTAGCCGTTGGCCAGAGCAGCGTCGGTCAGGGTCAGGGTGATGGTGGCGGAGCCATCAGCGTGAGCGTTGCCGGTGTAGGTCTTGTCGGCAGCGAAGGTGACGTTGGAGACGTAGGTGTCGTCAACGGTGATGGACAGCTCTTCGTTCGGGGCGAAGGTGCCAGCCGGAGCGGACAGGGTCACGACGCTGCCGGACACGGTGCCGGTGATGCCGTAATCGTCAGCCATGGCAACGCTGGAAGCGAAGCCGAAACCAAAAACAGTAGCGATGGCAGCCAGCAGGGCCACGATCTTCTTCTTCATAATGAACCTCCACAAATCATTGTTGTGCATCAGCACGAAGTCCTCAAGTTTCCCCAATTCCTTGGTGCTGCCGATTACTATACTCACCGTTTCGACCGTGGCAAGTCCCGGTTTCCCGACAGAACGGGGGTATGTGACATCGCCGTCACACGAGGTGACAACGGCATCACGCGATGCGACAATGTCCGCACACGTTGATTTTTTGGTAGATTATGTGCGAATCGTTGGAATTCCAACGATTCTGAGTGAACGCCGTATGAATTCCGACAAAAATGCCCCGCGACACGCCGAAGAAGGCGAATCGCGGGGCGCAATAACCACATAGTGAACGGATTATTTGGCGGGGGAGGGGGCGTCGGTTTCGTCGTCGAAACTGAACAGGTCCTCGACCGTGGTGTCGAAAATCTTGGCGATGTCCATCGCAAGCCGCAGCGACGGACAGTACTGGCCCTGCTCGAGACGCCCGATCGTTTCGCGCCGCACGTTGACCAGATCCGCAAGATCGGACTGCTTCATCCCGCGCTCCATGCGACGCAGCTTGAGACTAGTCCTCATCGTCACCCCCATGCAGCCCGTCGGACTCCAGCCACAGGTAGCGCGCGTCCGACAGCGACAGTGCGAGCATCGCCAGCGTTGGCAGCAGCATCGGGCTGACCTGCCACGGCGCGTGCATCGCCAGCGACGAGATCATGCCAGCGAATCCGATGATCGTCAGCGCGCCGACCAGCGTCATGAACGAGAAACGCACCGCCGCATACTGGTGACGGTCTGACAGTTCGTCCGTACGCGGATTGCTGCGGTTGAACATCGTAATCACCACGATCTCGCCGACGATCCACAACAGCGCGATCACGCCGGTCACCAGAAACCCGGCCAGATCGTTCTTGACGAACACGAGCACGGCGCAGGAGATCGCGCCCACGATCTCCAGCACCATTCTGAACGCGATGTATCGGTTAAACGTCATGCGACGGCCCTCCTTCGGAGCGGAAACGGATACGGGGGCATTAATCTACTACGGTAGCACTTCGGCGCGGGCGGCCCGGCTTCCCCCGACGGCGAATGGGCCTGGCGCGGCAGGCGGGGGAAGCCGGGCCGTAAACGACAAGAGGCCGTCGGCGACATGCCGATGGCCTCTCAGACGAATCGTGCGCGGATATGCTCAGCACCCGCCCAGTGGCGGATCAGTACCAGTTGTTGGCGACCCAGAAGTTGTACGCGCCCTGAATCGAGCCATAGCGGCCCGCGCAATAGCTCCAGAACCACTTGAGCTGCGTCTGGTAGTTCGTGGCCCAATCCGCGCCCGCGGAGGCCATCTTGCTGCCCGGCAGCGCCTGGGCGAGACCGTACGCGCCCGACGACGCATTCGTCGCGTTCACGCGCCAGCCGGATTCGTGGCTGATGATGTACACGGTGGCTGTGAAGTCGGATTCCGAATAGCCGTTCGCGAGCAGATAGTCGTGCGCCCACTGCTGCATGTCGCCCACAGGCGTAGTGGTGCCGATGACGGACGCGGTGTCGGATGCGGCGTTCGATTCGGTTTCGGCCGTCGTGTCAACGCCGGTGCCGACGAGGATCACCTTGTCGACCGGAGCCTTCTTGACGTACGAGGTGAACACGTTCGACGAGACGACCGTGTCACCGGAACGGGTGACCAGGCTCGTGATCTCCATCACGCCCTTCTGGCCCTCCGTTTCGACCTTTTCGGTGCCCTTGGGCAGGTCGTCGGTCTCCTTCTTGACCGTGTTGAACGCGATCGGCTCCTGGCTGGTCTCAACCTGCGTGCCGGCTCGCTCGATGGTGATCACCGTGGATTCGCTGACCTCGCTGGTCAACGACGGGCTCACCTTGTCGTCCGGCTCCAACGTAATGTCACCCGCGTCAAGCACGGACTTGACGTCGGTGAAATGATAGCCGAGCACGGTACGCGACTGTCCGTTGACCTTCACCGTCACATAGGACGCGTTCTTGTCGGCATGGCGCAACGCCTCGCGCGACGTGCCACGGGACACTTCAAGCGCGTCGGAGTCGGTTGCCGAATACGAGGACACCTGCGACGACGCGGTCGCGGCGTGATGCTCGGCGATGTAGAAATTGCGGGAGATGAAGCCGGCCCCGGCAAACATGCCCACTGCAGCGACAACCGCCGTGAACTTGATCCACTGACGCTTGCTCAACGACCCCAACGTGGGCGTCTGTCTGCGGTGATTGGCCATATTGCTCCTTGGACGATCGGATAATGCTTGCCGGTTTGCCGTACGACGGTGGACTGGCACACTGCTCACCAGTGTAGTCCGCTTGCCGGATGAACGGCGAAACCGGCGGAATGCCGGGCTTACTCGGCGGACGGCTCCTGCGCGGACGGCTCGGCCTGGGCGTTCACGTCAAGACCGCGGGCCTGGACGATCAGATCGTCCAGATCGGAGGCGCGCAGCGCTCCGGCCTGCTTGAAGATGACCTGGCCCTTCTTGGCGATCATCAGCGTCGGCACGGCCTGGATGCCGGCGGCGGTGGCCAGCTCCTGGTTCTCGTCGATGTCGACCTTCGCGAACACAATGTCCGGGTTCGCCTCGCTCGCCTTCTCGAACACCGGGCCGAACGCGCGGCACGGGCCGCACCACGTGGCCCAGAAATCGACGAACACCAGCTCGTTGTCGGAGATCGTCTGCTCGAAATCCTTGGTGGTGACTGCAACGGTAGCCATGATTCTTGTTCTCCTTATGCTCTGTATATGCTCTATTACCCCTATAGGCATAGCTTGACACCAGCATGTCAGCACCACTCAACAACTTCCACCCAAAGCCGAAAAGCCAGTGTGTCGCGTTTCGCTGTGCGAGGCGGTCGCGCGCCGCGCAACGAAAGCGGGTCATAATGGAAAACATGCCAGTCATGAATGATGAGGTGCCCGACGAGGGCGACTTTGACGCGGGCCGCCGCCGCGGGGAATTCGACAACATCACGCCGGAGGATTTCATCCACGGAACCGGCCGCGGCAACCCGCCGGGATGGCTCGGACCGGCCGACATCGACCGTGCCCGCAGGCAGATGCCGATCGCGTACGTCGAGATCGTGCCGGTGCGCACCGACGATCTTGGCCGCGTCGCGCAGGTCGGCTCGCTGCTGCGCGTCTCCGATGACGGGTCGATCGAGCGCACGCTGATCACCGGCCGCGTGCTCTTCCACGAGACGCTGCGCGAGGCGATCGCCCGCAACGTCGCCAAGGATCTCGGCGACATCGCGCTGCCGGTCCTGCCGCAAAGCCTGCAGCCGTTCTGCGTGGCCGAATTCTTCCCCACGCCCGGGGTCAGCGAATACTACGATCCGCGCCAGCACGCGATCGCCCTGTGCTACGTGGTGCCGATCGCCGGTGACTGCAAGCCACAGGACGAGACGCTCGACGTGGAATGGGTGGACCCGCACGGCGACATGATGGAAACGTTCATCGGCCAGATGATCAACGGCCACGGCGACATCGTGCGCCGCGCACTGGCATGGCTAGGAAGATAACACGGCCGGGGCATGACAGCGAGATGCATAACCATATGACATTGCAGACCTTTCAACTGAACAACAACGTGTACCGCGACGGCGACGGCAAGTCCGCGCCGCTCGTGCTCGTCCATGCCTTTCCGGTGGACCACCGCATGTGGGACGACTGCGCGGCCGAAATCATCCGCCAGGCCGACGCGGCCGGACTGCCGCGGTTCGCCGTATGGGCGCCCGACATGCCGGGCGCGGGCGACGGCCCGATCCCGG
>NZ_JGYN01000020.1 GCF_000741165.1 Bifidobacterium biavatii DSM 23969 | reverse complement strand
TCGCAGGTCGCGTGGCCGCCGCCGTGCCGCAGGACCGCTACATCCTGCCGCAGTTCAGCGAGAAGACGCCGTACGGCATGAAGACGCAGGATCCGTACACCAAGCTGTTCGAGGACCGCATCATTTTCATGGGCGTGCAGGTGGATGACACGTCGGCCGACGACATCATGGCCCAGCTGCTCGTGCTCGAAAGCATGGACCCGAACCGCGACGTGATGATGTACATCAATTCGCCCGGCGGTTCCATGACCGCGATGACCGCGATCTACGACACCATGCAGTACATCAAGCCCGACGTGCAGACCGTGTGCCTCGGCCAGGCCGCGTCCGCCGCTGCGATCCTGCTTGCCGCCGGTGCCAAAGGCAAGCGCCTGATCCTGCCGAACGCGCGAGTGCTCATCCACCAGCCAGCCATTGACCAGGGCTTCGGCAAGGCCACCGAAATCGAAATCCAGGCCAAGGAGATGCTGCGCATGCGCGCATGGCTGGAGGACACGCTTGCCAAGCACACCGGACAGGACATCGAGAAGATCCGCAAGGACATCGAGGTCGACACGTTCTTGACCGCTCAGGAGGCCAAGGCGTACGGCATCGTCGATGAGGTGCTCGAGCACCGTTCGTGAGTTCCGTCATGAGATACCCTCAGCCGGGTTCCGGCCGAGGGTATCTTCGTATGCGACGCGGTATGCGGCGCAACCGAAAAGATCAGAGCGCGACAGGAGAGCGACATGGGACGTGTGGTGAGCTACAACGAGGACGTGCCGCGCTGCGCGTTCTGCGGCAAAACCGAGCATCAGGTGCACAAGCTGGTGGCCGGGCCGACCGCCGCGATATGCGACGAGTGCATCGAACTGTGCGTCGAGATCATCTCCGAGGAGCGGCGGCGCGGTGCTGACGTGAACGCGCTGTCCCTGCCCAAGCCGGCCGAGATCAGCGCCTATCTCGACCGGTACGTCGTCGGCCAGCAGGCGGCCAAGCGCACGCTGTCGGTGGCAGTCTACAACCATTACAAGCGCGTCAATCTGGAACTGCGCGAATCGGCGTCGCAGCTGGGCGACGGGGACATCCGTTCCTCGCGCCACGGTCGCAGCACCGACCCGCTCGACGACGTCGAGGTCGCCAAGTCGAACATCCTGCTGCTCGGTCCCACGGGCGTGGGCAAAACGTATCTTGCACAGACGCTCGCGCGCGTCATGAACGTGCCGTTCGTCATCACCGATGCCACCACGCTTACCGAGGCCGGCTACGTGGGCGACGACGTGGAAACCGTGCTCCAGCGGCTCATCGAGGCCGCCGACGGCGACGTCGAGCGCGCGCAGCACGGCATCGTGTACATCGACGAAATCGACAAGATCGCGCGCAAGTCGGGCGAGAACACGTCCATCACGCGCGACGTGTCCGGCGAGGGAGTGCAGCAGGCGCTGCTCAAGATCCTCGAGGGCACTCTCGCCTCCGTGCCGATCGAGGGCACGCGCAAGCACCGGGACCAGGAGACCGTGCAGATCGACACGCGTGGCATTCTGTTCATCTGCGGCGGCGCGTTCGTCGGCCTTACGGACATCATCGGCCGTCGTCTCGGCACGCGATCCAGTGGTTTCGGCACGGCGTGGCACGACCGCGAGGTCAGACCGGAGGAGCTGCTCGCGCAGGTCAATGCCGACGATCTGGCCGATTTCGGCCTGCTGCCCGAATTCATCGGCCGACTGCCGGTCTTGAGCGTGCTGGACGAGCTGACCGAGGACGATCTGGCGCGCATTCTCGTCGAGCCGCGCAATGCGCTGGTCAAACAGTACCGCAAGATGTTCGCGGCGGACGGCGTGGATCTCGCGTTCACCGAAGAGGCCGTGCGCGCGGTCGCCGCGACTGCGATACGGCAGGGCACCGGTGCGCGTGGCTTGCGTTCGATCATCGAACGGACGTTGGAGGAGACGATGTTCGAGCTGCCGAGCCTCGACGACGTCGATCAGGTGATTGTCGACGCCGCCGCGGTGAGCGGGGAGGGTCGGCCGAAGTACGTGCGGGCCGACACGGCCCAGCTGCGCAGGATTGCTGGGTGATGGATGCGTCGTGGACGTTCTGTTCCGTTTCCGCGGAATTCTGCCGGTTGCGTACAATCGTCGGATTGCGCGACCGGCGCGACACGCCCATTTGCGTCATGCCTGATGCTGTTGTATCCTCTTCGAGTTGCCAAAAACAAGACAACATGCGCCAGTAGCCCAGCGGATTAGAGCAGCTGACTACGGATCAGCAGGTCGCAGGTTCGAATCCTGTCTGGCGCACGCCTCTGGCCACAAGAGGTAAAAGAGTGGTGTTGCGCCAGTAGCCCAGCGGATTAGAGCAGCTGACTACGGATCAGCAGGTCGCAGGTTCGAATCCTGTCTGGCGCACATGAGCCCTTGCGAGCGAATGCTCCCAAGGGCTTTTCCAATATCCGGGCATGCTGGTGAGACGCTTGCGCCTCCGGCTGAACATGCGAACATATGTTCGGTATGATGGATGGCAGATATACCGCACACCCCGCGACGATCCGTTACGCGGCGCAGACCACGGAGGCAACATGGCCAGCAATCATGGAGTATGGGCGACGATGCGCCGCATCGCAGCCTCTGACCGGCTGTCCGGTCTCATCATGCTTGGATTCGCGCTGCTCGGACTTGTGCTCGCGAACCTGCCGGCCACAGCGCACCTGTTCGAAACGGTCGCGGAAACACACGTCGCGGTGCCGCACACCAATATCGACCTGCCCATCGGCCACTGGGCGCAGGATGGCCTGCTCACCATTTTCTTCCTGACTGTCGGCCTTGATCTCAAGCAGGAGCTCACCACCGGCTCGCTTGCCAATCCCAAGGCGGCCGCCGTGCCCATGCTGTGCGCGGTCGGCGGCATGATCATGCCGCCGGTGCTGTTCACCGCCGTCATCGCGCTGTTCTCCCGGTTCGGCCCGGGGGAGATGGGCAGCCTCGTGCTCACCACTACGGGCAGCTCCATCCCGTTCGGCGAAATGGCACACGGCTGGGCCGTGCCCACCGCCACGGACATCGCGTTCTCGCTCGCCGTGCTGGCCTTGTTCGCCAAAGGATTACCTGGTTCCATCCGCGCGTTCCTGATGACGCTCGCCACCGTTGACGACCTGCTGGCGATCATCCTCATCGCCGTGTTCTTCACATCGCTCAACGCGTGGTACTGGTTCATTGGCATCGCCGCCTGCGCTGCCGTCTGGTACCTGCTGGTGCGGCTGAAACGCGTGCCGTGGATCGCGGTCGGCATCGTTGGCGTCCTCGCATGGGTGATGATGTTCGAGGCTGGCGTGCACCCGACGCTCGCCGGCGTGCTGGTCGGCCTGCTCACCCCGTCCCGTGAGATGTTCGGGGAGGACACTCCCCGTGCCGAGCGTTACGCCGGCAAACTGCAGCCGTTTTCCGCTCTGCTGGCGCTGCCGGTATTCGCCCTGTTCGCCACGGGCGTGCATTTCGAATCGCTTAGCCCCATGCTGCTGCTCTCGCCGCTGGTCATCGCGCTGATCGTCGCGCTGGTCGTGGGCAAGCCGCTCGGCATTCTCGCCACGGCATGGATTTCCACCCATGTGGCCGGGCTGAACATGGCGAGGGGATTGCGCGTGCGCGACATGATTCCCGCCGCCTGCGCCTGCGGCATCGGATTCACCGTATCGTTCCTCATCGCGTCCCTCGCCTATGCGAACGCGGAGCTCTCCGCGGAAGCGCGCTTCGGCGTGCTCGTTGGGTCGTTGGTGGCGGCGACGCTGTCGGGTATTCTGCTCAGTCATCAATCACGGCATTGGAAGGAGCATCATGGCCAGCACTGAACACGATCACGTGGACGATAGCGAAACCCTCAACTGGGCGAGTACCGCCGCCGCGCCGAGCGGGCATCACGGGGCGTCTCCGCTCGGCATGACCTATCAGAGCGGCCCGGCCATCATGCGCGGCAACATGATCCCCTCTGACAGCAGCGCCGCACGACTGCTCAGCGACGACCACGACCACGATTGGCTCGACATGGACCCGTGGCGCGTGCTGCGCATCCAATCCGAATTCGTCGAAGGCTTCGACACGCTCGCCGATCTGGGCCCGGCAGTCGGCGTGTTCGGCTCGGCCCGCACCAAGCCGGACGAACCTGCATATCAGGCGGCGCGGCGCATGGGCCGGCTCATCGCCGAACGGGGCATCGCCGTCATTACCGGAGGCGGTCCCGGCATCATGGAGGCGGCCAACAGAGGAGCGGCCGAAGCGGGCGGCAAATCGGTTGGCCTCGGCATCGAACTGCCTCGCGAACAGGGACTCAACGGCTACGTGAATCTTGGCTTGAGCTTCCGCTACTTCTTTGTGCGCAAAACCATGTTTTGCAAGTATTCGTCCGGCGTGATCGTCTGCCCGGGCGGTTTCGGCACGCTCGACGAAATGTTCGAGCTGCTCACCCTCGTGCAAACCCACAAGGCCACGAAAATGCCGGTGGTGCTCTACGGTTCCGCCTATTGGCAGGGCCTGTTCGACTGGCTGAACGGTCCAGTGATGGATCATGGCATGATCTCGCCGCTCGACCCTGATCTCGTGCGCGTCACCGACGACGCGGACGAAGCCGCCCTCATCGCCACCAGCGGCGTGTGACGGTAATTACGCAGCGATTACGCAGAGTGTGTGCTGATAATGCGACGAGGCGGTCTCATCGTGTGGAAAACCGATGAGACCGCCTCGGACAGCAAAGTACTTTGAAGACGTGGAAACCGTCAGCGCTTGACCGCGACGAGCAGTCCAGTGCCGGTCGGAGTCAGCGACGAGTCGAACTGTTCGTCCGATTCAACCAGCGAAATGAATTCGCGCATGGCAACGGCCTTGGGCCCACGATCTGCCGGATTGAGCAGGCCGCCGTTCGCGTTCGGCGTCTCCAGCGCGAACACGTCGGTGAACGCGACCACGCCATGACCGCGCAGCAGTCGCGGCGCCTGCTCGAACGTGGACGCGTAGTTCTCCACGTCTCCGGAGACAACGATCAGATCATAATCGGCGCCGTTCAACCGCGGCAAAAACACGCCGGCAGGCGCATTGACCGCGCGCAGACGGGTCGCGGTCCGATCGGACAGTTTGCCGAACAGCGAGCGCAGCAGCGCAATGCCCTGCGCGGACGAGTCGACGGCGGTCAACTGGCCGGCATTGCCGAGTCCGTTGACCAGCTGCAGGGTTTCCACCACGGAACCGGTGCCCACCGAAATCACTGACGTGGCGCCGGTGAGCTTCACCAGCATCGCCAGCCATGCGGCCTGAGCCGCCGAACTCTGCGGGAACCCCGCCTCCTCGGCCTGTACGCGGGCCGAAGCCAGCGCCTCCGGCTGCAGGGTGAACGCATGATCCTCCGCGAACTCCCAAGCCTTGGCGAGATTCGTATACGATGTCCTGTCCATAACCACCTACTGTAACGAGCAACGAATCACGTCGAACGGGCGTGATCAGCGTTCCTTCACCCGAGCGACGATCTGCCACATCTCCTCGCCGACGTCAATGCCGCGCGGGCACTGCCGCGAGCATGCGCGCACCGACTGACAGGCGGCCACGCCATCCGCCGTGTCGATTGCGTCGAGACGTGATGCGGTCGCCGTATCCCGCGAATCATTGACGAACCGGGACGCCGCGATCAGCGCGGCCGGGCCGATGAACGCATCGCCGCCGGCGAACACAGGGCAGCTGCCTTCGCACACGCCGCAGGCGATGCAGTTCGTGAGCATTTCGTATTTGGCAAGCTGCTGCGGATTCTGCAGGTATTCGAACACGTCCACCTTGCCTTCGCTGGTGGTGGCGAGCACGCCGTCGGCCTGCAGATACGGCTTGAGCTTGCGAATCTGGTCGAGCATCGGGTCGATGTCGGCGATCAGATCACGCTGCACAGGGAATCCGGGCAGGGGAGCGAGCTCGATCACGCCGAGCCCGGAATCGTCCTCGTGAGCATTCGCCGCAGCGTCATCCGCATCGCCGGTATGGCGGAATCCCTCGTCGTCGGCTTGGGCGAGCGGATTCGGTCGTACGGCCCAATCGGCGACGGTGGCTGTGCACAGCAGCGTCGGCGTGCCGTTGATCGACACCGCGTCCGAACCGCACATGCCATGACCGCACGAATAGCGGAACGCCAGCGTCGGATCCACCGTGCGCTTGACCGTCAGCAGGCAGTCGAGCACCGTGTCCTCGGGACGGACCCGCAGCGTGTACTCCTGCACCCACTGCTTGCCGTGGGGGCGACGGTTGCGCGACGAACTGCCGCCGAACGGGGAGCCGCTTTTCTTTGCGAACGGGGAGCCTCCGCGCGCTCCGCGGTCGCGTTCCGGACGCGGCGTGAACCTGTTCACCTTCAGCGTCACCGTGGTCAACGCATCGTCCATGCCGCTCATACTGCCTCCCTCAACACAAGAATCGACATCATATTGTGCCATAAGCCGTGGCCGGACACGGACCACTGCTTGGCTGAAACCCGAACCCGACCGCGAGCGCCGCCTATGCTTGGCAAACCGCACGCGGGCGACGCTCACGGCCAGACGTAACGGGCGTGCGGATCAGTACGCCCGCGCCTGCGGCGGATAATCGGCGATATGCACCGGCTGCCAGCGAACGCCGTCGGATGACGCGTCGATCATCGAATGGGCGAGGAACCGTTCATCGTCGCGCTCGGGGAAATCGAGCCGTTTGAGCGAGCCGCGTGACTCGTGGCGCGCGTCGGACGCGCGGAGCACGGCGTTGGCAAGCGTCACAAGATGCTGTGCTTCCCAGATCGCGGTGACTTCCTGATTGAATGCCGCAGTGTCGCTGTGCGCGTGCAATGCGGCCGCACGCGGCTCGAATTCGTGGCGCAGCGTGCAGAGCGCGTCGGCGATGGTCTGCGCGCTGCAACGGACTGCCACGGCCCGTTCCATGACGCGGCCGAGATCGGCGAGCAGACGATACGGATTGTCGTCGGCGGCACCGGTCTCGTCATCATCGGCGGGAACGGGGGAGAGCAGCGCGGCGAGCGCGTCACCTCGGGCAACCGCTGCGGCATCAACCGCCTCCACGGCGGATTCGTCCGCATCGGCGGCACCGTCGTCCATCGGATCGTCCACGGGATGTTCCGCGATGCGCGCGGCCAGCGTCTGACCGGCCCGCGTGCCGAACAGGCATGCGTCAAGCAGCGAATTGCCGCCGAGACGGTTCGCGCCATGCACGGACACGCACGAGCATTCGCCCGCCGCGAACAGACCGGCGACGATCGAACGATGGCTGTCGGCCGCGTCGGCGTCGCCGCCGTCAATCCAACGGTAGACTTCGCCGTCCGTGGTGATCGGAATACCTCCCATCGTGTAGTGCGCGGTCGGCTTGACCGGTACCCAATCCACGGCCGGATCGATGTTCGCGTATTTGCGCACCGTTTCGACGACCTGCGGCAGCACGGCTTCCATATGATCCTTGTCAATACCGGTCATGTCCAGCCACACGCAGTCCCTCGGGCCGTCCGGATCCTTCGGATCGGCCACGCCTCGTCCCGCGTCGATTTCAGCCATGATCGAACGGCTCACCACGTCGCGAGCGGCAAGATCACGGTGTTCCGGCGCATAGTCCGCCATGAACGCCCTGCCGTCCGCGTTGCGCAGCACGCCACCTTCGGCGCGCGCCGCCTCGGACAGCAGAATGCCCGTGTGAGCGAGCCCGGTCGGATGAAACTGCACGAACTCGGCGTCCTCCAACTGCAATCCCGCGGCCAATGCGAGCGCCATGCCGTCGCCGGTCAGATCCCACGAGTTCGACGTGGTATGGAATAAGCGGCCGGCGCCTCCAGTGGCGAGCAGCACGTTGCGCGCATGAATCGCATGCGTCGCGCCCGCATGCGTGTCGTAGGCGACCACACCGGCGACACGATCGCCCTGCTCATCCAGCACAAGGTCGGTCACATACCATTCCTCAGCGAATTCGACGCCCGCGCCCACGCATTCCTGCCACAGCGTGTGCAGGATCTGATGGCCCACACGATCGGCCGCATAGGCCGCGCGACGCACCGGTTCGCCGCCGAAGTCCCGCGTATGGCCGCCGAAGCGCCGCTGCGCGATATGGCCGTCGTCGGTGCGCGAAAACGCGACGCCGCCGCGCTCCAGATTGATCACCGTCTGCGGCGCGTACTCGGCCAGCAGCTTCGCCGCATCCTGGTCAACCAGCCAGTCACCGCCCTTGACCGTGTCATAGTAATGCCAATGCCAGTCGTCGGCCTCCACGTTGCCAAGGCTCGCGGCGATACCGCCCTCGGCCGAACCGGTGTGCGAGCGCAACGGCTGCAGCTTCGAAATCACTAGGATCTTCGGTTCGATACCCGCCTCGCGCAGGCCCTTCACAGCGTCGGATCGCAGCGCTCCCAGCGCGGCGGACAGGCCGGCCGCTCCCGCGCCGACGATCACCGCATCGTACATGTCTTCGATATGCTTCGGACTCATACCCCTGATTGTCGGGACACGTCGGGACGAACGCCCTCGTATGCGCGGCACGGCGAATCGGCGATAATGGGACGCATGACCGGAACGTTCAACAGGCAGGTGTACGACGTGGTGCGGCGGATTCCGCGCGGCACGGTGGCTACATACGGGCAGGTGGCGGCGCTCGCCGGCCGTCCGCGCGCCGCCCGGTTCGTGGGGTTCGCATTGCACGCCAATCCCGAGCCGGGCGTGATCCCGTGCCATCGCGTCGTGTTTCGCGACGGTTCGCTCGCGCCCGGCTTCGCGTTCGGCGGACCGGACGAGCAGCGGCGTCTGCTCGAAGCCGAAGGAGTCGCGTTCGTGCCTCCGGACGACGGTTCCGAGAATGCCGGCGCAGGCGGTTGGCGTGTCGATCTGGATCGATGCCAGTGGCGGGCGTGACGTTCCGGCGGATCAGCTCGCGGCACGACCATCCCGCCCGGCTTATCGTGAAGCGACGGATACCAGGCCGTTCCGCATGTCGATCGCGCCGTTGAGTTCCAGATCGCCGAGCAGCGCCAGAACTTCGGCGAGCTCCGGGCCACCGTCCATATGTGCGGCGACCGCTTCGACAGTAGGTGGGATGCGCGCCCGCCGGCAGCGGAGCACGGCCCTGCGCACCGCAGCGTAGCCGGACGGTTCGGAATCGGCCGTTGCCGCGGTCTCGCTTCCGTTCACCGCAGTGTCCGTATCCGGCGCTGACTGCTGCCGCGATGATGGCGACGGCGGCGGTTGCGACGGCGGCGCATCGGCCGGAGCGGTGGCGTTCTCCGTGCCGGTTCCGATCGCGGGAGGAACCTGTACGATCGGCATGTCCGTCATGTCCGGCATGTGCGGAGGATGACAGTATTCGCCGATGTTGCGGGCCGACGGGAACAGAATCGCCTGATTGTCGTGGATGATCCGGTTGCATCCCGCATTGTGCGGTGCGTCGATGTCGCCGGGAACCGCATACACTTCGCGCCCGAGTTCGGCCGCCCAATTCGCCGTGTTGAGCGCGCCCGATCGAAGACGAGCCTGTACAACGACCACCGTGGACGCTAACGCGGCGATGATCCGGTTGCGCAGCAGAAAACGGCGGGCTTCGGGAACCGTGTCCGGGCTGAGCTCGCTCACCAAGGCGCCGCCGCACGCGACGATCCGTTCGAACAACGGCCGGTTGCAGTGCGGTCCCACATGGTTGAGGCCACCGGCGAACACGGCGACGGTTCGCCCCGTGGCCGCCGGCTCGTACCCCTCGTCCAATGGGGCGAGCGCACCCCAATGCGCGGCCGCATCCGCACCCATCGCCCCGCCAGAAACCACCAAATGACCATCCGCCGCAGCCCGGCGGCCGATCTCGCGCGCGACGGAACGCCCATACTCGTTCGCCCCGCGCGATCCCACCACGGCGACCGGCCTGGCGCAACTGGCCAGCGCACGCGGGTCGCCCAACCCCCACAGGCATAGGGGTGCCGCCCAATCCTTGCGGATTGACAGGTCGGCAAGCCTCTCCGGCCAACAGGGATGCCCCGGCCCAATGATCCACCGTTCGCCATTGCCGGTGAGCATTTCGGCAAGATTCGCGGCGTCCAACGTGGGAAGCCGGTTCAAGCGTCGCCGCCACCCATCCGCGGCGACGCGAAACGCGGCCAGCGTCGACTGCGTCGGCTTGCGTCCCCAACGGATCAGACCGCGGGCGAACCACTCCTCCAACGCCGATCGGGCTGCGTCGGAGGACACCGTCGACGCAAACCCATCCGTTGTACCGTGTGCGTCCGGCAACGATCCGATCAGCACCGACAGCACCTCGCGCGCGCCGCTCTCGGCGCCCTTGATCGTCGCGAACATGATCGCATCCGCGCCATCCACGCAACACGTGAGCACGGCACGCGCCAGCGTATCGTCATCAAGCGCCAAGCCAGCGCCAGCCCGGCCGTTCATGACACCCTCGTGCGCAGCATGATGCCCTGGTTCATCTCCTCGTATCCCGGAGACGTGCGCCCCGCCAGATCGGACAGCGTCCACGCCAAACGCATCGCCCGATCCGCACCGCGCAAACTCAGCCGCTGCGATTCCAACGCCCGATTCACCAACGCCAACGCCTTCGCCGACGTGTGCGCATGCAACCACTCGCCCGACGCCTGCGCATTGCACGACCAGCCCTGCCGCGCAAACCGCTCCCGCGCCGTCAGCCGGGCGAGCACCACCGACCGCCGCATGTCACGGCTCGTCTCGCCCGCCTCTCCGTCACCGCCGCGCCCAACGATGCGCTCTACCGGCGGCACCTCCACCTGAATGTCGATGCGGTCGAGAATCGGCCCCGACAAACGGGAAAAATACCGTACGCGATCCCGCTCCCGGCACGTGCAGCGCTCGCCGTTACCGTACGCGAACCCGCACGGGCACGGATTCGCCGCCATCACCAACTGGAACCGCGCCGGATAATACGTCGACCCCTTCGAACGGGACAACGCGACGTACCCCGATTCCAACGGCTCGCGCAGCGTCTGCAACGTGCGCGACGCGAACTCCGGTGCCTCGTCCATGAACAGCACGCCGCGATGCGCCCGCGTGATCGCGCCCGGCGTCGCGATCCCGCTGCCGCCGCCCACCAGAGCGGCCGTTGACGACGTATGATGCGGCGCCTCGAACGGCGGCACGTCGGAAATACCGTATCCGGGCAATACCCCGCACAACGAGCGAATGGACGCGACCTCCAGCTGTTCCGTCGCGTTCAACGGGCACATGATTCCGGGCATGCGCGAGGCCAGCATCGTCTTGCCTGAGCCCGGAGGACCGGTCATCAGCAGATGATGACCACCGGCCGCTGCGACCTTCAACGCCCACTTCGTCATGCGCTGGCCCACCACCTCGCTCATGTCGCCCGCCGGCGGCGGCGTGAACGGCTCCGCCCGCGCCGTCTCGGCCGCCGCAGCGCCGTCCGGCAGCTCATAGCGCGCCCGCCCACCCATCAGCTCGATCAGTTCGCCGACATGCCGTACGCACGTCACCTCCAGCCCGTCGATCAGTGCCACCTCGTCCTCATTGGCTTTCGGCACGACCAGCCGCCGCACGCCGCGCTCGCGGGCATGGAGCAGAATCGGCAGCAGACCGTGGATGGGCAGCACTGTGCCGTCGAGATTCACTTCGCCCAGCACGATCGTCTCCGCCAGACAGTCGTGCGGTATCGCCCCGGACGCGCTCAGCACGCTCGCCGCGATCGCCAGATCGTGCGAGGAGCCGTGTTTGGGCATGGACGCGGGGGACAGGTTCACGGTGACGCGTGTTTCTGGCCAATGAAAACCGCTCGCCTGACAGGCGGACTTGACTCGCTCGCGCGATTCGCTCAACGACGTGTCCGGCAGTCCGATCACGCTGAAATACGGCAATCCGGGGGAGATGAACGCCTGAATCTGGACGATGAATGCCTTGAGGCCGAGCAGGCCGACCGATAATGCGCTGCCGATAGCCATCAGAACGCCTCCCGGATGTGGTTGACGGATGGCAGGCCGTCAGGTGGCGCGGTAATCGCGATCACGTCGAACCGGACACCCCGATGCGCGACGCGCCGTTCCGGTTGCAACAGCCATTGCACGCCGGCTCGGCGCAGGGCAAGCCGCTTGCGTGCGGTCACGGCTTCCTGCGGTGTGCCGTAGCGTGCGGTGCGTCGCGTTTTGACCTCGACGAACAGGATGACGCGCTCCGGCGTCATGGCGATCACGTCGAGTTCGCCGTATCGCGATCGCCAGTTGCGGTCGAGAATCGTGCAGCCGCGCCGCTCCAGCCAAGCGGCGGCGTAGCGTTCGCCCAGTGCGCCGAGCTGTTTGGGAGACAATCCGATGTCGGAGAACCGGAGAGCCAGATCGTCGAACGCCGAGCCGACTGCGTCGCCCGGGGACCCCGGCGTCGCGGCGTTGGCGATGACGGATGCGCAGGTTGCGCACTCCTCCGGAGCGCCGGCCGCGTACCGGAGATCCGTCGATGACATGTTGCGTGTGGTATCCATGCGTCCAGTGCAACAGAACCGGACGCGGTCCACAAGCGCATCCGGGCATTGTGGGCGCAGACTCGATCTCTCGGCGTGTTGTGGATAACTCCATGTGGAAAAACCGTCGTGTTATCCACAATCGGCGGAATCGGGGCGAAAAAAGGTCGAACAGCCGCCTTACAGCCCGGCCTCCGCCAGCGTGATGTATCCGGGATCGATGAGCGCGGCCTTGAGATTGGACGCGCTTACGGCAAGCAGCTCCGCGCTGACCGTGGGCACGTTGACGCCATTGACCTTGCCCGGGGAGACGAACGACAGCGTGTTCCGGTTCACCGCTTTGCCGGCGTTGAGCCGGACGCAGACCGTGGCGGTGTTTTGCGCGAGCGTCGCACGATCCTCAAGCGCGGTCATCCACTGCTGTCCGGAGACGATCAGCGGCATGGAGTCCACGTAGGCGCCGTATCCGGTGATGATCGGCCAACGCGAGTTGACCTCGTCGGCGGCCTTCTGTTCGTCCGCGTCCGATTCACCGTCCTGGTCCTCGGGCGCCTTGATCGGATCAGGCACCTTGTCGCGCTGCAGGTCCTTCTTGCCGGTGATGTTTTCCACGATGCCGGAAATGGTGATCGACGGGTTAATGTCGGCTGCGGATCCCGTATACCCCAGTTCGTCGAGCTCCTTGGCCGCGAGCGCGGCCGTGTGGTCGTTCATGGCGAGAATGCCGTCGATGCGCGTATGAGTGGAGGGCTTGCCCTTGCCGTTCGCGCCGAGCCGTTCGCGTAGTTCCCCAGCCACCGCGTCGTCCTTGCCGGACGCGAACGCGACTGTCTGCCAGTCGTCCGCCGTGGTGGCCGCGTCGAGCGTGCCGGACGGGCTGACTGCCTGTCCGGACTTGAAGTATGGCTGCAGGACGGACCATGCCCCGCGGAACGCCTCGGACGCGAATTCCGCTCTGTTTCCGTCGTCTGCGCAGGTGTCGTCGCCGTCGCCAGTGTCGCCGTCAGCGGGAGTGCAGGGCAGCAGTATTTCGATGTTCTTCGGATTGTCGGTGCTGGCCTTCGCCAGTTCGAGCTTGTCGACCATCTTGCTGGCCTGGATGCGGCCGATCTCCTCCGCGGTGGACATGCGCACGTATACGTCCGGTCGGAAGCCATCCAGCGTGCCGGACAGCATGACCACGTGCATGCCGTTTTCGCGGGCGAGCGTCAGCGCGGACTTGAGCCGAGCCGCGGCGTCCTGCACTGTCTGGTCGTCGTCTGCGTCCGACGTGCTGGATGATGTTCCGCTGTTCGACGCACCGGCCGGCTGGTCGACGTAGTCGCCGTACTGCCGCACCGTGTCGTCGGGGGAGGTCACGGGCGCGATGACGATGGTCGTTGCCGCGTTATTGTCGGATGACGCGGTCGCCGACACGTGGTCGACGACGTAGTCCTGCACGTCGCGGCTCTGCTTGTCGAGGCTGTCCGACGCGGTCGCCGAAATGCGTTTTTTGGCGACGCCAGCCTGTTTGAGCGCGCCGGTCAGCGCCGGAACGAATTTCGTCCACTTGTTGATCGGTGTGTCGCCGGACAGCGTGATGCCGTCGGATGGAGTGAAGATGGCGACGCTGCCGGTATCGTGCGTCTCGGTGGCATCACTGTCCGATGATGGCTGCGCGGTGCAGGCGGCGAGGGACAGCGTCATGCCGACCGTGACCAGCAGCGCGGTCAGGCGGCGCGCGATGAGTGTGTCCCGAAAAGCCATGGTCAGATCCTCCGTCGATTGGATGGTTCGCGCAGGTGCGTATTCGCCGATGATTCTAGTCGATGGACTGTCTGCCGTCGAACTTCGGGCGGCTCACGGCGAACCATGGACGGCGGATACGATGATGGCCCGCCCATGTCCGTCGGATCGAGGACACGGGCGGGCCATCATCATCAGCTCGCGGGGGATGGGCGAGGAGAGTCGTCAGGCGAGGGCCTTGGCGAGATTCTCGTCGAGCGCGTTCATGAAACCGTCCGTGTCGAGCCACGGCTGGTCGGGGCCGATGAGCATGGCGAGATCCTTGGTCATCTGGCCTCCCTCGACCGTGTCCACGATCACCTTTTCGAGTGTTTCGGCGAAGTGGCGCACCTCGGGCGTGCCGTCAAGGTCGGCGCGGTGCTTGAGCCCGCCCGTCCACGCGAAGATCGAGGCGATCGGATTCGTCGACGTCTTCTCGCCCTTCTGCCAACGGCGATAGTGGCGCGTCACCGTGCCGTGCGCGGCCTCGGCCTCGACGGTCTGCCCGTCCGGGGTCATAAGCACCGAGGTCATCAGGCCCAGCGAGCCGAAGCCCTGCGCCACCGAATCGGACTGCACATCGCCGTCATAGTTCTTGCACGCCCAGATATAGCCGCCGTGCCACTTGAGCGAGCTGGCCACCATGTCGTCGATCAGACGGTGCTCGTACGTAAGGCCTTCGGCCTCGAAACGATCCTTGTACTCCGTCTCGTACACTTCGGCGAAGATGTCCTTGAACTGGCCGTCGTACGCCTTCAAAATCGTGTTCTTCGTGGACAGGTACACGGGGTAGTGGCGCATCAAGCCGTAGTTGAAGCACGCGCGCGCGAAGCCGCGGATCGAATCGTTCACGTTGTACTGCACCTGCGCCACGCCGCCGTCCGGGCCGTAGTCGTAGACGACGTGCTGGATCGGCTCGGAGCCATCCTCCGGCGTGAACGTGACGGTCAGGCGCCCGGCGCCCGGAACCTTGAAGTCAGTCGCCTTGTACTGGTCGCCGAACGCGTGGCGGGCCACGACGATCGGCTTCGTCCAGCCCGGCACCAGACGCGGCACGTTGCTCATGACGATCGGCTCGCGGAAGATCGTGCCGCCCAGGATGTTGCGGATCGTGCCGTTCGGCGACTTCCACATCTTCTTGAGGCCGAACTCCTTGACGCGCGCCTCGTCCGGCGTGATCGTGGCGCACTTGACGCCGACGTGCTCGCGCTGGATCGCATGCGCCGCGTCAACAGTGACCTGGTCGTCGGTCGCATCGCGGTTCTCGATGCCCAGATCGTAATAGTCGAGATCCACGTCCAGATAGGGCAGGATCAGACGATCCTTGATGTCCTTCCAGATGACGCGCGTCATCTCGTCGCCGTCGAGTTCGACGACCTTGCCTTCGACCTTGATTTTGGCCATGCTGTCTCCTTGGGTGATTGGAATATGGGTCAAGTCTTAGCGCATGTTTGTAACGCGGGCGGGCGCCGTATCCGAAACGCGGACTGTCACGAGCCGGCATTAGCCTTACAACCATGTCTCAGGAAATTGAAATCGGTTTGGGCAAGAAGGGCCGTCTGGCCTACTCGCTGGACGACGTCGCCATCGTCCCCTCCCGTCGCACGCGCGACCCCGAGGACGTCTCCACTTCGTGGCAGGTGGACGCCTATGAGTTCGACGTGCCGGTCATCGGCGCGCCGATGGATTCGGTCACCAGTCCCGCCACCGCCATCGCGATGGGCAAGATGGGTGCGCTCGGCGTGCTCGACCTCGAAGGCCTGTGGACCCGCTACGAGAACCCCGAACCCCTGTTCGAGGAGATCGCCGGCCTGCCCGCGGACAAGGCCACGACCCGTATCCAGCAGATCTACGCCGAACCGGTCAAGCCCGAGCTGATCACCGCCCGCCTGCATGAGATCCGCGACGCGGGCGTCACCGTAGCCGGCGCGCTGTCCCCGCAGCGCACCCAGCAGTTCTACTCGACCGTCGTCGACGCGGGCGTCGACCTGTTCGTGATCCGCGGCACCGTCGTGTCCGCCGAGCACGTCAGCCGCGACCATGAGCCGCTGAACCTCAAGAAGTTCATCTACGACCTCGACGTGCCGGTGATCGTCGGCGGTGCGGCCAACTACACGGCGGCCCTGCACCTGATGCGCACCGGCGCGGCCGGCGTGCTCGTTGGCTTCGGCGGCGGAGCTGTGTCCGCGACGCGCAAGACGATCGGCGTGCATGCGCCGATGGCCACCGCCATCGCCGACGTGGCCGAAGCCCGCCGCGACTACATGGACGAATCCGGCGGCCGCTACGTGCAGGTCATCGCCGACGGCGGCATGGGCGACTCTGGCAGCTTCGTCAAGGCGCTCGCCATGGGCGCCGACGCGGTGATGCTCGGCGCGCCGCTCGCCCGTGCCACCGAAGCTCCGGGCCGTGGCATGCACTGGGGGTCCGAGGCCCGTCATCAGACGCTGCCGCGCGGCTTCCGCACGAACGTGGGCACGGTCGGCTCTCTTGAACAGATCCTGTTCGGGCCGAGCCACCAGGCCGACGGCCAGGTGAATTACATCGGCGCACTACGACGCGCCATGGCCTCCACCGGCTATGTGGACGTGAAGAACTTCCAGCGCTGCAACGTGGTCGTCACCCCGTACGGCCGCTGATTGCAACGGTTGAGCGGGTATTTTCGAGTTATCCACATTCATCAACATATCCACATTCGGGCCTTCGTCCATTGACGGGGGCCTGTTTCGTATGTTGGAGTGGTGCAAGGCGCCGAATCAGGCGCCCCGGCTGCGCGTCCACGTCCCGCGAGGCAGCGGGCGGCGCACGCCGGAGGCATCTCACAGAGAGAAGGTGGATCATGGAGGATACGACGTTTCGACCGTGGAGGCGCGATCCCATACCCGCGGAGGAGGGGCTCCTCCGTCTGGAATCGTCGAACCGGCCGGTGCCGTACCGCATCGCGCGGTGCTTCGTCGGAGAGGTGGACTCGGTGCAGTGCCGTGCGCTGGCGATGTCGTCCTGCCGCATTTCCTGCATGGCCACGGACGCGGTGCGTGATCGGCTTCCGCTCGAGCGGTTGCAACGCAGCGTCACCGGACAGGCACTGCGCAAGCTTGACAACATGGCGATTATCCTGCGGCGCGACGCGATGGAGCATCCGCTGCGCGGGCACCGCATGGGCACGCTGCCGGTCGTGCCGCAGTCGCTCAACGGCATGCTGGTCAGGCCGGACAAGCTCGAAATGCACTCGCATCTGACCATCGGCACGGAACATCACTGGGTGAACGTGATCCTGCGGCGAATCGGCAGTCGATGGATGTGCGTGATGGTCGACGTGGGCTAGACGCGGCGCGCGCGATGGCGGCGTGCCGGCGCTATCATAGCTGGTATGTTGCGTGAATACTCCGTGAAAACGATCCGTCCGACGACGGAAGAGGACACCATATATTCGCTGCTGGCGCACCGCGTCGCCCGAGACCCCGACGACCTGATCGCCCAATGGCAGGACGACGGGACGCGCCAATGGCACGACGTGACCGCCGGCCAGATGAACGAGCGTGTCCGTCAGGTCGCCAAGGGCCTGATGGGCCTGGGCGTCAAGCCCGGCAGCATGGTCGTCATCTATTCGGCCACTTGCTACGAGTGGGGCGTCGTCGACTTCGCGTGCGCCGCCATCGGTGCGGTCAGCGTGCCGATCTACGAAACCGACTCGCCCAAGCAGGCGGCGAACATCGTCGCTGACGTGGATCCGATCATCGCGTTCGCCGGCGACTACGACCACGCGCTCACGCTCGACCAGATCCGCGCCGGCCGCGAGAACCTCAAGTACGTGTTCAACTTCAAGGCTGCCGGCCTCGACGCCGTGGCGGACTTTGGTGAAGCTGTCGCGGACGAGGAGCTGGATCGCGCCATCGCACGCGTCAAGGCCGACGACATGGCCACGATCGTGTACACGTCCGGCTCCACTGGCAAGCCGAAGGGCGCGATGCTCTCGCACCGCAACTTCACGCACACCGTGCTCAACGGCTACGAGGTGCTCAACGACATGCTCTACCAGCCGAGCCGCCTGCTGCTGTTCCTGCCGCTGGCGCACTGCTTCGCCCGCTACATCCAGTATGTGGCGGTCGGCTCTCACGGCGTGGTCGGTTACATTCCAGGCGCCAAGCACCTGCTGTCCGACCTGCGCGGCTTCAAGCCCACCTATCTGCTCGGCGTGCCGCGCGTGTTCGAAAAGGTGTACAACGCCGCCTCGCAGAAGGCCGGTAACGGCATCCAGGGCCGCGTGTTCGCGCGGGCCGTGAAGCATTTCGTGCAGTGGTCGAAGGACGAGCAGGATACGGGCCGCCACCCGCTGTCGGCCCGTATCGAACACGCGTTCTTCATGAAGACGGTGGGCGCGTCCATCCGTTCCGCGCTCGGTCCCAACCTCAAGTATCTCGCCTGCGGCGGCGCCCCGCTGAACGTCGACCTCGCGCACTTCTTCAACGGCCTTGACGGCATCACGTTCATCCAGGGCTACGGCATGACCGAAACGGCCGCGCCGTGCATGGTCAACTTCCAGGATTCCAACCGCGTCGGCTCCGTCGGGCACCCTGGTTGCGCCGAGGTGAAGCTCGCGGATGACGACGAGCTGCTCATCCGCGGCGAAAGCGTGTTTCTCGGCTACTACAAGCAGCCCGAGCTCACCAAAGAGGTCCTCGAACCGGACGGCTGGCTGCACACCGGCGATCTCGCGACGATCGACGACGACGGGTTCATCTACATCACCGGTCGCAAGAAGGACATCATCATCACCGCCGGCGGCAAGAACATCAGCCCTGCCCCGATGGAGGACACGATCGGCACCTGCCCGATCGTGTCGCACGCGGTCGTGGTCGGCGACGGCAAGCCGTTTGTCTCCGCGCTCATCGAACTCGACCCGGAGATGACCCGGTCGTGGCTCGCCTCGCAGGGCCTCGACCCGAACATGCCGATGGCCGAAGTCGCTCAGTCCGATGCGGTCCGTGCGTACGTGCAGCAGTACGTCGACCAGGCGAACTCCAACGTGTCCCGCGCCGAGTCCGTCCGCAAGTTCGCCATTCTCGACGAGGAATTCAGCCAGGACAAGGGCACATTGACGGCGAGCCTGAAAGTCGTGCGCCCCAAGGTGCTGCAGCGGTACGCCGACGTGATCGAGAACGTGATCTACACTTCCAAGTCGCCGAACCGTCCGCTGCCGAAGACCGTGCAGCTGCTCGACAGGACCACGGAAACAGTCAAGCAGGCGTCCGAAAGCGTCAAGCAGGCCTCGGAGAACGTCAAGCAGGTGTCCGAAACGGCTCCGAAGAAAGTTCGTGAAGCTCTGGACACCATGCAGGACAGGATCCGCCGGCAATCGGCCGAATCCGCTGGCGACGCGGACGCGGACGAGGCGCCAGCCGACGGCGTGTCGGCTGAAGACAAGACGAACGACAGCAACGACAACGAGGAGAAGTAACGTTGGCAATCCGTGAGATCAGGGTCGTGCCCGACCCCGTGCTGCGCACCCCGTGCGACGAGATCAAGTCCATCACCCCGGCCGTGCGTCGGCTCGTCGAGGACCTGCTCGAAACTGTGGACGACCCGGGGCGCGCCGGCCTGTCGGCCAATCAGATCGGCGTGAGCCTGCGCGCGTTCTCGTACAACATCGAAGGCAAGATCGGCTACATCCTTAACCCCGTGATGGAAGAGAAGAGCGGCGAACAGTACGGCGACGAGGGCTGCCTGTCGGTGCCTGGCCTGTGGTACAAGACGCGTCGCGCCGACTACGCGCGCGTGCGCGGCATCGATCTGGACGGCAACGAGGTGGTGCTCGAGGGCAGCGGCCTGATGGGACGCATGCTGCAGCACGAATGCGACCACCTCGACGGGCATGTGTACCTTGACCGCCTGGAGAAGGAGGAGCGTCGCGAAGCGCTCCGATACATGCGTGCCCACGCGGCCAAGTAGGCCGCAGCCCGGGCTTGCGCCCGCGGAACCGTCCGGCTTTCCCGCCAGGGGGAGTGCCGGGCGTTTTTGTATAGGCCATGCCATATTCTGAAAACTTGTGTGCCACCCCGGCGAAGACCGTAGTCGCAGACGGCCGGAGCCACCAGATATTGTCAACCGGCACACACCACATCGCGCCATGTCCGCGACGGCCCGTGTCGGTCGGCCAACGCCCTGTAACCAGGGCCGGGGCTGCACTCGGGCGCGCATGGCCAGGCAATAACCGACAGAAAGGTAAGTGCATCATGGCACAGATCACGATGAGCGAAATGCTCAAGGCCGGCCTCCACTTCGGTCACCAGACCCGTCGTTGGAACCCGAAGATGAAGCAGTTCATCCTCACCCAGCGCAACGGCATCCATATCATCAACCTGTTCAAGTCGCTCGAAATGATCGACAAGGCCTACGACTTCATCAAGACCACCGTTGCTCACAACGGCACCGTCCTGTTCGTTGGCACCAAGAAGCAGGCCCAGGAAGCCGTGACCGCCCAGGCCACCCGCGTGAACATGCCGTATGTCTCCGAGCGTTGGCTCGGCGGCATGCTGACCAACTTCCAGACCGTGTCCAAGCGCGTCAACCGCCTCAAGGAACTTGAGGAGATGGACTTCTCCGACGTGCACGGCTCCGGCCTGACCAAGAAGGAACTGCTGCTGCTCGAGCGCGAGAAGGACAAGCTCAACAAGCAGCTGGGCGGTATCCGCAACATGAACCGCACCCCGTCCGCGATGTTCGTCGTCGACATCAACAAGGAAGCCCTGGCCGTCGAGGAAGCCCACAAGCTGGGCATCCCGGTCGTGGCCCTCGTCGACACCAACGCGGATCCGGAAGCTGTCGAGTACCCGATCCCGGCCAATGACGACGCCATCCGCGGCATCGAGCTGCTGACCAGCCTCATGGCCGACGCCGTGGCCGAGGGCCTGCTGGAGCGTTCCGGCAAGGCCGCCAAGGCCGAGGGCGAGACTGAGCAGCCGATGGCCGCTTGGGAGAAGGAACTGCTGACCGAGGGCAACGCCGAGCAGGCCGCCCCGGCCGAAGCCGCTCCCGCCGCCGCTGAAGCCGAGGGCGAAGCCCAGGCCTGAGTATCCGTTATGATGGGAGGCGGCATCGCCTCCCATTCATATATGGGAATCATCGATTTAGAGGAGACAAACCAATGGCAGCAATCACTGCAGCTCTGATCAAGCAGGTGCGCGAAGACACCGGCGCCGGCATGATGGACGTCAAGAAGGCCCTGACCGAGGCCGAAGGCGACGTCGCCCGCGCCAAGGAGATCATCCGCGCCAAGGGCATCCAGGCCGCCGGCAAGCGCGAGGGCCGCAAGGCCCAGGAAGGCACCATCGCCTCCAAGGTCGTCGAGACCGCGAACGGTGAGACCGGCTACGCCGTCGAGCTGAACTCCGAAACCGACTTTGTGGCCAAGACCCCGAAGTTCGTCGAGTTCGCCGACACCGTGCTCGGCTACGCCGTGGCCGCCGACGCCAACAGCGCCGCCGAACTGCTCGAGGCCAACGCCGAGGACGGCACCGTCAAGGTCGCCATCGAAGAGGCCGCCGCCCTGTTCGGCGAGCACGTCAAGGTCGGCCAGTTCGCCAAGATCTCCGGCGAGCACGTCGAGATCTACGCGCACAAGAAGTCCGTCGAGATGCCGCCGAGCATCGTCGCCATGATCGCCACCGACAAGGCCGGCGCCGCCGTGGCCCACGAGGCCGCCCTGCAGATCTCCGCCATGGGTGCCAAGTGGCTGACCCGCGAGGACGTCCCGGCCGAGGTCGTCGAGTCCGAGCGCCGCGTGGCCACCGAGAAGTCCCTGGCCGAGGGCAAGCCGGAGAAGATCGTTCCGAAGATCGTCGAGGGCCGTCTGAACGCCTTCTACAAGGAAGTCGTCCTGCTCGAGCAGCCGTTCGTCAAGGACCCGTCCAAGACTGTCGGCAAGCTGTTCGAGGAAGTCGGTGGTAAGGCCACCGCTTTCGCGCGCATTGAGGTCGGCAAGGGCGAAGAAGACGCCGAGTGAGCCATCGGGCGCATCGCCCGTGACGATGGCGTGCCGCCGGCACGCCGACCGACGTTGATCGAACACCGATCATGTGAGGGATCGCATCCATTGCGGGTGCGGTCCCTTTTTGCGTTCACAGGGCGTGGCGCGCGCCGTGCGACCGCGCGCGGCATCGCGCACTATAGTGTGTGGTGGCTTACGACGCGGAGCGCGCGAGGCGAAACCGCGAACAGAGAGGACGAAGCATGATCGAAACGACGATGGGAGCGGGCGGCGTCACACCGACCTGCCGGATGAGCGCATGGCGCAAAAACCGCACGACGCCGCGGCAGGCGACGAAACGCGTGCTGCTCATGCCCGGCACGGGATACAACTGCGATCGCCCGCTGCTGTACTATGCGGCGACCGCGCTGATCGAAAACGGCTGGTACGCGGACCGGCTCGACGTGAACGCCGACCTGTCCAAGACGCCCGCCAAGCGGATTTTCGCGATGCTCGACGATGCAGTGGATCGTTGGCTGGAACAGGTGCGCGCCGATGCCGGCGAGACAGACGCGCCGCGCACGCTAGTCGTGGGCAAGTCGCTGTCTACGTTCATCCAGCCTCATGTGGCCGATCTCGGCCTGCCCATGGCCCTACTGACCCCGGTGTTCTCCCCGGCTGACTTCGACCCGGCGCGTTCGGTCATCCCGGTGCCCGGCGACGACGACTGGCACGACAACGACGCTCCGAAGCCGCTGATCTGCGCGGGCACCGCGGACCCGCTGTACGAACCGTCCCGTGCGCGCCGGCTGAGCAGTCTGATCCACGAATACCCCGGAGCGAACCATTCGATCGAGATTCCGGGCGACTGGCGCACGTCCATGACGTATCTGTGCGACGTGACCGACGCGGTGGTCGAATACGCCGAATCGGCCGCCGTTTCGGCTGCCGTGCTTTCATGATCCGGCTAGGATCCGTCCACGATGCGGCGGGACGATGCATCCTGCCGGTGCGGCGCGTGTCCGTCACGCCACTGTCGTCGTTTGCAGATAGGCTGATAGACGGTAAATTTTGCGGTTTCGCGGCAATGTCAGGCCGCACCGCTCGCAAGGAAAGGCTGTGTATGACTGGAGAAAACAAGCCTCGCAGAGTGCTGCTCAAACTGTCCGGCGAAGCGTTCGGCGGTGGCAAGGTCGGCATCGACACGCATGTGGTGCGTCGCATCGCCGAAGAGATCGTGCCCGCCGTTCAGCAGGGCGTGCAGGTCGCCATCGTGACCGGCGGCGGCAACTTCTTCCGTGGCGCCGAACTGCAGCAGGCCGGCATCGACCGCTCCCGCGGCGACTACATGGGCATGCTCGGCACGGTGATGAACTGCCTCGCCCTGCAGGACTTCCTCGAGCAGGAAGGCCAGGCCACCCGCGTGCAGACCGCCATCACTATGGGCCAGGTCGCCGAGCCGTACATTCCGCTCAAGGCCATCCGCCACCTCGAGAAGGGCCGCGTCGTCATCTTCGGGGCCGGTGCGGGCATGCCTTACTTCTCCACCGATACCGTGTCCATCCAGCGTTCGCTCGAAATCCACTGCGACGAGGTGCTCATGGGCAAGAACGGCGTGGACGGCGTGTACACCGCCGACCCGCGCAAGCATGCGGACGCCAAGCGCTTCGCCACGCTCGACTACAATCGCGCGCTCGTCGACAACCTGGCCGTTATGGACGCCTCCGCGCTGTCGATGGCCCGAGACAACAAGCAGTGCATCCGCGTGTTCGGACTCGAAGGCGAGGGCAACGTGACCAGCGCCCTGCTCGGCGACAAGATCGGCACGCTCGTCTCCGACGCCGAGTCCACGCTCGCCGAATAGCCGGCAGGCGGCCGGCCTCGCATCCAACGAAGCATCCACCAGCAAACCAAACCAACCAAAGGAGCAATCATGGCTAACCTCGTCGAACAGGCCAAGGACCAGATGAAGAAGACCGTCGAAAACACCAAGGAGAACTTCTCCGGCATCCGCACAGGCCGCGCCAACCCGGCTCTGCTCAACGGCATCACCGTCGAGTCCTACGGCATGACCATGCCGCTCAAGTCCGTCGCCACCATCGGCGTTCCGGAGCCGCGTACCCTGTCCGTCACCCCGTTCGACCCGTCCCAGGCCAACGCCGTCGAGAAGGCGCTGCGCGACTCCGATCTCGGTGCCTCCCCGCGCCGCGACGGCAACGTGATCCGACTGACCATGCCGGAACTCACCGAGGAACGCCGCAAGGAGTACGTCAAGCTCGCCAAGACCAAGTCCGAGGAGGGCAAGGTCGCCGTGCGCAACATCCGCCGCAAGACCAAGGAAACGATCGACAAGTCCGTCAAGGACGGCGACATGGGCGAGGACGAGGGCGATCGTCTGCTCAAGGATCTCGACAAGGTCACCAAGCAGGTCACCGACGAGCTCGACGCCCTGCTCGAAACCAAGCAGAAGGAGATCATGGAGGTCTGACCTCCCTTCCCCTTCGTTCGGATCGTGTCGTACCGGACGGGCCGCCGCACAAGATCCCGCCCGGCACGGCATGATCCGATTCCCCGCGACGACCGCGGTGCCGGAACACGGATCAAGCGATGGAGGACCGCGATGGAAAGCCGAGAACAGCGTGAAAAAGAGGCCGAGGAGGCCATCGACGCGATCAACAAGAAGACTGGTCGCAACATGCCCCAGGCCATCGGCACGGCGGTGGTGCTCATCGCAATCATCCTCGCCTGCCTGCTGGTCAGTATCGATTTGTTCGTCGCGCTCATCGTCGTGTTCATGGTGCTTGCCCTGTGGGAGCTGCGCGTCGACTTCGCCACGGCCGGACTGCACATTCCCGTCATCATGCTGTGGCTGTGCTCGACGGTCACGCTCGTGGCTACGTATCTCGCGCCTCGGCACATCGTCGCCATGGCCATGTGCATCACGGCGTCCGCCGTGCTGGTCGCCGTCGCGGCCAGCGCCAAAATGAGCGTCGGCAACCGGCTGTCGACCGCCGTCGCTGCCAAGCTCGCACACACCGACGCGGGCGCGCGACTCGAATCGTCCTTCAACCACGAGGGCGGGGAGCAGCATCACAGCAGACTCAGCCACGTCGCCGTCTCGCTGTTCACCGTGCTGTACATTCCGCTGCTCGGATCGTGCCTGATCATTCCGCTCACGTTCAACGGACATCCGGTCGCGCACGCCATCATGCTCGTCTTCCTGCCGGCCCTGAGCGACACTGGCGGCCTGTTCGCCGGCGCCTGGCTGGGCAGGCACAAACTGTCCCCGCGCATTTCGCCGAAGAAATCCGTAGAAGGACTCGTCGGCTCCATGCTGTTCGCGATGGCCGGCGCGTTCGCCGTGTTCGCCTGCACGTACGACGCTTCCCTGTGGGCGACCCGCTGGTGGGTACCCGTCGTGGCCGGCGTGATGATCGGCGTCGTAGGCACGTTTGGCGACCTGTGCGCTTCCATGCTTAAGCGCGACATCGGCATCAAGGACATGGGCCACCTGCTCAAGGGTCACGGCGGCGTGATGGACCGCATCGACTCGATCCTGCTGTCCGCGCCGTTCACCTGCCTGCTGCTGTGGGCCACCGGCCTGTGACCGCGCCATGCGGCCGGATCAGCAGCTACCGCCGCACCGCAGCATTGTCGTTGTCAACAACCATGATCGCAGTATTGGACGTGAGATGACCGAACATACCGAGACTTTCGAAACCCCAGAAACCGGCATCACGCCGGGCGGTACCACCGGCGCGTTCCGCGACGTGCTGTCCAAGGACCATGCGCGCCGCGGCAAGCCGCCGCTGCACTTCGCCGACATGACGCCCGAACAGCGCATCGCCAAGGCCGCCGAACTAGGCCTGCCGAAATTCCGTGTCAAGCAGCTCGCCAACCACTACTACGGGCATTTCGACGTCAACGCCGCCGAATTCACCGACTTTCCGGCCGCCAAGCGCGCCGAGGCCGCACAGGCGTTCTTCCCCGAACTCATCCACGAGGTCACCCGGCAGGTGGCCGACAACGGCATGACCATCAAAACGCTCTGGCGTCTGTTCGACGGCTCGCACATCGAATCCGTGCTCATGCGCTATCCGACCCGCACCACACTGTGCATCTCCAGCCAAGTCGGCTGCGGCATGGGATGCCCGTTCTGCGCCACCGGCAAGCTGGGCCTCACCCGCAACATGTCGGCTGGCGAAATCCTCGAACAGGTGCGCGTCGCCGCCCGCATGATGCGCGACGGCGAAGTCGCGGGCGGACCGGGGCGACTGAGCAACATCGTGTTCATGGGCATGGGTGAGCCGATGGGTAACTACAACTCCGTACTGTCCGCCGTGCGCCAGATCAGCGCCATGCCGCCGGAGGGCTTCGGCATTTCCGCGCGCAACATCACCGTGTCCACTGTGGGCGTGGTTCCCGGCATCAAGAAGCTCACCGCCGAAGGCATCCCAGTGCGCCTCGCCGTCTCGCTGCACGCGCCCAGCGACGAGTTGCGCGACGAGCTCGTGCCGATGAACAAGCGATTCAACACCACGCAGGTGCTGGACGCCGCGCATGACTACTATCTGGCCACCAAGCGACGCGTCAGCATCGAATACGCACTCATGCGCGGCATCAACGACCAGGCCGAGCATGCTAAGCTGCTCGCCAAGCGACTCAACCACTACGGCGACGACTGGGTGCACGTCAACCCGATCCCGCTCAACCCAATCGAAGGCTCCCGTTGGACCGCCTCCAAGCCGGAGGACGAGAAGCGCTTCCTCGACATTCTGCACGCGGCCGGCATCACCGCGACGCTGCGCGACACGCGTGGCCAGGACATCGACGGCGCCTGCGGCCAGCTCGCCGCCAAAACCAAGGAGGCATTCGGCCAGCAGGCGTAGCCCGGATCGTTTTTCCGAACATCCTCCGCACGTTCCGGAGCAAGGCGACTATGCTGTCATGCGGCAGTTTGGTGATATCCGGAAAGGAACGACAATGGGGTTCATCGATCTGGTGGAGCATTTGTTCGCGCATGACGCGCCGAATACGGTAAAGATCGGCAGGCCGCTGGCGTTGCGCGACGCCAAAACGGCATTGGCGATGATCGCCGTGCACCAGCCGCTCGCTGACATGCGCAAGGTCGCCGATGCGGTCAGGCAGCTGCAGGACGAGTTCCCGCAATACGCGACATACGGCATGACGCACTACTATAACGAGCCGAAACGCGTGCGCTTCCAGTCGGAGGGCGGCAAGTTCGTCGACGCGGACGCGATCGCCGACGCATTCGCCGCGTCCGCGATCCTGCAGGACGAGATCACGATCCAACATCTCATGGGCGACATCGCCGACAATCGAGAACACCGCGATCCGGCAAAAACGCCCGCAGTCCCAGCCGACGAACTGGCGCAACGCACGCGGGAGCACCTGTCCGGCACGGATGATGCCGCACGCCGTGCATGGCTGTATGCCTTGTACGATCAGCTTGACGACATCGACGAGGCGACCAAGGGCGGGCTGGAACCGTTGCGGAACGTCCTGTCGGATGCCGCTTCTGGCGCGGCGGAAACGCCGGATGGTACGGACGATGCCAAGACGGCGATTCGAGCGAGGATCGTCGCACTGCTGTTCCCCGACGCCGAGTCCGCGGCCGGCGATGCCGCCCATCGTGCGCTGTCCGATCCGCAAGCCGAGACGGACGACTACATGGCCGCCGTACAGATCTTCCGCGACCACGGCGTGTCCGTGCCCGAATCGGTGACATTGGAACGCTGATCGAACGCCGTTCGGCGTCCTTTCGCGCAATCGCCATCGTATCGTCGCGGGGCCCATAGGAACCGTCCCCGAAAACAGCAAAAGATCCGAACGAGGAACCCATGACGACAAGAACGAACGCGCCGGACGCCGGACTCGGCACGACGCCGGTGCCACGACTCGCACTCGCCATGTCCGTGCCGACCATCGTCGCACAGGGCGCGAACGCGTCATACACGATCATCGACCGATTGTTCATCGGGCATATCCCGCACGTCGGCAACGAGGCCATGACCGGCGTCGGCATCTGCTTCCCGATCCTGCTGGCCGTCTCCGCGTTCGCGTCGCTCGTCGGCGCCGGCGGCGCGCCGCGCGCGTCCATCGAACTCGGCCGCGGCAATTTCAGAAAAGCCGAACGCATCCTCGGCACCAGTACGGCGTTCCTCATCGCCCTCGCCGTCGCGCTCACCGTCATGCTGCAACTGGCGAAACGGCCGATTCTCGTCGCATTCGGCGCCAGCGAGGCGACACTCGGCTACGCCGTCGACTTCATCACCGTCTACCTTGCCGGCACGCTGTTCGTCCAGCTCACGCTCGGCCTCAACAATTTCATCTCCGCGCAAGGCAAGACCACGGTCGCCATGGTGTCAGTGCTCATCGGCACCGGCGTGAGTATAGCCCTCGACCCGCTGTTCATCTTCGCGTTCGGCTGGGGCGTTCGCGGTGCGGCCGCCGCGAACGTGATCGCCCAGATGATCTCCACCATATGGATCGTCTGGTTCCTGTCGTCCGGACGCAGCGCGATCCGCCTGCGCCTGTCCAACATCCGTTTCAACCGGCTGATCCTGCCGGCCGTGGCGCTGGGACTTGCGCCGTTCATCATGCAGATCACCGAATGTCTGATCAACGTGGTGTTTAACGTCGGCCTGCAACGCTACGGCGGCGACGACTACGTCACGTCGATCACCATCATCACGTCGCTCATGCAGATCGTCAGCGTGCTCACCGCCGGTTTTCAGCAGGGCATCCAGCCGATCATCGGTTACAATTTCGGCGCGCGCGACATGAACCGTGTGCGGCAGGCGATCCGCATGGCGTTCCTCACGCAGATCGTGTCAGCGACGGCGCTCGTGTCGCTGCTCGCCGCGTTCCCCGGATTCTTCGCCGGCTGGTTCACCGACAAGCCGGACGTGATCGGGATTGTCACGCGAATGATGCCGATTTTCGTGTGCGGCTGGGGCGTGTTCGGCATCCAGATGGGCGTGCAGTGCTCGCTTGTCGGCATGGGGCAGGCGAAACCGGCGATTTTCCTTGCCATCCTGCGCAAGGTCATTCTGCTCGTGCCGCTCGCGATCGCGCTGCCGCACTGGATCGGCGTGGACGGCATCTTCATCGCCGAGCCGGTGTCGGACGCGACGTCTGGCATCGTCGCCGGCATCCTGTTTTTCTTTGTGTATCGCAGGATTCGCGCGCGACTTGGTGTGGATCGGGAATGAGCGTGATCGCTGGGCGAGTGCGAGTAACGAGTGTACGGATTGCGCTCGTTACTGGCCATCCCTGACGTCGCGCACATCCCGTCACGTCACGCTCGCGGCCGCGATCCGCGCAGCAGCGAATCGACGACGCCGATGGCGACGCCGATAGCGGCCGGCGCGACCCAGCCGAGCTGATATCGCTGCAACGGCAGCAACGCGAGCACGGTCTCCAGCCACGGAACCGACCCGCCGAACACGACGGCCAGACTGGCCACGCACGTCGCGAATGAGGAGATCGCGACCAGCAGCACGGTCCAGCCGTACACGCGGCCGAACCGCGCTCCGAACGCGCGATGCGCGAGCGACAGCAGCACTAGCACGATCGCGATCGGATACAGTGCGGCGAGCACCGGCACGGACACCTTGATGATCGCGCTCAGACCCGCGTTCGACACGTTGAAACTGAACACGGTGAAGACGGCCTGCCACGTGCGATAGCTCACCGCACGGCCCGCAACGATCGGGAACCGCTCGTGGAAATACGTCGCGCAGGTGCAGATCAGCCCGGTGCACACGTTCAGGCAGGCGATGACGAACACGACGCCCAGAAACGCGGTGCCGACATGGCCGAACAGCGACGACGTGAGATTGGTGAGCACCGTCGCACCCGTGTCCGTCCGCGGATCGATGCGTGCGAACGCGCCCGACACGACGCCCACGTAGCTGAGCACGCCATAGACGACGACTAGCAGCACGCCGGTGCCGAGACCGGCGAACGCGGTTTCGCGACGCACCTGCGCCTCATCTGCGACGCCCTGCGCGCGCACGTTGGCCGAGATCACGATGCCGAAATACAGTGCGGCGAGCAGATCCATCGTCTGATAGCCGTCCAGAAAGCCCCGGGCTGTCTGGTTCACGGCGTAGTCTCCGGACGGAGCCGCCGGCGTGCCGACGCCGTGCACGAGACAGGCAACGAACAGCACGGCGATGAGCGCGAGCAGGATCGGTCCCATGAACCGGCCAAGCACCTTCGACAGTCGTTCTGGATGCTGCGCGAACACGAACGCCAGCGCAAAGAACGTCAGGGAATACGCCAGCTGGGCAAGCGTACGGCCGGCGGAGCTGCCGGCATCGGCGACGAACGGGGTGACCATCATTTCGAACGACGTGGTCGCCGTGCGCGGGATCGCGAAGCACGGACCGATGGTCAGGATGATCGCAAGCCCCATCAAGGCCGCGAAACGAGGGGAGACGCGGCCGGCCAGCCGGTCGAAGCCGCCGGCGAACGTGACGGCCAGCACGCCGAGAATCGGCAGGCCTACGGCCGACACAATGAATCCGGTGGCGGCCGCGGGCGTCGCCGCACCGGCCTGTGCGCCGACGAACGGCGGGAAGATCAGGTTGCCCGCGCCGAAGAACATCGAGAAGAACGTGAACGTCATGAGTAGACGCTGGCGTGCGGTCAGTTGCATGATTCCCTTTCCGTGGACGGCTTGCTGTGCATGGTCGCGCAAGGAAACACCATACCGGACGGACGGGAATAAGAAAACGGGCTTCCGATCGTGTGATCGGAAGCCCGTTCGCTTAGTTCAGTTCAGCCGATGGGCCGAAGAACGCAATCAGCCGTTGACGCGGTCGATGCCGGACTGCACGTCGGCGATGACCGAATCCCAGGACTTGATGAAGGCGGCCACGCCGTCGGCCTCAAGCTTGTCGGTGACGGCCTTGAAGTCGATGCCGAGCTCGGCGAGCTTGTTGATGATGGCGTGGGACTCCTCGTAGGTGCCCTCGATGGACGGAGCGCCGTTGCCGTGGTCGGCCAGAGCGTTCAGGGTCTTCTCCGGCATGGTGTTGACGATGTGCTTGGCAACGAGCTCGTCAACGTACTTGCAGTCGGAGTAGGCCGGGTTCTTGGTGCCGGTGGAGGCCCACAGCGGACGCTGGACCTTGGCGCCCTTGGCGGCCAGATCGGCCCAGCGCGGATCCTCGGCGAACTTCTTCTCGAAGAGTTCGTAGGCGAGGCGAGCGTTGGCGACGGCGGCCTTGCCCTCGAGGGCCTTGGCCTCGTCGGTGCCGATCTCCTCGAGCTTCTTGTCGACCGCGGTGTCCACGCGGGAGACGAAGAAGGAGGCGACGGAGCCGATGTGCTTGAGGTCGTGGCCGTTGGCGGCGGCCTGGGCGATGCCCTCGATGTAGGCGTCGATGACCTGCTCGTAGCGCTCGAGCGAGAAGATCAGGGTGACGTTGACGGAGATGCCCTTGGCCAGGGTGGCGGTAATGGCCGGCAGGCCCTCGAGGGTCGCCGGAATCTTGATCATCGCGTTCGGGCGGTTGACCTTCTCCCACAGCTCGACGGCCTGCTTCTCGGTGGCCTCGGTCTCGTGGGCGAGGCGCGGATCCACCTCGATGGAGACGCGGCCGTCGACGAAGTCGGTCTTCTCGGCGATCTCGCGGAAGATGTCGGTGGCGTTGCGCACGTCGGTGGTGGTGAGCTCGCGGATGGCGGTCTCAACGTCGACCTTGCCGAGCTCCTTGAGCTGCTCGTCGTACGGGCCGACCTGGCTCAGGGCCTTCTGGAAGATGGACGGGTTGGTGGTCACACCGACAACGTTCTTGTTGGCGATGAGATCCTGCAGGGAGCCGGACTCGATGCGGGAACGGGACAGGTCGTCCAGCCAGATGGAAACGCCGTTGTCGGACGTACGCTGAGTTGCTTCAGTCATTGTTGTTTTTCTCCTTGATACCTGTTGGATCAAATTTTTTGGTAGGGGAGGGGCTGCGAGCGGGCGCGAGCCCCTCCCGTTTCGCCTGATGGATCAGGCGTTGGCCTCGGCGATGGACGCCTCGGCGGCTTCGACCACGTGCTCGGCGGTGATGCCGAGGTCGATCATGTTCTGAGCGCCGTTACCCTGCAGGCCGAACTGCTCGATGGACACCGGCTTGCCGTAGGTGCCGAGGTACTTGTACCACGGCATGGCCACACCGGCCTCGACGGAGACGCGGGCCTTGACGGAAGCCGGAAGCACGGCCTCCTTGTACTCGGCGTCCTGCTCCTCGAACCACTCCATGGACGGGAAGGAGACCACGCGGGCCTTGACGCCCTTCTCAGCCAGGGTCTTGGCGGCGGCCACAGCCCACTGGACCTCAGAGCCGGAGGCCATGATGATGACGTCCGGGGTGCCCTCGGTGTCAACGAGCACGTAGGCGCCCTTCTTGACGCCGTCCTTGGCCTTGGCAGCGGTCTCGGCGAGGGTCGGCACGCCCTGACGGGTCAGGACCATCGCGGTCGGCAGCGTGTTCTTCTTCTCGAAGAAGTAACGGTAGGCCTCGGCGGTCTCGAAGGCGTCGGCCGGGCGGACGACCTCGAGCTGCGGGATCGCGCGGAAGGAGGCCAGGTGCTCGATCGGCTGGTGGGTCGGGCCATCCTCGCCGACGGCGACGGAGTCGTGGGACCAGATGTACAGGTTCGGGATCTCCATGAGGGCGGCCAGACGGACGGCGGAACGCTCGTAGTCGGAGAACATGAAGAAGGTGCCGCCGAACGGACGGGTGTAGGAGCCCAGCAGGATGCCGTTGGTGATGCAGCCCATGGTGAACTCACGCACGCCGAAGTGCAGCTGACGGCCGAACTCGTTGCACACCGGCCACTGCTTGGTGGCGCACTCCGCCGGGGCGAAGGTGGCGGCACCCTTGAGGTCGGTCTTGTTGGAGCCGCCGAGGTCGGCGGAGCCGCCCCACAGTTCCGGCATGACGGCCGCGATGGCGTTGAGGACGGAGCCCGAGGCGCCACGGGTGGCGACGCCCTTGCCGACCTCGAAGGTGGCCTCAAGATCGTCGAGAGCCTTGTCGAAGCCTTCTGGCAGCTCGCCGGCCTTCAGACGCTCGTACAGGGCAGCCTTGTCCGGGTTGGCCTTGCGCCAAGCCTCGAACTTCTCATCCCAAGCCTTGTGGGCCTCGAGGCCGCGCTCGGCAACCTTGCGGGCATGGGCGAGAGCTTCCTCGTCGACCTGGAAGGACTGCTCCGGATCGTAGCCGAGCAGCTTCTTGAGGCCGGCGACGGCCTCGGCGCCCAGCTTGGAGCCGTGGGAGGACGGGTCGTTGGTCTTGCCCGGGGTCGGCCACGCGATGAGGGTGTCGACCTTGATGAGCTTCGGCTGGTCCGGAGCCGCGGCCTCGGCCTTGGCGATCACGTCGGCCAGGCCCTCGACGTCCTCCTTGTAGGAGCCGTCGGGCTGGATGAAGCTGAACTCGTCGGTGTACCAGCCGTAGGCCTGGAAGCGCTTGAGCACGTCCTCGGCCAGCACCAGGTTGGTGTCGCCTTCGATCTGGATGCGGTTGGCATCGAAGATCACGGTGATGTTGCCGAGCTTCTGGTTGGCGGCCAGCGAGGCGGCCTCGCCGGAGATGCCTTCCTCGATGTCGCCTTCGCCGCAGATGACCCAGATCTTGTGGTAGAACGGAGAATCTTCCTTCGGGGTCTCCGGATCAAGCAGGCCGCGCTGGAAACGCTCGCCGTAGGCGAAGCCGATAGCAGAGGCGAAGCCCTGGCCCAGCGGGCCGGTGGTCATTTCGATGCCCGGGGTCAGGCCGTACTCCGGGTGGCCCGGGGTGCGGGTGTCGGCGCCGCCGCGGAAGTGCTTGAGGTCGTCCAGGGTCAGACCGTAGCCGGAGAAGTACAGCTGGACGTACTGGGTGAGGGAGGCGTGGCCACCGGAAAGGATGAAGCGATCGCGGCCTTCCCACTTGGGGTCGTTCGGATCATGCTTGATGAAGTGCTGGTAGAGAGTGTAGGCGATCGGCGCCAGCGAGACCGGGGAACCGGGGTGGCCGCTTCCTGCGTTCTCGACCGCATCAGCCGAAAGGACCTTGGCCATCTTGATGGCGCGCTCGTCCAGTTCGGTTTCCTTGAATTCGGTCATGTCTGTAGTTTTCCTTCCAATACTTCGGACACCACGCGCATGGCTTATGCCATGCCATGCATGCCCTCACATTGCCCTTACATAATAACCGTGCGAACCGACTAAGCGGTGTGGTTTTTGGCGTGTTTTGTGAGTTTGTGTGCTGTTAGCGTTCACAATGAACGTGGATGGTACGTTGTGTGAATGTCAGGACAACGGCGGGATAACGCGGGACATCGCGGGCAAGGCTATTTGAAAATACTCCCAGAACGAACGCGTTAGCACTCGACACGCGGGAGTGCTAATACAATATGAACGAAGCGGAACATATCCGCATCATGCATATATAAGGAGGCGCGTCATGACGCAATCGCGTCGCATGCTGGTGCTGCGCGCCGTCGTGGAGGACTACATCCGCTCCCAGGAACCCGTCGGATCGACCTCGCTGACCAAGGCCCACGATCTGGGCGTAAGCTCCGCCACCGTGCGCAACGACATGGCCGCACTGGAGGACGAAGGCTACCTGATCCAGCCGCACACATCCGCCGGCCGCATCCCCACCGAAAAGGGGTACCGGTATTTCGTTGACCGTCTGGCGACGGTCATGCCACTCTCGCCGGCGCAGCGCAGCGGCATCGCCACGTTCTTGTCCGGCTCGGTCAGCCTGCAGGACACGCTGCAGCGTGCGGCCCGGCTGCTCTCGCAGATTACCGGTCAGGTCGCCGTCGTCGCGTCGCCGGCATTGTCCAAGGCGACGCTCCGGCACGTCGAAATCGTGCCGGTCGGCGCAAGCGTGCTGCTCGCCGTCGTGATCACCGATACGGGACGCGTTGCGCAGCATACGCTCGCCGTGCGTCCGATGCCTGCTGCCGACGATCTGTCACGTTTCTGCGACGTCGTCAACCAGCAGTGCTCCGGCCTGTCTTTCGCTGCCGCCGTCGATCGGCTCCATGCGATCACGGCCGATCCAGCGTGGCGTGCGGCGTCGTCCGTCGGCGAATCGCTGGCCGCCGCGTTCTCGACGATGGCTGACGATGAGCGCGCCAACGAAATGTACGTTGCCGGCGCGTCCAAGCTCGCGCACCAGCGCACGCCCGCCGATCTGGCCCCGCTGTTCGACGCGCTTGAGGAACAAGTCGTGATCATGCGGTTGATGAGCACGCTCAGCGAAGAACCAGGTCCGGACGGTGTCGGTGTGGCCATCGGATCGGAAACGCACACGCCCGGGCTCATGCACGCCTCCGTGGTGACCAGCGGCTACGGCCGGACCGCGACGGCGGATGCCGAGACGACGGGAAGCAACGCCGACGAACCCGGCAAAACCGGAGATGCGCGCACGGCGGTCACGGACGCGGCGAATGCGGATTCGACGGGACTCGCCGAACCGCTCGCCTTCGTCGGATCGATAGGACCGACGCACATGGACTACGCCGCGACCATCGCGGCAGTGAGGGCCGTCGCCCGCTATCTGACTGCCTCGCTAGCGGCTGACGGCGGCCCGATCGGGGACTGACCCCGGCTTATGGCACAATGACACGCGACCAACAACAATAAAGGACGGACAGTGGCAGACTACTACGAGGTGCTCGGCATCGAGCGCACGGCGAGCGAGGAAGAGATCAAGAAGGCCTATCGCAAGATGAGCCGCAAATACCATCCCGACATCGCCGGACCCGAGTTCGAGGACAAGTTCAAGGAAGTCAACAACGCCTACGAAGTGCTCAGCGACCCGGACAAGCGCCGCATGTACGATTCCGGCGTCGACCCGAACAACCCGAACGCGGGTGCGGGCGGCTTCCCTGGCGGGTTCTCTGGCATGGGGGACATGGGCGACATCTTCGGCCAGTTCTTCGGCGGCGCGTTCGGAGGCTCGCAGGGGCCGACACCGCGCACCCAGCCCGGTCGCGACGCGCTCGCCTCGACCTCCATCGATTTGAAAACCGCCGTGTTCGGTGGTACCGCGCATGTCAAGATCAACACGTTCGGCCTGTGTCAGGAGTGCGGCGGATCCGGCGCACAGAACGGCTCCCAGCCCGTCACCTGCCCCCAGTGCCACGGACAGGGCTTCGTTCAGAAGGTCGTGCGCACCATGCTCGGCCAGATGATGACCTCCGCGCCGTGCGAACGCTGCGAGGGACACGGCACGATCATCGAAAACCCGTGCCCGTCCTGCCTTGGCCACGGCCGCGTGCGCACCACGCGCTCGGTGGGCGTGACCATCCCCGCGGGCATCTCCGACAACGCCCGCCTGCGTCTGGCTGGACAGGGCGAGGTCGGCGAAGGCGGCGGCACCGCCGGCGACCTGTACATCGACGTGCGCGTCAAGCCCGACAAGCAATTCACCCGTGACGGCGACGATCTGCACTGCTGGATTCAGGTGCCAATGAGCTGGGCCGTGCTTGGCCACGACGTCGACATCGACACGTTCGATGGGGCGAAGACGGTGACCATTCCCGAAGGCTGCCAGCAGGAGGACACGGTCACGCTCAAGGGTCTCGGCGTCTCGCGCATGCGCCAGCAGGGCGAGCGCGGCGACCTCATCGCCCACATCGCCGTCCGCGTGCCCACCAAGCTCAGCGAGCATGAGCGCAAGCTCATCCAGGAGTTCTCCGACAGCCACGACAGTGATGCCTCCCATGTGGCGCAGGGCTCCAAGCCGGCCTCGGCCGGCGCGCGCAAAGGATTCTTCAGCAAATTGAAGGACGCACTGAGCTAATCAATTACTGAAAAAATAGCCGCTTTGCCTTACGGGAGTAAGGCTGAGCGGCTTTTCTATTATCTTCGGATATCGCTCAAAATTATGGGAATCGCGGCAATGCGGGCTCAAAATGTGCCCATGGTGCGGGGCAAACCGTCATCGTGAAACGCGAGAAAGCGACCGTCTCGTCGTTTTTGACCGGTTTTCAGGTCCCAACGATTATTTGAGCAGCGAACGGCACATGGCGCGGTATTCGCTCACATAGCCGCCGCCGAAGAACACGCAGTGCCCGGCAATCGGGTAGAGCTGCCACAGCGTTGTGCGCTCCTGCCAGCCGGCCTTGAGCGGATGCACCGACTGGTATCCGTCCAGAATCTCGGTCAGATAGCTCATGCCGAACAGGTGCAGCATCGCCAGATCCTCCTCGCGGTGGCCCCCGTGCGCCGCCGGGTCGATCAGCACCGCCTCGCACTGGCCGGAATCTGCGCTCCACATCACATTGCCGCTCCACAGATCGCCATGTACGCGGGCCGGCTTATCAGACGCGGCACGCCCCAGCAGATCGGGCAGAGCGTCGATCACGTGCTGCGTCAGCTCCAGATCGGCCTTTGTCAGCTCACCGCGGGCAATGCCTAGCTCGACCATCGGCAGCAGACGGCCTTCCGCGTAATACGTCGCCGCGTCATCCCACGCGCCGGTCGCCATCGGCACAGGATCCTGCAGCGGGCCGAAATAGCACGTGCCCTCATAGCCGGCGGGAGCCGAGCCGAAATGCGGGGCACCCGCATCATGCATGTGCGCCAGCGCGGCTCCGAACTCGTGCGCCGCCTTCGGGGTCGGCGAACACGCGTTCACCCGTTCGATGTCCAAATAATCCTTGCCCCAGCCATACACGTCCACCACGCGCGGGCCGCCCAACGCATGCGCCTCGCCAAGCCATTCGAGGCCACGGCCCTCGCATTCGAAGAACCCCTCCGGAGCCCACATGCGCGACTTGCGATACGTTGCCATACTTCCTCCAATCCCTCCTCGCGGAGCGCCGACAATACCATCCCGATTGTGGGCATTTGACGCGACAATGCGCCGGCTGTGCCCATTCTTAGAGACCCGTGAGTAACGTTGGTCGATGCAAACGAAAACATGACCGGAATCAAGAGGGGATCATGAATTTCTTTCAGGCGATCATACTGGGCCTCGTACAGGCATTGACCGAATACCTGCCCGTATCGTCCAGCGCGCACATCCGCATCATCGGCGACCTGATGATCGGCTCCGACCCGGGCGCCGCATTCACCGCCATCATCCAGATCGGCACCGAACTGGCCGTGCTGCTGTACTTCCGCCACGACATTATCCGCATCCTGAGCCACTGGTTCGGCTGCCTGTTCGGCCACAACGGCAAGGACTGGAAGCACCGCATGGGCCAAGGCGACAAGGACGCGCTGCTCGGCTGGTACATCATCCTCGGCACGCTGCCGATCGTCATCGCCGGCCTCGCATTCAAGCACGCCATCGAATCGACGCTGCGCAACCTGTGGATCACCGTCGCCGTGCTCTTCATCTTTGGCGTGCTGCTGTGGATCGTCGACGACCGTGCCCGCCAGATCAAGCGCATCGAAGACATGAACGCCAAGGAGGCGCTCATCTTCGGCATCGGCCAGATGCTCGCGCTCATCCCGGGCGTCTCCCGTTCCGGCGGCACCATCACCTTCGGCCGCGCCATGGGCTACACTCGCGAAGCCGCCGTGCGCGTCGCCTTCCTGATGGCTATTCCCGCCGTGTTCGGCGCCGGCCTGCTCGAAGCCGTCTCCGCCGTCAAGGACTACGCCGCCGGCGACCTCGCCGGCACGCCGTTCCCCGGCTGGGGTCCGACGATCGCCGCGACCATCGTCTCCTTCGTCGTCGGATACATCGTGATCATCGGCTTCCTGAAATTCGTCTCCACGTTCTCCTACAAGGCGTTCGCGATCTACCGCATCGCGCTCGCCGTCATCGTGGCCCTGCTGCTCATCACCGGCGTGCTGCAACCGCTCGAGGCGACGACCGCCGCTGCGGCCGCGCTTGCCGTCACGGCTTGACCGGTATGGACGGATTGAACCGCACCAAATACAAGCCAGCTGGGAGTGTCAGTCGAGGTTTTTGAGAAATGCCTCAGCCTCTCGCACCAGCTGTTCGCATTGTGGCCCGCCGAGGGATGCCTCTCGGCGGGCTTTGTCGTGCCTGTCGTATTTGGCTTCAAGATGGCGGACGTAGTCGCCGAGCGCGTCGTTGCATCGTACCAGCATCTCGGCGTCAGCCTTCCACTCCTCGGCCTTGTGCGGAAGATCTCCGACGTCGAGACGGACACCCAGCAAATCGGAGCAGCGGTCAAGCAGTTCCAGCGTGGCCTGCGCGCAGTCGCCGTCGCCCAAGTACTGGGGAATCGACACCCACATCGTCGTCGTGTTGAATCCGTCCTTCGCGGCGATGTCGTCAAGAATAGTGGGGATACCGACCGGACCGCTGTACCGCTGGTCCGGATCGACGTCGGCGCTTTCGCAGTTCACGTCTATTGGCAGCGGTCGCGTGTGCGGGCAGTCAGCGAACATCGAACCGAGCGTGACGACATGCGTCACGTCCAGTTCGTCGGCGATACGCAGCGATTCGGCGCAGTATTCACGCCAGCGATAGTTTGGTTCGGGCGCAAGCTGCGCGATCACGTGACGTCCGGGGGCGATCTCGATGTCGTAGAAGGCGGTCTGTGGCCAGACGATGCGCCGACGGCCCGTTGCGTGGCAGACGATCGGGCGCGTCTGCTGATAGTCGTAGAACCCGTCGCAGCCGATGCGGCGGATCTCGTGCGATTCGTAGACGGCGGTCAGGTGGCGGATGACGTTCGTCGCGGCCTGGCAGGCATCGTTCCATCCCTCGAACGCGGCGATCATCACCATGCCGTTCGGCGTAGCTTCTTCCTTCATGCCTTCTAATGTAACCGGTTCGAAACCCCTTGGAATTCCTTATGCCGGAGGCGTATTGAGGGGTGTGGCGCACGGTGTCGAACCAGTGCGACACGCCGAGGTTTGCGCGAGCTTCGAATCCGTGTATAGTAATCACTCGTGCTCAAGCGGCGGCAAGCCGCTGGGAAGCATCGCGGACATAGCTTAGTTGGTAAAGCGCAACCTTGCCAAGGTTGAGACCGCGGGTTCGAGTCCCGTTGTCCGCTCTAAGGTCCGATGAGTTGACGACCTTTGCGGTGGGTTAGCCAAGCGGTTAGGCAGCGGCCTGCAAAGCCGTATAGACGAGTTCGACTCTCGTACCCACCTCTCAGTCGGCCGGAGTGATCCGGTCGGTTGCGTAAGACCCGGGCGGTTGGCGCAGAGGTAGCGCACTTCCCTGACACGGAAGGGGTCACAAGTTCGAATCTTGTATCGCCCACGAGTGCTTGGCATTCATAATTTCATAGGTTCGGGTGATTGGCGCAGCGGCTAGCGCACTTCCTTCACACGGAAGGGGTCGTAGGTTCGATTCCTACATCACCCACGAACACGCCAGTGTTTCGGGGCTATAGCGCAGCTGGTAGCGCATCTCCATGGCATGGAGAGGGTCAGGGGTTCGAATCCCCTTAGCTCCACTGGAATCCGCTTCTCACGGCGGAATCCTTCGCGGACATAGCTTAGTTGGTAAAGCGCAACCTTGCCAAGGTTGAGACCGCGGGTCCGAGTCCCGTTGTCCGCTCCGGTTGAAAGGCTCCCATTCGGGAGCCTTTTGTGTTTCCGACACGTCGTGAGAGCGTTCACGGCCAATGTCGGCGCTCGATCCTATCGTGTCCCATGTTGATTAACCAGTCCAGGCCTGCCCATTGGTAACGCGGGCCCCGATAGCAAAGGACAAATCATGGCGCAAGCTACCATCTCCATTACAGTCAACGGCGAAGCGAAGGAGGTGGAAGCTACTACCACCGGCACCGAACTGTTCGCGGACGACAAGAACATCATCGCGGTCCGTCTCAACGGCGAACTGCGTGATCTGTACACGCCGCTCTCCGACGGCGACGAGGTCGAATCCGTCGCGCTCGACAGCGAGGACGGTCTCGGCATCATGCGTCATTCGGCGACGCACGTCATGGCCCAGGCCGTGCAGGAACTGTTCCCGAACGCCAAACTCGGCGTCGGCCCGATCATCAAGGACGGCTTCTACTACGACTTCCAGGTCGACCAGCCGTTCACGCCGGACGATCTGAAGAACATCGAGAAGCACATGCAGCGGATCATCAAGTCCGCGCAGTCCTTCCGCCGCCGCGTCGTCACCGAGGAGGAGGCGCTCAAGGAAGAAGCCGACCAGCCGTTCAAGATCGAGCTGATCCAGGACAAGGAAGCGCACCTCGACCCGTCCACCGCCACCGAGATCTCCGGCAAGGAGCTCAGCTTCTACGACAACGTCGACCGCGACGGCAACGTCGTGTGGAAGGACCTGTGCCGCGGGCCGCACCTGCCGAACACGCACTTCATCAAGGCGTTCAAGATCGAGCGCTCCGCCGCGGCCTACTGGCGCGGTAGCGAGAAGAACCCGACCATGCAGCGCATCTACGGCACCGCGTGGGCTACCAAGGAAGACCTCAAGGCCTATCAGACCCGCCTCGAGGAGGCCGCCAAGCGCGACCACCGCAAGCTCGGCGCTGAAATGGACCTGTTCTCCTTCCCGGAGGAGATCGGACCGGGCCTCGCCGTGTTCCATCCGAAGGGCGCTGCGGTCATCAACGCGATGGAGGACTACTCCCGCGAAATGCACCGCAAGTACCACTACAGCTTCGTGCAGACCCCGCACATCACCAAGGGCGGCCTGTACGAGACCTCTGGCCACCTGCACTGGTACAAGGACTCCATGTACCCGGCCATGCGCCTGGACGAGGAACGTGACGCGGACGGCAACATCACCAAGCAGGGCTTCGACTACTACCTCAAGCCGATGAATTGCCCGATGCACAACCTCATCTTCAAGTCCCGCCAGCGCTCCTACAAGGAGCTGCCGCTGCGCCTGTTCGAGTTTGGCACTGTCTACCGCTACGAGAAGTCCGGCGAGGTCCATGGCTTGACCCGCGTGCGCGGCCTCACGCAGGACGACTCCCACATCTACTGCACGCGCGAGCAGATGAAGGGCGAGCTGACCAACCTGCTCACCTTCGTGCTCAAGGTGCTGCGCGACTTCGGTCTGGACGACTTCTACCTCGAGCTGTCTACCAAGGATCCGAACAAGTACGTCGGCAGCGACGAGATCTGGGAGGAGGCGACCAACACGCTCGCCGAGGTCGCCAAGGACTCTGGCCTCAACCTCGTGGCCGATCCGGGCGGCGCCGCGTTCTACGGCCCGAAGATCTCCGTGCAGGCCCGCGACGCGATCGGCCGCACCTGGCAGGTCTCGACCATTCAGCTCGATTTCAACCTGCCCGAGCGCTTCCAGCTCGAGTACATTGCGGCCGACGGCACGCACCAGCGCCCGGTGATGATCCACCGCGCGCTGTTCGGCTCCATCGAACGCTTCTTCGCCGTGCTGCTCGAGCACTACGCGGGCGCGTTCCCGGTGTGGCTCGCCCCGGTGCAGGTGCTCGGCATCCCGGTCGCCGACGAGTTCGCACCGCATCTGGCCGGCTTCGTCAAGAGCCTCGAGGACGAGATGGTCCGCTGCGAGATCGACTACTCCGACGATCGCTTCGGCAAGAAGATCCGCAACGCCTCCAAGTCCAAGACGCCGTTCATTCTCATCGTCGGCGAAGAGGACATGAAGAACAACGCGGTCAGCTTCCGCTTCCGCGACGGCAGCCAGCTCAACGGTGTGCCGGTCGACCAGGCGCGCGAGCAGATCCTCGATGTGATCAAGAAGCGTGTCCAGGTCAACTCCGTGGACGACTTCAAGGCCGCCGTGTCCGCTCCGGCCGAGGACTGATTTAAACCATTGCCGAGGTGTTCCGTGGAGCGCGCGTGAGTGCGTTCCACGGAACACCTGTGTCCGGCGCTTTGCCGACGCCGCTGGCAGTTGTCTGCAAAGCGCTCTAAACTTATCACGTTTGCCAGTTTTATTCGTAGATCTGCTAGGAGCATTATGTCAGGTCATTCCAAGTGGGCGACCACCAAGCACAAGAAGGCCGCCATCGACGCCAAGCGCGGCAAGCTGTTCGCCAAGCTCATCAAGAACATCGAGATCGCGGCCCGTATGGGCGGTGGCGATCCGGACGGCAACCCGTCCCTGTACGACGCCATCTACAAGGCCAAGAAGGCCTCCATGCCGGCCGACAACATTAAGCGCGCCGTCAAGCGCGGCTCCGGTGAGGAAGCCGGCGGCGCCAACTACGAGGACATCGTTTACGAGGGCTACGCCCCCGCTGGCGTCGGCCTCATCATCGAGTGCCTGACCGACAACCGCAACCGTGCGGCCGCCGAAGTGCGTTCCACCCTGACCAAGGGCAACGGCTCGCTGGCCACCTCCGGCTCCGTGTCCTTCAACTTCGAGCGCAAGGGCCAGATTGAGGTCCCGAGCGAGGGCGTCGACTTCGACGACCTGTTCGAGAAGGCCGGCGACGCCGGTGCCGAGGACGTGATCGACGACGGCGACGTGTTCACCGTGGTCACCGATCCGTCCGACCTGCATACCGTCCGCAAGAGCCTGCAGGACGCCGGATTCGATTACGATTCCGCCGATATGGTGATGCGCCCGAAGAACGAGGTCGAGCTGAGCCTCGAGGACGCCCGCAAGGTGTCCAAGCTCATCGACAACCTCGACGACCTGGACGACGTGCAGAACATCTACTCCAACTGGACCGCCTCCGACGAGGTCATGGCCCAGCTCGACGAGGAGTAATCCTCACGTGATCATTCTTGGCGTTGACCCCGGGCTTACACGCTGCGGGGTCGGCGTGATCGAAGCCGGCGCACACCGCCGGCTTTCTTTTGTTCACGTCGATGTCGTCCGCTCGTCTCCCGACACGTCGCAGGATCTGCGACTGCTGGCGATCTACAACGGGCTTGCGGCCAAGCTTGACCGATTCGCCCCCGACACAGTGTCCATCGAACGCGTGTTTGCGCAGGAGAACCGCAACACGGTGCTCGGCACCGCGCAGGCGGCCGGCATGGCCATGCTCGCCGCCGCCCAGCGTGGCATTCCTGTGGCCCTGCATACGCCGACCGAATCAAAGCTGGCGATCACCGGCAACGGACATGCGCTCAAACCGCAAATGGAGCGCATGGTTGCCCGCATCCTCGGGCTCAACGAACCGCCAACACCCGCCGACGCCGCCGACGCATTGGCTATCGCTATCTGCCATGCGCTGCGTCCCGCCGGCGCATTGCAGGGCGGAGAGCGGGAGCAGCACCTGACCCCCGCTCAGCGGCAGTGGGCTCAGGCCGCGCAGCAATCGGCCAAACGCACGCGCCGCAACGCGGACCGTGGCATGTGACGACTGCCGGTCGAGTCCCCCATATAGACTATCGAACAGATGTTCTATAGTGAACGATAGGGGATTGCCATGATCGGAATGCTCAACGGACGCGTCGCGGAGGTGAACGCCGACCACGCCCTGATCGAAGTGTCTGGGGTTGGCTACGAGACGCGCATGCCGTCCGCGGATCTTGCCTCGTTGCATGCGGGGCAGGAGACGCGCGTCTACACGTCGCTGAACGTTTCCCAGGATGCCATCACGCTGTTCGGTTTTCTCTCGCCGGCATCCAAGCGCATGTTCCTGCAGCTGCAGAAAGTCAGCGGCATCGGGCCGAAAGTCGCGTTGTCGCTGTTGTCCACGCTGCCGCCGGATCGACTGGCTCGGGCGGTTGCCGACGGCGACGCCACGGCGCTGGCCAAGGCTCCGGGATTAGGCAAAAAAGGCGCCCAAAAGATCATTCTTGAACTCAAGGGCTCCATCGATCTCGACGCGATCGAGTCCGGTTCCGGCACGTCGTCGCGTGCGTCCCGCTCTGACGCCAATATGCTGCAGGTGGTGGAGGGGCTGATGTCGCTCGGATGGCGTCAGAACGACGCGCAGACGGCGGTCGAGAACGCCTGCCGGGATAACGGCGTGGACATGCCGCTATCCGAAGACGACGTGCCCCGCGTGCTCAAGCTTGCCCTGACCTCCCTTGACCGTGGAAGGTGACCGCCATATGGAATACGATGCCCAAACCAACACCGGCGCAAAGGAGGAATCTCTGCGCATGGTGTCCGCCGCCCCGATCGGCAACGAGCCGGTTAGCGACGAGGAACTGCGCCCGCACGCGTTGGAGGGCTTCATCGGCCAGCCGCTGCTCAAGGCGCAACTGCAGCTGTTCCTTGACGCGGCGCGCAAGCGTGACGTGCCGCCGGATCACATTCTGCTCGCCGGTCCTCCCGGACTTGGCAAGACCACGTTGGCGATGATTGTTGCCAATGAGCTGAATGTGCCGATCCGCGTGACTTCCGGCCCGGCCATCCAGCACGCCGGCGATCTCGCGTCGATCCTGAGCTCCTTGGATTCCGGTGAGGTGCTTTTCATTGACGAGATTCATCGTCTGCCGAGGGCTGCCGAAGAGCTGCTCTACATCGCGATGGAGGATTTTCGTGTCGACGTGATGGTCGGCAAGGGACCGGGAGCCACGTCGATCCCGCTCACTCTGCCGCGCTTCACCGTCATCGGCGCCACTACGCGCGAGGGCATGCTGCCTTCGCCGCTGCGCGCCCGGTTCGGCTTCACCGCGCATCTGGATTTCTACCCGCATGAGGAGCTGGAGAAGCTTATTGAACGTTCCGCCGTGGTGCTTGGTGTGAATCTGGGGGAGGAGTCGGCACATGAGATGGCCGTGCGATCCCGGGGAACGCCGCGCATCGCCAATCGTCTGCTGCGACGGGTGCGCGACTGGGCCATTGTCCACGATCTGGATGTGGTCGGCCCCGCCGACGTCAAGGAGGCGCTGTCGCTCTACCAGATCGACGCGGAAGGATTGGACCGGCTGGATATCGCCGTGCTCAACGCCATCGTCAGCCAGTTCAACGGGGGACCGGTAGGTTTGAACACGCTTTCGGCGATGGTGGGTGAGGAATCCGAAACTGTCGAGACCGTCTGTGAGCCGTATTTGGTGCGCGAAGGATTCCTGATCCGCACGCCCAAGGGTCGCGTCGCCACCGAAAAGGCATGGTCTCATTTGGGCTTGGTGCCCAAGGATGATGTCAGCAAGCTATTCTAAACTTTTGGCCTTGGACATACGACCGAATGCTGATGCGCGCTAGTGCCAGCATTGTTCATAACCGTTAGGAGTACCGTTTTGCCCGCAGAGTCCATGAATCTCATCATGATCGTTTTCCTGGTCTTCATGATCGCCCTCATGTGGTGGCAGTCCAAGAAGGCCAAGAAGCAGCAGCAGGAGAAGCAGGACTTCCGCGCCAACCTGCAGCCTGGCACCGAGATCATCACCATCGGCGGAGTGATTGGCAAGGTCGTCTCCGTCGACGCACAGTACGAGGAAATCGTCATTGACTCCGAAGGCTCCAAGCTGCGTTTCGGATTCAACGCCATCAGCCGCGAGTACGTGCGTCCCGCGTATGTGAGCGACGATGAGGTCGACGAAAACGGCAACCCGCTGCCGCAGGATGATGCCGACAAGGCGCAGGTGCCGGTGGAAACTGCCGTCACCGCGGCGGCGACCGGTACCGCTGTGGCCGAGACTGGCGAGAACGCGGACTGACCGCAGAACGCTCTCGGCGACAATGTGCGCTCTCTCGACCACGCACTGATATTCGTCGTGCAACGTGACCCCAATACAGCAACAGCAAGATAAGGCAGGCGCAGACCATGTCGCAATCCGATATCACCATCGCTCGTCTGGCCGAAATCGGTCAGGACAACGCGGACTATCTCATCTCCCGCATCCGTTCCGTGGAAGGCTTCCCCAAGGCGGGCATCAACTTCCGTGACTTCATGCCGGTGCTTGCCGATCCGAAGGCGCTGGGCCTCATGCTTGACGCCCTCGAAGCCGCACTGCCGGTTCCTGCGGACTCGTTCGACGCAATCGCCGGTCTGGAAGCTCGAGGATTCCTGTTCGGCCCCGCGCTGGCGGCGCGTCTCGGCAAGGGATTCATCGCAGTCCGCAAAGCGGGCAAATTGCCTCCGGAGACGATCGGTGAATCGTATGATCTCGAATACGGCACCGCAAGCATCGAAATCGAAGCGAACATGGTTCAGCCGGGAGAGCGCGTGCTCATCGTCGATGACCTGATCGCCACGGGCGGCACCGCCAAGGCTGCGGCCGATCTCATTCGCCGCGCCGGCGGCGAGGTCGCGGGATTCAGCTTTGTGATGGAGCTCATCGGTCTCAACGGCCTTGCGCCGCTCGGGGACGTACCCAGCAGCACGCTGGTCACTATGCCGGCGTGACCGGCCGCTGAAATCTGGACCGGAGCCACATCGAACGGCCTCCAAGAGGATAGGAACGCATATCATGGATTTGTATGAATATCAGGCAAGGGAATTGCTCGAAGAGCAGAACATTCCCGCGCCGAAGGCGATTTTCGCCCAGAATTCGCACGAAGTCGCCGAGGCGGCCGACAAGCTCGGCTATCCGTGCGTCATCAAGGCCCAGGTCAAGATCGGCCATCGCGGACAGGCCGGCGGCGTCAAGCTCGCGCACAACCGCGACGAGGCGATCCTGCTCGCCGAAAGCATCCTGCCGATGACCATCCACGGCCACAAGGTGAACGGCGTGCTGGTCGCCGAGGCGAAGAACATCCTGCACGAGTACTACGTGTCCATTTCCGTCGATCGCACCTCCCGCGACTATGATGTGTTGGCCACCGCCAACGGCGGCACCGAGGTCGAGGAAATCGCCCGCGAACACCCGGAGGCGGTCAAGCGCCTGCACATCGACGCGCTGGGCGACTTCGACGAGGCCGCGGCGGTGGACATGTCCAACAGCATCGGTTTCTACCATGCGGACGTGCATCAGGCTGCCGACATTCTGCTCAAGATGTGGCGTTGCTTCAAGGACAACGACGCCACGCTCGTGGAGATCAACCCGCTCGCCAAGATCGGTGATCCGGACGACGAATCCTCAAAGTCGCTGTGCGCGCTCGACGCGAAAATCTCGCTTGACGACAACGCCGCCTTCCGCCATGACGGCTGGACGCGCTTCGCCGACAGCATCGAAGCCGATCCGTACGAGACCAAGGCCCGCGAACACGGCCTCCACTACGTGCATCTACACGGCGAGGTCGGCGTGATCGGCAACGGTGCCGGCCTGGTGATGAGTTCGCTTGACGCTGTCTCTGGTGCTGGCGAGGAACAGGGCACTGGCATCAAACCTGCCAACTTCCTTGACATCGGCGGCGGTGCGTCCGCGGCCGTGATGTGCGACAGCCTCGAAATCGTGCTGTCCGATCCGCAGGTCGAGTCCGTGTTCGTCAACGTGTACGGCGGCATCACCTCCTGCGAGCAGGTCGCCAAGGGTATTCTCGAAGCGCTCGACAAGCTCAACGCCGCCAAGCCGATCGTCGTGCGCTTCGACGGCAATGCGGCGGCGGAGGGCCTGAGCATCCTTGCCCAGGCGGAGAATCCGAACCTGCACGTTGCTAAGACCATGGAGGAAGCGGCGCAAAAGGCCGCACGCTTCGCCGCGGACGCAAAGGAGAACAACTGATGGTACTGTTCATCGAAGACGGAGCACCGGTCATCGTCCAGGGCATGACCGGCCATCAGGGCATGACCCACACCGCCCGCATGCTCAAAGCCGGCACCAACATCGTTGGTGGCACCAATCCGCGCAAGGCCGGTACGGTCATCGACTTCCCGGGTGCGAACGTGGACGGCTCCGACGCGCACGTGCCGGTGTTCGCCACCTGCGCCGAAGCGCGCGAAAAGACCGGCGCCAAGGCTAGCGTCGTGTTCGTGCCGCCGAAATTCGCCAAGGGCGCCGTCGTCGAGGCTGTCGAGGCCGGCATCGAACTCATCGTCGTTATCACCGAGGGCATTCCGGTGGCGGACAGTGCCTACTGCGTTGAACTCGCCCTGCGCAAGGGCGTGCGTATCGTTGGCCCGAACTGCCCGGGCCTGATGACGCTGCCCTCCACGCCGGAATCCCGCGGCGTGAACCTCGGCATCATCCCGGACGGCATCGTCTCCCGCGGCCCGCTCGGCCTCGTGTCCAAGTCCGGCACGCTGACGTATCAGCTGATGGGCGAGCTGTCCGACGTCGGCTTCACCGCATGCCTTGGCGCCGGCGGCGATCCGATCGTCGGCACCACGCTGCTTGAGGCGCTGCAGGCGTTCGAGGCGGACGAGGCCACCAAGGCCGTCGTCATGATCGGCGAGATCGGCGGCACCGCCGAGCAGGACGCCGCGCAGTGGGCGGCCGAACACATGACCAAGCCTGTTGTCGCCTACATTGCCGGCTTCACCGCTCCCGAAGGCAAGCAGATGGGACACGCCGGCGCCATCGTTTCCGGCGGCAAGGGCACGGCCAAGGACAAGAAGGAAGCGTTGGAGGCCGTCGGCATCCGTGTCGGCAAGACGCCGGGGCAGACCGCCGATATCATGCGCGAGGTGCTTGCCGAACACTCGCTGATATGATCGCACGCCTGAAATCTCTGCTGAGGGGTGTGGGAACCGCGGCCGCGGCGATGGCTGTGTTCGCCATCGCCCTCGGCTGCTTCATGGCCCTCATGCTGTTGGTCATCTCCATGGAGGAGGGCGGAGATAACCTGTCCTCCCATGCCCTGTCGCTGACGGCGGCCGTGGTGTTGCTCAGCCAGGGCTCCGGTTTCACGGTCGGCCCGGTTCGGCTCACGCTCATCCCGCTGCTGCTGACCATGCTACTGATCGCGCTGGTGCGCGCGTTCGCCCAGCGAATGTCGTGCGACGCGCCGGGATACGTCGGCGGTCTTATCGCATGGTTGATGCTGGATGGGCTGTTCCGCGGTGGCACAAGCGTCGAACTGCATGATGATCTGTTGGTGACGCTGGGCAAAGGTGCCCTTGTGTTTTCCATCGGATATCTGTCGGCTGCCGTGCCGGTATCGTTGACGGTCGCGAAAATCGCGCAGTGGATTAGAGCGTCGATCGCGCAGCGGCTGCGTGCCACGATTCGTACAGGCGTGATGACGGCTGTGCTGCTGATACTGTGCTATCTGTCGGCCGGCCTGATCACGGTGATCGTGTGGGCGGCGCGCAATCACGCCGCCATGGCGAAGCTGTTCGATCTGCTCGCGATGGGAACCGGCTCGCGTATCCTGACGACCGTCGCCTGCATGGCGTGGCTGCCGAATCTGTGTATTTGGGCCGTTTCCTGGCTGTTCGGCGCTGGATTCTCCATTGGGGATCTCGGCTCGTTCACGCTGTGGATCGGCCAATCCACAGCACTGCCGTCGATCCCGGTGTTCGGCCTGCTGCCCGAAGCGGTGGGGGATCAGATGATCCGCGCCGTACTTGTGTCGATTCCGTTGGCTTGCGGCCTTCTGGTCGGCATGATCGCGATGTGGTCGAAGCGTGGATTCGCGATGCGCGTTGGCGGCGCGAACAGTCAGCCTGACGCCGAACTGGTGATGTCATTCGCCTATCCCGCGGGAGGATTCTGCATTTCCTGCGCGCTGCTGTCCGTTGCGTCCTCACTGTTGTTCGTTGTTTCGAACGGAGGAATAGGCAAGGACAGGCTCGCCCATATGGGCGTCGACGCGATTCAATCCACGCAATCGGTCGGCCGTCCCACCGCATTGGGGCTGCTTGCCGCATGGCTGCTGTCGCTGGTTGGTGTCGCGGCCGTTTTCGGGATACGCTGGGCCTCACGACGGGTTCGCGGGCGCGGCGCGTCCGACACTGACGATCCCCGTGCAGATACGGCCGCAACGGCGACGCAAGACGTGCCCGCAACCGGGCTACAACAGGAATCCACAACCCCAGCATCCAAGGAGGAACAGGATGACGAACACGAACCGACCAATACGACGGGCGCTGGTATCCGTCTTCCATAAGGAAGGCATCGAAGTCCTCGCCCAGGCCTTCATCAAGGCCGGCGTCGAAGTGGTGTCCACTGGATCCACGGCGAAGAAGCTCGCCGAACTCGGCGTGAACGTGACCGAAGTCTCCTCGGTCACCGGTTTCCCGGAAAGCCTCGACGGCCGTGTCAAGACGCTGGATCCGCATATCCACGCGGGTATCCTCGCCGACATGACCAACCCCGACCACGTCGCGCAGCTCGAAGAGCTCGGCATCAAGCCGTTCGACCTAGTGGTCGTCAACCTCTACCCGTTCGCCGACACCGTGCGTTCCGGTGCGGATGAGGCTGCGACGATCGAAAAGATTGACATCGGAGGCCCGTCCATGGTTCGCGGCGCGGCCAAGAACAGCGCCACCGTCGCCATCGTCACCGATCCGGCCGACTATGCGCTGGTCGCCGAGCGCGTGGCCGACGGCCGCGGCTTCGATCTTGCTGAACGCCGCTGGCTCGCCGCCAAGGCGTTCGCACACACCGCCGCGTACGATGCGACGATCAACGAGTGGACGTCGAAGCACTGGCCGAAGCCCGACACCATCGACGAAACCGACCATGACGATCAGAACGCCCCCGTCGACGACGCTAAGTTCCCCGCCGCGTTCACGCGCACGTGGGATCGCGCGCACGTGCTGCGCTATGGCGAGAACCCGCATCAGCAGGCCGCGCTGTACATCGACCCGTTGCACCGCGACGGTTTCGCCCATGCCGAGCAGCTGGGCGGCAAGCCGATGAGTTACAACAACTATGTGGACGCCGACGCCGCGTGGCGCGCCGTGTGGGACTTCGCCCCGCAGATCGCCGTCGCCGTCGTCAAGCACAACAATCCATGCGGCCTGGCCATCGGCGCTACCGCCGCGGAAGCGCACAAAAAGGCCCATGCCTGCGATCCGATGAGCGCGTACGGTGGCGTGATCGCGTGCAACACCACCGTCACCCTTGAGATGGCGGAGAGCGTGCGTCCGATCTTCACCGAGGTCATCGTGGCCCCCGCCTACGATCCGGAGGCTCTCGAACTGCTGCAGACCAAGAAGAAGAACCTGCGCATCCTCAAGGTGGCCGAGCCGCCGAAGGGCCATGAGCAGTTCCGCCAGATCGACGGCGGCCTGCTCGTACAGACGACCGATCTCATCGACGCTCCGGGCGACGATCCGAACGGCTGGAAGCTTGTGTCCGGAGAACCGGCCGATGCAGCGACGCTCAATGACCTGCTGTTCGCATGGCGCGCGATTCGCTGCGTCAAGTCGAACGCGATCCTGCTTGCGCATGATCAGGCGACGGTCGGCATCGGCATGGGCCAGGTCAACCGCGTCGACTCCTGCAACTTGGCCGTGGAACGCGCCAACACGCTGGCGGACGGTGCGGACCGCGCGTCCGGTTCCGTGGCCGCGTCCGACGCGTTCTTCCCGTTCGCCGACGGCGCTGAAATCCTTATCAAGGCCGGCGTGAAGGCGATCGTCCAGCCTGGTGGTTCCATCCGCGACGAGGAGGTCATCGAGGCCGCGAAGCAGGCCGGCGTGACCATGTACCTGACCGGCACCCGCCACTTCTTCCACTGATCGTCATCCCAGGTTCGGCAAATCCGAGAAAGGCAGTGCATCATGCATGATCATCCGTTCGTCTCCGAAGCGCACGAAGGCAAGCCATGGTTTGAATGGCTTGTCGGCGCCGTCGTGGCGGTGTCGGTGATCGTTGCCGCCCTCGGATACACGATGGCCGCAACCGTGATCATCGCGGTTGCGGCCATCGTCACCGGGCTGCTGCGTCTCGTGCTGCGCGAACGCAGCCCTTGGAAAGTGCGCTCAGTCGCGTTCGATTCCTTCATCGGCATCGCGTTGGGCGTCGGCCTGCTCGCCAGCTACCTCGCCATACGCATGCTGATCTGAACGATCGTCGTTCACATCGGCTGCATCTTCAACGGTCGCGTCGTGTTCCGACGCGACCGTTTTTCCATGCTTGGCCGACTTCGCCATCTGAGCGGCGATCATGACCAGCGACACGACCGCCGCGGCCAGCACAGGGCACACCCAGAACACCCACAGTTGACCAAGCGGTTCAGCGGTCAGACCCTGTCCTTGGGCGAACAGCGCGATGCCGGTGGCACGGGCCGGATTGAGCGAGGCGCCCGTGATCGGGTAGGTGATCGCCGCACCGACGCCGTACGCAACGCCCATCAACAGTGCGTAATCACGGGGACGACGATCATCATCCTTCGCAGCGAACAGGCGCATTGCGGTGCCGACGATGATCAGCGACGCAACGACCTCGACGGCAATGGCCATCGTGACGCCGAAGCTGATGCCCACGGAATTCACCGTCGAATACGAAACAGAACCTTCGGCGTAGCCGTTCACCGCCGGCGTCAGCCACACCTTCTCCGCGATCGAGCTGGACGTGGGCAGCAGGAATCGCAGCAGCGCTCCCGCGCCGATGGCTCCGACGACCTGGGCGACTACGTACGCAACGGCGTCAACCACCGGAGTACGGGACACCAGCACGGCGGCGATCGTCACCGCGGGATTCAGCTGCACGTCGGACACGCCGGCCAGTAGTGTCGTCACGCCGGCATACGCCAACGCCGTGCCCACGGCGACGAACGCCATGTTCGCGCCGTAGATGGACGTGCCGAATGATCCAATCGCATACAACGCGAAGCAAACCAAAAACGAGCCGACCAATTCAGCCAACGTACGCATGACCAGCGGAGACATCGTCGCTGCCGGCGCGACCGATGCGGTTCCGGCCGAGGCCTCACTGTCCTGAACGGGCCATGCCGTGTCGTTTGCAGACGGTTCCTCGTGAACGTCCTGTGCTTCAAAAGCAGTCATAATACCAATCCTCTGTAAATACTGTCGTCGCGGGACCGGCCCGCCGGACGACTGTCATAGTACCAGCATCGTCTGTGCCAGCCATGGCGAACGAACGGTACGCGAGCACGGCTCCGGTACCAACGGGGAGCGAACCGCAGCAATCGACGTTTGGGGCCGGCACTGATTCGACGGATGGAGAGACAACGATCGCAACACGGGCGGGAGCAATTCAGACCAGGGGAGCCGTTATCATAACCATGTCCATCATGCAACCCGATGTTCGCATGATGTCGCAATCAGGAATAATCAGTAACGCGCGTACGCAAGTACGCAAGGCCACGTTGGGAGAACGATGCCAAACGCATATTCCCGCGCCGAGAAGGCGCATGCCCATGATGATCGCAACGCCGTCCGTCTGCAGAAGATCCTTGCACAGGCCGGTTTCGGATCCCGCCGCAAATGCGAAGAAATGATCACCGACGGACGTGTCGAAGTCGATGGCGAACTGGTCACCGAACTCGGCACCCGCGTCGATCTCGAACACCAGCAGGTGCGTGTCGACGGTTCGCGCGTACGCATCAACCCGAACCACGTCACCCTGGCGCTCAACAAGCCCAAGCGCGTGCTCAGCGCGATGGAGGACCCGAAGGGCCGATACACGCTGCGCGACATCGTCGGCGACAAGTACGAGCGCATCTTCCACATGGGCCGTCTGGACTACGATTCGGAAGGCCTCATCCTCATGACGAACGACGGCGAACTCAGTCAGCACGTCATGCACCCCAAGTACGAAGTCGAAAAAGTCTACATCGCCACGCTCGAAGGCAAGCTCAGCGGTACCGTGTGCCGTCGTCTCGTCACCACCGGCGTGCAGCTCGACGACGGCTGGATCAAGCTCGACCACTGCGCGATCATCGACTCGAACCGCGACACCACGATCGTCAAGGTCGTGCTGCACTCGGGCAAAAACCGCATCGTACGCCGCATCTTCGGCTCGATCGGTTTCCCGGTCAAGCGCCTCGTGCGTACGCAGATCGGTCCGATCAAGCTCGGCGAGATCAAGCCCGGCTCCTACCGCGTGCTGTCGCAGACCGAAGTCCGCTCCCTGTCGAAGGCGGTGGGACTGTGATCCGCGTCGCCATCGACGGCCCCGCCGGCGTGGGCAAGTCCTCCACGTCCAAGGCGCTGGCCAAGTATTTCGGATTCGCCTACCTCGACACGGGTGCCATGTACCGCGCGTGCGCGTGGTGGTGCCTGCACCGCGGCATCGACCTTGACGCGGAAACGGTCGACGAGCGTCTCGTCACCGAAACCGTGGGCGAATTCTTCACCGACGATCATTTCGACATTTCCGTCGATCCGGACGACGCACGTGTGTTCGCCGACGGCGAGGACATCAGCGACGCGATCCGTTCGTCCGAAGTCTCGTCCCACGTGTCGAAGGTCTCCGGCATCGTCCCGGTACGCCACGTGCTCGTGGCCGCCCAGCGCGCGTTCATCATGCGTGAATCCGCAGTTGATTCGTTCTCCGAGGGACGCGGCATCGTCGCCGAGGGACGTGACATCACCACGGTCGTCGCCCCCGACGCCGAGGTGCGCGTGCTGCTCACCGCCCGGGAGGAAGTGCGACAGGCCCGACGGACCGGACAGGCCGTTGCGGCGGGCGCGGTCGGTTCCGACGATGTTGCGGCGCGCGACAAGGCCGATTCGAAGGTCACTAGCTTCATGACCGCCGCGGACGGCGTCACCACGCTCGACAATTCGGATCTCGACTTCGAGCAGACGCTTGATGTGCTCATCGGCATGGTCGAGGACGCGATCGAAGAGCAGGAGTACGAGCAGTATGTCGCCAACCTCGACGATTACGATCTCGATGAGGCGGACGAAGCGCTCGTCTCCCGCCGCGGACCCGCCACAGCCAGCCAGGGCAACGGTCCCAAGCAGGTCGGCGTGCTCGCCGTGATCGGACGTCCGAACGTCGGTAAGTCCACGCTCGTCAACCGCATTCTCGGCCGTCGCGCCGCCGTCGTCGAAGACACGCCCGGAGTCACGCGTGACCGCGTCAGCTACGACGCGGAATGGGCAGGCACCGATTTCAAACTCGTCGACACCGGCGGCTGGGAGGCCGACGTCGAAGGCATCGACTCGGCGATCGCGTCGCAGGCGCAGATTGCCATGCAGCTGTCGGATGCGGTCATATTCGTCGTGGACGGATCGGTCGGCCTGACCGATACGGACGAGCGCATCGTCAAACTGCTGCGCGCATCCGGCAAGCCCGTCACGCTCGCCGTGAACAAGATCGACGACGGCGCCAGCGAATACATGGCCGCCGAATTCTGGAAGCTCGGCCTCGGCGAACCGTACTCCATCTCCGCCATGCACGGTAGGGGAGTGGGCGACCTGCTCGACGTCGCGATCGACTCGCTGAAGAAGGCGGAGAAGACGTCCGGCTTCCTTACGCCGACCAATCTGCGTCGCGTCGCGCTCGTCGGACGTCCGAACGTCGGCAAGTCGTCGCTGCTCAATCAGCTTGCGCACGAGGAACGCACGGTCGTCAATGATCTGGCCGGCACCACGCGCGACCCGGTCGACGAGATCGTGCGCGTGGACGGCGAAGACTGGCTGTTCATCGACACAGCCGGCATCAAGCGCCGTCTGCACAAGCTGTCCGGCGCGGAATACTATTCGTCGCTGCGCACGCAGGCCGCGATCGAACGTTCGGAACTTGCCCTGGTGCTGTTCGACGCGTCGCAGCCGATCTCCGACCAGGATCTCAAGGTGATGAGCTCCGCCGTGGACGCGGGCCGCGCGATCGTGCTCGTGTTCAACAAGTGGGATCTCATGGACGAGTTCGACCGCCAGCGCATGGAGCGTTTGTGGAAGACCGAGTTCGAACGCGTCACCTGGGCGACCCGCGTGAACCTGTCCGCCAAGACTGGTTGGCACACGAACCGTCTGGCACGCGCCATGCGCGAGGCGCTCGACTCGTGGGACAAGCGCATTCCCACGGGCAAGCTCAACGCGTTCCTCGGCCAAATCCAGGCCGCGCATCCGCACCCGCTGCGCGGCGGCAAGCAGCCCCGCATCCTGTTCGCCACTCAGGCGTCCACGCGTCCGCCGCGGTTCGTGATCTTCGCCACCGGTTTCCTTGAGCACGGCTACCGCCGATTCATCGAACGTTCGCTGCGCGAGGAATTCGGCTTCGAAGGCTCGCCGATCCAGATTTCGGTGAACATCCGCGAGAAGAAAAAGCGCAAGTAGCCCGTGGAAGCTCGTGGGATGAGTGGAGCGCGGTCGTGCCGACGCTTTTTGTGCCGATGATCCCCGCTCATCGTCTAGCAACAGCTGACCGGTGATCGCCGTGTCGCATACGCGTTGTTCCAAAGGAACACGCCGTGTGCGACACGGCGATTTTGCCTTTTCTTCGACGTATGGTAGTTTATCTACTCGGTGCTTCGCGCCGATCGGACCATAGCGCAGTTTGGTAGCGCACTTGACTGGGGGTCAAGGGGTTACTCAGTCCAGCTGAGTAGCACCTGACCTGAGGGCTTGTGCTGACTGGGCTAAGGGCCGACGGCGCGCAACGCATAATTGAAGATGGACACAACTGGACACAATGTAATACGAAACCTCGTACCCAGATTGCTCTCTTTGTGTCGGTCATCGGACCATAGCGCAGTTTGGTAGCGCACTTGACTGGGGGTCAAGGGGTCGCGGGTTCAAATCCCGCTGGTCCGACGATTTAGCCCGGAATTTCAACGATTCCGGGCTTTTTTGTATCCTGCGACACGCCGTGTTTTTATCCGATTGGACACAACTACGGACACAATTCGGGACACAACGGAACACGCCCCTACCCCGACACGCCTCATATGGCAGGCGTGTCGTCTCGCGGCAACGCCGCCCGCGTTTATCCGACGCGAACCCTACCCCACAATTTCTTCACACGGTTTTTGTCGAGGGGTACCGTCGCGACCTTCTCCGTATAATCCACAGGGAACGAGATCCCCCTACCGAAGGAGACGGTCATGCCGTACATCAGGGCCCGCATCGCGGGCGACGAATCATCGCAAACGGCCGCACGGGTCGCGCAGCTGCTCACCGATCTGGCTGTAGACACGCTCGGCAAGCAGCGCGACGTGGTGTCCGTGGACGTGGACTTCGCAAACCCCGCCCACTGGTTCGTCGGCGGCGAGTCCGCCGAACAATGGCATGAGGCCACGTTCTACGTGGAGATCAAGATCACCGAGGGCACCAACACGAAGAACGACAAGGCCCTGTTCGTCAAGTGCACGTTCGACGGCATGAAGGCCATCCTCGGCGAAGTGTCCGAGGCCAGCTACGTCGTGGTGCAGGACGTACGACCCGACTCATGGGGCTTCGGCGGCCTTACGCAGGAATACCGGTACATCGCTGGCAAGATCAGCGCCGAGGTCGGCGACTGACCGACACGCGAAAAACGCCACGTCCCCGCTCTCCCATCGTGGAGAACGGGGCCGTCTCGTCGTTTCAGCCGGCTCTTCGACGCAGCAACGGCACGATGCCGCTGAGCGTGACGTGGCCGTGTTGGTCGGGCGTGAGGCGTTTCTGGTGGATCCATGTGCGGATGGTCGCGGCGGGCAAGCGGATGCCGGCCTTGGCGCATTCACGGCTCAGCTGTTTCGGGGTGCCCTTCTTCTCGGATTCGGCGAGCTTGTCGAGCAGCCGGTCGGCCACGTAGGTGCGGTTCACCTGCGCGCCGCAGGAACGGCATTCGCCCATGTGAGCGCGCGGTGCTCCCCAGACGACGCCGTGCTTGCAGAACGGGCACGCGCCGAACGCCACCCGAGTGGCCGGCGGATCCACCATGCGGTTCACCCTGCCGGCCATATCCACGACGTCACGCCACCATTCGCGTGCGTCCGATGCCGCGAGCAGTGGCTCGTCGCCCTTGAGGATGCCTCGCACGAGTTCGGGCACGCTGGCCGTTCGTCTCGCGGCCGGCGGGTAGCCACATTGGAGTGCCGCGAGCCGTACCAGTTCCTCCACTTGGCAGTAGAGTTCCCACGCCTGTTCGCGTATCAGCAGCGGCGCGTGCGCCGACCTGCTGCGCACGCCGGTGTGGTCGTTGCCTCCGGTGCCGGCTTGGCGTGTGGTGATCAGCAGCAGGGCTGGCGTATCCACGGCTATCGACTTCAACGCCTCGCGGAACTTCCGGGCGCACGAGGCGCATATGTTGAGCCGACCCGCATGGTTGCCGTCGTGGTTCGCGCAGTATCGGGTCATGGCCGCACCCCTTTCACGTTGCCGAGGTGTTGGTGGAGCTGGACGCGGCTGCCGGTGTCCCAACCGCATGAGCACCACCAGTGGAACCGGCCGTCGTACTCGGTGACGATGAGATGCGGTTCACTCATGGTCGTTCACCTCGATCTTGTCGGCGTAGCGGATGTGTTCCTGCATGAGGCTCAGGCTGGTGAAGTCGTGGCCGCACGAGCAGATGAACACCTTGCCTTGCTTGGCGGTGTCCACGAGACGATGGGTCATCAACGGGCGGGGCGCTTGGAAGGATGCTACGGGCATGATGATGGCTTTCTCTTCGAGATGGTTGAGGAACTGCTGGGGGCTGCGGGTCTTGTAGCCGCACGTGCATTCGCGCGTCTCGCCGGCCGCGGTGCCGAACCCGCTCGTCACGGCGGGCTGACGGAGGAACTGGATGGCGGCCGGGTAGACGCGGCGCAGCCGGTGGTGCGTGGTCTCCGGCACGGGGATGACGCGCGGCCGGGGCTTGGCGTGGCGTTTGGGGTGGATGATGTTCATAATGGTCGCCTCCAAAGTCGGGTGAACAGTCGGACCTCTTCGTCCGACAAGCGGATATTCGGGTTCCAGCGTTCCGCCGCCCGCCGTCTGGGTGGTTTGAACGGCTTCACGCTGATCGGAATCCGGTGGCACTGGTGGATGGCGAGGTATTCGCCATCCGGGTCGATGCCGCGGGCTCCGCACGGATCCTGCAGTGAGAACAATCCGCCGGCGCCGTGCCGGATGATGCGGGTGAACCCGCGCTTGAGGATGATGGCCGTCGCAAGATCATGGGCGTCGAGGATGCCGGGGTCGTATTTCTCCCATACGGAACCCTGTTCGTCCACGGCCACCCATTCGCGGCACCCCTCGCACTTCCTCGCCTTCAGCCGGCCGGCGCACAGGTGTTTGAGCCACGGTGGTTTGCGTCTAGGCATGACCACCTCCGTTCAGCTGCCGGGTGACGCTGCGCCAGATGGTCTCCAGCTCGTTGTCCTTCAATCCGCTGGCGTGGCCGCGTTGGTAGAGGTCGTCGCGGATCCGCGAGGCGTTGTCGGGATGATTCGCCAACCGCCCGTACGCCCACCGGTGAAGCGTGTCATTGCGCGATCCGGGAGCCACCGGGGTCATGTCGGGCTCGTTCCTGACGCTCTTGCCGGCCATGCGCGTCGAACGGTAACGCGTGCGCATCATCACCGGCCTCGCCCCATCGGGCTTCACAGTCGTGGGAGTTTCGCCTTCCACGTAGCCGTGCGCCTTCAACCACGAGACCATTCCGGCCGGCATCACGGGCGGCTCGCCGTCGGGCATATCCAGCAGCCTGTACGTTCCGCCATCGTCCAGCACGCTGCCGGCGCCGATGACGTACCCCTTGCCCTCGCAACGGATGTCAACCGGCGCGCCCGTCAAGTGCACGCCGTTCTTCAACCGGCCCTTCAGCTCGCCGGGAATCAGGTAGTAGGCGTGCACGCTCGTCAACCCGTGGCGCTCGCCGGTGGGCGTGGACACCAAGTAGGTGCGCGGGAACGCGTCGCTCCCATACGCGCCGATCTCGCGGCTGAACACGTCCCAGCCGGTGGGAGCATCCTGCAGAACGTTGCCGTTCCTGTCCTTCGCCACGTCGAGGTCGATGACCGCCATGCCGTCGGCGGGGATGACCGCGTACGCGCTGCCGCCGTTGGGAACCGGCGTGGAGCCGGCGGGCAGATCCTTCACCTTCTGCCAGTCGTAGGATTTCTTCCCGTCCGACACGGTGGCGTAGTTGACCGGATAGCCGAGCTCGTCCGGCGTGACCGTCATATCGCCCTCGATGGGCTGCGGCGGCGCCGCTACGGTTTCCTCTACGGCCTGGCTGATGTCATGCTCGCTCTTGGCCCGGTAGACCGCGAATACCTTCTCGTCCGCCACCACCAGCACGCGGGCGACCTTGCCGTCGATGCGCTTGCACGTGGACTCCAAACCGAGCTTGGTCACGCTGTTGCGGTGCGTGGCCGAACTCGCGTAATAGGGGTTGTCGCCGCTGACCGCGTAGCCGACCGTGATGATCTGGTCCACGATCCACTGCTCATGCTCGGTCAGGTCGTCGCCCGAACCGATCGCCACATCGTCCCACGGCTTGTCGGACTGCTCCCACAGGCGGCATGAGGCCATGAGGAACGGCACCGCCCCGTGCTTCGCGCGGAACGCCAAGAGGTCCTTGAACTCGTGTTCGGCGCGGTTGTCCCTCATACGGACGAACACGCGGCGCCGTTTCAGCGCCTCGGTGTTCGCCATGATGACGGGGTTGTTCGACGCGATGATGAACGTGGCCTTGTTGCGGAAGCTGACCGTGTTCTCCTGGATGCGCCGGGCGGCCATAGTGTCGCCAGTGCCGATCTTCTTCAACAGGGTGGCCTGTTCCAACGTGATGATGTCCGCGTCCTCGTCGTACGCCCACAGGGCGCCGATGAGCTTGAGCATCTCCTGATCGGTCGCGAACCCTCCGGCGCCCTTCGCGCCGCCCAGCAGGGTCTTCGCGTTCACCGCCGCCGACAATCCGGGGAACGACTTGTTCAGCGCGCCCAGAAGGATGCCCTTGCCGTTGCCTCCGCCGCCGTAGAGCACGTAGAAGAGGTGCTTGTATGCCTCCAGAAGTGGTGTGGCGAACATGCGGCCGAGGTTCTGCGCGCTGTGCTCGTCGGCGGTCACGAACCGAAGGTACCGGCCGGCCTCGGCCACGAGCGCTTCGTCGTAGTCCTCGCCGAGGCTGATCTCGAACGGGTCCGTGAACATCGGGTCGCCGGGCAGCACGCGGCGCACATGCCCGTCGATGCGGTAGAACGCCATGTTCGCGAACTTCACCCCATGCCTCACGCGTCCCTTGAGCTTGGAGCACTCGACGCGCATCTGCACGTTCCACGGCAGATACACCTTGCCCGCGCCCTTGACGTGGTACTCGTCCTCGATGCTGCCGATCGCGTGCCACGAATCCAAGAGCCGGTTCGCGCCGCTCTCGTCCACGTCGCGCACGTAGATGGTGCGCCCGTCCTCGCCGAGCAGCATGGAGCCGTTGCGGAAGTCCCACAGGGCCTTCGCATACCCGTCGTCGAAGTACTCGCGGTTGTTGTTCATCTCGTTGCGCGGCACGGTGACGCTCTGGCCGAGACGGTCGAAGAACGTGTGCTTCCAATCGTCCTCGGTCACTCTCATGCCCATGAGCACGCGTGCCACGTGGCTGGGGCCGTTCGGGATGACGGAACACTGGTGCGTGTAGGGGACGTTCACTGCTTGCCTCCCTTCATTGGGCGGTAATGGAAACGGGTTGGCAGTGCCCGCCGCGTCTGTCGCATACGCGGCGACCGCTTGGCTACGGTACGGGCAGGACCGGGAATCAGAACTCGGGTTCGAGCGCGGATTCGACCTGGCCGACGGTCAGTCCGAGGAATCCGGCGATCTCCGAGGCGCTGCGTCCGGTGGCGGCGAGCTGGCGGATCTGCTGCTCGTTCACCTGCGGCTGAGCCGGCGCGAACACCGGCTGCTGCGGTTGGGCGGGAGCGGGCTGCTGGAACGCGGCCGGCTGCGGTGCCGGCGCGGGTTCCTGCATGACGTCGGCGAGCTGGGCGGCGTTGGGCTGGAGCTCGTAGCTGTAGAGCTTGGGCGGGTTCCAGCCACGCTTCTTGGCCTCGCCGTTCGCGCTGTACGTGACGGTGAACCGGTCGCCGATGTGCGGCATATCCCGCATGGCCTTGCGGCTGGCGTTGCGCAGCGTGCCGATGTTCTTGCCCTTGACGTACACCGCGCGCACGCCGTCATCACCGGGAATCGTGGGGTCGCGCTGCTCGGTGGCGATATGCACGACGATCTGCATCATGGGATGCCCGTTGTCGAAGAACTTCGGCGCCCCGGTGTCGATGTCGTGCTGCTGCTGGGCCTCGATGCTCCTGACGATGCCCGAAGCTGAAGTGCCGATGGGATCGTCCTTGCCGATCGCCGACGGCGTGCCGCCGGACATGACCTGTGCGAGCGACGGCAGCGGATCCGTGGACTGGGCGAAGCCGGATGCGGCCGTGGGTTGTGCTGCGAACATGTGGTTCTCCTAACTGTTCTCTTGTTCGGTGTTCTCGATGACGTCGCGTTGCGGGTAGCGGGCCTCGATGAGCGGCGTGAGCTTCGCCCACCGTTCCGGCGCTTCCGCCGGTGGCTTGGCGAGTTCGGGGATGGCGTTCGACCGGTCGACCGTCCATGTGCCGCAGTCGAAGCAATGGCCCGTGGACTTGGGCAGCGAGCGGATCCATGCGTCACGTGCTTGGATGCCGTCGGATTGCTCGATGACGTCCATGAACGTGACCATGAGCTGCGCGCGGGTCAACGCCCATAGGCCGGGCTTCGGGTCGAAACGCATCTGCACCGGCAGCGTGTCCTTGAGACTCAGACCATTGCGGGGCAGGAAGTAGATGCACATGCGCTCCACCTGCTCGCCCTCGTGCTCCAGACCGATGCCGTAGAGACTGGCCTGGCACAGGTAGGTTTGGGAGGGGCCGTGCGCTTTGACCGTCTTCAACGTGGTGGAGCCCACGATCTTCCAGTCAGCGGTGCACTTGTTCTCACGGTCGTACAGGTCGATGGATCCGTGCACGTCATACCCTCCGGCGAGCCCGTGGATGCTGCCGACCGTCACTCGCTTCTCGGTCTCGAAACGGCGATGCCTCACGTCGGGGTCGAAGCCCTGCTTGTTGAGACCGTCAAACGTCTTCTCGAAACGCTGGTGCACGCAGGTGCCGATGAACGGCAGCCATGCCGCAGCCTTGTCCTGCTTCCACCCGGCGAGCTTCGCGCCGAGACAGCGCAGGCAGTCGGTGCCGAGCTCGCTGGGGCCGACCTCGCGTTGCAGCGAGCGCGGCGCGGTGGCGATGTCGGTCTCGATGATCTCGCGGATCTCCGGCCACAACGTCGGTTCCTCGCGAAGCCCCCGATATGCGCCGTCGTCGGGTTTCGGCGCGGGCGGGGTGCCGTTGAGGACGGCGAGCACGTCGGCGGCGCTCATTTGACCACGACTCCCGGCTTGTCCCTTTTGAGCAGTGGTGCGACTGCCAGTTCGCCGAGTTCCTTGCGGGCCTTGGCGAGGTTGGGCTTCACGTCGTAGAACGTGGGATGCGTGGCCGCGGGGTATTTGGCCTCGAACGCCTTCGCGTCGATGCGTTGGCTGCCGGCCTTGACCTGCACTTTGAGGTCGCCGGCCTCGTAGGTGCCGGCCGGCCATGCCTCGATGATCTCGTTCTTGATGCCGTCGATCTCGGTCTTGCGGGCGTCGATCTCGGCTTGCAGGTCGATGATGCGCCGGGCCTGTTCGGCGAGCGCCGTGTACTTGTCGGTCATGGCTGGTTCCTTTCCTCGGTGATGATGGGGACCACTCCGGTGGAGTGGGAGCGTCTGTCGTGGCGGTGTTCCCGGCAGAGTCGGTAGGCGGTGTCGGCGTCGGTGGGCTTGTTCAATGGGCCGCAGGTGCGGCAGCGCGGCAAGTAGCGTCTCATTCGGCTTCCCTTGACGGGTCGGGGCCGAGCGGAAGCCCGTCGTTGAGGATGAGGGCGAACGTGGCGAGGGTCATCATCACGAGCTGCCGGCCTTGGCCTTCGCGGGTGGTGATGCCGATGCCGGGGCGTTTCTGCACGACCACGCCGAACAGGGCGTCGTCGTTGCCGCGTTCCGTTTCCGCTTCGTTGAGGTGCTTGCTCACGTTCATCTTCGACGTGTTCTTGCATTCGACGACGACGCGGTGGCCTTGGTAGCGGATGCCGCTCAGGTCGCCGCGGTCGTTGACGCCGTTGGGGCGTCGCCGTTCGATGGTGTCGGTATTGAGCGCCCAGTTGAGGTATTCGGCCGTCTTGGTCTCCATCAGGGCGCCGGCCTGGCGGGCCGTCCGTAGGGTCCTCGTCATCGCGGGCCTCCTTCCGTTTGGGTTGCGGGCGGTTCTTGGGCTGGCGTTCCTGATACGCCTTCATCTGGGCGAGACGCTTGGCCCGGTTGCGTTCGTAGTGGTCGCGGGCGTATGCGCGCTCGCGCTCGCGGATGTCGGGATCGAGGCGTCAGACGCGTTGCCGTTCACGGGCGCGTTCCTTGCGTTCCTCCGGTGTCATGCCGGTTTTCGGGGCCGGTGGGTGCGCTTGTACCGGTGTCAGTCCGGCGCGGCACGCGGCGATGAACTCGTCGTCGCTGGTCTCGTCGTCGTAGACGAAGGTCTTCCGGGTCCTCATGGCGTGTTCCCTCGCGGGCTTCGCCGGCCGACTGGTAGATGTTCTCGCTGAGGCATCTGACGATCTCCTCCTTCGGGTAGTGGACGGTGCGGCCGATTTTGACGAACCGTGGCCCGATGCCCATCGACCGCCATCGGGCGAGGGTGCCGACCTTGATGCCGCTGCATTGGGCGACTTCGATGGGCGTGTTCATCGGCTTGAGGTTCGCGGTGAGTTCCGCGAGGGGTTCCGTGGCGTCGGCGGCGTTGCCGGTGTCGTTGCTGGTCATGGGCGTCCTTGCCTTGGCCGGCCTAGGCGAACGTTCCGGTATGTGGACGCGTGTCGTCATTGCTTCCGCAATCGATATGCGTTGCAAGCGCAGAAGCCGCGGTGAGCACGAGCACATCGCCGTACATGCTCAGGATCATGCCGGCGAGCGCCATCTCGGTCTCGCTGCTGTCGAGTTCGGCCGTGACCCTGACCTCTCGTTCTCCTACGGCTACGGTGCCGAAGTCGCGCGGTTCGTCGCCTTCGCGGTGTGCGGTGACGTGCACGAGGATGGGGCGTTCGTCGTTCTCCACGGCGTCGTGAAGCGCGAGCATGCTTTGGATATGCGCCGTCTTCGAGAGTACGGTGGGGTTAGCGAGAGAGGTGGGATCCATGATGGTTTCCTTTCTTGATTCGAGTTGACGGTTGGGGCCTGTTGGTTTTGGGGCGGTTATCGGTCGGCTTGGGTTCGATGGCCCTGCGGCCTACGACTTCTATCGCCTCCGCGATGAGGGCAAGCGGATCACAGCCGGCTTCGGCGGCGATCACGAAGAACGTCTTGAGACTGACGTCGCCGGATTCGAGCCGGTTCTTCACGGTGTTGCGGTCGATGTGCATGACTTTCGCCAACGAGGTCATCGTCATCCCCTTGGTCATGGCGACCTTGATGTGAAGGCTGTGGGTTACTTCGGCTGCGAGCTCCGTTGCTTTTGCGTTGTTCATGGAATATGTTTACCAGCTTTCATGTTGTGTACGCAATGGGATTGTAGTCTTTTTGTGGCGTATGCTAAAGAAATTTAGCGTTTGCGGCGTTTCTCTGTTAAGGTTGTTGCATGGGAAATTCAAACTATATAGAACAGTTCATAGAGAGCATCCTCGGTTCTGACTACATGGGACCGGTGGATTCAACCCCGGCTGGATTTGCCTCACATGCTGTCCTGCAGCGCATGGTCAAGCACTTCGGCCACGGGTACACGGCAGTCGAGCGTGCCACTGATGGAGAGGTCAAGTACAACCGCGTACGCGACATCTGCATCGGCCAGAAGGCCCCGGCCAAGGTATCCGAGGTCATCGCGATGGCCAGGGCGTGCAGTCAGGAGCCGTTGGAGATCTTCTACCGGATAACCGGTCTGGAGAACAGGTCGCGGAACCTGTGGAAGGCGGAAGAGCCGGGTGACGACGTGCTGAACGAGTGGATGCGCCACTTCGAGCGGTACACGCTCTTCGACGAAAACGAACGCAGGGAATACGGCCTCGCGCCAGTACGCGACGACATCATCCGGGAACTCTCCGGCGACGACGTGGTGGTCGGCACATATGGCCGGGACGGCAAGACCTACGCGTTCACCGCGCGAATACGAATGGAAGGATAAACCACATGGCAAGGGTCATCATCGACGACCGTTGGCTTAAGGACTCCGCCGACGGCACCCCTCCCAGCACGGCGGCCGCACGTGCACTGGCAAGCGCCCGCGACCCCTTCAAGGCGAAGGTGCCGGAGAAATGGCGTTCCAGCCGCTATGGCGTCGGCAAACGCTGGCGCGTCCGGTGGCTCGTCATCGACGATGAAGGCGTCAGGCGCCAGAAAAGCAAGATGTTCGACCTGCTGACCGACGCCGAAGAGTTCGCCGCAGCCCTTGAGGACGATGTGCGACGCGGCCGCTACATCGACCCCGACGGCGGCGACAAGCTGTTCTCCAAGGTCGCCGAATCATGGGAGGAAACCAAGATCGACGTGAAGGACAGCACACTGCTGCGGTACAAGCGCGAGCTGCGCGTCTACATCCTACCCATGTGGGGCAAGAAGATGCTACGCGAAATCACGCGCGGAGACCTACAACGATGGGTCAAGGGACTTGCCGTGGGCAACTATCCCGCCAAGCTGCCCGGCAAGCGTCAGCCGAAGCCGCTGGCCGCACGCACCATCCGCAACATCGTCAAGGTCGTCATGGCCGGAATCCTCGACCACGCCGTAGAGAACAAATGGATCCTCGACAACCCGGCGCGCGCCGTCAAGGTTCCCAAGGCCTTCGTCAAGGACGACGACATGGTGTTCCTCGCCATCAAGGAGGTGGAAGCGCTCGCCAATGCCGCCGCATCCGTCGGCCGTGACGTTGACGGACTGCTCGTCCGCTTCCAGGCGGCCGTAGGCACCCGCATCAACGAGGCGCTGGCATTGCAGGTGCAGGACCTCAACCTCAAGAAGGGCACCGCAAGAATCCGCCGCACATGGACGCGCAACCTTGACGGCAAGATGGAACTCGGCACCCCGAAGAACGGCGAGGCCCGAACCGTCGCCATACCCGACTTCCTGATCCCGCTGCTCGAACAGCAGATTGCCGGTTGCGCGAAGGACGACTACGTGTTCCGCGCCCCTCGCGGCGGCGCCATCGATGACGGCAACTGGCGTACCCGCGTCTGGACCAAGGCCATCAAGGCCCTCGGCATGGAAGACGAAGGCGTAACCATCCACTCGCTGCGCCACACGTACGCGAGCATCGCCATCGCCAACGGAGCCGACGTCAAGACCCTCCAGAAACAACTCGGCCACGCCACCGCCACCATGACCCTCGACACCTACGCCGCCCTATGGCCCGACCGACTCGACAACGTGGCACACGCCGTCAGTCAGGCATGGGAAAGCCACAAGACCAAGGCGAAGGATAAGACCGAGGTCAAGAAGGACCCCAAGGAATACGAACAGGCGGCATAACGCCTACAATTCCAAAGCAAGGAAAGGAATGGTCATGGAAGACCACATCAGGATGTGCCGGTTCGTTCAGAACGGCGAACCGACCATGGGTGAATACATCGAGGAAGCGGACGGCACCGGCATCTGCCGAATCAGCGAACTCGACGGTTCGGAAAGCACGGACATCGTCGTCTCCTACCCGGACGGCACCATGCCCGACGGCATCGGCGACCTCGAAATCTTCAACGTCTCCATGCAGATCAGTGACGGAGCGGAAGGCGCCTACCATATGCCCATCGAGATACAGGAATCACTCGGCACGCCTCATCCTCGACGAATACGAAATGGGCGTGCTCGACGAGAAGGAAGCCGGCGACGCTCTCTTCGACCACCTCTTCGGAGAAGGCCGCAAGAAGATCAACGCCGAATGGAGCGCCAAAGGCTACATCTGACCGAAACGCCACAACCCGAATACGCCGTTACACCCTAAACCGTTGGAACCGCAACGTTCCCACACAGGGTGTAACGGCGTAACACGTATAACGGCATCGATACACCCCACACCAACATCACGCCCCATAGGAATACCCGTTACACCCGTTACGGCGTTACAGAAGAAGAGGAAACCAAGACGAACGGCGGGATTCACAGCGAAACGGATACTGCAAACCATCCGATACACCCCGTTACAAGACCGGCCGCAATATCTAGTACCACGCTACGCCGGTTGTGAAAAACGCTAAACGCAGGAAAAATGATAGTGTTGCCAATCACTCGAAGCACGAGAGGCAACCCCAGACTTACGACCCCACAAAGGTCATTCACCCCCACGGGCTTTCCTCCTTTCACCGTGGGGGTTCCTCATATCCACAACCCCACACATCGGAGATCCATGGGCAAGCCACGAGGCAACCCCCGGTACGCCAACGGCGCTCGCCGGCGGGCCATACGCAGACGCGTCCTCGCCGCCTACGACACATGCCACATCTGCGGCAAACCCGTTGACAAGACATTGCCCGCACGGGATCCGTGGAGCGCCGAGGTGGACGAGCTGCTGCCGGTATCCAAAGGCGGAAGTCCGTACGAGTTCAGGAACTGCAAGCTGGCACATCGCGCATGCAACGAGCTGAGAAGCAACAAGAGCATCGAATGGGCAAGACAAGCCGTGCGAGGAGACGCCGGCATCAAAGCGACTTCAGTGCCGTTCCGCACCTCGACATGGTGACGCCGCTGCCCGGCCTATGGGGTAGGTACCCTGCCGGCCAACGCCGGGCGCACCCCAGTGTCATAGCGCCGCGCTCTCCCCGAAAATTTTTCCCAAACCGTCTTTCTCGCAGCACATGAGGAGGTCGACCATGGCAGACGACACCACGACCGGCGACGAATACCTGACTTTGCTGCGTCGCACGTTGAAGCGGCTTGAGCAGGCGGTGTTCGACTTGGATACGCCGCCGCGAGACTTGGCGGCGCTTTCTAGGCGTCTGCTTGAGGTGAGTCGGGAGATCGAGCGGCTGGAGGGCCGGGACGGCGAAGGAAAGCCGTCGGTTGCGGTGGAGGTCGAGGATGCCGAGTTCGACGAGGAGGCTGTCTGACGTAGCCCGGCACGTGGTCCTGCCCAAGGGCATTGTCTCTACCGGCTGGCCGCGGGTGAAGGCTCAGGCCCGGTTGTGCGGCATCGAGTACGACGACTGGCAGGACGGGCTCGGCCGCTGCATGTTGGGCAAACAGCGCAGCGGCCTGTATGCGGCCGGCATCGGCGGCGTGGTCATCTCGATTTGCCGTCAGGTGGGCAAGACATTCACCATCGGCACGATGATCGTCATGCTGTGCATCCTCAGCGACTACCCGTTGAAGGTCTTGTGGACCGCGCACCGGAGCCGCACGAGCGACGAGACGTTCAAGTTCATGTGCGCGCTGACGAAGAAGCCCGCGATAGCCCGCTACGTTGACGGTGAACCGAGACGCGCGAACGGGCAGCAGGAAATCGCCTTCACGAACGGTTCGCGCATTCTCTTCGGCGCACGTGAGAACGGGTTCGGACGCGGCTTCGACAACGTGGACATCGAGGTGTTCGACGAGGCGCAGATCCTCTCCGAACGCGCGCTGGACGACATGATCCCCGCCACCAATGCCGCCCGTAATCCGCTCATCATCTACATGGGCACCCCGCCGAAACCGAGCGATCCCAGCGAGGTCTTCAGCTCACGAAGACATGACGCGCTGCATGGCGAGAGCGACGACACCTTGTATGTGGAGTTCAGCGCCGACCGTGACGCAGACCCCGAGGATCGCGAGCAATGGCGGCGTGCGAATCCCTCCTATCCTGCGCGTACCGGCGAGACCGCGATCCTGCGCATGAGGAAGAACCTCGGCGAAGATTCATTCCGCCGCGAAGGCCTGGGCATCTGGGATGAAACCACGACGCTGAGCGTCATCAACCCCGAACTATGGAAACAGGGCGAAGTCACGGAACGTATGGATGGCGGCGTGATGTCGTTCGGCTTGGATATGCCGCCCGACCGTTCGGCGCTCGCCATCGGCGCGTGCATGAAGTACCCGGATGGTTCCGCGCACGTGGAACTGGCGGAATACCGTGACACGCATCGTGACGGCGTGGCTTGGGCGGCGGATTGGATCAAGGCCCGGTGGGCGCGGACCGCGTGCGTGGCGATCGACGCTCAATCACCTGCGATGGTGTTGCTGCCGGAGCTGAAGGCGCGGCATGTGCCGGTGAAGATCGTGACCGCGAACGAGATGGGTCAGGCGTGCGGAAGGATGCTCGACCTGATACAGGCCGGGATGCTGCGCCACTTGCCTGACAGCGACCAGCCGCAGCTGGGCAAGGCGGTGGCGAACGTGACCACGAGGCCCATCGGGCGAAGCGGCGCGTTCGGATGGAACAAGACCGGCAACGACATAGACATCAGTCCCTTGGTGGCCGTGACCGTCGCCACGCAGGGCGCGTGGATCACCCGGCGCAAACCGGGACGCAAGCAACGGGTAATGAGGTGAACCATATGGCCGATGAAGGCATCTTCTCCAGCGCATTGAAACGGCCATTGGACGTCACTTCGTTCGGCGCCAGCCGCATCAACGGGGTCGCCGACGATGACATGCCGACGGTCAGGGCGTTGATGAAGGTGTGGCGGCAACGGTATCCGCGCAACCTTATCCGCACCGGCTACTACGGCGCGAAGGAAGGATTCAAGGACTTCGGCATCTCGATTCCCGACCGCATCAAGGCGAACGTGAGCGCGTGCATCGGCTGGCCCGCCAAGGCCGTCCGCTCATTGGCCGATCTGACCGTGTTCGACGGCTGGACCTACCCCAACGGCACGGATGGTTACGGGCTTGACGAGCTCACCGACATGAACGCCCTTGAACTGGCGATACCGCAGACCGTGGTATCCGCCTACACGCATGGCTGCGCGTTCCTCACTTTGACGAGCGACCCCGATACCGGCGAGCTATTGGTGACGCCGCGTTCGGCCGAATGGTCCGCGGCGATATGGGACGGTCGGCGCAACCGGCTTGCGGCGGCGCTGACCATCAACGACGCCACGAGCAAGGGGCGCATCACCGCGTTCAACGTGTTCCTTCCCGGCGTCGTCTACCAAGTCACCCGTGACCTGTACGGCAGTTGGACCGCCGAACGGTACGAGACCTACTGGCCCGAGCCGACGGTGGTGCCCCTCATCAGCGACCCGCAACTGTCGAAGCCGCTGGGCTGCTCGCGCATCACACGGCCCGTGATGGCGTTGACCGACATGGGCTTCAGAACACTCGTGCGCATGGAGGCCAGCGCGGAGTTCTACGCCGTACCGAAGCTGTGGTTCCTCGGCATGGACGAGGACGCGTTCAGCGCCGACACGTGGAGTTCGCTCGTTTCCGCGATCAACGCGATCAGCAAGGACGAGGACGGCGACAACCCCACGCTCCAGCAGATCAGTCAGGCGTCGATGCAGCCGCATTCCGACATGCTCAAGACCATAGCGCTGGTGGTCGCTTCGGACACGGATCTGCCCGTGGACTCGCTCGGCATCACGTTGGACAATCCGTCATCTGCGGAGGCGATGGCCGCGGCCGAGCGCAAGCTCACCCGTCGCGCCGACAGGCAGAACCGTCTCTTCGGTATGCAGCTGACCAAGCTCGCGCGCATGGCCGTGTGTCTCAGGGACGGGCTCACGGAGCCGCCAGACGAGTTGAAACAGGTACGACCCGCATGGGCACCTACCCGTGAGATCAGCGACGGGGCGCGCGCCGACGCGTATGTGAAGATCAGCCAGGTCAACCAATCCTATGCGACCAGCGAAGTCGGATTGCGCCGGCTCGGTTTGGATGGCGGCGAGATTCGCTCGCTGCGTTCGGAGCAGTCGCGTGACCGTGGGCGTGACACGTTGGACATGATCCTAAGGAGCGCCAATGCCGGTGACGACCAAGGATCTCAACCAGCTGAGGACGAGCCAACAGGAGGCGGTCAGACTCGCGAGGCTTGACCTCGGCGAACTGTGGTGGGAAATCAGCGGCTTGCCGACGGCGCAGCAGCGCGACATTCTGCTCGACCTCGTGCCGGCCATCATCCACAAGCACGCCGACGCATCCAGCACTGCCGCAGCCGACTGGTACGAACGCGTGTACGCCAAACACTTCGACGACGCGTTCACCGCCGAAGTCGAGAACCCCAACAACGACGAGGCCATCAGAAAACTCATCCGCTGGAAGGCCGGAGTCCTCTGGGATTCACCGGAAAAGAAGGCGAACCCGGACGAACTGCTGCGCTACCTGAACAACCTCATGGACCGGGAGATCAAGAACCCCTGCCGCCAGACCATCCGCAGCAACGCGCGCCGGGATCCGCACAAGCCCCGGTACGCGCGTGTGCCGAACGGACGCCAGCCATGCGCGTTCTGCATCATGCTCGCATCCCGCGGCTACGTGTACGCGTCAGAGGATACGGCCGACTTCGGCACCACCTTCCACGGCGGCAACTGCAAATGCGAGATCATCCCCGAATGGGGCAAGGACAGCAACCGCATCGAAGGCTACGACCCCGACGAATACCTGCGAATCTACGAGACCGCCCGCCGCGCGCTGGAGACCGGCGTCATACCCGCCGACCTGAAGGCCGGGCTCGCGAACATCGCACCCTACCGTGAGCCCAAGCGCGGGCAGAGCTTCTACGGGCCGTACGACCCGAACAACGTCAACTCGCTTGCATACCTCATGCGCCACATGCACCCCGACAAGGTGGGCCAAGGTCACAAGCTCATCGAAGCCGGTGCGAAGAAGAGCTGCAAGGGCGTGGCCGGCGAGAAGATCCGCGCGCTGAAGACCATGAAGCCGCGCACGTCCCTTAAGGAGATCACCCACGACGAGGTGAACCCGCTATGGGACATGTGGATGAAGAAGAAACTCGACAACGGGTACAAGCCGAACTTCTCGAAGAACCCGTGGGGCATCAACTGCCAGCGCGTCGTCCAGGCCGCAGAACTGCGATTGCGTGGCTATGACGTGCAGGCGGTCGGCAACCACCGGAACTCGGCCGACGGCTACTACTGGAACATCGCCGACATGTGGGTGGACTCGAACGGCAACCACCGCAAGTTCACCCGGAAGTACTCCAACGAGGCGACGCTCAAGGCGATGCGCGAATACCCGCCCGGCACCCGCTTCTTCGTCGCCGGCCCATGGAAGAACGGCGGCGCCCATATCTGGAACGCCGAGATCATCGAGACGCCCAGCGGCTGGAAATCCCTAAGGATGTACGACTACCAGCCCGGCGATTACCGGCAGTACGGGTATTCCAACGGCAAGATCCCCGACTATTATCCCGACGACATCAAGGACGGCGAACTCAGGTTCCTGCGCGTGGACGACATGCAGCCGACCGACTCGCTGCTCGAAGGCGGCCGGCCGAGCTTCAAGGGCGCGCCCGCCTATGCGAAACCATGGGTAGGTGATCCCGACACCGTGCGAAGCTGGAGCGAGTGGAAACTCCAGCGAACCCACCGCGACGATACCGCATGGCGGCAGCACTCCAGCGAGTACGACAACTGGGCCGAATCCACGCCACCGAGTCAAGGAGGACAACATGACCGATAAAGTCACCAGCTACCATCAGGCACGTCTCATCGTCGAAAAACTCGAACACGGCATGCCCACCAGTCCCGAAGGCGGCGAGGATAACGAATACTATGCCGTTCCCATGGCCCCTGATTTCGTTCAGGACGATGACTGCGCATGGTTCGTGAACAAGAAGACCGGCAAGGCCGAACGTCTCTTCAGCGCACCGTTCGCACCCGCAGGCCCCGGCAACATGTACTATCGCGACTTCAAAGACGTCAGGGATACTGAGGGCGAATAGTCAGCGCCCGTTTCTCCGATGAAGATACTCTTCGAGTGCCGGCCGGTATTCGGTGCTGTCCTCGTCCATCAACACGCGATAGGCCCTAAGCAACACGTTACGTGGCACATCGATCCCGTGTTCGAGGACGTCGGCGATTAGCCAGCTCAGCGCGTAGTAGTATTCGCCGGCCTCGAAGCCCGTGTCCAAACCCCATAGCAGCTCCTCGTCAAGGGCATCGCAATACGGCCTTAGTTCCTTGTACAAGGGGAAGGCTTCCACATCCGGCACGACGTCAACCATCTCAATCCTCTCCGATCATTTAGCACATTATGCCATCACGGTTTTCCGTGGTGGCTTTTCTTATGCCCGGATTCGGGCGGAAGGAGGCCGCATGGCCGAAGACAACAGCGCCCCGAACGCCGAAAACGATTCGTCGGGTTCACCGCCGGAAGACATCGACTGGAAGGCACGATACGAGGCGGAGCTCGAACGGTCGAAATCTTGGCGCGGCAAGGCCGAGGCGAACAAGTCGGCCGCCGACGAGCTGGCCGCGTTGAAGGAATCCCAGCTGTCGGAGACGCAGAAGCTGGAGGCCCGCGCTGCCCGCGCCGAGAAAGAGCTCAACGACCTGAAGACCGCCCAGCAGCGGCTCACATGGCGCGACGAAGCCGCCAAGAAGACCGGAGTTCCGGTCGATCTGCTGCGCGGCGAGACGGCCGAGGAGATCAACGCGCACGCCCAGGCCATCAAGACCTACATGGCCGCGCAGACCAAACCTTCCGCAGCGAAGGTCGCGGATCCGGCGGGCACGCCGGACGCTGCGGCGAATCCGAACGTCGGACTGCTCAAACAGCTGTTCGGCGGCAAGTAAGCATCAACCTAAGAGTTAAGGAAACATATGGTTTTGCAGACCAATCAGGTGACGCTGCCCACGTCCGTGAGCCTCGCGGTGGTGGGCAAGGCGCACGACACCAGCACGATCGCCACGCTGAGCCCGGCGGACAAGCTCGGCTTCATGGATGACAAGTACAACGTGTTCACCGGCAAGGCGCGCGCCGAGGTTGTGGCCGAGGGCGCGAAGAAGAGCGGCTATGAGCAGCCGATCACTCCGAAGGAAGGCAAGCGGTTCACGGTCCAGTGCACCACGCGCGTCAGCAAGCAGCTCCAGTGGGCCGACGAGGACAACCAGCTCCAGATTCTCGACGCGATTCAGGCCGATCAGGCCGCCGCGTTGGGCGAAGCCCTCGACTATGTGATCTACCACGGCGTGAACCCCGCTTCCGGCGAGGCGATGACCGGCTACGAGGCGCTGGCGAAGATCGCCACGCAGGTCAAGGGCACGGACGACCAGCTCGCCAACCTCGACCTGCTCACCGACCAGCTGCTGCGCGTGAACATCAACGGCGTGGCCCTGTCCCGCACGCTCGCGAACGAGCTTCGCAAGCTGCGCGTCTCCAACACCGGCGGGCGCCTCTTCCCGGAGATCCCGCTGAGCCTGAACGCGGGCACTCTGGACGGCATCCGCGCGTGCACGAGCACCACCGTGGAAGGCCAGTACGTGAACGGCTCCACCGACGTGCTCGCGTTCATGGGCGACTTCTCCACGATCAAATGGCGTCTCGTACGTCCGATCACGGCCGAGGTCATCCCGTACGGCGACCCCGACAACACCGGCGTGGACCTCGCCGGCAGCAACCAGATCGCCTACCGCAGTGAGGCCGTGTTCTCCTACGCGATCATCGACCCGACCGCCATCGCGGTGCTCAAGGCCACGAGCCCCGTGGCCGGCACGCGTGCGAAGGCGGTGAAGCGTTGAGCGTGGCCCCGGTCAAGACCCTTGTCGTTCAGACCGGCGACGACGGAGTGCCAGTGCTCGCCGAGCCGGTCAGACTGCTTAACCCGGATGGCACGCCGTTCACCGGTTCCGCTGCCGCGCATGTGGATACGCTGGGCGGCGCTACTGCACTCGGCAAGACCCTGTTGCGCGTGTTGAGCGCATCCGAGGCACGCACCGCCATCGGCGCGGGCACGTCCAACTTCAGTGGCGCGTACGGCGACCTTACCGGCAAGCCGACCATTCCCACGATGCCGACCGCTTCCACTCTGTCCGGGGCGACTACGGTCGGCAAGGCCGTAATGGCCGCCACGGACGCGGCCACCGCGCGCAAGGCCATCGGCGCGGGAACCTCCAGCTTCACGGGTTCCTACACGGATCTGACGAACAAGCCCACCATTCCGACCGCTCCCACATAGGCAAACATCTCCGGCAAGCCCACCGCGGCAGCGGCCATCGCGGATCTTGCCGCCGGCGCCGATGCCGCCGCGATCGTGACGGCGGTGAACAAGGCGTTCGCCGCGTTGCGTACGTTCGGCGTCATCGCCAAGTAAGGCGGGGCGCATGGCCGACGAGTTCAAACCGTTCGCCACCTACGCGGACGTGGAGAAACGCTGGCATACGCTCACCGGGCCGGAGCGCGACACCGCGGCCACGTTATTGGAGGACGCCACCCAGATCATCATGGACACCTGCCCCAGATGGTCTCAGGCATCCGAACGCACGCTGACCGCAATCGCGTGCGCGATGGTCATCCGCAAGATGAGCGTGGGCGACGAGCGGCTGGGCGTGACGAACGCGCAGCAGACCGCCGGCAGCTTCAGCGAATCGTTCACCTACTCGAATCCCATGGGCGACCTCTACCTGACCAAGGCTGAGAAGACCCGATTGGGAGGCGGCAAGGCGCGAGCGTTCCACCTCGACATGAGCGGAGGCAACAGGTGAAGGGCGAAACCGTCACCGTATTGCGCCGCATCCAATCGGGCGTGGACGAAGGCAACAACCCCGTCTATGAATGGGAGCGCAAGACCGTCGAAAACGTGCTCGTGGATTCACCGAACACGGCGAACGCCGACGATTCCACCCGGCCCGACGGCATGACCGTGGACGCCGTGTTCCGTTTCCCACGCGACTATGCGGGTGGCCCGCTTGACGGGTGCCGAATCATCATCCGTGGCGACGAAGCGCACCCGTACTGCGTGGTCGGACATCCCATACCGCTCGACGGCGGCATGAAGCCGACCGCATGGAACATGAGCGTCGAAGCCACCTATTCGGAAGGTTGAACCATGGCGAAGGTCAAGGTCAGGCTTCACAGTTCCGGCGTGCTGGACGTGCTCAACAGCGCGGGTGTGCGCAATGACATCGAACGTCGCACCGAGGCAATCACGGCCGCGGCGAATCGAATGCACAACGCCAAGGGATACGTCGGCGACGTCATCAAGACCGACCGTCCCCACGGAGCCGTGCGAGCCACCACCCGGTACGCGAAACGGTCGAACGCCAAGCACAACACGTTGTTGAAATCCCTCGACGCCGGAAGGAATTGAACAACATGTTGAGCATAGAAACCACACTCGTGCAGTTCCTCAACCACCAACCCGAACTGTCCGGCATCCCGGTATCCACGGATGTGCCGGCGAAACGGCCGGAACAGTTCGTGACCATCGAACGCGTGGGCGGCGATGAATCCCCGTTCACCGACCGGCCATTGCTCGCCATCCAATGCTGGGACACAAGCCGCGTGCAGGCGGCATTCCTCGCGCAACGGGTGAAGGTGCTGCTGGAGCGGGCGACGCGGATCCCGGCCGTGGCGAGGGTGCGCATCGAATCCACGCTCAACTATCCGCTCGACGAACGGTCGCCACGCTATCAGATCACCGCCGAACTGACGGTACACAAACACACGTAAGGAGAAAACGACTATGGGCAAACCCAATGCTCAGATGGTGTCCGTCGGCAAGCCGCACGGTGACGGCGGACGCTACGCGGGCGGCGCATGGTACGGCAAGGTAGGTGAGGCGACCCCGCCCACCGACGCTACCACCGCTCTCACGGACAAGTTCCACGACCTCGGCTACCTGTCGGAGGATGGCGTGACGAACACCATCGACCGTGACAGCGAGGACATCAACGCGTTCGGCGGAGACCGCGTGCTCAGTGTGACCACAAGCCGTGCGGAGAGTTTCCAGTTCGGCATGTTGGAGACCACGCCGGAGACCCTGGCCGTGACCTACGGACCCGACAACGTGGAGACCAAGACCGTGGGCGGCAAGGACCAGATCACCGTCAAACACAATTCGGCCGAACCGCCGGAGCTCGTGTACGTGTTCGAGTTCGCGATGACGGGCAACAGGGTCAAGCGCATCGTCGTACCGGTCGGCAAGACCGGCGACGTGGACGACGTGACCTATGCCGACGGCGAGGCCATCACCTACACGCCCACCATCAACGCGTTCCCCGACATGAACGGCAACACCGCGTACGAGTACATCGCCTACGTCACCGGTGGAGAAACCGCCGCCGACGAGGCCGCGAACGAACCGGCAGCGCTGTCCGATGCGGAAGTGCCCACACTCGCCAAGGCCGCTACCAAGGCCGCGACGAAGCGCAAGACCACCACGAAGACGACGGCCGCGAAGACCGCCTGACCTTCCATTGTTCCCAGTCCGGTGGCGGTGCCGATGCCGTGTCCGCCGCCACCGGATCCACTCCCACTGACACGGCACGGCATGGAAGGACACGGCAATCATGGCAATCATCATCAACGACTACCAATCCAAGGGCGACGACTTCGTGGAAGTGCAGTTCCCCGGCTCGAAGACCCGCTACAAGGTCAAGACCTCGGACTCGCTGACCATCGGCGACCTCAGGGCCATCACGAATGGCGACATCGAACGCTTCTACACGCTCTTCCCCGAGGAAGCGCATCCGCTGCTCGACCAACTGCATCCGCAGCAGCTCAACGACTTCATCACCGCGTGGACGGGCAACCCAAAAGACTAGCCGCCGTCCAATGGCTCATCGACACACATAGGGACGAGCTCGAATACGAGCTCATCCGAAACGGTGTCCGGCTCAGATGGCTCGGCGGGCCGCTGCTGACGTGGCGTGACGTGTGGCTCATCGCCGCCAACGCGCCCGCCGGCAGCCGGCTCGCAGCAGTACTGGACGAACGCAACGCATGGACGCCGACCGACTGGTGGCTGCGGAGCATCGAATACTCGCTGCGTTGGCTCGTATGGGCCAAGACCAAAGACGGTCAGAAGAACCGCGGCAAGCCGAAACCCACGCCCGCACCCGCCGAAACCGCGTCACGCAGACGCGACCCGGAGCTGACCGGCATGAGCAAGACCCAGTTGCGCGCCTACCTCAACCGGCCGCGCGTGGCCCTCACATAACCGAACAGCGCACACCTTCAACGGAGAGGGGACGAACTTGGCCACATTGGCGACCGCCTGGGTGAACATCGTCCCCACGTTGAAGGGCGCGCAGAACAAGATCGCCGCCGAACTCGGCGGCATCAGCCTCAAGCCCGCCGGTCAGAAGCTCGGCGGCAACCTTTCGACCAGCCTCGTCAAGGCATCCGGCAAGGGCTTCGCCACCATCGGCAAAATCGGCCTCGGCGCCCTGAGCACCATCGGCGGCGGCATCACCGCATTGGCCGCCAAGGGCGGCTTCGCCAGAGCGTTGAACATCGAGAACGCGCAGGCCAAGCTCAAGGGCCTCGGCCACAGCGCGGAATCCATCGCGGAAATCATGGCGAACGCGAACGCGGCCGTCAAGGGCACCGCCTACGGGCTCGACGAAGCCGCCACCGTCGCCGCCAGCGCGGTCGCCTCAGGCATCAAGCCGGGCGAACAGCTCACCAAGGTCCTCAAGACCGTGGGCGACACCGCGCAGATCGCTGGCATGGGCTTCAGTGACGCGGGCGCGATCTTCACGTCCGTCATGGCCCGCGGCAAGCTGCAAGGCGACGACATGCTCCAGCTCACCTCGCGTGGCGTGCCCGTCCTGCAGGCGTTGAGCGACCAGCTGGGCGTCTCCACGCAGGACGTCTCCGACATGGTGTCGGAAGGCAAGGTCGATTTCCAGACATTCGCCACCGCAATGGATAAGTACCTCGGCGGCGCAGCGTTGGCGGCCGGCGAAACCTTCAGCGGCGCGCTGTCCAACGTCAAGGCCGCATTGAGCCGTCTCGGCCAGAAGGCCGCGACCCCCGCGCTAAACGCGTTGCGCGACGTGTTCAACGTGCTCACCCCGGCCATCGACAAGGTGAACACTGCCATACAACCCTTGGCCGACCAGCTCGGCAGCAAGCTCGCCGGCGCCGTGGAACGCGTCACCCCGTGGATCCAGAAATTCGCCGACGGACTCGCGGACGGTAGCATCACCATCAAGGACATCGCCGAACAGGCGGGCCTGTTGGTGGGCGCGTTCGCCGGATTCACCGCGATAGGCCAGTACACGCCGCAGATCCTCGACGTATTCACCCTCGCCGGCGACGGCGCGGGCGCGCTCGTCTCCACGGTCAAAGGCAACTTCGGCAAACTCAAGGGCATCGTGTCCGGCGCGGGCGGAATCTTCAGCGACCTCGGCACCCGCTGGGGCAACGCCTTGGGGCTCGTGGATGCGAACTTCGGCGGCATTTTCGGCATGATGTCCAACCGAGTGAAGAGTGGCCTGAGCGGCGTGGGCTCGACCCTCGTCGGCATGTTCGACAGCAAGATCTACGTGCCCCTGCAACAGGGCATCGGCGGCATCGGCTCGAAGATCGCCGCACCGTTCCAAGCCCTCGCCGCCAAGGTCGGAGGATTCCTCTCACCGGTCACATCGGCGTTCGACACCGCGTTCCAAGGCTTCGGCAGCACGCTGGCCGGCCCGATACAGTCAGGGCTGAGCGGCATCGGGACCATGTTCCTGAACTTCTTCAACCCGGCCAACTTTTTGAAATACTTCGGCATCGCCGCCATCATCGGCGCGCTCGTCGTCGCCCTGGGCGCGTTGAACCAGAGCCTCGGCGGACAGTTGCAGACGCACGTCACCGAGTTCCTGACCGTCAAACTGCCCGGCTACATCACCGAGTTCCAGAACTGGGTCACGACCCAGCTGCCGGCGCTCATGCAATCCGGCCTGACGCTGCTCACCTCGGTATTGCAGGGCATCACCCAGAACCTGCCGCAGATCCTGACCGTCGCCGCGGACATCCTCACCTCGCTGGTGGACGGCATCGCCAACGCCCTGCCCACATTGCTGCCGATCGCGCTGGAGATGATCCTCACACTCGTGCAGGGCATCATCGACAACCTGCCGAAGATCATCAACTCCGGTCTGAACCTTCTGGCGAAGTTCGTCGAAGGCATCCTCAATGCGCTGCCCAAGCTCATCGAGGCATTGCCCAAGATCATCACCGGGTTCGTGGACGGCATCCTCGCCATGCTCCCGCAGATCCTGACGACCGGCGTGGAACTCCTCTTGAAGTTCATCACCGGCATCATCGACGCGATACCGCAACTGGTGGCCGCGCTGCCGCAGATCATCAGCGGATTCGTCAACGGCATCGGCAAGCACCTGCCACGCATCATCGAAACCGGACTGACCCTGCTGGGCAAGCTCGTGGTCGGCGTCATCAAGGCCATCCCGCAACTCATCGCGGCCCTGCCGCAAATCATCAAGGCCATCTGGGACGGACTGACGAACGTGGACTGGGGCGGACTTGGCCGCAACGTCATCGAAGGCATCAAGAACGGCCTGATGAACGCCGGCGGCGCCATCAAGGACGCGATAGTCGGACTCGCGAAGAACGCATGGAGCGCGGTCAAAAGCTTCTTCGGCATCGCATCCCCGTCCAAGCTCATGCGCGACACCGTGGGCGTCATGGTCGGCCGCGGCCTGGCCAACGGCATCATCGAGAGCACCAAGACCGTCAGCCGTGCCGCCACCAACCTCGCGGGGCAAGCCTACAACGCGTTCGACGCCACGATCGGCGACCACCCGTTCCAGCTGGAAACCGATGCGGACGTGACCCGCACCACCCGCATCCAAACCGTCGCCGACGACACCAGCCGCCGCAGCACCGATACCGGCAACATCGTGAAGCCGCTGACCAAGGACGACATCATCATCGCCGTCGCCGAAGCGCTTCAGACCATGCCGGCGATGCGGCTGCTGCTTGACAGCGGGGTGATGGCCGGCGAGCTCGCGCCCGCGATCGACAAGGCGCTCGGCAACAGGAAGGCACGAGGCTACTAGTGATGAACACGAACCGGCTACGCGGCCTCGCGCTCGACAAGAGCCGCCTCACCATCGACGGACAACACCTCTCCGACTACGCCGTGTTCGCCACGGCCGGCGGCATCACCATCGGCGAGACGAAGCCCGTCACCTCGTTCCAATCCGCTCCCGGCCGTTCCGGCGGCTGGGACATGACCTTGGACGACGCACACGGGTATCCGGCGATGGAACGCCGCGAGATCACCATCACCGTGGCGGCGACCGGCGACCCCATGGAGATCGAGGAAGCCAAAGCTCTCATCGGCGGCCGCAACGGCCGCAGCATCCGCATCGGCGGCCTGACGAGCCTCGGCGAATACCGGGGCCGGCTCGCCGTCGGAGCATGGGCCGACCGATATGACGCCGGCGGCGCACTCCAGTGGAGCACCTGCACGCTCGCCTTGGATGCGGATCCCTACGCCTACGGGCCCGAGCAGCGCATCGACCTGAATCTCGACGACAGGACGACGCACGCGCGGATCCTCGGCAACCGGCCGACCCCGCCCGTGTTCCACCAGCTCATCGATGAAAAAGTGGACGACGTGACCCCGGTCGCCACCACGCACACGTTCACCGCCAACGGCGTGCAGGTGCGTGTGGCGAACACGCTCACCGGCGCCGGCCTCTGGGACGACCCGCACCCGCTCGTCATCGACTGCGAAAACCGGAACGTCACATGGCGAGGCGAGGCAAGGGCCATCGCCATCGACGACGACTATCCCACCGTGCCGCCCGGCCCCGCCACGTTCAGCGGCACCGTAAGCCCGAAAACCAACGTGAAGAAGTACACGCAGCACGTCACCTACACGCCGCGATGGCTGCTCTAGAGAACGGAGACCACTCATGCGGTTCGCGTGCTTCGACCGATGGGACCAGCCCAAACCCGACCTGACCGGCATCACCTCGGCCAAATGGACAAGCGGAGTGGACGGCACCCGAACGTTGGAAGTCACCGCCATCGGCGAAAGCGGCATCGGCAAGGGCGACCGACTCGTGTTCACGGATCCACGCGGACGACTTCAGGAAGCCGTCGTCGTCTCGCCGGAACACCGGCGCGAGGAAGCCCGCATCGTCACCAGCCTCGTATGCAAAGGAAGCGTCAACGAACTCGACGACAAATTCATCGAGGACAAACGCAACCGCGGCGCCACCGCCACGCAATGCCTGACCAAGGCACTGGAAGGCACACGCTGGACGGTCGGCACCGTCGAAGGCACCGGCACCGCGGACCTGAGCTTCTACCACATCAGCGCCCTGGAAGCCGTTGAAAGCATCGCCGACACGTTCGGTCTGGAGATCACGGCCAGCTACCTCATGGACGCCGACCACACCACAATCACCGACCGGGCCATCAGCCTCGTCAAAGCACAAGGCGACCAGACCAGTGCGACGCCGCGCCGTTTCGAGTACGGGCACGACCTCAAAGGCATCACCCGCACCGTGGATGCCACCGGAGTCAAAACCCGTCTCTACGGATACGGCAAAGGACTGCCGAGCACCGACGAGGACGGCAACGAAACCGGCGGCTACGGACGCCGCATCGACTTCAGCGACATCAACAACGGCAAGCCCTACGTCGAAGACCCGGAAGCCACCGCATTATGGGGACTGCCCGGCCCGGATGTGAGCACCATGGGCAAGAACCTCGTCGTGGGTGGAGGATTCGAGAAGCAATACGGTGACGGATGGCTCTTCAGCCCGACCGCCGCGTTCCTCGACGCGCTCGTGAAGAAGGACGGTGCCGTCACCCCGCATGAAGGCAAGGTCATGCTGCGCATGGGCACCGACACCAGCACGTGCGCCACGTCCGCGATTTGCGACCACACCGACGTGAAGGGCGGCAAGGAACATCAGCTCACCCTCTGGACGCACGGTCCCGTTGGCTCCACACTCACGCTGAAGGTGTCGCAGAACGTGAACATGTATCCGACCTCCACCATCACCCTTGACCCTGTGAAGAACACCGGGCAATGGACGAAGACCACACGACAGTTCACCACCCACCGGCTATGCAGCGCCGTGCGCCTGTGGATCGAGAACCCCACCGCCGTCATCTACGTGGACGACGTGAACATCACCGAAGTCACCACCACGGCGATCCACCCGGCCGAAGGCATCTACGAGAACGGCGACTGCGAGGACAAGGCCCAGCTGCTCGCCGAGACCAAAGCCGAGCTGAAACGCCGCAGCACGCCCACCGTCAGCTACGAGGCCGACGTGCTCACCTTCACGCAAGCCGGCATGAACACCATCGGAGTCGCATTGGGCGACCGCGTGCTGCTCGTGGACACCACCTTCACGCCCGACCTCAGACTGGCCGGCCGTGTGCTCCAACTGGAAGAGGACCTGCTCGAACCGGCACTCACGGTCATCACCGTCGGCAACATCATCGAACGCTTCACCGCATCCAGTCGCAGCGCCGAGCAACGGCTCGACCGGGTGATTGCCGGAACCGCCACATGGCAGAGCGCAAGCCAACAGGTCACGCAGAACGCATCCAAATGGGATCAGGTAGCCCAGACCGTCGTGGACAACAGCGGCAGATGGAATACCGCAGCCGGGACCCTCGAACAGAAAGCCCCGAGCTGGGACAACACCGGTACGACCCTCGCCGCCAAGCAACCTGTCTGGGATGCGACCGCGGCGACCGTGAACGCGAAAGCTAAGACGTGGGACGATGCGGCCATCATCACCGCCAACCATGCCCAAGCCATCCAGCAATCGACCAGCGGCGTCACCTTCCACTATGAAGACCTCGCCATCACCCTGGGCGACGCCATCAGCCTCACCGACGCTTCGGGCACATGGACGTTCAAGGACGGCGCGTTCGTCAAACAGGAACCGGAACCCATTGAGTAAGGAGCCATCGTGGCACGCTATGAAATCGAGAAATACCGCACCATCGAAGCCACGCTCGACCTCGCCAACGACTACGCGCCACCGATCCGGCTCAACGCAGGCGACTTGGACGGGCGCATCCTCAAGTTCAACATCACCGACGGCGGCAATGACGTGGACGACCTCAACGGCCTATCAGCACGACTGACATGGAACCGGGATCCCACCAATCCGAACAGTGGCGGCGGATTCACCGACATGACCAAAACCGCCGGCACCGACAACCCCGCCGGCGTGTACCGTGTCAGCTTCACCGCGCCTGTGCCGCGCTCTCTGCTGCAGGACGCTGGCGAGCGCACCGTGCTCGGCATCGACATCGAGGACGCAGACGGCGGCATCATCTCCAGCCGCAACATTCCCGTTATGGTCGAACCGGCGCGTGTGAATCCGAAGGCCCCTGAGATCGCGGATCCGCTCAAGGATCTTCACGACACCATCGACGAGGCTAAACAGATGATCGCCGAAGCGAGCATCGACATCGGCACTGTCACCACGCTCACCCCGGCGAAGAATGCCACAAGCGCTCTGACCGGCATCGGACTGAAGCGCCAGCTCAATCTCGGCATTCCACGTGGCAGCAAGATCAGCAGCGTGACCGCCACGGCGCTCGATGCTGCGACGCCGACCGTGAACACCAGTACGGACGCGAACGGCGACACCATCATCGCGTTGGGTCTGCCGCGCGGCAAGCAAGGCGAGAAGGGAGACAAAGGCGACCCCGGTGATGCCGGCGGCATCGCAACTGCCGATAAGGCGGGCATCGTCAAGCCGGGTGATGATTTCAACGTATGGGCGGACGGAACGTTGTCTTTGAAAGAAAGCGGAAGATTCTATTCTCGCAAAGGCTATTACGAAGAGCCATTTGAGGTGGCTTCGGTTTTGCTGTATCCAGGTCGGGGAATCCATTACGACGTTATGGTCACGCTATTCCCCAATGAGTTGTATTCATCCTTCAGTATCTCCGAAGTGACCGTTCAAGTACTACCTGATGAATATGTCTTTGGCTCCTCGTCTAGCCTGCGTTCCAGTTGCCCGATGGTCCAATGTCTGGCATCTCCCTCCGAGAGCGGCGCATCTTCCATCTGGACGGTTCCCAAAATTACCAGTGTCAGAGACAGCGGTACGGTGACGATTGCATTCACGGATCCGGCGAGCCCCACCATGCTCAAGCCTTTCAACTTATGCAGTGCGACGAATCGTAATAACCAGATTTTGTCCCCGCCTTTTTCGTTCATGCTTACCGGCGTCGATAGGAAGAGCACATGAACTCGGGTATTGCCATCAGCCTCACCATCTTTTGTTCAGTGCTTGGCTCCGGTGCTTTTACCGCGTTCGTCTCATGGTTCCTGCGACGCATCGACCAGCGCAGGAACCTTGAACAGGTGATAGCCGAGTCCGCGACCATCCGCCGGCTCGAACTGGAGATCTACCGGCAGTCCCTGTTTCTGCCGACCACGAGCCGTATGCAGCACGAGCATCAGCTCGACGCCGGCAAGGCCTATATCGAGCGCGGCGGCAACGGGCCCGGCCACGTGCGTTGCCAGCAGCTCGAAGACGACTACCGGCACCGGCTCGACACCGATGACTGGAACTACCAACCACACCACACGCCACATAACTGAAGAACAACAGAACAGACCGATCAGTCAAAACCGGAAAGCCCCATGCGACGCCAATCGCACTGGGGCTTTCCCATAAGAGAGGACAAAGGCATGTCCAAGATCAAGCACCGACTACTCGCGACCGTGGCGCTGCTGCTCGCCATGCTCACCGTCACGCCCAGCGCGATGGCCGACATGCGCGGCATCGACGTAAGCAGCTGGCAGTCTCCGACCGTCACGTGCACCGCCGACTACGACTTCGCCGTGGTCAAGGCCACGCAGGGCACCGGTTTCACCAACGGATACATGACCAGTCAGGCGCGCTGCGTGCAGCAGCGGGGCAAGAGCCTCGGCTTCTACCACTACGCCGGCGGCGGCAACGCCACCGCGGAAGCCGATTACTTCGTGAACACCGTGCGCCCCTACATCGGCCGCGCGATCCTCGTGCTCGACTGGGAAGGCTATCAGAACGCCGCGTGGGGCGATTCCAACTGGGTGCGCGTCTTCGTCAACAGGGTGCACGCGAGGACCGGCGTATGGCCGCTCGTCTACACATCCGCCGCCTACCTGTACCAGATCCCGGCCGACGTGCGCAGCCACTGCGGACTGTGGGTCGCACAGTATGCCAACAACAACGCCACCGGATACCAGACGCGACCGTGGAACTACGGGCGTTACGGCGAGGCAATGCGCCAGTACACCAGCAACGGCCGCATTGCAGGTTATGCGGGCCCGCTGGATCTGAACTACTTCCGCGGCACCACCGCACAGTGGAACAAGTACGCCAACCCCGGCAACACCACCGTCACTCCGGCACCGACGCCGCAGCCCCAGCCCGCACCGCAGCCGTCTCGGCCGAACACGGGCAACGGGTACAGCGTGGTGGTGCGTTCCGGCGACACCATCAGCGGCATCGCCGCACGAACCGGACTATGGCCCGTGACCGCGTGGAGCGTGCCGTCCGGCAACATTCACCGCATTTGGCCCGGCCAGACCGTCACCTACCGTGGCAACAGCTCTCCGACCGCGAGCGCTGGCACCGGTACGCGGATCCACGTCGTGAGAAGCGGCGAGACGCTGAGCGGCATCTTCGGCGCTTCCGGCTGGCAGCGCGTCGCACAGCTTAACAACCTCAGGAACCCGAACCTGATCTACCCCGGACAGCAGCTGCGCTACTAGACGCGTGCCGTCCGTCTGCGGCCTTCGGCATCGCGCCGGAGGCCGCCGCTTCTGTACTCAAACCAACCTAAGGAGAAGATTCATGGATATTTCCGCAGCGACCACCCTCGCCGCCGGCATCGTCGCCCTCATCGCGCCCGCACTTGTGCAGGCGTTCAAGAAGTACATTCCCGCCGACTACGTGGGCCTGACCAGTCTCGGCGTGAGCATCCTGCTCGGAGTCATCGCCATCGCCGCCACCAACGGCTTCCATGGCTACGGCTGGGGCATCGTCCTCACCGGCGTCATCGGCGTCGCACAGGCCGTCTACACCTTGGTGAACCAAGCGTTCGGCGGCAAGCTCAGCAAAGACAACGCCGCAGCGTGATACCGCTATTGCCGGCACCCGTCGCCACTTATGGCGGCCGGGTGCCGGCTTTTTCTGTATTTCCCTGAAACATCCCGTTTTGCCCGTAGTATGGAACTTCAAGGAGGTTTCCAGTGGCAGCACAGGTCAAGTCGAAACAGCGCGTCGAGGAGCACGGCGAGGTCTTCACCAACGAGCGTGAGGTCAACGCCATGCTCGATATGGTCAAACAGGAGACCGAACGCATCGACAGCCGCTTCCTCGAACCCGCGTGCGGCGACGGCAACTTCCTGTCCGAAGTCCTGCGCCGCAAGCTCGCCGTGGTCGGCGAACGCTACGGCAAGAGCCAGCTGGAGTACGAGCGGTACGCGTTCGTGGCCGTGTCTTCCATCTACGGCGTGGACATCATGGCGGACAATGTGGAGGAATGCCGCGAGCGACTGTTCGGCATCGTGAAGGCCGAGTACGAGCGGCGCTTCAAGACCGACTGCCGTTCCGAAGTGCTGGATTCCATCCGGTATCTGCTCTCGAAGAACGTCCTGTGCGGTGACGCGCTGACCCTGACCGACAGCAAGGGTGAACCGATTGTGTTCCCCGAGTGGTCGCTGGTGATGGGTAGCAAGGTCAAGCGCCGTGACTTCACGTTCGCCGCGTTGCTGAACGTTTCGACACAGGAGCCGACATTCGACATGCTGGACGAAATCGACGAGGACGAGATGGGCAAGATCATCCCCAAGCCCATCAAGGAGTACCCTCTGACGAGTTTCCTGGAGGTGGCCAAGTATGAGTAGCCGACTGAATTTCGGCGAGAAGTCGTACAACCCGGACGTGCTGTCATGTCTGGCGAACCTGTCGAACGATGAGGTGTTCACTCCGCCGCAGCTTGCGAACAGGGTGCTCGATCTACTGCCAGAGGAGATCTGGACGGATAGTTCGGTCACATTCCTTGATCCGTTCACCAAGACCGGCGTGTTCCTGCGCGAGATCACCCGACGTCTGCTGATTGGTTTGGAGCCGGAGTTCCCGGACTTGCAGGAACGCATCAACCACATCCTGAACTATCAGGTGTGGGGCATCGCCATCACCGAGCTGACCGCGCTGCTGTCGCGCCGCACCCTGTACTGCTCGAAGAAGGCCAACGGCAAATACTCCATCGACTCGCTGTTCGACGACCCGGACGGGCATATCCGTTACAAGGCCATCGAGCACACTTGGGATGGCAAGAACTGCGTTTACTGCGGAGCTGCCAAGCAGCAGTACGACCGCAGCAGCGAGCTGGAAAGCTACACGTACGAGTTCATTCACACCTTCCACCCGGAGAGGATCTTCAACAACATGCAGTTCGATGTCATCGTCGGCAACCCGCCCTACCAGCTCAGCGACGGCGGTTTCGGCAAGAGCGCTGCCCCCATCTACCAGAAGTTCGTGGAGCAGGCCGAAAAGATGAATCCACGCTACATCTCGATGATTATCCCCTCCCGATGGTTCGGCGGAGGCAAGGGCCTGAACGAGTTCCGCGCGAACATGCTTGCGGACAAGCGCCTCCGCCGCATCGTCGATTTCGAGAACGCCAACGAATGCTTCCCCGGCGTGGATCTTGCCGGCGGTGTCTGCTATTTCCTTTGGGATCGAGACAATCCCGGACAGTGTGCCGTCACCAGTGTCATCAACGGCGAGAAGTACCGCAGCGTCCGTGACCTCGACGAGTTCAGCATCTTCGTGCGCAACAGCCGTGCCGTACCGATCATCCGCAAGGTGCTTGCCAAACACGAACCAACCATGAACACGCAAGTATCCAGTCGTAAACCGTTCGGGCTTGCAACCAACGTGCGGCCACGGCAAAAAGGCGACATTATCCTGTATTGGCAGAATGGCGAAGGCAAGTTCCCCAGCACTGAAGTCACCAATGGCCGCGAGTGGATCAAGAAGTACAAAGTCATTTGTGCTAAGACGGCTTACGATCATGCCGGCAGTCCTGACAAAAACGGCATGAGGAAGGTCTTCACCAAGATCAACATCCTGCAGCCAAACGTTGTATGTACCGAGACATATCTCGTCGCTGGCGCCTTCGATACAGAAGAAGAAGCCTTGCACTTGAAGGAGTACATGGAGACTCGCTTCTTCCGATTCCTTGTTTCTCAATTCATGGTCTCTCAGGACATTACAAAGGACCGGTTCGCCTTCGTGCCGATTCAGGACTGCAAAGAGGAGTGGACTGACGAAAAGCTGTACGAGAAGTATGGCATCACTCAGGAAGAGCAGGACTTCATCGCCAGTTGCATCCGCCCGATGAACGGAGCCAACAATGCCTGATAACTTCTTCCCGCAGCGTCCCGACATCACTCCGACCATCTATGCCTACACGATTGATGCTCCGACTCATAAGGGGCTATTGAAGGTCGGATATACCGGACGTGATGTACCCACTCGTGTCAAGGAACAGGTGGGCACGGCCCATGTCAGCTACAGGATCGTGCTGGAGGAAAGCGCGATGCGTGACGACGGGTCCGCCTTCGATGACAACGCCGTACACAAGATGCTTGCCCAGCAATTCCCCTGCGAGTTCGGCGAGTGGTACCGCTGCACGGTCAAGGACGTGAAGAACGCCATCGCGGCAGTGCGCGAACGTCGTGATTCGATGACGCAGCGCACGCAGAGCTTCGGCATGAGGCCGGAGCAGCGTGCGGCTGTGGAGAAGACGCAGGCGTTCTTTACCCGGTTCGAGAAGGACAATCCGGGGGTTCCGCCGCGTTTCCTGTGGAATGCGAAGATGCGCTTCGGCAAGACGTTCACCAGTTATGAGTTCGCCAAGGCGCAGGGCTACAAGCGTGTGCTCGTGCTGACGTTCAAGCCGGCCGTGGAGAACTCATGGCGTGAGGATCTGGAATCTCACAAGGACTTCGCCGGCTGGCAGTTCATCTCCCGTGAGACTGAGCTCGACTACGAGCACGCGGACAAGAGCCGTCCCATCGTGTGCTTCGGTTCGTTCCAGGACTACTTGGGTAAGAACGAGTCCGGCGGCATCAAAGCCCGTAACGAGTGGGTGCACGAGGTCAACTGGGATCTGGTCATCTTCGACGAGTATCACTTCGGCGCCTGGCGAGACAGCGCGCGCGAACTCTTCGAGGAGGAGGACAAGCGCGAGCAGAACGACAACATGAACTCGGTCGCGCAGATCATCGACGAGAGCTTCGAGCAGGGCGACACCGACTTCCTGCCCATCACCACGGGCGCGTACCTGTTCCTGTCGGGCACGCCGTTCCGCGCTATCGCCAACGGCGAGTTCATCGAAGAGCAGATCTTCAACTGGACGTACTCCGACGAGCAGCGGGCCAAGGAACGCTGGAAGCCGGCGGACGGCAGGAACCCTTACGAGTCGCTGCCGCGCATGGTGCTGATGACCTATCAGATGCCCGATCAGATCCGCGAGATCGCGTCGGGCGGCGAGTTCGATGAGTTCGATCTGAACGAGTTCTTCGCCGCGAAGGGCGACGGGAAGGATGCCGAGTTCAAGCATCCCAGCGAGGTGCAGAAGTGGCTTGATCTGCTGCGCGGCGGTTTCGCTGAAACCACGGTGGACATGCTCAAGATGGGCGCGAAGAAGCCGCCCATGCCGTACTCGGACTCCCGGTTGAAGAACATCCTGACGCACACGTTCTGGTTCATGCCCTCGGTCGCTTCGTGCTATGCGATGGCGAACATGCTGGCGCAGCGGCAGAACGTGTTCTATCACGACTACACGGTGAACGTGTGCGCCGGCACCGCCGCAGGCATCGGCCTTGATGCGTTGGGCCCGGTGCGTGAGTCGATGGCGGATCCGTTGGAGTCGAAGACCATAACCCTGTCGTGTGGCAAGCTGACCACGGGCGTGACCGTCAAGCCGTGGACCGGCATCCTCATGCTGCGCAACCTCAAGAGCCCGGAGACGTATTTCCAGGCGGCGTTCCGCGTGCAGTCGCCGTGGACCATCGACAACCCCGACGGACTTCACCCCAACGAGACCGCGATCCTCAAGCGCGAGTGCTACGTGTTCGATTTCGCGCCGACGCGAGCTTTGCGGCAGATCGCTGACTACAGCTGCTCGCTGCATCCAGATCAGACCATTTCGCCGGAGCAGAGCGTGGGCGAGTTCATCCACTTCCTGCCGGTGCTGGCCTATGACGGCAGCAGCATGAAGCAGGTCAATGCCACCGACGTGCTCGACATCGCGTCCTCCGGCACTTCGGCCACCCTGTTGGCGAAGCGTTGGGAGAGCGCGCTGCTCGTGAACGTGGACGACCTGACCCTGCGCAAACTGATGAACAATCAGCGTGCCATGGACGCGCTTATGAGCATCGAGGGCTTCCGTAAGCTCAACGACGACTTGGAGAAGATCATCAACAAGTCCGAGCAGATCAAGGAGATGAAGAGCAAGGACGAGAAGCCCTCCAAGGAGGAGAAGAAGGAGCTGCGCGACGCGGAGAAGGAGACCAAGAGCCTTCGCAAGCAGGTGCAGGAGAAGCTCATCAAGTTCGCCACTCGCATCCCGATCTTCATGTACCTGACCGACTACCGCGAGCAGACGTTGAAGGACGTCATCACGAAGCTGGAGCCGGAACTGTTCAAGAAGGTCACGGGCCTGACCAAGGACGATTTCGAGCTGCTGCTGAGCCTGAACGTGTTCAACCCGGCGCGTATGAACGACGCCGTGTACAAGTTCAAGCGCTACGAGGACGACAGCCTCTCGTACGCCGGCATCGACAAGCACCAGCAGGATACGCAGGTCGGCCTGTTCGACACCGCCATCCCGGCGCAAGAGTTCGAGGAGATGTGAGACCCGTCGGTCTCACCATCATAAGCGAAAGGGCGAAATGGTAGATCCTATTCCATGGGGGAATCTGTCCGGCGAGGATATGGAGACGCTGCTTGCTGTATTCATTTGTAAGCAGCGTCCTGAGGCAAACCGCGTTCGCCCTTCATCCGGCGACAATGGGATAGATCTTCAGGTGAGGAACGAAGATGGCACCTATGACGTTTATCAGGTGAAGAAGTTCGCCCATACTCTTAAAACAAGCCAGAAGAGTCAGATTAAGAAATCGCTGAAATCGTTGAACAACTATATCCGGGAAACCGGCTATAAGGTGGCGAACTGGTATCTGGTCCTGCCCTTGGACCCGACTCCGCAGAATCTGAAGTGGTTCAAGGAAATAACGAAGGAACTGTCATATCACTGTGATTGGGTCGGACTATCCAACATCCAATCTTGGGCTACCGATATGCCTGAAGTCTATGACTATTTCCTTGGTAACGGCATACGCGAAGTGGAGCGACTGGTCCATACATTTATCGAGGCCGCTCGCGTGGACGATCTGCATGATGATAAAGCGTTACTGTCGAAACTTCACTCGATTTGTGGCATGCTGGAAAGTCGTGATCCCAACTATGCCTATACCGTGAACATCGCCAGCAAGTTCGACGAGCATTCGTATTTCATTACGAGACCGAACCTCGTTTTCTCTTTTTTGGAAAAGAGGCCCGATGGGTCGTCAATCACTGTTGATGTAATCGCCAAGTACAAGGAAGCGACGTCATTCGCGAAAATAACCTTCCCCGTGCAGTTCGTGCCGCAGAACCAAGAGCAACGTGAGCAGCTTGAGTCGTTCAAGAAATACGGCACCTCACTTGCTGATTTCCCTGTTCGTCTTGCGGATGTCAGCAATATCCCATTTCTGAAGAGCGCGTTGCCCGATACGCAGATACAATCCTGCCGGGCGTTCATTCTCCCGCAGAATGAGGGGAATGAATTAGAGCTTATCCTGACTTCGCCTTCTGCTTCCGTGTCGCTTAAACAGGTTGAGCGAACTCACGGAATTGAAGGTGGTGCTCAATGGACTGGCGAGGATGAAAGCAAGTGCCTTCGAGTCCAGCTTATTTTTGATGGTGATGCGACCACAACAGTCAAGATGAATTTCACCATCAAAAATATAGTGGGCAAGCCCGTTGATAAGGTCAAAGACGCCATAACCGTTTGCCAAGAGCTGTCGCAGGGATCGGAGTTCAACCTTCACTCGCCTGACGGTGAAGCCTTCCTGTCTATTGACAACTTGCCGACTAATGAGCTTCCCGACTTTGCGCAGCTGCAAGAAATTGCCCAGCTGTACAGTGATCTTCAACGGCGTTCCTCGTCAGAGATCTTGTTCCCGGAGTTCAAAGAAATCAGAGACTTCGACATCCAGAATGACATTATCGCTCTGGCTCTGTTGGAACATAAGGACGCTTATATCTTCCACAAGTGGGACGGACTATCCTTCACCCTTAATTCAGGCATGTCGATACGCAAGGTGAGTTTCCCTTCTTGCATTCATGGAGTCAGCCGTCTGAATGCCTATGTGGGAAAGCGGAAAGTCTTCCTTGGACACTATCAGTGGTACGCAAACGTCTCTGGCTGCAAAACTATTTCCGAGAAAACCGGAGAATACAGGTTGCTGCCTATGGATGGAGTCAATGGCATGGTGGCTAAGAAAATTGTCACATCCACTGCCAAGGTCCGGGAATACGAATCACAAGTATTCTTCGGCGATGTAATAGATTTCTCGCACATTACTCTAATCCCGCTCGACGAAAGCGAACACAAGGATGGTAGGTAAGCCAACATGCCCCGCTTCAAGAGTCATAGGAGAGAATCGGACAAATTGATTGGTGCAACGCTGTTCCTCAGTCATTTCGTCTCATTCGACTGGGGAACACCCGCGTCATGGTGGACACAACCGGGACACAATGACCGCGGAGAATGGCGAAATTAGCGGCAATCAACGAATCTCACGAACGTCACTAAAACGGCTTCATTGCAACGAAAATGCACCTAACGAAGCTTGCGAAAACTAGCGAATCAACCCTTCAAACCAGCAAGGGGTCGCGGGTTCAAATCCCGCTGGTCCGACTTTTGGGAAGATTGGGAAATAGCCGCTTTGCCTTACGGGAGTAGGACTGAGCGGCTTTTCTATTTACCGGCGTTTACCTCGTTTTGGAGGGGTTTACCGGAAAAATGTGGGCAAAATGTGGGCAAGAATATGCGGCGTAAACCGTTGTCCCGGAACGCAAAAGCGCCCCGCCGGCCTCCGTTGCGGAAGACTGGCGGGGCGCTTTTCTTGTCAGGCGTTTATTTTCGGCCGTCCGGGTCTGGCGTCCCGCGTTTCGGCCCATGTTCTGACCGCAGCCTCCGAATACAGGGGCCCCTGTGCGGTTTCGATCACGGGCTTGGGGAAGGAGTCTATCTTGGGGAACGCGTGTGCGCGCTGGCGGGTCACTCCGATTATCCGGG
>NZ_JGYN01000019.1 GCF_000741165.1 Bifidobacterium biavatii DSM 23969 | reverse complement strand
CCTGTCGGCCGGTTCGGGCTGGGCGGGCGCGTCCTCGGGGCGGTAGCGCACGCCGTTGATGATTCTCATGTCGACGCCCATGGCTCACTTGCCTTCCAGGACGACGAAGAACGCGGGACGCCAGACGACCTGGGCGGCGCGCAGTTCGGCGCGCACGTAGGTGAGGTTGCGGGCGGCGTAGTCCTTGTGCTGGTTGAACGCCTCGACGCTCAGGCCGCTGCGGTCGAGCAGGGCGAGCTGCTTGAAGTCGCCGACGATGATCTTGCCGGGTTCGATCTGGTCGCATTCGACGAGCGGGCGGCTCCACACGGTGGTCGGGCCGACGGAGAACGGGCCGTTGCCCATGAACCGCTTGTTGACGTCCTGCATGAGGTCGATCTTCTCGGCGTCCTCGGGGTTGATGAGGATCGCGTTGGCGGACGCGCCGACGTTGCGCAGCTTGGTCAGGCTCTTGCGGATCGCGATGACGATGTTGCGCGCCTCGTCGTCCGCCTTGTCCCATTCGCCGGCCTGCACGCCGGTGGTGTTGAGCAGGCCCTTGGGCTGGCCGTTGGTGCCGCTGCCGTTGAGCAGCGTGTCGGCGAGCTTGAGGCCGAAGCTGTAGTCGAATTCGCTCTGCAGGAAGCTGGCCATGGCCTGGTCGTCCTGCAGCAGCTGGTTGGTGACGGTGTAGCCGTCCGCGTACTGGTAGACCTTCGCGGTTTCGAGGTTGGTCGTGAACGTGGACTGCGGTTTGATGGTGTCGGTCGCGTCGTCGCCGGTGTTCTCGGGCACGATGCCGGTGTTGCGGGTCACGCTGGTGATCTGCAGGTATTCGAAGTCGCCGCTGGTGGTGCCGCGGCTGATGTAGTCGAGCAGGGTGACGGCGGGACGGTTGACCAGGTCGACGGCGGGCATGCGCACGTTCTGCGGCTGGCCGATCTGCGTGCCGATCGCGTTGCCGGCCTTGGACTGGTAGTATTCGGCGAGGCTGCCGACCGGGGTCTTGGCGATACGGATGTCGCCGCCCACGCCGAACGTGTCGGCGTTCTTGTGCCACTGCTCGTACGCCTTGCCGGCGGTGAAGCGCTGGCCGAGATCACGGCCCGGCGCGTCCTCGGCGTCGTTGTCGGCCTCACCGGCGGTGATGTCGCCGGTCTTGAACAGCGCGTCGATGCGACGCGTGTTCTCGGTGGCCTTGGCGAGCACGGTCTTGAGGTTTTCGGCTTCGGAGGCGTGCTGGTCGAAGGCGGTCTGTTCGTCGGCGGTCAGGTCGCGGCCTTCGGCGCGGGCTTTGGCGAGGATGTCCTGCGCCATCTTGACGTGCTTGTTGATTTCGTCCTGGATGTTCACTGTTGTTCCTTTCGGTTGGGGGGTTATTGGATGGTGAGCAGTCGGAGGCGGCGGTCGGCCGTGTCCAGATGCGGGGTGGTGGTGGCGTCGTGCGGTTCGGCGGCCCGCTTGGCGGGCTGTTCGTCGGGTTTGAGGCCGAGCACGGCGGTTTTGGCGCTGACTTCGGTGGATTGGTTCATGCCGATGGGGCAGATGCTTACCTCGTACAGGTCGAGGTTGCGCAGCTCGTAGTAGCCGGGCGTGTAGCTGCCGTCGTCGTTGCGTTTGCCGTCGACCCATGCGCCTTCTTTGACGTCGTAGGCGAAGCTCATTTGTCCGACGCGTCCTTCCTTGAGGAGTTTGGCGACCTGCTGGCCGACGTCGGTGCTGGTGTCGATTGTGCCGGTGACCTTGAGCCCGTGGTTGTCCTCTTCGGCGGTGTCGGTCATGCCGAGGTTCTTGAACGGGTCGCTGGTTTCGTGGTTCCAGTAGACGGGCACGCCTTTGCCGTGGTCCGGGTAGCGTTCTTTGAGCGTGTCGGCGAAAGCGCCCTTGACGATCTTGTCGCCGCCGAGGTCGATGTTGTCGAACACGCTGGCGTAGCCTTCGAATCCGACGGTTTCCTCGCCCGTTTCGCCGGTGGCGGTTTTCGCTTTGACCGGCGTGCGAATGGTTTTGGTCAGAATCATTCGGTGTCTCCTTCCTGGTTGGTATCGTTGGCGTCGTCGAGGGTGGCGTTGCCGCGGCTTTCGGTTTGGCCGTCGTTGGGGCTGGTTTGCCCGCCGACGAGCACGTTGAGCGGGGTGACGATGCCGTCGCCGCCGTCGATCTTGGGTTTGTTCATGAGTTCGCGCGCCTCGTTGGTGGTGTAGATCGGCCGGCCCGTGGCGGAGACGAGCGACTGGATCTGGGCGGCCGGGTCGCCGCGCAGCTGGGCGTCGCGGTCGAACTCGAGGTAGAGGCCCTTGTCGTAGGACTGCAGGCGGTCGCGCAGGCACAGGTTGATGGTCTGTTCGAGCTGGACGATGTACGGGTCGAGGTAGGTGCCGTACAGCATTTGCTTGAACGCGGCGAGGTTGGAGAAGTTTCCTTCCCTGATGCCGATGATTTCGGGCGGGATCCCGTACGCGTTGGCCACGTCGATCTTGACCTTGTCACGCGCGTTGAGGTCGTCCACGTCGATGGGTTTGAAGCCGGCGACCACCTCGGCCTTCATGCCGTCCTCCAGAAGGAAGCCTCCGCCGCCGGATCCGCCGCCACGGGTGAAGTTCTTCATGCCGGACAGGAACCGGTCGCGCGCTTGGGGGCTGGACCATTCCTTGTCGCGGGTGATGACCAATGGCGCGCGGATCCCGTGCTTGTTGATTTCGGCCCGGTATTCGAGGCTGGCGTCGTATTCGTCGAGGATCTGCCGGAGCCGGCGGCGTTTGGGTTCTCCCTTGCCGGAGGCGAACGCGTAGCCGACGCTCATGATCAGGCCGTCCGTGCGGATGTCGAGTTTGACGGGTTGGGTCTCGTCGATCCACACCTTCGCGCCGATCGGCTCGTCGAGGTCGTCGACGAGCGGCCGCCACCGGCGGACGGGGATACGTCGCAGACGAAGCCCGTTGGCTGGGGTTTGCTCAAAGATCGCGAGGTAGCGGTCGGCGAGGAGCCCGTCCTGGATGAGCGCGTACCAGAATTGGGACGGCGGTATGGCGGGGTTGCCGCTGGGGTTGGCGACGAGCGCGGCAAGCGTGCCGTCGCGGACGCGTTCCCTGCCGCCGTCCGGCATACGCCGGTAGACCTTGAGCGGCAGGCTGCTGATCATGCGGGCGATGAAGTCGGTGACTTCGCGCAACGGGTGGCTTTTGACGCCGTGCCCGTCGGTTTCCGCGTCGTAGCTGAGCAGCGGTTGTCCGGCGTCGACTATTTCGATGTTGTTGGAGGCGGCCCAGTCGTTGAGCCGGCCGTTGCTTTCGAAGTAGAGGCTCACTGGTTCACCGCCTGGATGTAGTCGATCCGGTCCTCCGGCAGGAGGATGATCCCGTCGGCCTTGGTCGCCCCGGCGAGATGGTCGACGGCTTCGGCGTCCTTGATTTCGAGCCATCCGGTGGAGTAGGCGGCGAGCGTGCCGCGCAGGGTGATGGCCTGGGTGGCCGCGATGATACGTCGTCCGACGAGCCGGCGCAGCGGATGCTTGGTGAAGTACATTGGCGTCTCCTTTCAGAAGCCGGCGAAGTCGTAGACCTCGTAGGCGCTTTTCTCCGGTTTGGGCGGCTCGCAGGTTTCGAGCGCCCACAGAGCGACGGTGATGGCGGCGACGCCGCTGATGTCGACGAGCGACCGGCGGCGGTCCCACGCCTCGTTTTCGGCGATGACCTTGGTGACGCCGCCTTCGATGGCCGTGTCGACGAGGGGCTGCGGCGCGTGGACGAGCCGTCGTTCGCGTACCCGGTCGCGCAGGCGGCCGGTGGCGAGGCCGATGTGGCTGCCGTCGACCTCGTGGACGGTGAAGCCGAGTTTGGCGAGCGGTTCGATGAATTCCATGGCCGGGCATCCCTTGGATTGGATGGCGACCTCCCACATGCCGGATTCCTCGGCGAGCTGTTTCATGTAGTCGGGCACCCACATGAGGCCCTTGCGGTGTTCGCGCAGGCTGACCACGGGCCGGTTGTCCTCGTCGAACACGGCGGCGGCGATCCACGTGTACGATCGGTCGACGCTCACGTCGAGCCCCCATACGGTGCGCGCCCCGTAGGGGATGCGCACTTCGAATGGTTTTGCCATGCACTCGTTCCAATCGTTGACGTCGATGTAGCTGTCGATCTTGGCCGTGACCCATTGGCACAGATGTTCGGTCCGATAGTCGGCGTCGGGGCTGCCGACCATTTCGGCGAGCACGTTTTCGACGGTTTGCGCGCCGTAGCCGATGGACGGGTTGGCCTGCAGGATCGCGGCGACGTCGTCCTTCGCGCAGTCGTCCGGCGCGCTCCATTCGAACAGGCCGATGGAGCAGTCGTGCCCGTCCTTGTACTGTTCGGCGGTCATGAGCCGGATTCGACCTTGCGCCGCCAGTCCTGGATGAATTCGATGGCGGCGGCCCGCTGGTCAGCGAGGACCACGCTTCTGGCGTCGCCGGCGTTGCTGATGCCCCACAGTTGTCCGTTCCAGAAGGACAGCGTCGTCGGGGACAATGCCTTCCACGCGTCCCATGTGGTCTGTTCGCGCAGCTCGTCGAGGATGACGCGCGCGGCCGGCTTGCCTCGCGCGTTCTTGGCGGCGCGGATCTCGTAGTGCGCGAGACTGCGCGCTTTGATGTATTCCTTGCCGTTGGTGTCGCTGACCTTGGCCGTGGCCCGCTGCAGGGTCGGGATCGCCACTTCCTGTTCTTCCTCGGTTTTCGGATCGTTCTCGCACCATGTCTTGACGGCCGTCCATGGTTCGCGGGCGATGTCGAGGTTCTGGGCGGTGCCGACGATCTTGAACTTCAACGGGGGCACGCGGTCGGGGTGCCGCACTGAGTCGACGAACAGCCACCAGGCGGCGAGCACGCTGGCGAGCATGGTCTTGCCGTTCTGCCGGGCGACCAGCACGATGATGCGGCGGAACCGGTAGGTGACGCCGTCGTCGAGGAGTTCGAGCGCGTGGATGAGCAGCCATCGCTGCCACGGGTAGAGATGGACGCGGAGGATCTGTTCGGCGAAGTCGATGACCTCGTAGCCGAGCGACGTGTCCGGGGTGAGTTCGCGCAACGGCCGCGTCCAGATTCTCGGTTCGGTGCGACCATGGTGCTTTGCCATGACCCTGCACCTCCCCTAGCTATGTGCCGAAACGTTTCAACCGGAACGCGGTGAGCTCGTCCACCGGCTCGGCCTTCTTGGCCTCCCTCGTCTCCCCCGCATAGTCCTGCAGCTGCCGGCGGGCCTCCGGCGTGGCTCCTAACGCCTGTAGCACGTTCATCAGATGCGGCACCAGGTAGAGCGCCTTGGTGACCTCCTGCCCGATGCCGTGGGTGACGGCGTAGTCGATCTGACTGGCGATCATGCGCCCGGTCTGCACCACCGCCTTGTCCTCCGGCTCGATGTTGCCGGCGAGCGCCTTGACGGTGTCCTCGTAGGCTTTGAGCAGTCCCTTCTGCGCTTTGGCGGGCGCGTCGAGGAGGCGGAGTCGTTGTTCGCTGATCTTGAGGCATTGGTCGATGGCTTTGGAATCCTGTTGGAGGGCGAGCGGGTAGATCTGCCGGTAGAGGCTGTCGAGTCGTTCGATTTCGGTGGCGCGTGCGGTGTCGGGGTTTTTGCCGGATTGCGCGGCTTTGAGCGCTCGGGTGATCGCGGCGTTCGCGCTGGTGGTGGACCGGTAGCCCATTTGAGTTTTGATTTTTTCGATGGGTACTGCGGCGAGGAAGAGGCCGAGGGCCTTGTCGTCGGATTCGGCGGTCATGGGTTGTCCTTGGTGAAGTCGTGGGGTTGGCCGTCGAGTTCGGGGAGGGTGCCTGTGTATTCCTGGAATCGTCGGCAGATCATATCAGCGTATTTCGGGTCGAGTTCGACAATGAGGGCTTTCATACGTAGGCCGTGGGCGGCGATGAGGGTGGAGCCGCTGCCGGCGAATGGGTCGTAGACGATGCCGCCTGGCCTGCAGCTGTTCTTGAGCATGCTCTGGATGAGTTCAACGGGTTTCATCGTGGGATGCTCCCTGCTGGCGTTCGGCTTGGGGAAATGAAATACGTTTGACTGTTTGTTGTCGCCTCGCCAGTGTTTGCTGCCTCGGCCAAGCCGTCCACCCCCCCCCCTGCGGTGAAGCCGTAGCCGATCGGCTCGTATTCGTCGAGCGGCTCGTCCGGCAAAGTGCCGGCGGCAATGGTTTCAGTCTGCCGCTGGTAGTCGGAGTGGCCGAGGGTGAACATGTCCTTGACCCAGATCAGGGTTTGCCGCCAGCGCAGACCAACGGATTCGACGGCCTGCTGGAATTGGATACGCAAGTCATCGGGAAAGGCCATATAAAACGGGCAGCCGGGCTTGCAGATCCTGGTGGCGATCTGAAACGCCTGGCGGGTGATGTCGACCGCCTGCCCCGGATCGGCGTCGTTCTGAATGGTGAGGCGATCCTTGGTGAAGCCTTTGTAGGCGACGCCGTACGGCGGATCGGTCCAGATGCAGGAGGGCTGTCCGATCATGCCCACGGCTTTGGTAACGAGCTGTTCGTCGGTGCTGGAGCCGACCACGAGGAGACTGTCGCCCAGCTTCCAGATCTGACCGGCCTGGGTGAACGGCTTGCGCGGCGTGGCCGGCACGTCGTCGGGATCCTTCAACTCCGTAGGAGACGGTTTCGCCGCCGCGATGATCTCGGCGATGTCGTCCGCCTCGTACCCGGTGCCCACGGTCGGCGCTTCGATGCCCGACAGCACCTCGGCGAGCGCCGCCGCATCGTATCCGCCGAGATCGGCGAGCCGATTGTCCGCCACGACGATCTGCGCGGCCTGGTCGGCGTCGAGGTCAACGGTGACGGCCTGAATGGTGGTCCAGCCGAGGCTCTTGGCCGCCTGCCAGGTATGGTTGCCGGCCAGAATCTCGTTCGGGATGCCAGTCTTGGAGCCCTTGTTGACGACGATCGGCTTGTACTGGCCCCTCGCCTTCAGGCTTTCCGTGATCTTGGCCACATTGCCGCGCCGCGGATTGCGATGATACGGGGTCAGCGCGTCAATCGGGAACGATTCGGTCTGAAGCTCGACCATTTACGCCTCCTTCCCAAGGAAAACCAGCGAAAAAACGAGGAAAAACCAGCCCCAAGCGCACGCGCGCGATGGGGTGGCAAAAAGGCCGGGGAGAGAGAAAAACTCGGGCACGGTGGGTGGTCCGGCCGAGGCCGTCAGCAAATCCGAACGCCCCTACCCGACGCCGAAATCAGAGAATGTGATACACGATCGCGCCGCCGGCGGCGAACCCCTCGAGCACCAGACTCGTGTGCTCGTCGCCGGCACCCACGTAGAGGACCGCATCGACCTTCAATCCACGCGCCAAACCGATCGGCGCGTACGCTTCCAGCCGACCGCCCGCATCATTCGACGAGCGCAGGTGATTCGAGCCAGCCAGCGTCTGCCTAAGCCTCGCCTTGCCCGCCCGATGACGCACCGTATTGTACGCGGAGCGAACCGGCGGCATGTACCGGCCGAGGATCAGCACGCGACACGACGGATTCTCATCAAGCATCATTGCCAGCCTGGCGCATACGCTCGAATCGTTGTCCATCATGTCCTCCTTCAAGATCACCACCACGCGGGAATCACGTCACCCATGTCCAGCTTCGGCTGACCATCACCGCGCTCGCGGTTGCATTTGCGGTGGCTGTGTCTGAAGCCTGCGGGATCCTCTTGCAGTTCGGGGTATTCACTGACCGGATAGTAGTGGTCGAGTTCGTGGCTGAGGTCGGTGGTGCCGGGCGGGACGCTGTAGTCGATGCGCTTGTGACAGATCCAGCAGTCCGCTGCCGGGTCGCCTGCCGCGTCGAGCCGTTGGCCTTCCTCGAAGAAAGCTTTCTTGAGTTTGCCGAATGCCCTTGAGTGGGTGCGCTTGCCGCTGATGTGAACACCTCCGTGGATACAAGAAAGCCCCGCGATCCGTGAGGATTACGGGACTTTGCCTGCTAGATGGCCCCACCCATCTACACCGCAGGCCATCTGTATCATGTGTACCGCGCCAAATCGTTTTCTTCTAGGGGCATCGGCGTGTCGCGTTTAGAGGTCGCCGGCGTCGAAGCGTTTGATGATGCTGCCGATCTGGTAGGTGCGTCGGCCGTTGGCGTCCTCGGGGCCGACGACGATCTTGCCTTCCTGCGCCCAGCGTTGGATGGTGCGCTTCGATACCTTGAGTCCCCAGCTAGTGAGCCATTCGCTCAATTCGCCCGCGGTCTTGGTCGTCCGGCTGGAGCGTAGCCGGCGCAGTGTTTCCTCGCGCAGCCACGTAAGATCCACGAGCTGGCCGCATTGGCTGCAGTAGGCGGCTTTCGACGCGAGCGGCGCGTAGATCCCCGCGTTGCAGGCCGGGCAGTGTCCGGCGAACGTGCGCGGCTCTCGCGGCTCGAACATTGCCCACACCTCGCCGGCCAGCTCGCGGGCCGTGGCCGCCAGCTGCGGCGCCACCGGCGACCTGTCGACGTCATGCAGCGCGGCGATCGCGCGAAGCATCACGGCCACATCGTCCGACTCCCCCGGCTTGAGTCCCAGCAGCAGGCTCGCGTTGACCGCGTACTCGCGGATCCTGGACTGCAGGTCGAACGCATCCGTGCGCAACGGCAGCGGCGCCACGCCCTGATTGCCGCGAGCGCTGTTGTGGTGTGGGTTGGGGTTGGCTTGTTTGGTGGTGATGAGGGTGAGGTCTGGTGTGAGGGCGGCGAGTTGGGTGCAGTCGGTTTGGTATTGCCAGGTGCATTGTTTGCAGATGGTGTGGGGGTTGGTGATGGGTTGGTTGCAGGTTGGGCAGGGGTGGGTGTGGGTCATGATGCTCCTTGGTTGTCGTGTTCTGTCGTGTTCTATCGGTTGGCATCAGGCCCGTTTGTATTATGTCGTGGTTTTGGTGGTGGTGCCTCGGTGTTTTCCTCCCCAGATGCCGGTGATTGGGTAGCCGTAGATGGTGTGGGTGGCTGCGTAGTGGCCGCATTGGGTTTTGACGGGGCAGGTGTTGCAGATGGCTTTGGCGGCGCGTTCTTGGGCGGGGGTTTGGGGGAAGAAGATTTCGGTGTCTTCGCCTTGGCATGCGGCTTTGGTCCACCAGTCGTCGGTGGTCATTGCGGGTCGGCTCCGTCTGCGTGCGCCCAATCGCAGGACAGGCTGTGGGCGCCCTCCACGCAGGTGACGTATCTGGTTTCGCCAATCGGGACCTTGTATGAGCACAGGGCGTATCCGGCTCCCTGGTCGGCGCAGTCGATCTGTCCCTGTCCGTCTTCGGATACCGTCTGTCCGCAGCCGGCGAGCGCACTAATGTAAAATCCGGCGCAAACTAATGTGATGATGCGTTTGGCTAATGTGGTTTGGTTCATTGTTCGTTCTCCGGGATGGGTTTGTTGAGGGTGAGGCCGAGCCAGCGCCAGAGGAGTTCGGCGTCGTTCCAGTCGATTGGGAATGGGTTGGTGGTGTTTGGCCAGCACATGAGTTTTCGGCCGTGGATTGGGTCGTCGGTGGTGAGGTTGAGTCGGAGGCCTGCGTCTGGGTCGTTGCGTGTGTGTGATTGGATGGAGAGTTCGGTTTTGGTGCTCATGCTTGTTCCTTGTTGTGCCAGGCGTAGGTGGGTGGTTGTGGGAGGATCCAGAGGTGGCGGATGTTGTGGATGTTGACGAGGTCGGGTTCGGGTGGGTAGATTTCGACGGCCCAGACGTTGCCGAGGGTTTCTTGTTTGATGCGTTGGAGTTCGTCCCAGGTGATGCCGTCTTTCCATTCGTTGGTGCGTTTGTCGCGTTGGATGCGGTTGATGCTGAGGCGGGTGTGGCCGTTGCGGTCGTGGTAGAGGGCGGCGAGGTAGTCGCGGGATTGCCATTGGCGGATGGGTGCGTTGATGCCGTTGATGGCGGCGAGTGCGGTGTAGGCGTCGGGGACGGGGAGTTCTTTCATGTGGCGGGATTTGATGATGGTGGTGGGGTTGGTCATTGGTTGGCTTTCGGTTAGAGGAGGGTGAGGGTTTGGGCGCATTGTTTGCTGCAGTAGGTGTGGCCGTATTGGTGGCGCCAGCCGTGTTTTCGGGCTTTGTGCCATGCTTCGTTGAGGTTGGGGGCGAAGCATTGGTGGGTGGTGGCGCATTGGTCGCAGGTGAAGCGGTAGATGTGGGTGATGATTTGGATGGTCATTGGAGTGCGGTTTGTTGTGCGGTGGTGATGATGGTTTTGGCGGTGAGGCGGTAGATGGCTTTGTTGCCGGGGAGCATGGTGTTCCAGGCGGCGTCGGTGTCGAGGAGGAGGCCGTTGCGGGTGCAGTCGAGTTCGTGGAGGCGGCGGGCGGCGACTTCGATTTCCTGGTCGGTGGGGGTGCGGCGGGAGCAGGCTTTGTAGCCTTGGGCCCATGCGTTTTGCAGGTCGCTGTCGAGGTAGGTGGGGTCGTTGTCGTGTTGGCGGGTGATTTCCTGGTCGATGATGCTCATTGGTTTGACTCCTTCGGTGATGGTGAGGGTTCGGATGTGTGGTTGGAGGATCCTGGTGTGGTGGCGGGCGTCGATGCTGAGGATGTGGAAGCCTTGTAGGTGTTGTTCGGTGTCGTCGAGGGTGAAGCGGGTGGTGGCGTAGGTGCTGTTGGTGGGCGGGTGGGCTTTGAGGTGGCCGTCGATGATGGTGCCGTTGGTGGTGGTGATGATGCAGCGGCGGCCGTCGAGCTGCGTGGGGCTGGCGGTGTGCCAGTCGATGGTGGCCTGCACGATCCCGCCCATTAGAAGTCCTCTCCCGGCAGGTCTTCGCGGTTGAGGCGGATCGCGCTGGCGACCATGGCGACCGCTTCGGCCGGGGCGAGCCCGTCGGCGAGCGCTTGTTTGAGGCTTGGCCGCCATTGGGCGCGGGTTTCGGGGGTGGGCAGGAGGCTGTTGAGGATGGTGCTGTTGGCGAGGATCCTGTCGGTGCTGGCGTTGAGTTGCTGGTCTCGGGTCATGGGCGTGGCGTGGGGTTGGGGGTGGTGTCGTGGTGGTTGGGTGGTTGGTGGCGCGGCGGAGCCAGTTGCGGAAGCCGGCGGCGGGATCCTTGGGGATGCGGCCGTTGGCGAGACAGGCGTCTTGGTATTTGGCGAGCTCGTAGGCGGCGTCTTGGCCGGTTTGGGTGGCGATCTGGAGGTGGGTTGGGTCGGGGGTGAGGGCGAGGAGGCGGGTTACGGGATCCTCGACGTCGTCGCCGGCGCCGTCGTCGGCGCTGCTGGTGGTGGTCGTGGTTTTTTCGTTGCGGGCGCGCGTACTCTCTCTACTCTCTAATGATTCATAGGATTCATGTTGATTTGTGTGCACGTATGCGTGCACCCCAGCTGCACCCCTGTTGCACCCCTGCTGCACGTCAGCTGCACCCCTGACGGGGGTCGGGTCGGCCGTTGAATCGTCGTCGTCGTTTTGGGGTGCATATGCTGCACCCCTGGATTCGGTGTCGCTCGCGTTCGATGCCGCGCTCGGCGCGACGGGCTCGGGTTCCGTGGTGGTGTCGATGGCGAGGTCGTAGACCTTGGGGCGTCGGTTGGCGGGCAGGTAGGCGAGGAGGCGTTGGTCGCCGTAGCGGATGACGCCTTTGGCGCGCAGTCGGCCGAGCCGGTCGATGATGGTGCGGCGGCTGATGGGCGTGCGGAACAGTTCGATGATCGTGTCGATGCTTTTGCCGAAGCCGCGCCCGTCGGAGTCGACGTTGTCGGCGATGATCATGAGGAGTTTGAATTCGATGGGGTCGAGGTCGGTGGGTGCCTCGTACATGGCCCATTGCATTGCCTTGTTGCTCATGGTGGTCTCACTTTTTGAGGAGTTTGAGGGCGACCTGGTGGCCTTCGTCGGTCAGATGCCATTGGTCGTAGAAGTCGGGGTGGATGAGGCCGCGTTCTTCCAGGGCTTGGAAGGTGCGGCCGTTGTTGCGGTCGACGGGGTATTCCTGCCGGTTGAGCATACTGATCAGGAGGTCCTGCATGGTGCGGGTGAGTTTCAGGCGTGCCATGAGTCCTCCCCGGTGAGCGGCCACAAATGACGGCTGGCGTCGCTGACGGCCCTGCGCGCCTGACGCAGGTGGCCGATCGCGAGGGTGAGGTCTTCGAGCACGTCTTCGCTGGCGCCACGGTCTCGGATCGTGTTGAGCAGGGTGAGCGCGTGGTCGAATTGGCTGCCGGTCAGGTCAAGCTGCACGCAGTCGGCGGCCCACCGGCGACGGGCCTGCCGACTGGTGGTGTTGGATGCCGTCATTGCTCGTTCCAATCATGCTCAGACCAGTAGGCGGCCGCTTGGGCGATGTACCGGTCGACCTGCTCGGCGTGGGGCACGTATTCGCCGTGATGGCGCCGCTGCGCCCAGAGCGTGCCGAGCGCGACGGGCGTGAGACGGTCGACGATCCCGCGCCGGGTCAGGCCGGTCGCGTGCAGGGCGGGCATGAGGCGCCGGCCGGTCTGCGAGTCGGTGACGGTCGCGATCGCGTGGATGATCAAACCGTGCCGGTGCGCGTCGATGCTGAGTTCCAGATAATCGTTCACTTGAAACGGGTCACTGCTCCTTGTCAGGGTCCAACGCGTCGGCGCACGCCTGGACGAGGTCGGGTAGGTCGGTTTTGTCGAGGATGAGGGTGAGACGCTGGTCGCCGTTGCGGATGCTTTGGGCGGTCCAGTCGATGTTGGTGAGGGTGAGGCCGATGGTGCGGTCGGTTCTGGTGAGCGCGGCGACTTTCATTCGAGGGGATCCTTGCTGTAGTCGCGAATGGTGGGGTTGGTGGTGTGGGGGCGGCGTCGGCGGCGTGCTTTTTGGCGTTGGTGTTCGATGGTTTGGCGGCGGTGCTTGTGCTTGCTCATTGGGTTGTCCTTTCGGTTGGTGTGATGTGGAATTCGAGGATGTGCTGTCCGGGTGGCGCGGTGTTGGGGCTCATGCGGTAGAAGGGGCCTTCGACGTGGTGCCAGTTGTCGTCGGGCCACAGGCCGGCTTTGGTGAATCCGTCGATGATGGGCTTTCCTACGTTGTCGGCGTTGCTGGGGTCGGCGCGAGCTCGTCCGCGGGGCGGGTAGCGGACGTAGACGTCGAGACGGCAGTGGTCGAAGGCGAGCTGGTCGTGTTGGCTGCGCCAGTTGACGGCGGCGGCCCAGCCGAGTCGTTTGAGCTGTTGCATGAGCCGGTTGTGCGCGTACCAGTTGCCGTGCGAGCCGTTGTCGTTTTTCCACAGGGCCTTGGGGATGGTGATGGTGATGGTGTGCGTGGTCATCGTCGGGTTTTGCCGGTGGTTTTGGCGGCCTGGTGTTGGGCGAGGACGATCCATCGACCGGGATGGTGGTGGTCGGGGGCGATTTCGCTGTGCCAGGTGCCGGTGGGGGCGGCGTTTTTGAAGGTGGCGAGGGTGTTGTGGTTGATGCGGCGGCGGACGCTCATCGCGGCGCGCCGGTCGAGGTCGTCGGCGATGATGCCGATGCGTCCGGAGAAGCGGACGAGGGCCTGGGCGGGTTTGGTCCACCGGGTTTCCGGCTTGGGACTGTCGGTTTCGATGTCGTCGGGCCAGTCGTCGACGAAGCGGACGGCTTTGAGCAGGATCATGTCTTCGGCGGTTTCCTCGGTCATGAACCCGGCCTTGCCGTTGCTGGTGTTGACTTCGGTGAAGCCGAGCGCGGTGAAGTATTCGCTGGGCGTGGCGGGCGGTGTTGCGGGGGCGGTGGTTTCGACGGTGGCGGGCATGGCGGGGTGCTCCTTGGGTTTCACGATGGGTTTCACGGTGTTGGGGGTGGTTTTCATGTTGGGGACGGGATGGTTGGTGCGCTTGCACCAGCGGATGAGCGCGATTTTTTCGCCGTGCTCGAGTTTGTCGACGCCTTCGGTGACGGCGATCCGGTAGAGGTTGTTAAGGTCGCCGTCGCTGTATTTCGCTGCGGTCATGAGCGTGTGTCCTTTAGTTCCAGGGGTCGTTGGGGTCCTGTGCCGCATATTGGGCGGCGTACGGGTCGGCCGGCGCCTGCTGCTGCGCCGTCGGGGCGTGGCGCGGACCGGCGGCCCGTTGGATGCGTTGGATGCTTGCGGTGGCGCGTTGCAGGCTGGGACCGATGTCGTCGATCAGCCAGACGGTCGACCATGCGGTCGATCCGTCGTCACGCTGGTAGGTGCTGGTCTTGGGGCGGACGCTGGCGATGACCTGGTCGCCCTTGCGGAACGTTTGGGCGATGTGGTCGGCCAGGTCGCGCCATGCCTCGCACCGCCAGCTGGTGGGGGTCACGTCGACCGGATTGCCGGCCGTGTCCTTCTCCCAGCCGGACGAGAGCAGGCGCAGCGTGACCACGCTCACCCCGTTGCCGGTGGAGCGCAGTTCCGGGTCGGCGGCGAGCCGGCCGCGAATGGTGGCGGTGCTGGGATCCTTTGCCATAAGGCGTTATTCCTCCTTGTGATCGTGATGATGGTCGTCGTCGGGGTTGTCGTCGTATTCGTAGGCGAGCGCGCCGAGGATCGTTGCGCCGAGCAGGCAGCAGAATCCGGCGAGCAGCAGGATCGCGGACGCTCGGACTGTGCCGGCCAGGATTAGGACCACGCCGGCAACGGCGCAATAGACGGTGAGAATGATCAGCATGTCGTATCCCACCGGTTATTCCTCGAACCGGCCGAGATATTCTTCCATGGCCTTGCGGGTCACGCGACGCCAGCTTTTCGTGCCCCGTCTGGTCAGCGGGCGGAAGGTGATCAGCAGGCCGGAGTTCGCCGCGACGAGGAGCGCGTGATAGTCCACGCTCCACACTTTCGCGGCCTCGTGCAGGGTCCATGCCTCGCGATTGTGCAGGGGCACGTTGTTCAGGGTGACGTTCACCCCGTCGGCGCGCAGGTCGCGGCGCATTTCCTTGGCTGCGGCCGAATACGGCGGCAGGCAGCCGGCGAGCGCGGTGCGTTCGAGGATCGAGGTGGTGTCACTCATTGTCGTCATCTCCTAGGCTTTTCAGGCTGGTGGTGAACCAGGCGGTCGCGTTGGGCAGGAGCAGGAGGCTGCCGGCGATCGTGTATGCGGCGAGGGCGAGCAGGTTGGTGATCGGGTGGGCGCAGCCGGTGTGGGTGAGCAGCCATGCGAGCGCGGCGAGCGCGCTGATGGCGAGGAGTGGTTTGGTGTTCATTGCTGGTCCTCCAGGCGGGTGATGACACGGTCGAGTTCGTCTCGCCACTGTTTGAGGCTGCCGAGGGATTCGACCAGGGTGATGGTGTTGCCTCCGGGTCGGCCGCCGCCGGGTAGGAGGATGCGGACGGTCGCGTCGAGGCGGTTCTTGTGGGTGATGATGTCGAGTGCGCTCATTGCTGGTGCTCCTTTAGAAAACGGCGAAGGGTCGGTCGCCTTGCAGGGCCTCCTTGATGACGGCCGGCAAGGTTGGGGTGGCGAGTTTGGTGGCTCGGTCGAGGATTTCGGCCGGGTTGAGGTCGAGGGCGCGGCAGGTGTCGATGTAGTCGTCGAGGCTCATGCTGCGCGTGCGGAATCGGCTGGTGACGGTTTGTCGCGTGATGCCGAGTTGTTTGGCGAGGGTTTCGCGGGTGACTCCTTTGGCGCCGGCGAGCCGGGCGATGGTTTCGATCGCGATTTGCCCCGCCGTGAGGGTGGTAGAAATCTTTTCCATATCCTCAATGGTAAAGCTCTTTACCAAAGAGTCAAGCTGGCTTGCCGTATTGTTGGAAAAAAGTCTTTCCATCTGTACGATTGCCTCCATGGCCACTAATGGACGGGAATGGACGGAACTCGACCGCGAGCTCATGCGGCTCATCGGCAAAGCGTGGGACGGGCGAGATCCCCGGCCGTCGAACCGGGCGGTCGCCAAGGCGATCGGCGTGACGCATCCGCGGGTCGCCGACCTCATGGCGGGACTGCACGGCACGCCCACCGTGGACGAGTACTGCAACCTGTGCATCCTGTTCGGCCTCGATCCGGGGCGTACGCTCAATGAGGCGCTGCGCGCCGTCTCATAACCGTTCATCGCGTCTCCTTGCCGGCGGCGAGCGCCGGGGTGGTGTGGGTTTTGATCCAGTCGGCGAGTTTGGCGGCCTGGTCGAGGCTGAGGGTGATGTGGCCGGAGCCGGTGGTGTCGAGGAAGCGCAGGACGGTCGCGTCAATGGTGACGCTTACGGCGATCCCGCCCTTGTTGGCGGTCTTGCCGATCCAATGCCAGCGGTGGCCGATCGCGTCGGCCAGCACCGCGGCCTGTTCCAATGGCAGGATCCGCGTCGCGCCGTTCCCGTCGTGGTCGAGATCGCGCAGGGTCAGAATGATCCGCCCGGCGCGCGCCTCGCAGTGCAGGGGTCGAGCCCCTTCCTCGTGATTGAAGAAAACAAGCGTTCGATTCGCCATCGCAATCACCTCACATCGTCGTACTCGGCGGAGTCAAGACGTTCCGCCGCCGCGACGATCGAAGAAAGCGGGCGCTGGACTGCGTAGGCGATGCGCCTTAATTCGTCAAAGTTGAAGATCCCGACGTTGATCTTCCGGTTCAATGTATTGCGAGGTATGCCGGCTTGGTCGGCGAGCGCGGTCTGCGTCATGTTCACCTCCGCGAGGACTTGCTTTATTGCAATCCCTAGATGTTTTTGATCAAGCAACTTTTGTTTCATATGAAACATGTTATGACGCAAGGTGCGTTACTCAAAACTCGGCGTGTCTCATATGAAACCAATTTGCCTCATAAATAAGTAAAATGACTCATATGCCAACAGGAAAGAAGACCGCAACGATTGAATCGAAGACGCTCTCAATCGCAATCAAGAGAGCCATGGCCGTGCGAAACATCCGAACACGATCACTGGCCGAAGAATCAGGCGTGCCTTACGGCACCCTCCGTAGAATCCTCGAACTCAACACCGTGGCAGACTACGAACAACTACGGAAGATAGCCGACGCCCTACGCATGCCACTTTCCTCCATCATCGCGGACGCCGAACGCCTCACCCAAGATGAGGGAGTCGTCGAAGATTACCTCTCTTCCGAGCTTGCCCCCGAGCGAACCAATAATCGAGACATCAACGCAGCCCGCAATCTGCTTCGCCAAGGCAACGACGATATAGACATCGACTCATGGGCTAACCAGATCAAGGCCGAGAACTCCATGAGAACCAACAACTAAAAAACGTCCCGGCGCTCGCCAATGAGCGTCGGGACACATCAATTAACCATCAACTGTGATCATTCCGGTAACGACAATCGTAAACAACGATTTCCGTTTTCATCGATAGCGACAGTCGCTGCAGCAACAGCATCTTTCGACGGAATCATTGCCGCATATTTTTCACGTAGTATCTCGGGAATCCTCCCAACTCGAACCGAACCATTGATAGTGACACTAATCTGAGGCTCATTGTCTATAACCACATTCTTCAGCGTCACCCATAGTGACGCGTCCAATGGAAAATCTTCAAGTGTAAGTCGCTGCAACGGATGGGAATCAACGGTGACAGTTTCATCGCCTTTTAACTCCTTCTTCTTAGTCTTAGCGTTCAAGAAGCCACCAGCGCCTTCACTAACAACAGTTCCCTTAGCCCGAGAGCTAGCACTCCGCAATTCCCCATCGTTACTACTTGTCTCAGCAGCCATTGATATGACCGATACACTATCACCGAGCATGTCATAGAACACATCTTCACTGATGATGTTGATGTCTTGGCCAGCGAGCCGAAGTTTTTCAGCCTTCAACCATTTGCTACTTTTAGCCCCCTTGAGTGACGCATTGTAATCAGTACTACCAGTGACAAGGTAGTTAGTATCCTTAGTAACGGTCTTCCCATTGATTCCGCCGAGGTTAATCACCGCCTGTTGCGCACTGCTACGAGTCATTTTCTTAAGCGCACCAGTAAACACGAATGTCATCCCATCGAATGCCGGATCTGGGGTGATATCACCCTGTGGCATTACCCGAAGCAGCTGATCCTTACCACGAAACAATGGAGTGTCGCTATATCGCCTCCCATCTTTATCAGGAAAAGAAATGCCATTCTCGGCCATATACCGCAGCATCCACTGATAACACGCGACAGTCTGCTCCACATCAGCAATCGACCGATGTGACTGCGTTTCAGCAATATTAAATCTTACGATGAGATCACTAAGACGATTATGCCGTTCTTTTGGATAAAGATATCTAGCAAGCCGTAAAGTATCAATGAAATCATTGCTTACACTGCGGCCAAGTAGAGTTTCAGCACTGTCATAAAGAAAGTTGACATCAAAATTGACATTGTGACCAAGAATGAGATCATCTCCCAACCAGTCAAGAAATACAGGCAAAACATCAGCAAGCACCGGCGCATCTTTTACCATATCGTTGCTAATCCCAGTGAGATTGGTAATAAAAATCGGTATCGCGTATCCAGGATTGACAAGTTGCTCGTACCGTTCAACAGGTTTTCCATCTCTGACTCTGATCGCACCAATTTCAAGAATGTCGTCTTGACGGGTATCAAATCCTGTAGTTTCGAGATCTAAAGATACGTAGTCATCCTTGCTAGCCAGTATGCTAGCCCCTTTATACTCTCTCGGCATCATGCCCTCCATCGTTGCGGTTTAACCAAATCAATATGTCCAATCTAGATTCTACAGCCCTGTAAAACCACCTATAACAGCACCAACATCAACGCGCAAGCCGACCATACTAAAGCAGAAAACTCCATACGAGATAATAATTAACAAAATGTCACAGCACTCACTAAGAGGTGCAGTGCAAGCGCCGGGGCCTTCATGCTGCCGTCAGGCTTTATTGCCGTTAATGATGGCGAGCGCTGCTTGTGTTTGTTCTTTTTTCTTGAATTCGAGGGTTACGCGGCCTTTGAGGTTGTTGCGGTTGATTTGGAGTTCTTTTTTGCCGGCTTTGATGCTGGCGATGTCGCTGTAGTAGATGACGTCGAAGCCTTTGAGGCCGCCGAGTAGGCCGTATTTGTTGATTTCGATGCGGTTGTCGTAGAGGCGGAAGTTGCCGGCGTCGAAGAGTGCGCCTGGTGCTGGGGTGAGTTTTGCCATTGTGGCCCTCCTTTGGGTGTTTTGGGTGTTGGTGTTGATTTTAGGCGTTGATGGCTTGTCGTGCTTGGTCGGCGAGCTGGGCGAGTCGTTCGGGGCTCCAGTGGGTGTAGCCGGCGGTGGTTGTGATTTTGGCGTGGCCCATCATGGCTTTGCGGGCGTCTTCTGGCGCGCCGGTTTCGGCGAGGTGGGTGCTGAAGAAGTGGCGGGCGGCGCGCATGGTGACGTATGGGAGGCCGGCGTCTTCCAGTGCTCGTTGCCAGCGCAGTCGTTCGACGTTGTTGGTCAGCGGGTGCCCTTGTCTGGTGAACAGGAGGCCGTTGGGCTCGCATTTGGCCGCCCGTTCGTGTAATCGGATCCATGTGTTTTCGCTGACGGGGATGAATCTGCGGCCCTGCCGGCTTTTCGGCGGCAGTAGCCAGAATCGTCCTTCCAGGTGCCGGGCGTCGAGCCAGTTGGGGATTACCGCGTCCGGCGAGAGGCGCTGCAGCTCCCAGTCGATCTGGATGCCGTGGACGCCACCCTTGGTGACCAGTTCTTCGGGGGTGATCGCGAAGCGTTCGCCCTGACGCATACCGGTTTCGAATGCGAGGTCGAACATGAGGGCCCACATGGCCCGGTCGGTGTCGTCGTCCTGCAGCATGTCCCATTTGCGGTGTGCGGGGCGTCGTGCGGCCTCGATGGCCTGCTGGGGCTGGCCGGGATCGAGGATCCGGGTTTCCCTCGGCTCGTAACGGGGCGGCATGGCGGCGAGCGCGGGGTTGGTGGGGATGAGTTGTTCGCGGACGGCGGCGTTGAGGATTTGTTGGAGGCGGATGTAGTGGTTGTGGACGGTTTTGCCGCTGCGGGTTTGGTTGAGTTGGGCGCACATGCGTTCGATGTCGCCGGGGGTGATTTTGTCGAGTCTCATGCCGCCGATTTGGCGGCGGATGGCGTTGCAGTCGGATCGGTAGGTTTCGAGGGTGCGGGGTTTGACGTTCATGGCCGTTTGGGTGAGCCATCGGTCGATCCATACGTCGAGGGTGGGGGTGTTGGTGAGGGGTGTGGTTCCTTCGCGTTGCATTTTTTCGAGTTTGGCTTGGAGTTTTTGGCGTGCGGCGGTTTTGGTGGCGCCGCGGGCTTCGACGAGGCGGCGTTTGCCGGTTTGGGGGTTGGGTGCGATTTCCTTGCGGGCGTGCCAGACGCCGTTGGCGTCTTTCCATTCGCTGCCGGATCCCTTGGGGCGGCGGTGTGTCGTTTCCTTGGTGTTCATGGGCTTCAGGCCTCTTTCCGTGTGCGTTAGAGGTCATGCTATAGGTCATGCTATCGGGGTCACGATCGGGCTTTATTGCCCCAAATCTTGCACTCCGACGGTATGCCGGCCCTTCAATGCGAAAGGCCGGAAACCCTTGGAATCATTGGGTTTCCGGCCTCTCAGCTGGGAGCGGATGACGGGAATCGAACCCGCGTAATCAGTTTGGAAGACTGAGGCTCTACCATTGAGCTACATCCGCAGTGCCGTTTAACGACTTGAGCCATTATACACAGACCCTTCCCAAAGGCAAGTCCGGTGAGGAAATATTCGGGAGAGCGTTGCGTCGGGTGAAATCGGAAAATACGAAAAGCCCCGTGTTTCCACGGGGCCTTGCCGGTGTCCGAGATGGGACTTGAACCCACACGCCTGTATAAAATAGGCACTAGCACCTCAAGCTAGCGCGTCTACCATTCCGCCACCCGGACAGGTGTCGTACGCGACGAATGAATACTGTATCGGGGAAGTGACGATGCGTCAAATCGACGTGTCGCGGCGTGGCATGCGGGATGCGCGGGCGGGGCCATCGTGCGGGAACGGTCGGCCGAGCGGAGAGGAGGAATCGGTCGGATGGGCGTTGCCGCGCCGCGATGGCGAAGGATACGAGGTTGCCCAATGCTCCGTCTGAGGCGGAGCCGGGATGCCGGAGCCAATCGGCTTTGCGGAACGCTTGGGCTAAGATGGGTCGCGGAATTGACCGGAACGCTTTGACGATGATGAACGGGGCTGGTGCATGGCGAACGCAACCAACGAGTCGCACGCGGAGAACGAGACGAACGAGGCCACGGAGATCGTGGACGGCAAGGTCGAGGAGGTCGAGGTTTCCCGTCATCCCGACCCGTCCATCCCCGAATCGGACCTGTCGCTGGCCGACATCGAACGGCGCAAGTTCCAGCCGGTGCATTGGGGCGTGTATCTGACGGCTGTGCTGGCCGCCATCATCGCGCCGTATTGGTTGGGCCGCATGCTGGCCGTCCAGCGCACCGCGTGGCTGGTTGCGCACATGAGCGTGTTCGACCAGCGCGGCCTCGTGTTCCTCGCATGGACGGTCACGCTGGTCACGCTCACCGGCCTCGGCATGGCCGTGGTCGAGTCGAAGACGTGGCTGTGGCGCATCGTGTTCGTGATCGGGCTTGCTGCCGAGCAGTTCATCGCCGGTCTCAGCCTGCTCAAACTCAACTTCTGGTATTCGACGTACGTCGTGTACGGCGATGCAGCGCCGCTGGCGAACGCGACGAATCTCGGCATTATCGCCGCCGGGTTCGGCGTGGCCGCGTACGCGGTGCTGTGGGTCGGCCTGCTGATCCTGATCCGCAAGGATTCGCCGCTGAGCGTGCTCACGCGCAGCTGGGCGTCGTTCATCATGTTCTTTGCGATCGAGGCCGCCGCGCTGCTGATCGTGCTGTTCGGCGGTCTGCTGACGACGGTATGACGTGCGTCGCGCGCGTGCGATCACGAGCGCACTGTGCTGTGTACGATCGCCGTGTCGTGATCGTGGCATGATCGTTTGCGGCGCGATCGACGTACGTAAGCCGCGTGCATAGTCCGTGTGCGTAAGCCGCGTGCACAAGCCGACGAATCCCGTCCCGCAAACGAAAGTCCCGCACCCGTCGTATAGTGTCCCCTTGGCGTGTTTCGCCCGCGGATAGAGAGCGCGCCGGCATTGGGCCGGCAGCACCGCGCAGCAACATAAGGAGGATGCCGTGGCACTTACGGCTCAGGAAAAGCAGGAAATCATCTCTCAGTACGCGACGCACGAGGGCGACACGGGTTCTCCGGAGGTCCAGGTCGCGCTGCTGTCCAAGCGCATCGCCGATCTGACCGAGCACCTCAAGGAGCACAAGCACGATCACCACTCCCGTCGTGGTCTGATGCTGATGATCGGTGACCGTCGTCGTCTGCTCGACTACCTCAAGCGCGTCGACATCAACCGTTACCGTGCCCTGATCGAGAAGCTGGGCATTCGCCGCTAACATACTTAACGCCCGAGCATCCAATGCTCGGGCGTTTTTGCGTGCCGGAGCCGTGCCGCGCACACGGACGGAGCCGGCACGAAACCGGCCGTCCGGGCCGGCGAACGGGGAAGCGCCCGGCGGGGCGCTCTTGTCTGAGGGTGAAACGCACAATAGGTTCTGAATCTGACAGATGACAGCGCGGCTGGGTACGTCCGCGTGCGAATGAGGCCGATTCGGGGAAACGCCGGGAGGAAGAGGCGTTTCCGGTCGGCCGAATACGAAGTATGGCAGAGGAACGGTTCGGGCGGGACATGGCCCGAACAGCAGGTATATAGAAGATACAAGCAAAAAGGAGGAACCCTAATGGAGGGTCCCGAAATCAAGGCCGTTGAGGCCGTAATCGACAATGGTTCGTTTGGCAAGCGCACGCTGCGCTTCGAAACGGGCCGTCTCGCGCAGCAGGCTGACGGCGCGGTGGCCGCCTACCTCGACGACGATTCGATGATTCTGTCCACCACCACCGCCGGTTCCAGCCCGAAGGAGAACTACGACTTCTTCCCGCTGACCGTCGATGTCGAAGAGAAGATGTACGCCGCGGGCAAGATCCCGGGCTCGTTCTTCCGCCGCGAAGGCCGTCCGTCCAGCGAGGCGATCCTCGCCTGCCGCATCATCGACCGTCCGCTGCGCCCGCTGTTCCCGCACACGCTGCGCAACGAGGTACAGGTCGTTGAGACCGTACTCGCGATCAACCCGGACGACGCGTACGACGTGATCGCGCTGAACGCGGCCTCCGCGTCCACGATGATCTCCGGCCTGCCGTTCTCCGGCCCGGTTTCCGGCGTGCGTCTGGCGCTGATCGACGGCCAGTGGGTCGCGTTCCCGCGCTGGAGCGAGCGTGAGCGCGCTGTGTTCGAGATCGTGGTCGCCGGCCGCGTGATCGAGAACGGCGACGTCGCGATCGCCATGATCGAGGCGGGCGCCGGCAAGAACGCCTGGCACCTCATCTACGACGAAGGCCAGACCAAGCCGGACGAGACCGTCGTGGCTCAGGGCCTCGAGGCCGCCAAGCCGTTCATCAAGGTCATCTGCGAGGCCCAGAACGAGCTCAAGGAGAAGGCCGCCAAGGAAACCAAGGAGTTCCAGCTCTTCCCGGAGTACACCGACGAGCTGTATGCGCGCATCGACGAGATCGCCCACGCTGACCTCAACGAGGCGCTGTCCATCGCGGAGAAGCTGCCGCGTCAGGACCGCATCCACGAGATCAAGGAGCACGTGCGCGAAATCCTCGCCAACGAGTTCACCGACATGGCGGACGACGAGAAGGAGAAGGAGCTCGGCAACGCGTTCAAGGAGCTGCAGCGCCAGATCGTGCGCCGCCGCATCCTCACCGAAGACTACCGCATCGACGGCCGTGGCCTGCGCGACATCCGCACCCTGTCCGCCGAAGTGGACATCGTGCCGCGCGTGCACGGTTCCGCGCTCTTCCAGCGCGGCGAAACCCAGATCCTGGGCGTCACCACGCTGAACATGCTCAAGATGGAGCAGCAGATCGACGCGCTGTCCGGCCCGCAGTCCAAGCGCTACATGCACAACTACGAGATGCCGCCGTACTCCACCGGCGAAACCGGCCGCGTCGGCTCCCCGAAGCGTCGCGAGATCGGCCACGGCGCGCTCGCCGAGAAGGCCATCGTGCCGGTGCTGCCGAGCCGTGAGGAGTTCCCGTACGCGATCCGTCAGGTCTCCGAGGCCATCGGCTCCAACGGTTCCACCTCGATGGGTTCCGTGTGCGCTTCCACCCTGTCTCTGCTCGCCGCGGGCGTCCCGCTGAAGGCCCCGGTCGCGGGCATCGCCATGGGCCTCGTGTCCGGCGACGTGGACGGCCAGCACATCTACAAGACGCTCACCGACATCCTGGGCGCCGAGGACGCGTTCGGCGACATGGACTTCAAGGTCGCCGGCACCAGCGAGTTCATCACCGCCCTGCAGCTCGACACCAAGCTCGACGGCATTCCGGCTGACATCCTCGCCGCCGCCCTGCAGCAGGCGCACGAGGCCCGCACCACGATCCTTGACCTGATCAACGAGTGCATCGACGGCCCGGCCGAGATGAGCGAGTATGCTCCGCGCATCCTCACCACCACCGTTCCGGTCGACAAGATCGGTGAGATCATCGGCCCGAAGGGTAAGAACATCAACCAGATCCAGGAGGACACTGGCGCCGAGATCGCGATCGAGGACGACGGCACCGTTTACATCTCCTCCGAAGGCGGCGAGGCGGCCGAGAAGGCCAAGGCCATCATCGACCAGATCGCCAACCCGCACGTGCCTCAGGCCGGCGAAACGTACAACGGCAAGGTCGTCAAGACCACGTCGTTCGGCGCGTTCGTGAACCTGACTCCGGGCACCGACGGCCTGCTGCACATCTCGCAGATCCGCAACCTCGCCAACGGCGAGCGCATTGACGCGGTCGAGGACGTGCTCAAGGAAGGCGACACCGTCGAGGTTGTCGTGCAGGGCGTCGACGATCGCGGCAAGATCAGCCTCGCGATCCCGGGCTTCGAGGATCAGGATTCCGGCGCCGGCCGTGGTGCTTCCCGCGGCAGTGACCGTGGCGACCGCGGTGCCGACCGTGGCGACCGTGACGACCGTCGCGGCGGCCGCGGACGTCGCTCCGACCGTGACGACCGCCGTTCTGATCGTGATTACGACGATCGTCCGCGCCGTTCGCGCCGCGACGATCACGATGACGACGATTACGATGATCGTCCGCGCCGCCGCCGTTCCGATCGTGACTATGATGATCGCGACGATCGTGATTACGATGATCGTCCGCGTCGTTCGCGCCGTTCGGACCGTGACTACGACGACCGTGACGATCGTGACGACCGCCGCGACGATCGTCGTTCGTCCCGTTCCGATCGTGACGACCGTGACTCCCGTCCGCGTCGTTCGCGCCGCGGCGACGACCGCAACCCGCGTTACGCCGCCGACGAGAACTACGACGAGTACCGCGCCGAGCGCGTCGAGCGCACTGAGCGTCCGCGCCGCCGCGTGCGTCGCGACTTTGATCCGTTCGAGGACTGATAGATAACAGCTATGGCTCCCCTTGCTAGGGGAGCTGGCAGCGAAGCTGACTGAGGGGTAGTCAGAAGGTACGTGCATATGCCTTCTGGCTACCCCTCAGTCGTATTTTTACGGTTCTGCGCAGGACGGCATGTTCTTTGCCGTGGTGCTTTGCCGGCGGCCGGGATTGTGGAAGAATGGAACACGACGGATACGAACGGCATGCGGCAATGGCCGGCATGGCAATGAGGCAAGGCAACAAGGGGGAACGCATGGTTTTCGTCATCATCATTCTGGTGGTGCTCATCGCGCTGGTGCTGTGGGGCGTGGGCGCGTACAACGGGCTGGTCACGCTGCGCAATCGCGTCAAGAACGGCTGGGCGCAGATCGACGTGCAGCTCAAACAACGTGCCGACCTGATCCCGAATCTTGTGGAAACGGTCAAGGGGTACGCCGGTCACGAGTCGACCGTGCTCACGCAGGTGACGGCCGCGCGCGCTGGCGTGGTCGCCGCTGCCAGCGATCCGAACGCGACGACTGTCCAGCGTGCCGCCGCAGAGAACGCGCTCTCCCGTGCGCTTGTCAACCTGCAGGCCACGGCCGAAGCGTATCCGCAGCTGCAGGCTAACCAGAACTTCATGGACCTGCAGGCCCAGCTCAAGGAGCTTGAGTCGAAGATCGCGTACGCGCGCCAGTTCTACAACGACGTCGTGCTCAAGTACAACACGGCTACCGAAACCGTGCCGAGCAATATCATCGCCGGCCTCTTCCACTTCGAACAGGCTGAATACTTCCAGGCCGACGAGCAGTCGCGCCAGGCGCCGCAGGTCAGGTTCTAGCCGATGCCAGACGAACCGTGGCCGGCAGCTGTTTCGGTTGGCCGGTCGGGTTGTTTCGGCTGAACGGAGCGGAAGGGGAACCGCATGGACGTCAAACGTGTCACTAGATCCGCGTTCATCGCGGCGCTTGTCGTCATACTGGTGTTCGGCGGCACGCTCGTCGCGTCGCTGTTCGACGGTGGCGCCGATCTGAGCTACCGCACGCTCGACTACAGCGTCGACGTGCAGTCGGACGGCAGTCTCAAGGTCACGCAGCACATCAACATGCGGCTCAACAAGCGCACCGATGACGACGACAATGTGCGCCCGTGGAAACAGCTGTACCAGCGCTACGAGCTCAACGGTACCAACCTGTCCGACATCACGGACATCTCCGTGCGCAACGCGACCACCGGGCAAACGTACGCACAGACCGAACCGCGTCTGCCGGACGGCCTGAGCGAACGCGAATGGAACAGCGACTGGGCGAACCACTGGTACATCGCCGACGCGACCGGAGCCTCGCTCGAACCGTACGAGCCGATCAAGGACGGCCTGCCGATCGGCACCGGCAGCAGCGAGACCAAGACCATCGAAATCGGCTGGAACATCCCCTTCACCAAGTCGGCGAACAGCCTCAAATTCGACGTGACGTTCACGCTCGTCGGCGCCACCACGCTCTACGACGACGTCGCCGCGTTCCAATGGGAGCCGTTCGGTAAGTCGGGCCAGACGCCGATCGGCAAGGTCACCGGCACTGTGCGCTTCCCGAACGGCATTATGGCCGACAATTCGTGGGCGTGGCTGCACTACACCGGCACGTCCGAAACCGCGCGCGGCGAAGGCGGCGCGCTCACGTTCGCCGCGTACGACGTGCGCGCGGGGGAGTATCTTGATCTGGTCGTCGCGTACGATGCGAACGTCGTCAAGGAACCCTCGTGGTGGAAGGGCAGCGACAACGTCGGCAGCCGATCCGGCAACTGGATCCGGCGGGAAAGCGGCGACCATCTCGACTGGCTCAAGACCGACGAGACGCGGCAGGAAACCGCGTGGCGAGACCAACAGCGCTCGTACGCCCGCGCGCGACTGGCCGTGGGACTCGGCTTCGCGCTCGTTGGGCTGATCTTGTGCGCGATCGCGGTCGTCTCCGCGCTGCGCAGCCACCGGATCGCCGACTATCGCGGCGACATCGAATACTGGCGCGAACCGCCCGACATGAGCCCCGCATCCGCGGCCAAAATGGCCGACATCATGGGACTCGACGGCAAAGGTTCGCTCGACTCGCGCCGCATGACCTCCACCATGCTCTCGCTCGCCTCGAAAAAGGCGATCGCGATACGCCCCGGCTCCGCGGAAACGTACCGCGGCATCGACATGAGCACCGCCTCCGCCGTCGAACTTGCCGCGCTCATCGGCTCCGATCCCGCGCGCGAGGCGGACGCGGCCGGTACCAGCACTATCGTGATCATGCCCGCGTGCTTCGACCCGTCCTCCCGCGCCGCACTGCGCCTGAGCGACAGCGAGGACCGTGCGCTGCGGCTGCTCGAGGCGATCTCCAAGCGCATCGGCGCGCCCGTGTTCGACCTGCGCCAGATGAACGCCGCCTGCAAAAACTGGAAGGGCGGCTACAAGGTGTTCGACAAGTACGAAACCGCCTGCGCCAACGAATTCGCGATGCTCGGCGCCACCCGTTCGTGCGGAGTTGGGGCGAGCGTGGCCGGCGGATTCGGCTTGGCCGTCGCGATCATCGGCACGGTGGTCTTCGGCACGTGGGACAACGTGGCGCTCGTGCTGTGCGTGGCTGCGCCCGTCATGTTCTGCAGCCTGTTCGCGCTGATCTGCGCTAAGCATACGGCGCTCACCGCGGCAGGACAGCGCTGGGGCGGGCAGGTTCACGGCCTGTACCGATACCTGGTCGATTTTTCGGACTTCTCCGACCGCGGCGCGGCCGACCTCGTGCTGTGGGACCGCTACCTCGTGTACGCGGCCGCGTTCGGCATCTCCGACCGCGCGCTGCGTGAGCTGGCCAAGGCGTACCCGCAGATCACCGACCCCGACTGGCTCGACTCCAACGCGTCCGACTCGGTGCTGTACTGGAGCTACCGGCCGTACGGCTGGCATCATTCGGCGTACGGATCCGGTTTTGGCGGCGCGGCCGACGGTCCGTTCCCGGGCGGCGGATTCGACCCGTCGTCGTTCAGCGCGAACATCGGCGACATCGGCGCGCAGCTCGACGCCGGCTTCGCCGACATCCGCTCCACGATCTCCGCGGCCGCGCCTTCGTCCGGCGGCTCCGGCGGTTCGGGCGGCTCATTCTCGGGCGGCGGCGGTTTCGGCGGCTCGTCCGGCGGCTCCGGCGGCGGCTCGTTCGGCGGGCGTTGAGCGTCGCCAAATCCAGCCAGGTTTCTACGCTGGAACCGGGCATCGTCGGCACCGCCGGCAGTCGGCGCAAACCGCGTGCCGGTCGTACTTCGGCCGCAAGTCGTCTGTACGCCGGCCAACCGTACGCCGGCCAACCGCGCGTCAGTCAGCTGCACGCCAGCCAGCCGCACACCAGTCAAGCAAAGGAGAACCGCCATGCTGCACCGCAATCTCGGACCGTTCGACACCACCGCCATCGGCCACGGCGAAATGCCGCTGACCATCGAAAACAACCGCGGCCACGATGTCGGCATTGAAACGCTGCACGCCTCGCTCGACGCGGGCTGCCGTCACATCGACACCGCGTGGGCCTACTACACGCCCGGCGAGGAGGAGCAGACCGGCGAAAAGCTCGTGCGCGAGGCCCTCGACACGTGGCACGGCCCGAAGGACGAGGTGCTCGTCGCCACCAAGATCGGCCTGCGCCGCGCATGGGACGGCGACAAGCCGGTCTGGCCGCGCGACGGCAAGCCCGAGCACCTCATCCGCTACGGTAAGGAGTCGGCGATGGCGCTCGGCGTCGACACGATCGACCTGCTGTACATGCACCGTCACGATCCGGAAGTGCCGTACAACGAGTCCATCGAGGCGATCAAGCAGCTCGTCGACGAAGGCGTCGCCCAGTACGCGGGCGTGTCCAACGTGACCATCGAACAGCTCGACATCGCGCGCGGCATCCTTGGCGACAAGCTCATCGCCGTGCAGAACCAGTACTCGCCGGTCCACCTCGACACGCAGGACACGCTCGACTACTGCGCCAAGCTCGGCCTCGCGTTCGTGTGCTGGAGCCCGCTCGGCGGTTACCGCCACCCGTACGACGAGCACAAGTTCGACCCGTTCCGCGAGGTCGCCGCCAAGCACGGCGTCTCCTACCAGCAGGTCGTGCTCGCGTGGGAGCTCGCCAAGGGCGACCACATGTTCGTGATCCCCGGCGCGCACCGCCCCGAAACCATTCTTGACAGCCTCAAGGCCGGCGAGCTTGAGCTTGACGAGGAGGATTTTGCCAAGCTCGGCTGAGTTGCGGAGCGGATGTTGCGACTTCAGCGTCATTTCGAGCGAGGCGTAGCCGAGTCGAGAAATCTTCCGGAGCGGAGACGTGATGGAAGAAAGATTTCTCCGCTCGCTTCGCTCGGTCGAAATGACGTGACATATGCGGCTACTCCAATGTGCCTGCATATGTGGAACCGATCCTTTATGCCCCCGCTTCGCGGGCGGTCGCGGCCAGCACCGCCGCCGCCCGTGCGAACTCCTCCGGCGTCGTGTACGAATAGCTCAATCGCAGTGAATTGTCGCCCTCGAAATCGTACACGTCGCCCGGATTGAGCAGCACGCCGCGATCCAACGCCAGCTGGAACAGGCGACCGATCTTCACCGGCTGGTCGAACGTGAGCCAGATATAGAATCCGCCCTGCGGCACGGTCCAGTGCGCGAGATTGCCGAACAGGCGCTGCAGCGTGTCGAGCGCAGCGTCGCGCCGCCGTCGCAGCTCCTGCTTGAGCCCGGCTACATAGTCGTCGTACAGGCCGCTGTCCAAAAACCGCGCGTACACCCACTGGCTGAGCGTGCTCGCGCCGTAATCCATCTGCATTTTCACGTCGGCCAACCGGTGCACGATCGACCGGTCCGCCACGATCCATCCGATGCGCAGGCCGGGCGCGAGCGCCTTCGACGCGCTGCCCAGCGTGATCACCATACCTGTCTCGTCCATCGCCTTGAGTGGCGTGGGCGCGGGCCCGTCGCCAAAATACAGGTCCTGATACGCGCCGTCCTCGATGATCGGCAGCCGGTTCGCCACGCAGCAGTCGATCAATTCGCGCCGCCGCGCGTCCGGCATCGTCACGCCGGTCGGATTGTGGTTCGTCGGAATCGTGTACAGCACCGCATCGTCCATCCGTCGGCGGCTGGTCGGCAACGGATGGGGCGTCGGCCGCCGGACCGTGCTTCCCGATCGGAAGTCCGATGGCGCGGCCGGCGCGGCCGGCATGATCGGCGTGGCCGGTCGGGCGTCCGGCGACGGTGCCGACAGGACGTCCGGCGACGGAACCGGCTGTCCGTTCGACTGCGAGTCGTCCCTGATCGCATGCGAACCGGCCCCGTCGGAAACGCCGTCGGAACCATCCAGCAGCCTGCGCAACGCGTCGACGCGCAGTCCGTCGCCGTCCATCGGCACGCCGGCAAGCCGGATCCCCGCCGACTGGAACACCTGCAGCGACTTGATGTAGCTCGGTGCCTCCGCGATCACCGTCGATCCGGCCGACAGCAGGCTCACCGAAATCATCTGCAGCGCCTGCAGCGCGCCCGATGTGACGAGAATCTGCTCGGCCGTGCAGTTGACGCCGGTCGCGCGCATGTGTGCGGCGATCGCCTCCCGCAGCGCCGGCGTGCCCTCCGGCTCCGGATATCCGATCGCATCGATCTCGTCCGCGGCCTCGCGCGCTACTCGCCGCCACATGTCGCGCGGAAACAGCCGCGGGTCGAGCTCGCCCGTGCCGAGCCGCGTGACGCCGCGCGCGAACTCCATGCGGTTGATGGTCTGCATCGTCGCGTTGTTCGCACGGAAGAAGCCGGACGAGACGTAGTCCGCCCAATCGGGCGCGCCCGGCAGCATGAGCGACCACGTGTTGCTCACGATGCGCGTGCCCGCGCCGTGCAGGCCCTCGACGATCCCGTAGTCGGCCAGTTCGCCGATCGCGGCGATCACGGTCGACCGGTTCACGCCGAACGCCTCGGCCAGCGCGCGCTGCGACGGTAGACGCGAGCCGATCGGCCACGCGCCGCTGGAGACCTGCCGGCACATGAAGTCGACGATCTGTTCGGTGACCGGCACGTCGGACGCGCGGTCCGGTGCCCAGTCGATGTTGATCGGCGCGATGCGTGCCATGATGGTTCCTCGATTCGTGGTTGGGCGAGCGCGGCTGGCGCTGACGTCCGTGATGCGATTCCGGTCGCTGCTGTGCCGTGGCGTTGCCATATGTGGCGCTGTGAGCGTGGTCGATGCGGCCAACCTTGGGCTGGCGAGCATAGTTTGGTTGGGTGCATGATGCACTGCTTGGCTGGTTGCCAAGTGTAATCGCTTGGGTAGGATAATGCGACGGTATTGGAATGATGCGGATTTGCTGGTGATTGCGATCCGTGAGGGATGATTCGGCTGGCAAGGATTTGGCTGGATTTGGTTGGTTGGGTGCGACCCAGCCAAACCGAGACGCAGGGGAGTGAAGACATGGGCCTGTACTTGCAGGGACTGACGATGGGCTTGGCGTACATCGCGCCGATCGGCATGCAGAATCTGTTCGTCATCAATTCGGCGCTGACGCGCACGCGCCGCAACGCGCTCATCACGGCGCTCATCGTCGTGCTGTTCGACATGTCGCTGTCGCTGTCTTGCTTCTTCGGCGTGGGCGCGCTTATGGAAGCGCACCCGTGGCTCGAGACCATCGTGCTCGGCCTTGGCGGTCTGATTGTCGTGAAGATCGGTCTGGGGTTGCTGCTGCCGAAGAAGAAGGCCGCGGCACAGGGGACCGCCGCCGATGCGGCTGCTTCGAACTCCTCCGCAGCCATTGCACAGTCAGTGGCCGGCACCGCCGCCCGCCCCCAGCATATGGGCATGCGCGGCCTGCTCGATACGATCGGCACCGCGTGCGTGGTCACGTGGTTCAACCCGCAGGCCATCATCGACGGCACGCTCATGCTCGGCGCGTTCGCCGCGACCTTGAGCGCCCAGCAGACCACCCCGTTCATCACCGGCGTGGAAACCGCCTCGGTGATGTGGTTCATGGGCGTCACGCTCGTCGTCAACGCGTTCGCCCACAAGTTCAGCCCGAAGATCATCGACGTGCTCAACCGCGTGTGCGGCGGCGTGATCACCCTCTACGGCGTCAAGCTCCTCGTCGATTTCGCCCTCGCCGTGCTCTGACGGATCCGCGGAACGAGGCCGACGAGAAACGTCTACTCCGCCTTGAGGGTCGGCTTCCTGGTGCGCGAGCGGATCGCCGCGTTGTGCGGCACCGGATGTGGGCACGGCATCGAGAACACGTGCGCCGGATTGTTGATTGCCTCGACCCAATGGCCTTCCGCGTCGCGGAAACCGCCGGCCGGCACCGTATAGGCGAACGGACGCTCGCCCGGCAGCAGGAATTCGATCTCCTGCCCGGCCTCGATTTTGTTGCGGCTCATCAACGTCACGCGGCCGCCCTCGTCCGGCGTCCAGTCGAGCACCTCGCCCACGACCATCCACGCGCGGAAGTACGCGGAACGGTTCGTGTTCTGCGTGACCTTGTGTTCCGGATAGTAGAAGCCGGTCGAATAGTCGCGGTGCGCGACCTTGTCGGGCTCCTCAAGCAGCCAGTCCGGCAGTGCGACCGGTTCCGCCGGACGGACCTTCGCATGATGCCAGCCCTCCGGCAGCACCTCCTCGGCCGTGTTCGACTTGCGACGCGCGCTGCGGGCCCGATAGCTCAGATCGTCCAGCTGCGAGCCGCCGGCCGAACGGGCCGCGGCGTCCTCAACCGCAGCCGCGTTATTCGCTCCCTTGCCGTCTCGGCCGTCCGCGTTCGCGCTCTTGCCGTCTTGCCCGGGTGCGTCCTCGTTCTTGCTGTCTTGGCCGGGTGCCTCCTCACTCGTGCCATCTCGACCGAGCGAAGCGAGCGGAGAGATCTTTCCGGAGCCTGCATCGCCTGCGTTTGCGCCGGCATCCCCGCCGAACTCCAATCCCATGTCGCCACCGGGCACACCCGCGAACGCGCGGTCGGCGTTGCGCTCGATCGCATCCGGCACCACGGTAATCGACTCGGCGTAATCCGGGTCGCCCTCGCGGATCACCCGATCGCGGAACGGCTTGAGCACAGCGCCGGAAGCATCCTCGAACCCGCGCTGCACCATGTACTCGTTCACCGCGATCTTGTACGCGTTCGTCATCGCCGCAATGTAATACGCCGACTTGGAACGTCCCTCGATCTTCAGGCTCGTCGCGCCCGAATCGATCAGATCGTCGATGTGATCGAGCATGCACATGTCCTGCGAGTTGAACAGGTATGCGCCCTCCTCGGTCTGCTCGATCGGGAAGTACTGGCCGGGCCGCTTCTCCTCGACGATCGAATACTTCCAACGGCACGGCTGCGCGCATTCGCCGTGGTTGCCGTCGCGGCCGGTCAGGTAGTTGGAAAACAGGCAGCGGCCGGAGAATGCCATGCACATTGCGCCATGCACGAAGCATTCGATGTCCATGTCGTCGGGAATGCGCGCGCGGATGTCGCGCACGGCCTGCAAATCCATCTCGCGGGCGAGCACCACGCGGCGCGCGCCGAACTCGTATAACGCCTGCGCTGCGCCGTAGTTCGTCACGCCGGCCTGCGTGGAGACGTGCAGCTCCACGTCGGGCGCAATCTGGTGCGCCATCATCATCACGCCGATGTCGGTGACGATCATCGCGTCGATGCCCGTGTCCTTGAGCTGGCCGATGTATTCGCGCATCGCCTCGACTTCGGCGTTGCGCGGCAGCACGTTGAGCGTCACGTACACGCGCGCCCCGCGTTCGTGGGCGTATCGCGCGCCTTCCTCGAAGTCCTCGAGGCTCAGGTTCTTTGGAGCCGAGCGCATGCCGAACGCCTTGCCGCCGCAGTAGACGGCGTCCGCGCCGAAGTCGACGGCAGTCTTGAGGCCGCGCAGGTTGCCGGCGGGGGAGAGCACCTCGGGCTTGCGTCGGGTGCGCAAGGCGCGCGGGCCGGTGTTCACAGTTGCATTGGTATCCGTTTTCATCACCCCAATAGTGTAGGGCACGGCCATCTCAGTGTTTCCGCGGTCGGCGCAGCGTCCCGGCGGCCGGGCGCCGCGTCACGCTAGAGTGGGCGGCATGAGCGATGAACAGTATGATGACGAGATTCTTGACAGCAGCAAGATCAGCTCCACCGACCGCGACGGCAATCCGATCCCGGTGACGATCCCGATCGCGCTCGCGCCCGGCGTCACCGTGATATACACGACGCGACTCGGGGGCTTAAGCACCGGCGACTTCGGCAACTGCAACCTTGGCGGCAAGTCCGACGACGATCCGGCGGCCGTGCTGTCGAACCGCGTGGCGCTCGCCGAGGCGGCCGGCGCGCGGCTGTCGCTGGTGTCGCAGGTGCATTCCGGCATCGCCGTGGACGTGGATGACGCGTTCGAGATCAACACGCCGTTCGGCTTCGACGTGTCCGGCACGCGCGGCGCGGACGACGGCGACGCCGCGACGCCGGCGGTCAAGGAGGCCGACGGACAGGTCACGTCGCGCACCGGCATCGCGCTCGGCATGTTCGCCGCCGACTGTCTGCCCGTGCTGCTCGCCGATCCCGAAACCGGCATCATCGGCGCATGCCACTGCGGCCGCCGCGGACTCGAGAACGGCGTGATCGGCGCGACCGTCGAACTCATGAAGCTCAAGGGAGCCGACCCGTCGCGCATCGTCGCCACGCTCGGCCCGCGCATCTGCGGCGACTGCTACGAGGTCGGCGACGAGATCGCCGACAAGTTCGAGAAGCGCTTTCCGCTCACCAAGACGACCACGCGGTTCGGCGGCGCCGGCATCGACATCGCCGAGGCTGCGATGATCGACCTCGCGTTCGCTGGCGTGAGCAAGGTCGTCGATTCGATGCCGCGCGTGCACGCCGCCACCCAGTACCTCGACCACGATCCTGAACTCGCCGAACTGTGCCGCACCGACAGCGAAGGCCCAGCCTCGCTCGACGAGCGCATCGAAGGCATCAGCCGCAGCATGTGCACGCTCGAAAACCCGCTGTGGTACTCGCACCGCCGCGCCGTGCGCGCCGGCAAGACGCACGAGGGCCGACTGCTCGCGCTCATCGTGCGGCACTAGGCGCCGGCTGCGACGCCCGCGGTTTCCGCGCATATTCCGTGCAGATGGGTGTGAGCCGGCTCACGTCCGCCGCCTTCCGCCGTACGGTGGAAGACATTATGACCGAGAGAGAAACAGAACAGACCATGCCTGAGAACGCAACCTCACCCGAAACCGCGTCGTCCGTGTCGTCCGCGTCCGTGTCGCCGGCGCCCGCCGCGCCGAAGCCGCAGACCGTGCCCGTCGTGGCCGTGGTGCTCGCCGCTGGTTTCGGCACGCGCTTCGATCCGAACAATCCCAAGCAGCTCGTCTCCGTCGGCGGCAAGCCGATCGTGTGCTGGAGCATCGAGGCGTTCGAGCGCAACGAGCGCGTCTCCGACATCATCGTCGTGGTCAACCCGGCCGTGCGCTCCGCTGTCGAGGAGCTCATCGAACGCGCCGGCTATCCGAAGGTCCGCATGATCATCAACGGCGGCCGCGAACGCGTCGACAGCACGGCTGCCGCGCTCGGCGCGCTTGCCGACGCAGGCGTGCCGGCCCGGGCGAAGATCCTCATCCACGACGCGGTGCGTCCGTTCGTCGAACAGTCGTCGATCGACGGCTGCATCGACGCGCTCGACGAGCTTGACGCGGCCACCGTTGCGTACGCGAGCACCGACACCGTGCTGCTGACGGAATTCCGCGACGGACGCAAGGTCGTGCGCCAGGTGCCCGACCGGCCGCACACGTTCCGCGCGCAGACGCCGCAGGCGTTCCGTTTCGACACGATCCGACGTGCGTACGATCTGGCGTCGGCCGATCCCGGATTCCACCCGACCGACGACACGCGCGTCGTTGTCGACTATCTGCCCGACGCGGCGGTCGCCGTTGTCGACGGCAGCGAGTCGAACCTGAAGATCACGACGATGGCTGACATTCCGACCGCTGAACGGATCGCGGCCGAACGTCTCGGCCGGCCCGGTATGCCGCCGGTTGCGACGACGACGGGCGGCGCGACGGGCGCGGACGACGCGTTCGCGGCTGCGTTCGATCCGGCCGCCGCCGGTCCGGTCGATCCGGTGACCGGTGCGCCCGCGAACCTGTCGCACATGACGCGTGAAGAGGCCAAGGCGCGCATGCACGCGATCTTCGCCCAAGCCGCGTCGCGCATGGGCCGCTGACCTTCGCCGTTGGTTTCCGGCCGGCGGATGATTGCGTTTTGCTTGGACCGTCTGTCTGAGTCGGCGGTCCGGGCAAAGACCGTGACGTGCACCGGTCCGTTGCCATGGGGTCTGCCGTCACTGGTTTAGACTGGAGACCATGCAGCAGATCAACGTGGTGATTTCCGGCTTCGACCATTACGACGGCATCGACGTCAACCCGTGCGTCGAAGTGCCGCGCGCGCTCGCCGAACAGGGGTTGGGGCCGGCCGCCGGCGATCGGTTCGACGATCCGCTCAGTGACGTGCACGTCAACATTCGCACGGTCGCCATTCCGGTCAGTTTCGCCAAGGCGTGGCCGACGCTGCTCGCCACGATCGAGGACGCGCATCCCGACATCGTCATCGCCACGGGCCTCAAGCACGCGGCCCGCGGCGTGCTGCTTGAACGCTGCGCCACGAACCGCATGGACGCGGTCCGGCCGGACGCGGACAACGCGACGCCGCGCTCCGGCCCGATCGACCCGGACGGCCCGGCCGCGTACTGGACGCGTCTGCCGTTGCGTTCGATCCTCAAGGACTTCACGCGCGACGGCATCGCCTCGTCGCTCAGTTCCGACGCGGGCACGTTCGTGTGCAACTCGCTGTTCTACAACCTGCTCAACTGGACCGCCACGCAGGATCACGTTTTGAGCGGATTCGTGAGCTTTCCCAAGGTCGTCGACGACCGCAAGACGCAGCACGGGCTGCCGCTCGACCAGCAGGTGCAGGCCGGCCGCGACGTGGTGCGCGAGACGGTGCGGTACCTGCGGCAGCCGTCGTCCGGCGACATTCTCATCGTGTGAATCAGGCGACGCGGGATCATTCGCATGATGATCGTCCGCGTGCTTTGCGAACCGTGGGCCGGGCGGATCATCGTCGCGAAAAGCCGGCGTTCGGACGCCGATGACGGGGGGTATTGGTCACGGCGAACCGGTTCGCATGACACGCCCGAGATTGCGGCTTCTGTGAGGAAACCGCGCGCCCAGCGCGTATTCAGGATTCATACGCTAGAGTGCTCGGTGTGGGTTGTCCCGCAAGGGACTCAGGGGCGTCGAACAGACGGCGAAAGGAACAGGCTATGGTGGATCGTTTCCCAATCGCGTTGCGTGGGTACGACAAGGAAAAGGTGGACGAAGCGTTCGGGGCGGCGCAGGACACGCTGCTGCAGCTGCGCGACCAGGTCAAGCAGTACGACGAGCGCATTCTCCAGCTTCAGGCTCAGCTTCAGGAAGAACGCAACAAGAAGGCGAAGGGCGGCGCGTCGTTCGCCTCGCTGGGCGCGAATGCGCAGCAGATGCTCGCCTCCGCCGAACAGACCAGCACCGAGCTGCTCAACCGCGCCAAGCAGGACGCGGCCGCAACCCGCGCCGCGGCACAGGCTCAGGCCGAAACGCTCATCAACAACGCGAAGCTCGACGCTCAGCACATCGTCGGCGACGCGACCTCCAAGGCGAAGGCCATGCTGCAGGACGCGAACACCAAGGCCGAAACCATGTCCGTGTCCGCGCAGGAGGACGCCGCGCAGATGCGCTCCGAGGCGGCCAAGGTCGTCTCCGAACAGCGCCAGTCCACCGAACTTGAGCTGAGCAACGCCCGCGAGGAGCAGAAGAAGCGCCTCGCCTCCGAACGCGCCAAGCAGGAGCGCGAGATCGCCGACATGCGCGCCGAAGCCACCCAGCAGATCACCGCGCAGCGCAAGGCCGCCGCCGAGGAGATCACCCGCCTCAAGAGCGAGACCAACGACCAGATCGAATCCGCGCTCGCCGAGGCGAACAAGAAGCTCGCCGACGTGCGCGAGCAGGTGTCCAAGATGATGTCCGAGGCGCGCCGCAAGGCCGGCGAGATCACCGACGCGGCCAGCTCGAAGGCGCAGGGCATCGTCGACGAGGCCGAAGTGCACCGCACTAAGACAATGAGCCAGGTCACCGCCGAGGTCGAGCAGATCCGCGCCGACATCGCCGCCCAGCAGGATGAGGCGACCAAGAAGGTCGACGAGCTGCTCTCGCATCTCGACGAGCGCCGTCAGGTCGCCAAGCAGGAGGCCGACGAACTGGTCGGCCAGGCTAAGACCGTGCGCGAGGAGGCCGACGCCTACGCCACCGCCAAGCGCGCCGACGCGGACAAGCAGGCCGCCGCCATCCTCAAGAAGGCCGACGCGGACGCCGCCGCGCAGATCGAACAGCGCCGCCAGGCTGCCAAGTCCGAGATCGAAGGCATGGAGACGCACCTCAAGGAACTGCAGCAGCGTGAATCGCAGATCACGCAGCGCGTGTCCGAACTGCGCGCGATGTTCTCCAACGCGTTCGCCGGATTCGCCATGCCGGAGCCTCCCGCCGAGGACGACAAGGCCGAGGGTGGCGAGAACGCCGACGACGGCAGCGCCGACGACTCGCAGAACGAGCAGCAGCAGGCTCCGGCCAACGGGCAGCAGCAGCGCTGACGCGATCCGCTAACTGAATGGCTTCAAGAACGGTCCCGGTCATACTCGGATTCGAGTAGACTGGGACCTTGTTTGCATCGCGGCACCCCGGCCACCGGTCCGCCCTCCCATAGGAAGCGCGGACTGCGGCAGGGGTGCCGAACTATGTGGCCCAGAAGGCCCAAACACACAAGGAGAATCGCATGAGCGAAATCACCGCACTGAGCGCCGACAAGCTGAACGCGCTTCGCGAGGAATTCGACGCGGACGGCACCAACCGTCTCGCCATGAACGCCGTCACCGCGGCCGGCATCGAGAAGGTCGCGCGCAACTACGATCGCGCCCGTCTGCTGCAGCGCCGCTTCTCGACCGTCGTCGACAACGGCGAAGTCACCCATCAGGACCGCTCCGGCCGCTGCTGGCTGTTCAGCTCCCTGAACGTGGCCCGCTTCGTCGCCAAGCAGAACATGGGCCTCAAGGAGTTCGAGTTCTCGCAGAACTACGCGATGTACTACGACAAGCTCGAGCGCGTCAACTACTTCCTCAACGACGTGGCCGCCCTCGTGGCCGCCGGTGAGCCGAACGACTCCCGTCTCGTCAAGCATCTGCTCGACGACGTGATGGGCGACGGTGGCCAGTGGACCATGGCCATGAACGTGTACAAGAAGTACGGCGCCGTCCCGAAGGACCTGTTCCCGGAGACCGAATCCTCCAAGAACACCGGCGCGATGAACACGCAGCTGCGCCACATGCTGCACACCGCCGTCGCGCACCTGTTCGCCGCCAAGGGCGACGAGGGCAAGACCGCCGAGATCATCTCCGAGGCGACCGCCGCCGGCCACCGCATCCTCACCATCCACCTCGGCGAGCCGCCGGTCTCCTTCGACTGGGAGTGGACCGACAAGGACGGCGAGTTCCACCGTGACGGCGAGATCACGCCGGTCGAGTTCTGGAAGAAGTACGTCGGCTCCGCCGATCTCGAAAGCTACGTGTGCCTCGTGGATGATCCGCGCCAGGAGCACGCCAAGGGCAAGAAGATCGGCATCGAGCACCTCGGCAACGTGGCGGGCGGCGATCCGACCGAGTACCTGAACGTGCCGAACCAGTTCATGAAGGACTGCGTGCGCCAGATCCTCACCGAGCAGGGCATCCCGGTGTGGTTCGGCGCCGACTGCGGCCCGTTCATGGACCGCGTCAACGGCGCGTGGGCGACCGACCTGTTCGAGTACGACAAGGTGTACGACTTCGACTTCGACCTGGACAAGGAAGACCGCGTGCGCTACTGCGATTCCGCGATGAACCACGCGATGGCGTTCGTCGGCGTCGACGTGGCCGAGGACGGCAAGACCACCCGCCGCTGGCGTGTCGAGAACTCGTGGGGCAAGGACATCGCCGACAAGGGCTACTTCACCATGAGCGACGACTGGTTCACCGAGTACGTCTACGAGGTCGCCGTCCCGAAGGCGATGCTCCCGGCCGAGTATCAGGCCGCTCTCGACGAGCCGGCCACCATGCTCCCGGCGTGGGATCCGATGGGCGCATTGGCCAAGTAGCACGCGAAGCGTACGCCGGCCAATATGTGGGAGGGTGGAAATAGGAAACAGTCCAGTGGACTGTTTTCCCGGTTTCCTGCCCAATAGGCCGTAGGGTCTGATCCAATGCGATCGGCTGCGCACGCGATGGCACCAAATGGTGTTTTTCCATCGCGTGCGCTTTTTTATGCCGATTGCAGGGGCATGCGATGGAATATCCGCGCCGGATGCCATCGCGTGACTTGGGTGTCAGCGCACGCGATGGCATCGAACGATGATGCTCCATCGCGTGCGTTTTTATGCCGATTACAGGGTCGTACGATGTGTTTAGTCTCAGCGGATAGTTGACGCATGTCTCGAGGCATGGTTTACATAGGGTCACGCGATGGAATAATCCTCGAGAATACCATCGCGCGACCAGCCAGTTGACTCACAGGATGGCATTGCCGTTGCGGATTCCATTCCGTGACCGGTTTTCCATAGTTTTACGGGTCACGCGATGGCAATTGAGCGAATTGTGCCATTTCGTGACGAACGTGCATCTCACGGGATGGCATATGCGCATGATTTGCCATCGCGTGACCCCGAAGGTCGAGCGATCTGCCACGCTATCCACATTCCAGTCCCGAATTTCTCCATCCCGCACCCCTCGACTATCCTATGTTCGGTATTGTTTACGCGCATGCGAGACGCATGAGAAGCGCATGAGAACAGCAGAGGAGAACATCACGATGGCAGGTCTTCGCGGTCCGGACAGTTCCGAGGACGAGCGGCAGCTGAGCAAGAACGCCGTGTTTCCCGAAACGGTGGACGTGAACATCCGCCAGCTCGACCCGATTCCGGCCCCCCGCTATTTCCTCAAGGAACTCCCCCTCACCGACGAGATGAGCGATCTCGTCCTGCAGTCGCGCCAGCAGATCCGCGACATCCTCCACGGCAAAGACGACCGTTTGCTTGTCATCGTCGGCCCGTGTTCCATTCACGATCCCAAGGCCGCGCACGAGTATGCGACCAAGCTTGCCGCGGTGGCCAAGGAACTCAGCGACCGTCTGCTCATCGTCATGCGTGTGTATTTTGAAAAGCCGCGCACCACGATCGGCTGGAAGGGCCTTATCAACGACCCCGACCTGAACGGCCGCTTCGACATCCGCAAGGGCATGTGGCTCGCCCGCAAGGTCCTCACCGACGTGCTGAGCCTCGGTCTGCCAACCGCGACCGAATGGCTTGACCCGATCACCCCGCAGTACATTTGCGACCTGATCAGCTGGGGTGCGATCGGCGCGCGCAACACCGAATCGCAGGTGCATCGCGAACTCGCGTCCGGCCTGTCCATGCCGGTCGGCTTCAAGAATGCCACCGACGGTTCGATCAAGCCGGCCGCCGACTCGTGCTACGCTGCCGCATTCGAGCATCACTTCCTGTCCATCAATCTGGACGGCCGCGTCATCTCCGCCGAAACCAAGGGCAATCCCGACTGCCACCTCGTGCTGCGCGGCTCCAACTCCGGCCCGAACTACGACGCCGCCTCCGTCGCACAGGCGCTCGCCGATCTGAAGAAGTCCAAGGCGTCCGGCCCGAGCGAACACGGCCTGATCATCGACGCGGCGCACGGCAACTGCGGCAAGGACGAGAAGGTCGAAGCCGAAGTCGTCGAGAACATCGCCTCGCGCATCGCCGCCGGCGAGCAGGGCATCCTCGGTGTGATGATGGAAAGCTTCCTCGTGGCCGGTCACCAGAAGCCGGCCCCGCTCGACCAGCTTGTCTACGGCCAGTCGGTCACTGACTCGTGCGTGCCGTGGGATCGCACCGAACAGCTGCTGCACACGCTCGCCGACGCGGTCGCCGCACGCCGCACCGCCTGACACGGCGAGCGCGCAGGTCGCGGCTGGCATGACAACGGCCCGCAATCACGATGTCGCGTGATTGCGGGCCGTTCGTCGTCGGCTGGCATTTCCCGTTCAGACGGTCGTCGTGCCCGTGCCTTCCGCCGAGTCGATCTTCGCAATGGCCTCCTCGTACGTCGGGCAGTCGGGCACGCCATTAACCGAACGCTGGATCGCAAGCGAGGCGGCCGCATTTGCGATCCGCACGGCGTCGACCAGCGACCATCCACGTGCCAGCATCGCGCACGTCGCTCCGGTGTGCGTCGCGCCGGCCGACCGCGTGTGCGTCGCCTTCGTCTCATAGCCGTCCACATGCACCACATCGCCGCCCGGCGTGCGCACCCACGCACCGCGCGATCCGGCGCGCACCACAAGCGGCGCACGCAGCGTCTCGCCGAGCGAACGGCACAATTCGGCCATGGCGCGGTCAAACCCGCCGCCCACGGTCAATGCCATGTCCTCGTCGCGTGCGATGCCGAGCCGGTCGGCCAGCGTGTTCGCCTCCTGCCGGTTGCACGACCAGATCGGCCGCGCCAGCACGAGATCCTCGAGCAGGTGGTCGTTGACGAGCGACAGCGTGTTCGTCGGGTTCAGAACGATCCGGTACGCGCGCGACGCCGGATCCGCGCCGGCCCGCTGCATGAACTCGTCGATGCCGGCCGCCGTGTGGTCCATGAGCGTGTTGCCGCTGATATGCACCACGTCGCCCGCCGCCGGCTCCACGCAGTCGAACGTCGTCTCGTCGCCCTGCGCCTCCGCGCCGTACGTGGCGATGTATGTCTTGCGCCGGTCCTCGTCGGACAGCACAAGCCTGAATCCGGAGTCGGTGTCGATGCGATCCTGCCCGATGTGTTCAATGCCGTCGTCCGCGAGCGCCTGCCGTACGATCGCGGCCCATGGCCCGGTGCCGATGATGCCGGCGTGCTCGGCTTTGACGCCCATGCGGCTTGCCGCCTGCAATACGCGGTAGCTGCCGCCGACGGTGGCCGTGGTGTGGTTGGATACGGCGAATCCGCCGGTTTTCGGCACGCCGTCGACGTTCATCATGATGTCGACCCACACGTGACCCAGTGAAATGACTTTGTGCGGCGTTGCCTCCGGCTGTTCCTCAAGCTGATGTGCAAATCGTTCCCCGATGCGGCTGAGCATGGCATCCTCCTTGACTGCTCAATTGGCTGCGCTGACCGTTAATTAGTCACGTTGTACAGCAAGTTTATGAGCGTTTCCTGAACGTCGCAATAGTCACTCGGAATGATTTCGTAACGGAAAAACGGCGTGTTTCTGCGCGTTTTGTGTATATCGCCGTGTCTGCGGCGTTGCTGTCGGGGTATCGTCGGACTGTTGCTGGATGGTTTAGATTGTTCGGACTGTTGCCGAACTGTTGTTGGGTTGCTGCTGGGCTGCTGTCGGCCCCGTCGCGTCGCCGCCGCGCGGGTTTTGTGGACGCCGGCCTCTCGCCTGCCGAGACGGATGCGCGGCGTCCGGGCGCCCCGTGATATGCGATCGTGTTGCAATGTCCGGTACTGCGCTGTATATTAGGGAAGTTGTGTGTTCGACCATGCCGTTACACGTGTGGCATGAACGAATGCAAGACTTGCAAGTCAAAAGAACATTATAGGGAGTCCATTATGGCAGCTCGTTGCGCAGTGTGCGGCAAGGGACCGCAGACCGGTTTCACCGTTTCGCATTCGCATATCCGCAATAAGCGCACCTTCCGCCCGAACCTGCAGCCGGTTCGCACCACCGTTGACGGCCAGAACGTCCGTCTGCGCGTGTGCGTCAAGTGCCTCAAGGCTGGCAAGGTTCAGCGTGTGGCCGCGTGAATCGCGAGATAGCAAGCTTAAACCCCGGTAGTCGCAAGACCGCCGGGGTTTTTCATTGTCCGGATGTCCGGGCGGAGTCCGGCAAAGTCCGCTTGAGCCGCAAGAATGGGATGCCATGAGCATTACGTTGGATACCCCGATCGCGTCCCTGATGACGAACAAACGGCGTGTCGGCGCGCTCAAGGCATTGGGCATCGTTACGGTCGGCGACGCGCTGACCTACTATCCGTTCCGCGTGACCGAGCCGGTACCGTTGCGGTCGTTGCGCGAGGCGCGCATCGGCGAGCCGATGGCGTTCGCCGCTGTGGTGCGCGGCCAGCGCGTGACACGCACATCCGGCTACTCGTACCGACTTGAAGTCGTTGTGGATGATTCCAACTTCGCGCCCGAGCGCCGCACGTCTGGCGCGGTCGCCCGGCTCGTCTATTTCTCCGGCAAGAAGCAGTTCATTGACTGGAAGGCGATGGGCCTGCGCGAAGGCGCCACGATCGTCGTGTCCGGCCAGCCCAGCGAATTCAACGGGCAGCTCCAGTTCACCCATCCCGAAACGCTCACCGTCGCTCCGGGCGCGAACGAGCCCGACGGCGACATGTTCATCCCCGCCACGTCGTCGCTCAAGTACGACGCGGACACGATCGAAGCTGGCCTGCGCCGTGTGTGCCGGCCACGACCCGTCTACCACGCCACATCGCGCATCTCCAGCGAGCACATCCACGAATCCATCCTCAGCTTCCTGCGTCTGCTGGAAGGCGAGGATGCGAACGTTGCTGACGGTGCCGAATCGCTCGCATCCGCCTCATCATCGGCGTCCGTGTCCCAAGTCGTCTCGCCCGGCCAAGTTTCGGCCGCACAGGTTTCGTCCGCCCAAGTTACGGCCGCGCAGGGCAACGCGGTCGAGGCGAACCTGCTCGCCGCCGCCATCCCCGACATCCTGCCCGAAGAAGTCCGTGCGGCCAAACGGCTCATGCACCGGGCCGAAGCGTTCGCTGCCATCCACGATCCGCAGTCCACCGCCGACTTCAAACGCGGCATCGACGCCATGCGCTACGAGGAGGCGTTCATCTGCCAGACCGCGCTGCTCAACGCGCGCCGGCATGCGCACCACGCCGCCGCCGAACCCTGCCCCGACACCACGCTGCGCGACCGGTTCATCGACGCGCTGCCGTTCACGCTCACCGGCGGACAGCGCGAGGTCATCGACGACATCGCCGCCGACATGGCCCGTGACGCGCCGATGCAGCGCCTGCTGCAAGGCGAGGTCGGCTCCGGCAAGACCGTCGTCGCGCTCGCTGCCATGCTGCAGGCCGTAGGCTCGGGTCGGCAGGCCGTGCTCGTCGCACCCACGCAGGTACTCGCTGAACAGCATGTCGCCACGATCAGCCGCATGGTCGCCGGACTGGGCGGCGCGTCCGACGGCGAATCCGATTCCGTCGCCGCATCCTCCACGGACACGGCGGCCAAGCGCAAGACGCGCGCCGCCGGCGGGAACAGCCGCGACGATCGCGGCGGCATCCCCGTCATCCTGCTCACCGGCGGCATGAAACTCGCCGAACGTCGGCGCGCGCTCGCTGCGGCGGCCAGCGGCGAGCCGTGCATCATCGTCGCCACGCACGCCGCGTTCTCCAAAACGTTCCAGGCTCCGAACCTGGCCCTCGCGGTGATCGACGAGCAGCACCGGTTCGGCGTCGAACAGCGCGAATCGCTGCGCGCGAAAACCGACAAGGCGCCGCATTTGCTCGTCATGACGGCCACGCCGATCCCGCGCACGGCCGCGATGACCTGGTTCGGCGACCTCGACATTTCGTGGTTGACCGAACTGCCCGGCGGGCGCAAGCCGATCCGCACGTTCATCGTGCCGGAGGCCGACGCGCGCACGATGGCAAGCATGTTCGCGCATATTCGGCAGCGCATCGACGCGGGGGAACGCGCGTATGTTGTCTGTCCGCGCATCGACGCGGACGATGACGACGCCGAGTCCGGTTCGGACGGTTCCGAAACCGGTGTGTACGACATGTCCGACGAGATGGCGCGCGAAGCCCGATCTGCGTCGGCGGGTTCGTCCGGGCGGGGAAACGCCGGCGGTGGACGGATCAGGACGGACGGGCGCGGCCGCGCGGCCGGCGGCGACGATCGGAACGGAGCCGCGTCCGACGCCGACGCGACGGAACGTCCGCCGCTGCACTCGGTGACGGAGATCGCCGCGCGACTCGCAGCGTTGCCGCAGTTCGCCGGCATCGAGTTCGCGACGCTCACCGGCCGCGATGACGACGAGACGAAAGCGCGCGTAATGGCCGATTTCGCGAGCGGCAAGACGCCGATTCTGGTAGCCACGACCGTGATTGAAGTCGGCGTGGACGTGCCGCAGGCCAGCTGTATCGTGATCTTCGACGCCGACCGGTATGGCCTGTCGCAGCTGCACCAGCTGCGCGGACGCGTGGGTCGTGGCGGCACGAATTCGTGGGCGTTCCTGATCTCGCGCGCCGAGCCGGGCTCGCCGGCCGAAGCGCGCCTGCAGGTGATCCAGGGCACGCTGGACGGCGCGGAAATCGCGCAGGCCGACCTGGAGTTCCGCGGCGCGGGCGATGTGCTCGGCGACGCGCAGTCCGGCGGCAAGTCGAGCCTGAAACTGCTGCGCGTCGTCAAGGATGCGGATATGATCGCCGACGCGCGCTCGCGTGCGGACGCGCTGCTCAATACCGATCCCGACCTGACGGGCGAAGTGCAGCTCGCCGGCGCGGTGCTCGACTTCACGCGCGGCAACGAAACGTTCCTGACATCGTCGTGACGCAAGGGGATGCCGGTTGACGGTCGGCATTTGACGTGCCATGCCGGGTGAGGTGAACATCGGGGCCGGTGATGTTTTGGGAACGTCCGCCGGTTTCCTCGGTTCGTCTTTGTTCTTTCGTCGGATGGCATGGCATGAGGGGCTGCCCGCTAGAGTAGGGCGTATGCGCGTGATTTCAGGAAGATTCAAGGGCGTGGCGCTCACCACGCCGAAGTCGGTCACCCGGCCCACCACCGATCGCACCAAGGAGGCGATCTTCTCCCGTCTCGACTCGTGGGGCGTGCTCGACGACGCCCGCGTGCTCGACCTGTTCGCCGGCACGGGGGCGCTCGGCATCGAAGCGCTGAGCCGCGGGGCTCGCGAACTGGTGGCGGTGGAGGCGAACGGACCGGCCGCCGCGCTGATTGCCAAGACGCTGACCGCGCTCAAGCGCAACCGGTCGTGGGAGACGGGCATGTCGGCGCGGGTCATCAAGGCGAAGGCGGAGAAGTATGCAGCTCCGGCTGCGGGCGGTCTCAGGGCTGCCGGCGTGGCGGGTGCGTCCGGGGTTGTGGGTGCGTCCGGTGCGATGGACCGTTCGGCCGGGGCGGCTGGTATTTCGGCCGCCGCGCAGCCATTTGACGTGATTTTCATCGATCCGCCCTACGCATTTGAGACATCGGCGTGCGAGAGTCTGCTTGCCGATCTGACGGCGTCGGGCATGGCGGGGGAGCAGACGCTGATCGTGCTTGAGCGGTCGGCCCGCTCTGATGAGCCGGCGATGCCGGCGGGTTGGGTGATCACTGAGCGGCGCGATTATGGGGAGACGGCCGTGTTCTATGTGGAGCGGGAGTCGGCGGTTGAGGAAGAGGATGCGCCATCGGATATGCCCGGCGCTCGGTAGTCGGCCTGATCTTGCCGGCGCTTTGTTGGGGCTGTCCTGCTGTTTTCCCGGTGCCTTTTGTTGGGAAACTGTCACGAAGTGATCGAGGGTTAGCTGGAGCCCATCGCATTAAGTCCGACAAGGTGCCGGGTCCCGGGATTGCTGGCGAGAAATCCCGGGAACCGACCCTGTTTGTTTTTGATGATGTGAATGGTGGAATTGCAGGGTTTAACGATGTTCGATTGTTTGATCATGTGCAGTTTCCGGTTCCCGGGATGCAGTCGCCTGATCCCAGGAACCCGGCGACTCGAAAAATTCCTCTGACAGCGAAATCCAGCCGACTGCAAGCGTGATACCTCGTATCGTTGTATCTGGAAGATATATCTCGAATCGAGATATATCTAATGATCGAATACACGATAACCACGAAAGGACACATCATGTCGAACTTCGTCGAGGATCTGCAGAACCGCCGCTCCCAGTACGCGCTGACCAGCGCGTCGCCGATCAGCGACCAGGAGATCGTCAAGCTGGTCGAGGACGTCACCGTCGCCGTGCCGAGCGCCTTCAACTCCCAGCCGCAGCGCGCCGTCGTGCTGTTCGGCGACGCCAACCAGAAGCTGTGGGGCATCGTCAAGGAGACCCTGCGCAAGGTCGTCAACGACGAGGAGGCTTTCAAGGCTACCGAAGCCAAGATCAATTCCTTCGCCGCCGGCCACGGCACCGTGCTGTTCTACGATGACACCGACGTGACCAAGACCCTGCAGGAGAACATTCCGGCTTACGCCGCCAACTTCCCGGGCTTCGCCCGCGACGCCGCCGGCATGCTCCAGCTCGCCGTGTGGACCGCTCTGGCCGACAAGGGTCTCGGCGCCTCCCTGCAGCACTACAACCCGCTCATCGACGAGGCCGTGACCGCCGAGTTCGGCCTGCCGGCCAGCTGGAAGCTGCAGGCCCAGATGCCGTTCGGCACCGTCGCCCAGCCCGCCGGCCCGGTCGAGAAGCAGCCGGCCGACGCCCGCGTCAAGGTCTTCGGCCTGTAAACCATAAGCCATCTATCCTCCGTATGTTCGCGCAATGACGATATCGCCGCGAACATACGGAGGATGGAAGCTTCTGTAACGTCTGTATGTTCGCGGCGACATTGCGTTCGCGCGAACATACAGACGTTTTTCGTTTACCGACGCCGCGGATGCGCGCCGGAGACCTCCCAGCCGAGCGCCATCAGCGTCTTGCGGTCGGCCTTGTCGAGTGCCTTGCAGTCGAGCTGTTCGATCAGATCTGGCCGGATCTCGTTCGTGCGTTCCAGCGCCTCGTCGCGGCGGAAGCGGTCTACCTTGCCGTGATCGCCGGACAGCAGGATGTCCGGCACGCGAATGCCGCGCCATTCCGCCGGTTTGGTGTACTGGCGGTGCTCGAGCAGGGCGTTGTCGCCCGTGTACGATTCCTCGACGATGGACTCGGCGTTGCCCATGAACCCGGGCAGGAGCCGCGTGATCGCCTCGAGCATGACCGAGACGGCCACTTCGCCGCCGTTGAGCACGTAATCGCCGATCGAATACTCGCGCACGTCCACGCCCTGCGCGCGATAGTACGAGGGAATGCGCGCGTCGTAGCCTTCGTACCGGCCGCAGCCGAACAGCAGATGCCCGGCGTGCGAGAGCTCCGTCGCGTCGCGCTGCGTGAACAGTGGCGCCGACGGATTGGGGAAGATGAGGACGGGACGATCGGCGGGGACGACCGGCGTGCCACTGACGTCGGCGGACTCGTCCGATGAAGGAGCCGCATCGACTGCGGTTGCGATGATGTCCGGTGACGCATCCTCCGTGGTGACGTCGGCCATGGTCGCCACATCGGACGTTGGGACTTCTGTACCGGCCGTGTCGGCCGCGTTGGCGGTCGCTTCGACGACCGCCGGCGCCAGCCCCAGCAGATCGTCGAGGCACTCGGCCCACACTTCGGGCTTCATCACCATGCCTGCGCCGCCGCCGACGGGCGTGTCGTCCACCGAGTGATGCACGTCGTGCGTCCAGTCGCGCAGATTGTGCGCCTTCACCTCGACCAGCCCCTTGGCTTGCGCCTTGCCGAACAGCGACAGGTTCAGCACGTCGAAATACTCCGGGAATACGGAAACGATATCGATCTTCATGAACCCCTAGCCTAGCGTGAGGACTGGCAGACCGTGCTGCGTGGCGGAAAACGCTCGCTGACAGGTATGTCAGCGAGCGTTTTCCGCCACGCGACGCACGTCACAGCGCCGTCTGGTCCGCGACCATCCGCGCGTACGTGCCTCCCGCCGCCATCAGCGATTCGTGCGTGCCCTGCTCGACGATCCGCCCGTGTTCGAACACGACGATCAGATCCGAATCGCGGATCGTCGACAGCCGGTGCGCGATCACGATGCTCGTGCGGCCCGCGGTCATGCGCATCATCGCGCGCCGGATCGACTGTTCGGTCACCGTGTCGACCGCGCTCGTCGCCTCGTCGAGAATCACGATCGGCGCGTCGGCCAGCATCGCCCGCGCGATCGTCAGCAACTGCCGCTCGCCTTGGCTCAACGCGCTGCCGCCGCCCGTGAGCACCGTGTCGTACCCGCGTTCGAGCCTGCCGATGAACGCGTCCGCGCCGGCCGCGCGCGCCGCGTCGCGAATCTGTTCGCGCGTCGCGTCAGGCCGGCCGAACGCGATGTTCGCCGCGACCGTGTCCTCGAACAATGACGGTTCTTGCAATACGCTGCCGAACGCGTGTCGCAGGCTCGCCATCCGGTAGTCGCGCAGGTCGCGCCCGTCGAGCAGGATCCGTCCGGCGTCCGGATCGTAGAAGCGCGTGACCAGGTTCACCATCGTCGTTTTGCCCGAGCCGGTTTGTCCGACGAACGCGACGCGCGAACCGGCCGGGATTGTAAGCGTTACGTCGTGGATCACCGGATGCGCCGGATCGTAGCCGAACGAGACGTGGTCGAACACGATGTCGCCGCGCGGGTCGGCAACGTCGGCAGCGTCCGGCGCGTCGGCCGGCTCAGGCTCCTCGTCGATGATCTGGAACATGCGTTCGGCGCCGGCCACGGCCGTCTGGAACGTGTTGTAGATGTTCGCGATGTCGACGAACGGTCGCGAGAACTGCCGCACGTACAGCAGGAAGCTCGAGACGACGCCGATGCCGATCATGCCGCGCGCCGCCATCACGCCGCTGACGACGGCGACCAGCAGGAAGCCGAAGTTGTTGATCGCGTTCGACAGCGGCATCATGAACCCGGACCAGGTCTGCGCGCGCGTCGCCGTGTCGCACAGCCGCTCGTTGAGCCGTTCGAAGTCGGCGATCATCGCCTGCTCCTGCCCGTACGACTTGACCGTCGCCATGCCGGAAACGGTCTCCTCGACGTGTCCGTCGAGCTCGCCGAGCACGCGCTGCTGGCGCGCGAACAGCGGGCGCGTGCGGCGCGTGACGGTGCGCGCGAGCAGCAGCACGAGCGCCACGGAGACGAGCGAGACGGCGGTCAGCGGCGGGCTCAGCCACAGCATGCAGGCGAGCGTGCCCGCGATCGTGAACGCGTAGACCATGAGCTGTGCGAGCGAGTCGGAGATCGTGGAGCTGATGTTGTCCACGTCGTTGGTGAGCCGGCTCATGAGCTCGCCGTGCTGGTGCCGGTCGAAGAAGCGCAGGGGGAGCTGTTCCATCGCCTCGAACAGGGAGACGCGCAGGTGCAGCACGATGCGCTGTCCGACCGCGGCCATCATCCACTGCTTGCCGAAGTCGATGAGCCAGTCGGCCGCGTACAGTCCGGCCAGCAGCGCGAGTGCGAACGTGAGCGATTCGCGTGCGGAGATGCGGTCGATGACCATGCCGATGAGCAGCGGCGAGAGCACGCTCGACGCCGCGCCGAGCCCGGAGAGCGCGAACACGCGGCCGAGCCCGCGGCGATGCCCGCGCGTCGCGTCGAGCAGACGTCGCAGCGTGCCGCGCATGTCGTGCGGTTTGACGACGGGGCGCGCCGCGGCGTGCCATGCCGCCGCCGAACTGCGGTCCGCCGGTGCGACGGTCGAAGGCGGGGGAGGGGATCGGTGCGTCCGTGCCGCCGGTGTGCCGGTTGGTGTCGTTGATGGTTGTGCTCATGATTGCCGTCCATCCGTTGCGTGCGTCGTTGACGTACCGTCCCCCACGTCCGCGCCCAGCTGCGACTGGGCGATGGCCTGATACAGTGCGCACGATTGCATAAGTTCGTCGTGCGTGCCGATGCCGGCGATGCGCCCGTCGTCCATGACGATGATGCGGTCGCACGAGCGCACGGTCGCGATTCGCTGCGAGATCACGACGACGCTCATGCCGTCGGTTTTGGTTGCGGGACGGCTGGCTGCGGCACCGTCGGTTGCGATGCCGTCGATTGCGGTCTGCACGGAGACGTTCGACCCGGCTTGATCCTCGGGTCTGTCCGTTCCCGCGATCGTGCTGCCGGTCAGCGCGCGTAGGTTCGCGAGCACGTCGTGTTCGATGACCGCATCCAGCGCGCTCGTGCAGTCGTCCAGTATCAGCACACGCGGGCTGCGCACGAGCGCACGCGCGAGATTCAGCCGCTGTTTTTGTCCGCCGGACAGGTTCACTCCGCCCTGACCAACGCGCGCGCCGTAGCCGTCCGGCAGCGCGTCGACGAACTCGCTCGCGCACGCCAACCGCGCCGCGCGACGGATCGTCGCGTCGTCGGCCGACGGGTCGCCCCAGCGCAGGTTCGAGGCGACCGTGCCGGTGAACAGCGTCGGCTTCTGCGCGACGAGCGCGATCCGCGCGCGCAGTTCGCCCACGTCCCAGTCGTGCAGGTTGCGCCCGTCGACGAGCACCGAGCCGGACTGCGGGTCGTACAGCCGCGGAATCAGCGAGACGAGCGTCGACTTGCCCGAGCCGGTCGGTCCGATGATCCCGAGCGTCGAGCCGTGGTCCATCGTGAAACTCACGCCGCGCAGCGCCGGCGCGCCGGCCTGCTCGTACGCGAACGTCACGTCGCGGAATTCGACGGCCGGCGACGGGCGTCGGCCGGAACTTGCCGCGGTCGTGTCATTGCGGCTGCGTCGAGCGTGGGCGTCGCCGCGCCCCGCGAATTCGGTGGGACAGTCGAAGATCTCCCGGATGCGTGTGGCCGAAGCGCTCGCGCGCGTGGCCGAATTGACGATCATTGACACGCGGTTCAGCGCGAACAGCACCTGCGTCATGTAGTTCATCGACGCCATGAGCGCGCCAATGTGCGCCGCGTCCTGCGCGCGCGACAGCCACAGCATCGCGACAATGCCCAAATTCACGCTCAGGTTGATGAGCGGCCCGTACGTCGCATTCACGCGCGTCGCCGCCACGTTCGCGTCCGCGAACTGCCGCGCCGCAACGCCGAACCGTGCGCGCTCCTCGTGCTCCATGACGAACGCCTTGACCACGCGGATCGAACGCAGGAATTCGCGGCTGACGACGCCGAGCCGGTCGAGCGCGCGCTGCACGGCGAGGAACCGCGGGAAACTCACGTGCATGTTCGCCCAGATCAACACGGCCGCGATTGTGAGGATCACCGCCACGGTGGGCGTCTGTTCGGGAATCTGCAGGATGATGAGCGTGATCGCGCCCACGCAGGTGATGGGCGCCTTGAGCATGATGCGCATGAGCCCCTGCGCGAAGTTCTGGATCTGCACCACGTCGTTGGTGATGCGCGTGATGATCGCGCTCGGCTGGAGCCGGTCGATGTCGTCGAAGCCGAGCGACATGACCTTGCGGTACGTGTCGGAGCGGATGTCGCGGCCGATGAGCTGGGACGCGCGCGACGCGTAGATGTTGCGCATGGCGGCCGCGCTCGCGCCGACCGCGGCGACGGCGAGCATGACCATGCCCCAGCGCAGCACCGTGCCGACGTCGCGGCGCACCACGCCACGGTCGACGATCATCGACATCAGCGTCGGCTGCAGCAGGTCGCCGATCGTCTCGACCAGCAGGAATCCGGCGGCTGTGAGCGCCATGGCCCAGTGCTGCCGGACGTAATGGAATATGAGCCTCACCGTTGCACCCCCGCACCCCGCGTCGCGTCGTATCGGAAGTCGATGATACTCGTGCAAGCGCTTTCCTGCGGGTTTGCTTTCACTGCTCGGCAGAGACGAAAACGGCCGGCGTCGACGCGCTCGATGATGAACGCAATCCGACGCCGGCCGTGTGACCGGTATGACCGATCAGTATGACCGTTCGGTACAGGAGCCGGTCAGTACTTCAGTCCGGGAATGAGCCCGCCCGGCGGGTCGATGGTCAGATACCGCTCGTCAAGATCGATGTCCGGCACCAGCTCGTCGACGAACGGCACCAGCGCCGAATTCTCGACCACTTCGCCGGTCTGGGCGTCGCGCACCGGATTCGCGAGCCGCACCTTGAGCAGCGACTGGAAGCCGTCGAGTACGTCCACGACCTTGCCGACGACCTGCCCTGCTGGAAGTCCCAGCCCGTTGTTCTCGGCCAGTCGGACCTCCAGTCCGATCAGATCCTTCGGATACCAGGCGTCCTCTTCGAGCATGTCCTCCGGGTCGTCCGCCTCGCCGTACAGTTCGAGACCGTTCGCAGCCTCGGAGGCGTCGCGGTCGTCGATGCCCTCGAACTTGACGATCCAACGGTTCTTGAACGTGCGCGAACGCTCCACGACGTACTCTTCAGAGCCGTCGCGCGTGTACAGCACGGAACCGGGAGCGAACCGGTATTCCGGTTCGTCCGTGAAACTCTGGACGGTGACTTCGCCCTTGAGCCCCTGAGCGCGGCCGATACGACAGACCCTCAGCAGTTCGAGCTGCTGAGGGTCGTCTGAGAATGATTCTCGCACCACGTTGGGGTTCACCTGCGCACGTCCATGATGTCGACGCGCACCTTGTGGTCGGCCAGGGCCTGCACCACGGTGCGGATCGCGTTCGCCGTGCGGCCGTTGCGGCCGATCACGCGGCCGATGTCCTCGGGATTCACGCGCACGCGAATGAGTTCGCCACGCGGATTCTCGTGGGACTTGACCGAAACATCGTCGGGAAAGTCAACGATGTTCTTGATGAGGTGTTCCACAGCCTGTGCGAGCATGATCACTCAGCCTGCGCTTCCTCGGCGGCTTCCTCGGCCGGGGCCTCAGCGGCGGCGGCTTCGGCCTCAGCCTTGGCCTTCGCCTCGGCTTCGGACTTGGCGGCCTTGAGCTTCTGGGCCTCGTTCTCGACGGCCGCGACGCGGGCGGCGGCATCCGGGCCGGCCTCAACGGTCTTCAGGGTGCCTTCGGCGCCCTTGAGGCCCTTGAACTTCTGCCAATCGCCGGTGATCTTGAGCAGCTTGAGAACCTGCTCGGTCGGCTGGGCGCCGACGCCGAGCCAGTACTGAACGCGCTCGGAGTCGATCTGGATGGTCGAAGGCTGGGTGTTCGGGTTGTAGGTGCCGATCTCCTCGATGGCACGGCCGTCGCGCTTGGTGCGCGAATCCATGATGACCACGCGATAGTACGCGTAGAACTTCTTGCCCAGACGCTTCAGACGAATCTTGGTTGCCAAAATGGCTCTCCTTGTATTACTAGGGGTGTGGTTTCGGTTTGCAGTGTGGGGCACAGCTCACCGAGCCCACGTGTTCCTCTCGACATTCGGGAGTAGAGGGTACCGTATGTCGCGAATAACCGGGCCATTATAGCGCATGGGGGTGGAACTCGCGACACGCTGGGCGGGGCTTGGTCGGGCTTTCAGTCGAGTGCCACCGTCGCCACGAGCGCGAGATGGTCCGTGCCCTCGATCGGGAACGATTCGACGCCCGTGAACCGCGCGCCCTTGGTTGCCAGCGCATGGTCGAGCACGATGCGCGGCCACGGGATCCAGCTCGGGAATGTGGCGCGACGGCCTTCGCCCAGACTCAGGTTCGCGTCCGTGAAGCCCGACCTGAGCAGCGCACGGAAGCTCGGATGGTCCGGACTCGAGTTGAGGTCGCCGAGAATGACGGCGATGTCGTGATCGGTGCGCTTCGCCGTGTCCGCCAGCCTGCCGAGCCCGCGGATGCCGGCCGACCAGTCGCGGCAGCCGCGCATCGGCGACTTGGGATGGGCGGACGCGAACGTGATGTCGCGCATCGGGTCGACTTGCAGCGTGACGGACGGCACGTCGGCGGCCGGAATCGGCACGGCCGACCGTTCGGCCGACTTCGGGTCGACGCGGATCCAGATGCCGTTGAAGCCGCCGTTGTCGGTTTCCTTGTCCTCGCCGAGCTGATGGTACGACATGAGCATGTCGAGCCCGTTGTCGTCGAGTTCGCGTACGAGATCGGCGGTGAGCTCCTGCAGTGCGAGCACGGTGATGTTGCGGCTGAGCACCGTGGCGACGATGTCCTTCGCGTTGGCTCGCCCGTACCGGCAGTTGAGCGTCATTACGGTGAACGACGCGGACGACGACGTGCGCTGGGCGAGCACGTCCGACGCGGTTTCACTCGCGTTGATCTCGGTTTCGCGCCGGGCCTCGCGGATGTCCGCGAGGAGCTCCTCGGTGCTGCGCTGGCCGTGCGCCGGCTTTTCCTTCGCCGCTGCGCCGTTGCGCGCGTTGCCGTTGCTGGCGCCCGACCTGGCGAACAGTCCGAGCAGGTCGCGCGACGGCGACCAGTGCGACCAGTAGCCGACCTCGCGCATCTGCGAGGACAGCGCGACCGCGACTGCCAGGCACAGCAGTCCCCATTCGCGCATCACGATCGCCGCGACCGCGATCGCCAGCGACGGCACCCACATCAGCGGAATCAGCGCGATCATGTACGGCAGCGGCATATGCGCGTCCGCGCCGGCTGGCAGCGCGCCCAGCGCGATCCACGCCGCAAGTATCAGCAACACCATGCTCAGAACAACAACAATCACAATCCTTGATTATGCCTTGGCCGCGCGGACAGCGCGCATCCCAAGCACGGTTCTTCGCACAATCACAACCACCACGATCGCCACGCCGACCCACGCCATCGCCGGTACCACGCGGTCACTGAGGTGCGCGATCACCATATGGGACTGCCACCAAGTATCGAGGGCGATGGCCAAATCATTGACGCCGTGCGCGAGAATCATCGGCACGATCGAACCGATGCGCCGGTACAGCATCACGTACAGCAGCGGCCATAGCGCCCATGACACGATGGCCGGTCCGTAATACAGGTGATAGCTCAGACGCAGCAGCACGGCCACGGCTGCGATCGCCGGCCACGACACCTTGCAACGCCGCAGTCCCACAGCCACGAGTCCAAGCGCTATCGGCTCCTCCTCCAGTCCAGCGGCCGCGTAGGCGACCATCATCGTGCCTTCCGCGAAAGGGCTGAGGAGGGAAAGCGGCGTGCCGGTGAAAAACCGAAAATGCAGTACCGTGATGGCGAATTGAAGCAGCCAGTTGTTGAGCACCAGCGGAATGAGCGCGACGAAGAACGCCAAAACGCCGGTACGCACGCTTATGCGACGATGTGGGCAGTTCGGTGCGGGCAAACGCAGCAGCCGCATTGCGATGCAGGCGAGAATGCCGAAGATGATAGGCGGAACGACGGTGAATGCGTAGTCGAGTTCGTCGTCCAATCCGATGACCACCGATGATGATGCGGTATCCGGCGTGTACGTCAGGAAGTACCGTACGGCCTCGATGATGCCGTCGCCCAACCCGCACGCGACGATGACGACGATCAGCGGAATGATTGTCAAACGCGCAGGAATCAGCCGATCCGGCTCCACCGGTTTCAGGTCCGTGCGATCAATGGACAGCTCGTCGCGTATTGCGGTTGCGGCTGCATGAACTATTGAAGGTATAGCCATTACTGATTTTTTGACGTTCCCTTGCACGCCTGTGATGGTACGCCTTTTTTCATCGGGCAGTCCCGACCGATGCCGGCATTCGCCGGCGTTCGCCTAAGATCGTGGTGAAGATGGCACTACTTGCTGTAAGAGAAGAGAGCGACGGTCATATGACAAAGGGACCTCCTTGCCGGAAGTCATATCCGACAAGAGGGTCCCTTTGTCATATGCGGACACGATTGGGGTGGATGCAGGAATCCGCTGTCAGTCCAATCGATAGGGCGTCATCCGAGCAGGCCGGATAGGCCGCCGCCGAAGTTCGGCGGGAGTTCGCCGCCGTTGGCTTCGAGGGCCTGCTGCAGGCCGGCGGGCAGGGCCGGGTTCTGCGGCTTCTTGGCGAACGCGGAGCCGCCCGACTTGCCCGAGCCGGAGCCGGACTTGCCGGCGAGCTTGTCGCGCAGCGCGCGCTCTTCGGCCTCGCGCTTCATCGGGTTGCCGGACTTGGAACCGCCCTTCTTCTTGCCCTTCTTGGCGTTCTTCTTCGCGCCCGGACCGCCGAAGCCCGGAATGCCGCCGCCGACGCTGTTGCTCATGCGCTTCATCATCTTCGCGGCCTGATCGAAACGCTGCAGCAGCGCGTTCACGGCCGACACCGTGTTGCCGGAACCATACGCGATGCGCGCGCGGCGCGAACCGTCGATGATCTTCGGATTGCGACGCTCCTCGGGCGTCATCGAACGGATGATCGCCTCCGTGCGGTCGATCTCGCGCTCGTCGAACTGCTCCAGCTCCTTGCGATGCGCGGCCATGCCCGGAAGCATGCCGAGCAGCGACTTCATCGAACCGAGCTTGCGCACCTGCTGCAGCTGCTCGAGGAAATCGTCCAGACCGAACTCGCCCTCGGCCATCTTGGCCGCGGCCTCGCGCGCCTTATCCTCGTCGAACTGCTTCTGCGCCTGCTCGATGAGCGTCAGAATATCGCCCATGTCGAGAATGCGCGACGCCATACGGTCCGGGTGGAAGACCTCGAAGTCCTTCAAACCCTCGCCGTTCGAAGCGAACAGGATCGGCTTGCCGGTCACGCTCGCGACCGACAGGGCCGCGCCGCCACGCGCGTCGCCGTCGAGCTTGGAGAGTACCACGCCGGTGAAATCCACGCCTTCGTCGAACGCCTGCGCGGTCTTGACCGCATCCTGGCCGATCATCGCGTCGATCACGAACAGGATCTCGTTCGGTTGCACGGCGTCGCGAATATCGCGCGCCTGCTTCATGAGCTCCTCGTCCACGCCGAGACGGCCGGCGGTATCGATGATCACCGTGTCGTACAGCTTCTGCTTCGCGAATTCGATCGAATCGCGCGCGACCTTCACCGGGTCGCCGGTCGTCTGTCCCGGCGCCGACACCGCGTCGCCGCCGTCCGACTGCACGCCCTTCTCCGGCGCGTACACCGGCACGCCGGCGCGCTCGCCGACCACCTGCAGCTGCGTCACCGCGTTCGGACGCTGCAGGTCGGCCGCGACCAGAAGCGGCGTATGACCGGCGTCCTTGAGCCAGTAGCCGAGCTTGCCGGCGAGCGTGGTCTTGCCGGCGCCCTGCAAACCGGCGAGCATGATGATCGTCGGCGGGTTCTTCGCGAAGTTCAGCGGGCGATCGACGCCCGCGCCAAGAATGTCGGTCAGCTCGTCGTTGACGATCTTGACGACCTGCTGCGCCGGATTGAGCGCTTCGGACACTTCGGTGCCCAGCGCGCGCTCGCGCACGCGTGCGGTGAAGGAACGCACCACTTCGAGCGCCACGTCGGCGTCGAGCAGCGCGCGGCGGATCTCGCGGATCGTGCCGTCGATATCAGCCTCGGAAAGCTTGCCCTTGCTCTTCAGATGCTTGAACGCATTCGAGAGACGGTCTGTAAGAGAACTAAATGCTGCCATAATGCGCACCAGTCTAGCCGTGGCGGGGGAAAACGGGGCGTCCGTGCGGTCGCTGAAAACCGGACACGCGCCGCCCGTCCGTCGATCGGACGATTTCGCCTGGAACGCAACGCCGAATCGAACCCTTTCGCTACCATAGAAGGGCAATCAATCCGTGGATATTTGGAATGCCTATGCTGTTTTGAATTCCCTCGGACACCACCTATACGCAGACTGCCGTGCGCCCTCGCGAATCGAGCCGAACGGCTGGAACCGCGACGTTCGCGACGTTCCGGCAAGCTGGCCAGTGAAGTAGCGGGCCAACGCAGACATGCCGTGCAATATGGAAGGCCCGCCCTATGCCACAAAAAAGAATAGAACGCAAAGCCCTGATCGTTGGCATCGTCGTCAACGCGCTGCAAGTCGCGGCCGGCATGGCCGTGTTCTTCATGACCGGCCTCAAGGCCATGTTCCTCGATTTCTCCTTCACTGCGATCTCCGTGCTGTCCGGCATCGTCGCGGTCTACCTGTCCTCGCGCACCGTGCGCACCACCGAACGCTTCCCCAACGGCCTGTTCGCGCTCGAGCCGATCTACGCGATCTGTAAGGCCATTTTCACGCTGTCCCTGCTGCTGTACTCACTGCTCGACGTTTCGCAGGTTGCCTACGACTACTTCGTCCTTGGCCAGGGCGAGCGCATCGAAACCGGTCCGGTCGTCATCTACGAGATCCTCACCGTCATCGTCTGCTTCAGCCTGTACGTCTACTATCGCCGCGAAAACCGCGCGATCCGCAATTCGAGCACGATGCTCACGGCCGAGTGCAAGAGCACGCTCGTCGACGGCGCGATGTCGTTCGGCATCGGCATGGTCGCCGTCGTGCTTATGTTCCTGCCGACCAGCGGTCCGTTCGACTTCCTGCACTTCACCGGTGACTTCTTCATCACCGTCGGGCTCGTCGCTTGCACGATCAAGGAGCCGTTCGGCGTGCTGCGCGATGCGTTCATTGAGTTGGTCGGCGGCGTGCACGACGACGACGAGACGAACGCGTTCGTCGAAACCACTGCGCAGCGCCACCTGCCGGCCAACACCGAATACGAGCAGACGCTGATCTTCAAAACCGGCATGAACTACACAGTCGACGTGTACCTTTCCGGCATTGGCGAGACGATCGACGTGGCTGATCTGGTCGAATGCAAGCGTTCGCTCGAACGTGAGCTCAGGCACCGGCTGCACATCGTCGACGTCGACTTCGTGTTCGACTGAGACTGGCGGATCCGGCCTTGGCTCCTTTGGATGAGAACGCTGTCGGCAAAGTTGACTGAGGGGTGTCACGGCAACGGAACGTTCCGAAGCTTCTGACTACCCCTCAGTCATGCTGCGCATGACAGCTCCCCTGACAAGGGGAGCCAAGGACAGGATCGCTTACTTGAGGCTCCAGGTGCTGCCCTGCGGGCCGTCCTCGATGGCGATGCCCGCGGCGCCCAGCGCGTCGCGGATCGCGTCGGCTTTGGCGAAGTCGCGGGCCTTGCGGGCCTCGGCACGTGCGGTCAGCTGCTCGGAGACCAGCGCGTCCAGCACCTCGTGCTCGCGGTTCTCGCCCGCGCCCGC
>NZ_JGYN01000018.1 GCF_000741165.1 Bifidobacterium biavatii DSM 23969 | reverse complement strand
GGCGGACAACAAACTGGCATCAAAACATTGACTCTAAAAGTAGTACAAACACGCTCTTGAGTTCTCAAACCACCACCACACGATCAGTCCGCAACCCCAAAGAAGAGAACCACTCGCTGACCGGCAGCAAGAGATAAACATACACGACAACCCACAACCACGCAAACCAACAAACACAACAACACCCCAAAACCACTGAAAACACACGACTCCCTCGGCGTGTCGCAAACGCACCAAACCACGTCTACAACCATCCTAAACCCCAAAAACAACACCCAGATGAACAACACACAACCAATAGACGACATATCACCGCAATCCCCATCGCAAAGACCACCACCAGTCACCGTTCATTGCCAACACACGTAACGCATCATCGCGCACCAATAGCACTTGGACAATCACGCAGCCGCGTTACAACATCAACCGTCTGCCGGCACAACGCAACAGTGCATCTTCCAGCAGCCTCTCGTCATGCAAACCATCCTTCACATTCGCCGGAATATGCTTCCGGCGAATCTTGTTTGGATCCGGTGCAGAACAGCCTCGAACGTTATAGCCCGAACCGTTAACCGGGTAGAGTTAACACCTCTAACCGACCCATTGCGATGCGGAACATTCCGTGTCAGCATTGATCCAACGGCAAGGGGAATGCCGTTGTCTTGGGCCCGCAAACGTAACTGAAAGGAACATCATGGTGACGACCCCGCTCGACTTCGCGGAAACCTATCTGCTCAACACTCCGGTCTCAACCAACGTCGGTCACGACGATCGTAACGATCACGGCACCGGGCATTTGGACGACAGCGCCGGATGGTACGCGGACGCAGGATGATATGATGCCGGTTTTCTCCCGCGAGAAGACCGGCATCATGCATATTCTGGTAGATCAGCTCACACATATATGACTCCCCAGAGCATCTCCCAAGATCCCGGCGAAATGCAAGTCCAAACGACGAAACGGAATACAACGGCGACTAAATTCGGCGGCATCCCGCCATCTGCAACACCATGCGCACGAAGGACCGGCCACGATCACTCTCAGAATTCCTCCGGATCTCGTTCCTCATGCGGCGCGGGCAACTGAATACGCAGATTATGAACGCCACGATCCTTATCCGCCTGTCTGTTAGGCACATGCGCGATCAAAATCGCGTTGCCGCCCGGCACTTGGCCGCAATGACGCGCCATCTGCAACGGCGTGATGTCGCCGATACGCACGCCGTCAAGCCACGTCCAATACGTTGGCGTGCCCGCCAACGGACCAGTCTCCTTCACGCCGCGTTCAACGCGTACCCACACCCACGCATCGTAACCATAGCCGGCAAGCAGCTCGCAATGTTCCACATGGCTGACATTCACGCCGCACTCGTACGTCTCCAGCACCGGCAAATCAAGCGATGGCTTGTCGTTGACCGGTTCAAGTCCACGGTCGTCCATCCGGCGGCCCGTGAGCAACCCGGCCGCCTTGCGCTTGCGATCCTCGCCAAGCCGTATGCGCTCCAGACCAACCTCACGCGGACTCAACACGATCGGCTGCTGCACATCAGTCAGCCGATCCCAGCAACGCCACGTCCACCATGCATCCGACAACGCGCGATGCTCTTCGATCTCATCAAAGCCAAGCAGCCGCATCACGGCCTGCAACGAATGCGACGGCGCGTTCGGCAGCAGCGTCTTTGCCAAATCCAGCGTATCCTCGCTCATGGCCGCGTATTGGAGCATCGGATGATGCGCGCCGCCGAGCATGCGCAAATCAAACCGAATGTTATGCCCGACAACGAGAATATCCGGAGTGACAGCTTCGCAAAACAGGCGGCACATGTCTTCCGAGTCCGGTTTTCCCTGCAGATCCGATTCCTTGATGCCGGTGAGCACGGTGATGCCAGCCGGCAGGTCACAGCCCGGATCCAACAGTTCGTCGCACACCATCCACGGTTCGCCGTTGCGCACCAACAGCGCACCGATCTCGATCACCCTCGCGCCCGCATGCAAACCGGTGGTTTCGGTGTCCACCACCATCATTTCACACTCGGCCGCCGCACGCACGAACTCGGGAATCGAAACCAGCGGAATGCCCTTGTAATCGGCCATGATGTGTGCGAGCACCTTTCGTGACAGTCGGGATAGTGCAATGTCTTCCAGATTGGTGGCAAGGATGGACGTGAACTTGCTACCCCGTATGCGTCCCGTATTTCCACATGAAAGGAAGTGCGCATGCTCATTGCATCCTGCACATTCGCCATTCTTGCCGGGCTGCTTCACGTGTTGATCTTCATGCTCGAATCGTTACGGTGGACCGAACCGAAGACCATGGAAATCATCATCCGTTCAGTTCGAGAAGCCGAGTCAACACAAAAGAAATGGCTTATAACAGGGCATCTACAATCTGTTCCTCGGCATCATGGCCCTATTGGGCGCGTTAATTGCGCTGAGCGGACGATCTGTCGTAGGTTTGACGGTGATGTCTGCCGGCACCTTGTCGATGGCGCTCGCTGCCGTGGTGTGCTGTTTGCCGGCAGTCCCGACAAGCGTCATGCGGCCGTCAAGCGGTCCGTCTCCCCCGCGATTGAGCTGGTGCTGCTGGTTTCCATCATTGTTTGATTGATATCCGACTTGCTGCGATGTGGTGCATCACAGCCAGTGAATGCCGATATGAGAGGCAGACAGTGCATCTGTTGCTAAATCCGTTCGAGATATTGGCGGCATACGGTCCATCCTGCAGAAAAGATGATGCACAGTGAGATTTCACAAACCTGCATGTGTACGAAATACAGTCAAGTTCGTTTCCCCTCCCGTTGAAGGTTTGTATCGGCTGTGGGACAATGGGAGATCATCCGCATTCGCCGTTGCCGGGAGGCGCCATGGGACTGAAAACGCCGAAGCAGAAAGCTCGCATATTTCAGATGCGACGGCAGAAGTGGAAGTATATAGATCATCAGGAGACGACCAGATCGTGCGGCAAGATTCGATACAGCACCGAACTGGACGCCAAAATTGCGCTGGCATCGACACGCCGTGCACGTCGCGGCGCCGTCTCCGCCAAAGAGGAATGCCGCTATTACTTGTGTCCTCAATGTCACGGATACCATCTGACGTCAAAAGGCCCCCGCAATAATCGGGAGATCCGAAAACAACAGCATACAGTGACACCCGCGCCTGAACCGGCCAAGCTCAAGGGAGTCACCGCATTCATCGAGAACATCCAAGATGAATGGATGTATACGATTCCCGAGCTGGACGCACACGGCACATCACAATCCCTAGAGAAAGCGAAAGAGACGGTACGCACGATCGCGAGAATCGTGGCCCCGGACGTCAGGATATCCTTCAAATACAGTTCGGACGAACAGGATCTGGGCATGTTCTACGCATTGCAGGTCGCCGGTTCCCAAAACGTGACGACGGCCGAGAAATCCTCGTATATGGAACCGCTGCTGTCTCAGTTGAGGTCGTGCCTGTTTCGCAACGGATTCCGGTTCCGTAAGTACGATGATCGCTATCCAGGTCCGCCGGACATCGTGTTGCCGAAATATCGGCTCATGATATTTGTGGACCCATGCCTGTGGCACGACCGTTCGGAATGCAAAAGGAAGGCACTTCCTCCCGAGACGCTGCGCATATGGCAAAACGAGCATGCGATCCAATGGAAGGAAGCGTTGCGGGGACGGCAAGAGCTCGCAGATGAAGGATGGATAGTGCTGTCGTACTGGGAATGCCGATTCTGCGACAACCGTAAACGGGAAAAGCGACTAAGATCATTCCTCTCGGACGTACGGCACGTGACTCGCCTATCTCGGCAATGACACATGCGGTCGGTTGAGATATGCGAGCAGATCCCGCGCGTCCAGCTGGCCAGTTCCGGATTATGTCATTTCGGCGTGCCGTCACCAAATGCCGGCGTAGGTTTCGACTTGCCACAGTCCTTCTGCCCACCCATAGTCTTGGCCCATACGAGTCAGCACACCGAGTATTCATCGAGTAACCATCGGCACTCCCGTGAACGCCAGAATTCCCATAGGTTCGACTTATCAGATACCGGAGTCGTCGCATCTCTGCGATGAGGAAACGATCGTTCAGCAATGTACCCGATCAGTACCCGATAACAACAAAAGGCGGAATCCCATGGTCTCAAAACCATTGGAATTCCGCCATCCCTGTCGGCTCAGCGGGATTTGAACCCGCGACACTTACGCCCGACAGCCCTACTGCCGCTTAGATCACGCCACCTCCAACATCTCGTTTGCCCACATTTTGCCCACATTTTCCTGAAGCAGCATGTTCGACAGCTCACTGCTGAGCGCGTCCAGATCATCGTCGAACAGGTCGGCGTACACGTCCAACGTCATCGCCGCCGACGCATGACCAAGCTGACGCTGCACAGCCTTCACGTTCGCACCGCTGCGCACCATCAACGACGCGGCCGTATGCCGTAGATCATGCACCGTCATCCTCGGCACGCCCGCCATATCACAGGCACGCGCAAACCAATTCGACCCGTCCGCCTTCGGACTGTGCGGCTGATGCACATACCCGTCCACGGTCGACGAATCCTGAAACACCAGCTCGCCCCCGGTTTTACCGGCGCACTGCGCTCGCAAGAGCATGTCGAGCTGCTTGGGGTACATGATGGTGCGTATCTCATGCGTTTTCGGCGTGCCGACGACGATACGCCGGTTGATCTGTGTGGCGCTCCGACTGATGCTGATGCGTCGTCGCGTGAAATCGATGTCGCTGACGGTCAGGCCGACGCATTCTCCCCATCGCATGCCACACAAGCCCAGCGTGAGCACGAGCGTGCGCCGTTGTCCCCCGCACGCGTTTGCTAGCCGGTCGAGCTGCACGGCGGTCAAATACGTGTGCTTCGACTTAGTTTTGCGCGGCAGTTCCACGCCACGCACAGGATTGACGGGGATCCGCCGATCCGTGACGGCGTCGTCGAGGATCCCAGCCAAGACGCCGTGCGCCCGGATGACCACGCTCGCGCTCTTCGGCTTTACCAGGACAACGTCTCTCCCCCGCTCGTCCTTGACGGTCTTGCCCCGGCTGATCTGGGCCACCCACTGCTGCGCGTCCTCACGCGTCACGGCAGACACCGGCACGTACTGCCACGTGGGAGCCACGTACTTGCGCCACGCGCCTTCCAGATCATCGTAATAACTGGGCTTCGTACCAAGCCGCTTCTTCGCCAGCCACGCTTCGGCGAGATCGCCGACCGTGGCCTTGCCCGCCGTCGGGTCGATGAACGTTCCCTCGGCCTTGGCGACGGTAACCTGCTTCGCCGCCCACGTCTCCGCGTCGATCTTGCGTTTGAAACCCCGCTTGTCAGTTTGGGTGCCGTCGGGCTTCCTGTAACGCACACGGTAACGGATGCCGTTGGCGGTCTGGTATTTCGTGATGTTCGCCATTCCGGGTATGCTCCGCCCATCCCACGGCCGCGCTCGCGGTATGATGATGGGTGGAACTCCTCCTTTCGTTTTCCTTGTTGGGTGGTGTTTCTCATGTGCCGGGATGAATGTTGCAGCACTCATCCCGGAGTCAGCCCCGCACTCGGCGTTACGCCGGTGCGGGGCATTTTAGTATTTACGGCAGTTCAACCGATATGGTTATTCCCCCATCATCTTTGCTGATCACTGCCGCAGTGACTCGGGCCTCGTTCCCATACGGAGTTAGGTCAGCAGGAAGATCAACAGTCCCTATGATCTGTCCCTTCAATCGGACAACGAGTTGATCATCTACAGGCTTGACCATCACCCAAGCGTGGACGCTGCCTGTCAACTCCGAAAAGATGACGTCGGCCTCATGTACCACGTCAATGATCACGACTCTGCCAATCGGCGAGAGGACCTTCGTATGGGGCTTCTTGTTGATGAACGTGATGTCTCTCGCTTTCCCGGATGCTTGCCGGGTTGCTTCTCGAGGTAAGTCGATCGGCTCAGGTTCCGGTGGGGGTCGGGATTGTATGCTTCTGGATGGCTTAGGGACCTGCATAGGAAGATCAGCCGGATCATGGTCAAACGGCATTTGCAGGCGGAGCCGCCACATACCGGCCCGCTTGTCTTTCTCTTGGTTTGGAATATGGGCGATCATGACTGCGCCTTCCGCCGGCACTTGCCCATAATGGCGTTCCATCTGTTTCTTGGTGATGTGTCCGATTTCTTCGCCGTCAAGGTATACCCAATATGTCGGGTATCCGACATACATGCCTTTTCTGATCAGGTCTTCGAGGACGAAGACCCACAGCCATGCGTCGTATCCGTATTTACGCAGAATATCCTGATGATCACGGCATCCGGAAACGGCGACACCGCATTCAAACGTTTTGATGACGATTCCCACCGGCTGCTCGTTGACGGGCGTGATGTCGCGTTCTTCAAGATATTGGCTCATGAAAAACAGATGGTCTCTGCGTCGTCTCTCCTCGATGGCACGACGGTCCAGTTCCTGCCGTTCACGCCGGGATATCTTCGCGGGCTTGATCATGCTGGACAGTAACTGCCAGCATTCCAGCGTCTGCTTGGCGTCCGTTAAAGCTCGATGTTCTTCCGAGTCCGCAACGTCGAGCAACCTCGAAAGCTCCACCAAGCTCATTGATGGCGCATCGGGAAACATTCTACGGCCCAGCAGCATCGTATCGGTGATGCTGATGGATTCGAATCGAGGGCGGTTCGCCCGGTCAAGTTCCTGATTGATCGCGGCGATGTCGTATGCGACATTGTGACCGATGACGGTAAGCGGTCGCATCGCATTTACCAAGGAAGGTATGATCTGTCGCGCATTGGGTTGGACGACGAGATCATCCTCCGTAATTCCAGTGAGCTCTTTTGTGAATTCCGACAATCGATTATTGGGGTTTATGAGCTGCTCATACTCGTAAAACGCGTTGCCTCCATGGAGTAGGATGGCTCCGATTTCCACGATTTGCAGGTCAGATCCCGTACCGGTTGTCTCCGTGTCAATTACCACGGCATCAGCCGAGAATGCCTTCGATCGGAAATCTTGCAGCATCGCATAGGCGGTCGGATCAATCTTGTCGAGAGATCGTGAGTCACTCGTGAGGGACTGATCCCGAGTACCGCCAAACAAGCTCTTCAACCAAGACAGCAAACCCATAATCACAATCCCCTGTCATGGAGGTATTCCCGGAAAGCGATCACAACCCACGGCATGACCTCAAGCTCATGGGCAATCCATGTCACGTCGTCGCAGACCTGCTCGGCCCGCTTGTAGTCATCCAGGATGATGAGCATGCGCGCCGCTTCGATGTCGGCTCTCCGCTCAGTCCACCGGTCCGCTCGACAGCCTCTGTCGTGATGCTTGGCATGGCTCATCTCGTGCGCCAGAACGCACGCATACTGAATCGGAGTCAGATCATCCGCCATCAGGATCACGTTCTCCTCCGCATCGTATGCGCCCTGCCAGCCGGCAGACAACTGGTCGGTAACCACTACCCGAGCCATACGCCCAGCCGTAGCGCTGACATCAATCACGGCAGTTCCTCGTATGCTTCCTGCTCGGCTTCGGTATCACCGTGCTTCGCGGCCAAGTCCATGAGACGACCGAGCGCACGCTTCGCAACCTCCTCATCAGAATCCGGCGAGCGCTCGCTGACGGCGTCGTCATCGGAGGCGCTGCCAGAAGAAAGCGCTGCCAATTCTGATCCGTCGGCTGATTCCACCGTTCGCATGACTTCTTCCATGACTTGTGATGGCCGGCGATTGAACAGAAGACATAACGACACGAACTCGTTAAGGGATGGTGCGCCATTTGCGAAGTTGAACAGATCGCCTATGCGCCCATGACTGATACCGGTCGCCGTACCTATCGCTCTTAGTGACAAGTGTCGAACGTCGGCATCTCGAAGTCTCAGAATATGCCGCACCGCTTCCGTGTCGACGGCTGTCCATGCTCTTGCTTTTCTTGCCATGACTACATGGTAAATGTCCGAATTTGACGACACGCCGACCAAAAGATTTGACAGACTGACCGAAAGTTTTTACAGTAGTAGCCATGTCCACAAATTTTGACACAAGGTTGAACGGCGAGCGTCTCACAGTCGCCAGCGTGAAGGAACTGAAGCGTGCCGCCGGCGCAGATGCAGTTACAAACACTGAGCTGACAGTACCGCTCGGACTTAGCCGACAGACAATCTCCGACCGTTTCGCTAGCGGAGACATGAAGCTCAGCGAGTTCGTAGCCGCTGCACTCTATCTCAAGCGCAAGCCGAGCGAACTCATGGCGCTCGCCGAAGAGTCTTCTGTCAAGTCTTCTGCTTCGGCGCTCGCTGATGGAGGCGCACGATGAGGCGCATGAACAAGGATGACGTTCGTGAGTGGACTCCGGGGGAATCATTGGAACGCGTGGACTTCGGCAACGGCGTCTCCGGCATGGACAAGCGCATGCCGGAGACCATGTCGGATCACGGGCTGGCGAGACTCATGTGGCTGTGCGCGGCAGCCCTTGCCAACGGAGGACCGCGACTGACCGTGTCCCCGTCCGACTATCGCATCGATGGTATCCCGCAGGTTGGTTACTTCAACGTGAACACCGAAAACGGCAGCTCAGGACCATACCGTTTCGACGACGCATGGCTGTACATCAACGGGATCGAGAAAGGCTACAAGCTCGCCTCACGGACAGATCACCGTTCGGGCCTGTACGAGACCCTGCGGACAGTCCTCAACGGCATGTCCGGCTTATCGTCCCAACGCCACGAGAACACCACCGGGTACGGCCCGTTGATGAGATATTCAATCGTCTCGGACGGTTCGAACGAGTCCGGCAACGGTGTACGCAATCGAAACAACACGTCCGGATTCATGCATTCGACCGACTCGACATACACGCGTCTCGCCCCAGTGACAGTGACACGGCGGACGGCTCCGCGCACCCATTCGGCCTCGCTGAACGGCGTCTTGTCGAAATCAGCGCGCCGCATCCGAGTCTGCTCGCTCAGACTGGCGGCTTGGTCCCGCAAGGCATCCACTTGGCTTTCCAACAGCTTGATATCTTCACGCCGTTCGTCGTCGCGGGCCTTGGCCGCTTTATGTTCCACGACCCAACCGGTGACGGTCACGGCCAACGTGAAAAGGAACCCGGCGAGTTCGACGCCATGCTCCGCAATCCAATCCATACCGAACAGCTTAACCGACGGAGGCGCACGATGAGACTACTCAAACTCATCAACCGCGACGATCCCGCCCGACCGTTGACCGTCAAGACCTATCCGGACGGGAGCGCGGAACTGCGTCTCGGCGACCTCGGCATCACCGACAGCGTCATCACACTCAACCCCGCGGAAGTATGGCAGGTCATCACAACACTCGACAACACGGAGGCAAAACAATGAGCCGGTTCAATCCCGAAATGAGCAACGACGGATATGAGGCCACCTACCATCTGACCGGCCGGTCGGGCGACCCGTACCGGTTCGCGCTCCACTTCCATCTCAACGGCGCCACGTTCGACGTCGAGGACATGAGCATGGGTGACATTCAAACGCTCAACCGGCATATCGCCAGCACCATCCGCGAAGCCCGCCACGCCAAACAACTCGCAGACCAGGAGACGAAATGATGGACTACGGCGTTCCGATGACCATGGACGACAAGCTCACCGACCTGCTGTACACACTGCAGGAAGGCCTTCGCACCGGAGACCTGCACCATTTGGAGCAGGCCATGCTCAACCCGCGCATGCTCCTCGACGTGATAACACCGGAGGAATACGACGGGCTGAACACGGCCATGAACCGCGAAGCGCTGCTATGCCAGCTCGATGCGACCGCGCGATTCTGCCTAGAGATCCTGAATACGGCCCTTGTCAGTCAAGGCGAGAACGGTTTCCTGCGCCCCATAACCGATGAAATGAACGGCCTTGGCAAGTTCCCGCATCTCAGGATCCTGCGTGCTCTTCTGGATCCGAGCGGCGATGCTCGTGCCCGTGGCGATGTTGTTCAACGCGTTCTTCAGCAACTCACGCTGCGAGGCAACCATGATACTTCTCCTTTGAACTGGCATCGCGCCCTTTACACGATGCTCGACAACATTCTAGGAGAAGACGGTGGCGGCAGCTTCTCCGCCGCCACCAGTCCCATTCCCAACAACAAGAAGGCGGAACGATGATCACCGCCGTTTACCACCAGTCTTGCCGCCCGTCGGATGTGAAGAAAAACAATCGGGTGGACCCGGTTGGTCTCGCCACAGGTTCAGCCGGCGGTCGGCATCGTTACCCGTACCTCACGCTCCTACTCATTCTCGCAACGGCTCTCATCTGGCTGTTGACGCATGAGGGGTGCGCGCATCCGATCGGCAACACGATCGCATGGCTCGTAGCGTGCGGCTACGTGCCATTGCGATTGCTCGCGCTGATCGAGGCACGGTAACCCGACGCCGGTCTCCGGCGTCAACTCGGGCTGAGCAAGATCGCCCCCGGAACGCAGATCACGGACTCGTCACCGTGGCAAACGTCGGGACGCCGGTGCAATTCCGGCGCAGTCCACGAGAGCACTTCGGTGCTCGCCAACAAGGAAAACACAACCAGAACCGGCTCCGCTGCAACGGGGCCGGACACGACAAGGAGACAAATATGGCAGGGAACGACCTGATCCCCGAGAACGACGACGGATGGGACGTCAAGCGAACGGCTGCGTTCCTCGGCATCGCGGTGCAGACACTGTACAACTGGTCGTCTTTGGACAAGGGCCCCCGACCTCGACGCGTTGGTTCTCGCCTGATCTACTCGCCTCGTGCGGTGATCCATTGGCGGGAGCACGACTGCAACAAGACCCGTCATCAAGTGCTGTACGGCAACTAACCCAAAGGAGACATTTATGGCCAACGAGACCATGCTCACGATCGTCGGGAATCTGACCGCGGATCCCGAACTGCGCACGATCGGCAGCGGCGTGAACGTCGCGTCGTTCACGATCGCGTCTACGCCGCGCACGTGGAACCGACAGTCCAACCAGTGGGAGGACAGTGCCGCGTTGTTCATGCGCTGTTCCGCTTGGCGTGACCTGGCGGATCACGTGACTCGGTCGCTGTCGAAGGGCGATCGGGTGATCGCCCAGGGCCGTTTGCAGCAGCGTTCCTATCAGGCGCAGGACGGTACGAACCGCACCGTGATGGAACTGCAGGTCGACGAGATCGGCCCCAGCCTGCGTTACGCGACCGCGGCCGTGGCCCGCGTCGCCCAGGCGAAACCCCGCAACGGGTACGCGGGCGGCGCCACATACGGACAACAGGCCGCGGCGCCGTCGGCGCCGCAGGTGGATACGGCGGCCGGCGGCCCGGAGGATCCATGGGGCGGCGGCCAGTCGTTTGGCGGTTCCGCCGACTTCGGCGGGCACCACGACAGTGATCCGGAATTCTAGGAAAAGGGGGCAGTGATGTCGAGAAGGAAGAACAGCGAGCTTGAGGAACTGTGCAACGCCGCATGGCAGGACCTCGACACGAGAGACAGGCGTGCGGCCCGCCTGTACATGGCGCGCACGTACGAGGATCTGATCACGCCGGCCGTGACCGTGTTGGAGGACCAGCCGCAACTCAGCCTGAATCAGGCGTTGAAGGTCGCCGCCCAGGACGCGCCGGCCGAGGCTTCCGTGACACCGGAGGATCCGGAAGACGGCTGGTGGAACGTGCTGCCGGTGGACCTGCACGACAAGGGTTATCAGGCAAGTGGGCCGCATTGGCGGCCTTGTGCGACGAACAGCCCGGCCGCTGGCGTGAGATCAATCTCACGTTCGACTCGTACAAGGCCGCCAGCCAGTGGGCGTCGAACATTCGCCGCGCCCACTCCGGCTCGTGGAAGCCGGCCGGCCGCTACGACGCGCAGGCTATCGAGAACCCGAAGAACAAGTTCCGCGTGTTCGTGTCCCGCAAACCGGAGGCGGTCTGATGGCATGGATCCGAGTGGAGACCGGCAAGCACGTGCGCCTCACCCCGGCGCAGACCCGACTCATGTCACGGCTCCTGGTCGCGGACGTCATCACCCAGAACAGCAACCGATTGCGCACGCTCGCGATCCTCGACGATCTCGGCCTCGTAGAACAGGCCAGTGAGGACCGGTGGCGGCTCACCGGCTACGGGCGCAGGATCGCGCTCGAACTGGAGTCGCGATGATCACCCGCACCACGATCAACTACACCACCCCCACCGGCGCCGGCCGCTTCTCCTACCAGACGGTCGACCAGCATCCCCGGGAGTGTCCGCCGTCGGTCAGCCCGATGGCATTGCAGGCCATGCTCGCCAGCCTCGCGGACAACACGCGGGTCACGGGCATCGACATTAATCCGATCAAGGAGACACCATGAGCGCATTGTTGACGGGACGTGCCATGCGCACCAAGGTCGGCGACCGCGGCGCCAAGCAGGTTCTCGAACACCTGTGCAACTACGCCGACGAGAACGACCGGGCATGGCCGTCGGTGAGCACGCTCGCCGACGAATGCGAATGCTCCACCAGCACCGTGATCCGCGCATTGCGCTACCTCGAGAAGCACGGCCTGCTGGAACGCGACGAGGAGTACGGGACCCGCTACGGCGCCGACCGCAGCCCCTACGTGTACCACATCACCCTCGCCCAGGCCGAACAGGTCGAGTACACTCGCCGCCGCGCCAAGGCCAAGCAGGCCGAACGCGCCAAGAAACGGGGTGTCACCCATGACACCCCGCACCCTGACGACGGGGTGTCATCAGCGACACCCCGCGGGGTAGCACCCACGACACCCCGCGGGGTGTCAAAAACCGACGACGGGGTAGCACCAGTGACACCCCGCGGGGTAGCACCGGTGACGAAACGGGGTGGCACCCATGACACCCAAACATACATAGAACAATCATTAAGAACATCCAAAGAGAGAGTACGCGCGCAAACCACGGACACCACAACCACACGACTCCAAGCACTCGCCGCGTTCACCCCCACCAGCAGCCACCGCAAACTCGCCGCCGACTACCACGTCGACTGCGACTGGGAGCTAACCAAATTCCTCGGCAAGATCGCCGAAACCGGCAAACCCCCAGCCAACCCCGACGCGGCGTTCACGAACTGGCTCCACCGGGCACGAGAACTCAACCTCACCACACCCCCCGCGCTCGCCGGCCAATCCGGCAGCCAGTCGGACTTTGAACGCAGGGCGCGCAAGTTGCTCACGTCAAGCCGTCTGGTCAAACGCCGGTATCCCGACGAAGCGACCCGTCTGCAATGGGTGCCTCAAGTCGCCCGCATGATCAGCGAAGGCGTTGAATCCGGCGAGATCGTGAACAGGCTCACCTACGGCACCGCGGACGAGCTCGCCGCGAAGGGCATCATCGTCGACGATCTCGCCACCATCGCCTAAAAACCGTTGAAACGAAAGGATTTTTACCATGAAATGCTGGCTGAAACACGAATGGCCATGGCTCGCCCTCACGCTCCTGTGGGTCTCGCTCACGATCGCCAACCTGCTGCTCGACGCCAACCGGCTCGCCATCGCGGTCGACGGGCTCATGCTCGGCGTGTCGATCGTCCAGGCCACGCTCGGCCACCAACTCTGGCACGCCAACCGCGAACTCGACGGCCTGCGCTCGCAGCACGTGAGCGCCCTGGTGTCGGCGTTCATGCTGCATCCGATCGAACACGAACTGGAGCACGACGGAGACAAGGCATTGATCACCCTCGAGCACAAGGATGGCATGCGCGGCTATCAGGTCGAGATCATTCCCAGCATGGACGGGGAAACCGTATGACCCGCCGTCTCATGGTCGGCGTGTTCCTGATCGGTTTGAGCGTGGGCACGCTGCTCGGCGCGACCATCACGCACGATCTGCACGCCGACAAGCCGCAACCCGTCTACGAGTGCCCCACGGTGAAGACCGAGGGCCAACCGTGAAAGGCCCGGATAGCGATACTCGCAGGCTGATCCTGCACCGGGACGCCTACCGGTGCCTAGTCTGCGGCCGGGATCTGGACGCCTCGTGGAGCGGCTACAGCATCCACCACCGACGCCTGCGCAGCCACGGCGGATCAGATCTCAACCAGCCATCGAACCTCATCCTCCTGTGCGGATCCGGCACGACCGGATGCCACGGCGAAATCCACGCCCACCCCGATCACGCCTACCAACACGGCTGGCTCGTCCACGCATGGGCCGACCCCACCACCATCCCACTCCTCACCCACCGCCACGGGTGGATCCTCCTCAACCCCGACGGCACATGGACACCCTACCGAAAGGACAACCAATGAAAACCACCCACACCAAACCCGACACCACCGCCGCAGCGCTCGCCACTGTGTCGTTGGATCCGCCCACCCCGCCGGTCAATCCGGATCGCCTGTTGTGGATCGACGTGGAAACCACCGGGCTTGACCGCGACGAGTCGAAGTTGTTGGAGATCGGCATGGTCGTCACGGGCATGGACGGCGTGCAGGACGGTGACGAGTTCGTCAGCATCGTCCGTCCCACCAGCCTCGACCTGTTCGACATCAGTCCCGCCGCGCTGCGCATGCACCTGAACAATGGTTTATGGGACATGGTCGCCAGCTCGGCGCATCAGAGCGGCGTCGGCTACCCGGTCATCGCCACCAGTCTCAACGAATGGATCCAGGACGAAGCCAGCAAATACACGCTGCATCCCGCAGGCACGAACGTCGACTTCGACCTTGACGTCCTCACCAACCAATTCCAGGAGTGGCTCGGACCCAACTGGCTGCGAGCGCATTTAAGCCACCGGAAACTCGATTTGACCGCGTTTCGTATGGCCGATATCGCGCTTGACGAGGATCCGTATCAGGACCATGCGGGCACGCATCGCGTTCAGGACTGCATCAAACGCGACCGGTCCGATTACGCCGCGTATCTGGATCTGCTGCGCATCGCGAAAGAGGGGTACATCGCATGAACAAGCATTGGGTGAATGATCCGATCAACAGTCCGGATCACTACACGCGCTCGCATCCGGGCATGGAGTGCATCGACCTGACTGTGGACACGAGCTTTTGTATGGGCAACGCGATCAAGTACCTCTGGCGCTACCACAGCAAGGGACGTCCGGTCGAGGACTTGGAGAAGGCCCGCTGGTACCTGTGCCGCTGCATCGAACGGGGTGAGCGAATCGCATGGACACGCCAGCAACGTGACATGCTCAGTCGGCTGATCGGTCAAGCCGAGACCGTGGTCGACTGTCCCGAATACCGGGTATGGCGAGGTATCGCCCTCGGCGACCTCGACTCGGCGCTCTACGATCTCGACCAGCTCATCGAACAGGAGGAAAACCAGTGATGCGATTCCGCAAGATCAGCTCATGCCCGCGCTGCCACGGCAGAATCACGGCACGATGGGAACACAGGACCGAACCCTACGCCTCCCCATACTGGCAGTTGATCTTCCAATGCACGCACTGCCGTCAACGATGCCGTCTGGACTGGGACTTCGAACCCTACAAAGGAATCTACTACCTGCACGCCATACGCCGATGGAACCTCATCTGCAACGGCGCCCACCAATACCAACACATCTACCAAACCCTGAAAGGCAACAAATGAAAATCCCCCGAGTGCATTACGACCCAGACCCTATCTGCTCCATCCACGGCGCAGACCTGAACCTCATCGATCTGGGAGACAAATACGGCGAAGGCCTGTACTGCTTCGAATGCATGTACTGGTGGCCACAAGCCAACTACTACCCCAACATCGATGAAATCCACACACGCGAAGGAGAACAAGGCAAACGCATCCCATGGGAAATCATGCGCGACATACTAATGAGCTACCTCACAGACGATCAAGCCGACTCCTACTACGAAGGCTACAAAGATGCACAAGAAGGCAAACCCAACCGATATGAAAAACCCAACAATGAATAAACTCGCCAAAACATTCACCTACAACGACCTACGCCGCGCGCTCGCCGACTGGTACGCCGACAACTGGCAAACCATCACCGACCAACGAATCGACGAACAAGCCAAATACATGTACCAATACGGCACCGAAACCACACCGGAGCAAATCATGAGCAGCCGAACCGAACTCATCACCCAATCACACCCAACCAACAACCAACCCACAGAACTCAAACTCAACCTCACCCCCGACGACCCATTCCAATTCGACTGGGACGACGCCGAACGCCTCTGGCGCTGGCTCAGCCTCACCCTCGGCAAACCCATCCCGGAGAACGAACAATGAACCAAATTACATTAGTCAAACGCATGATCACATTAGTTTGCGCCGGATTTTACATTAGTGCGCTCGCCGGCTGCACGGAAGGCACATACGAGGATCCCTACATTGTGGGGAATATGGACAACGACTATTCATGGTCGTACGTCAAACTCCCCGACGGACGACGTGTTCCCTGCATCACCGGCAACTCTGGCGCCATCACCTGCGACTGGGCACACGCCGACGGCGCAGACCAGGAGCGGACACAATGAGCATCAACGCGAAACTACGCGACATGATCCTCGACTGGAACCGCAAGGGCATCAGCGTCACCGACACCGCACACGCACTCAAACCCTACGGGATCACCCAAGCCGAAATCATCGACGTGATCAAAGCCGGACACCCCACCAAACCAGACCCCAAATACGGGCCCGAATTCATCGAACCCCTATTCTAACCACACACAACCACACGCAACAAAAAAAAAAACGGCTCCCCGCGCTCGCCGGCTCAGGAAGCCCTTACCCAACACTAACTATAGTCGACGGGAGCGGGGAGCCATGCCACAATCCACCAGCCAGCAGCATTTCCACGACAACCTCACAGCCATCAAGCACAGCTACCAGCCATTGTGCCTGATCGCCGCACGCAAGGCCAACGTCATGGCCCGCTCGCAAGGCCACGGCACGCGCTCCGTCGCGCCCATCCCACTCAACCTCGGCGCATGGCAGCTCGCCCAGGACATACGCACGCTCACCATCAGCATGGCACGCGCCGCCGGCCTGCACTACGGCAACCACATGGACGTCGAGGACCTGCTCACGGGTATCATCGCCAACCTGCCGCGCCTGCTCGCCCGCCCGGACGCACCAACCATCATGGCGCTCACCGATCAGGCCGCCATCCGTCTGGACCGGATACTCAACCCGCCGCCGGACACGAAAATGATCGGCTGGTGTCCCCAGTGCGGAATGGAACTGCGCTGCGACCCGCTCGAACTCGCATCCGGATACAAAGCCTGCGGCTCGTGCTGCAAGGAATCCCGGATCAAGGACGTGCATCGCTCCAGCATGGCGCGGCTCGCGGTCGGCGGTGCACAGGGTACCCCGGCCGAAATCAGTCGGCTCCTCGCTCCATGGGGCATCGACGTGAAACGCAACACCATCACGCAATGGGCCAAACGCGGACGAATCACACCGGTCGCCCACTGCGACGACGGGCCGGTCTATCTCGTATGGGACGTGTGGCAAGTGTTGAACAGTCACACGACGAACGGCTAGCATGTGGTATGCTCATGGTGAGCTTGAACGCCCGGACCTGCCTAGACCGCGGGGCGGGGCTTCGGGTTCGAGACAATGGAATCGGCTGTCGCAGGCGTCTGCGGCGCATTCGTGAGCGCCGCCGCGAGAGCAGGACGTCACCGCCCACTGGCAGGGCCAGACGGCTAGACCGGCCGATGCCACAACCCGCCCCTCTTAGGGCTAGTCATGCAGAAGACTGTAAAAAGACGGTTCCGTTGTCTCGGAGGGGCATCTCGGTCGGATGCCCCTCTTTTTATGACTTCAGGGAGCGGGACGTGAACATCACCAAAGCCAAGATCGACATGCTGGCCGCGGCACGCAAGGCCGCTCCGGCATATTCCCGTCTCGTCGGCATGACCACCACGTTCATATGCTCCGACGGATTCACACTCCCAGTGCGTTGGCAGGCATCCAATTTCGCCCACTTGTGCGGCCTCGACTACTACACCGACGCCTCCCGCACACGCCGCTACCCATACGCCAAGTTCTACGAGCACCTGATCGCCGGCAGAAGAATCTCGGAACGTCAAGTCGCGCCCAACGGAGACGTCCGATGGCTGCCGGAAAAAATGAAGATGCTCGCTGGAGCCATGGAGGTGGACAAGGCGGACGCGGTAGTCGAATCCGGCAACAGCCGCATCATGTTCTACACGGGAACCGATGTCTGGTGCATCGGCATCGGATACGATCACAAGAACGGCTACTACTTCCCACAGTCACTCGTCCGCAAATCATACGAGAAAGCGATGAAGCCGGGCAGCACGGCGCACCCGGTCGATCACGTGGAGTTCGATGCCACAGTTGTATGACTGACTGTCACCGATATTTGACAAACGGCTTCTGTCACCGTATACATAGCTACAGTGGTCATTTCCATGCGAACATGGTGGATGACCTTGATTCACACGGCCCCGCGCTGCAGCGACAATCGACAGGGCCACCCTCGCATCAGTAGCTCAGCGGCTAGAGCACACGCTTCCCAAGCGCCCCAGCGCCAGTTCGAATCCGGCCTGATGCTCAAACAAGAAGCGGCGCCCGCGATGATTCTCGTGGGCGCCGCTCGTGTATTCACTCGCCGGTCTTGGGATGTTTGCGTGGTCGGCCTCCGCCGACGCCCCGGCCGGGACGGTTGCGGTTCCACTCGTCGATCGTCTCGACGGACCAGCCGCGGGTCTTGCCGATCATCACGTCCGGTTCGGGCAGCTTGTACGCGCTGACCGCCGACTTGACGATGCCGAGGCGTTCGGCCACATCGGTGACACCGAGGTAATGCTCAGTCATCATGGCCTCCGAACAGGCCGAGCGTAAGGCAGTCGATGCCCGCGGCGATGGCGAACAGGGCCGTGATCCACGGAGCGAAACCGGCGAACGCGCACGCCGCTGCGGCGGCGGACGAGGCGAGTCCGGCGATGGCGGTGAGTTTGCGTTTCATGGTGATTTGCGGGATGCTGGAGGTACAGAGGGATTCTGGGCGGCACCAACGCTCGGAACCCCTCTTTCTGTTACCTCCTATGCTTCGGCTTGTGGCTGCTGTGGTGCTCCTCGCGATGCTCGATCAGATGGAGAACGAATTCTCCGAGACTGATGGCCATTGAGATGGCGCCGGTTATTGCGCCAATCCAGTCGAGGTGCATCCCGCTTCCTCCTTTCACTCTTGAATTGTGATTGCCGGTCTTCCTTGCCGACATATCTATAATACCTCAGTTCATATAGATATGCAAGCCGAGGACACACGACACGCCCGCACATTCCAACAATCACAAGGCGGTGACACATGACGTATCTCATACAGGGACCGACGCTCACGCTGAAGCTCATCGGCGGAAACGCCCCCGGGGCCATCGGTGAAATAGGCCCCCTCCCCGTACCCATCAGCGTCGACCCGGACGGCTATATCACCGTGGACGAACTCAGGCCCACGCTCGAGGCGAGCTGCGCCGCGTTCTACGACACATGGATGAAACTGTGCGGAGAGGCGGTCGACCATACGTAATCCACGCTACGCCAACGGGTCCAAGCGCCGGCACGAACGACAACGCTGGCAACACATGGACGCAGACTGCTACATCTGCTTCCGCCCGATCGACTACACACTGCGCGCGCCGGACCCATACAGCTTCGTCGTAGACGAGACAGTCCCGCTCAAACACGGCGGCACACTCACCCACGACAACAGCGGCCCCGCACACAGATGGTGCAACGCAGTCAAAGGCACCCACTCACTCGCCTGGGCACGCACACGCGTCGCACAACTCATCGCACATGGACAGGCACCCGCACGCGACACGAACATCAACACGACACGCATACGCGCAAGCGCGTGGTTCGACACGAACACACGATGACGACACTCGCCCACACGCCCGCACACACGAGACACAGACACACGTGACACGGACACACACTCACCCACACGCGCGCCCGTGTCCCGATCGCGTGCGCGCCCGCCCGCGCGCCCGCGCCCGTGGGGGGGCGCCCACGCCCCCGTGGCCGACCGGCGACCACGGGCCAAGCGCCTTTTTACCCCCGGTCGTTTTTTCACACTGAATAGGTGATTTGACATGGTGTCAAGAACATCGAAATCGGCAGTGGCGAAGCCTACTGCGAAGTCCCGTCGCATCAGTAATGCCGCGTCTTCCGGCGATCGTCGTCGATTGCTGGTCGCGTTGCGCAACATGATAGCCGAACAGCTCGATCAGGGTGTGACTAGTCCACGCGACCTCGCCGCCTTGACGAAGCGTATCGCCGATCTGGGGGCCGAGATCGAGACGATCGACAAGGCGAGACGCGAACACGATCCGGCCGTACAGGCTCTTGACACGGAAGACGAGCGAATGGATGACTCAGAGGATTGACGGGGCCAGCAAGCAGGTATTGCCCGATGGATTGTATTCGACGTGCGAGCCGAGTCTGAACGCGCTCGCCAAAGCTGCGGGCGACGGGTTTGACTCGTGGCAGCGGCAGATTAACCGGATCGCCTTGTGCATGGGCGCGGACGGCATGTGGTCGGCGCGCAACGTGGTCATGTCGATTCCCCGTCAGACGGGCAAGACGTACGACGTGGGGTGGATTGCGATTCACCGTGCGGCGCGCAATCCCGGCACGCGCATCGTGTGGACCGCGCAGCATTTCAGCGTGATCAAGGACACGTTCGAGTCGATGTGCGCGATCGTTCTGCGCCCGGAGATGACGAGTCTGGTGGATCCGAACCACGGCATCAGCTTGGCAGCCGGCAAGGAGGAGATACGCTTCCGCAACGGCAGCCGCATCTTCTTCCGCGCCCGTGAACGCGGCGCACTGCGCGGCATCAAGAAGATCGCCCTGCTGGTGATCGACGAGGCGCAGCACTTGTCCGATTCGGCGATGGCGTCGATGCTGCCAACCCAGAACCGGGCGTGGAACCCGCAGACGATCTACATGGGCACGCCGCCCGGCCCCCGGGATAATGGCGAGGCGTTTACCCGAATGCGCGACAAGGCGCGCAATGGGCGTAGCCACAGTACCTTGTACGTCGAGTTCGCGGCCGAACGCGGCTGTGACCCGCTCGACCGGGACCAGTGGAGGAAAGCCAACCCGTCCTATCCGTCGCATACGAGCGACGAGTCGATCGTGAACCTGTGGGAGAACCTGTCGGCGGATGATTTTCGCCGTGAAGCCCTGGGCATTTGGGATGAGCATTCCACCAGTCGCGCCATCGACATGAAGCAGTGGGAGGATACGACCGTCTCCAAGATGCGTCCTGACGGGATCCGTAGTTTTGGGCTCGACATGAACCCGACCCGTACTCGTCTGACCATCGGCGCGTGCATGAGGTACGAGGATGGTACCGCGCACATCGAGATCGCTGAATACCGGGACACGAACCGGGACGGCACCATGTGGGCCGTGCATCTGATCGACCGTGTCTGGGATCAGACCGCCAGCGTCGTCATCGACGGCCAGTCCCCTGCCGCAGCATTGCTGCCCGATTTCGCTGAGGCTGGCGTCAAGGTCACCGTTACCGGAGCGACCGACATGGGCCGCGCCTGCGGTCGATTCCAGGACATGCTGCGAGACAACACCCTCACTCACTTGGGCGAGGACGGCCAGCAGCCCCTATGGGATGCGGTCAGGAAAGCGACCAGCCGGCCCATCGGCAAAAGCGGCATGATCGGCTGGAATCGTCCCGACGACGACACCGACATCAGCCCGCTCAACGCCGTCACCCTCGCCCTGCACGGCGCGATGACCACTAAACGAGACCCGACCCGAGAACAGAAAGCGTGGTACTGATGAGCGAAGACCTCGTGACCGCCCGCAGTCAAATCGGCTGGCTCGCTGTCGAAAGCGCCCACATTGGCCGCATCCAAGGCGTCGCGGACGACGACCAGCCCGTCATCCAGGAACTCCTCAAGGCATGGCGCAACCATTACGCGCGCAACACAATCCGCACCGGCTACTACCTCGCCCACTACCACTACAAGGGCGTCGCCTATAGTATCCCGCCCGCCATGAAAACCATGGCCCGCCCTATGATCGGCTGGCCCAACAAGGCCGTTCGCGCGCTCGCCGATTTGTCGGTGTTCGAGGGGGTGGACGCGCCGGACGCTCTGCAGGATCAAGTCGACGCGCTAGTTGCGGACACGATGCTGGACGTGAAGGTCAGTCAGGCGATCGTGTCGGCGTACACGCACGGCTGCAGTTTCCTGACCGTCTCCGCCGACGAGGGACGCACAGTCATCACGCCGCGCGCCGCCGACTGGAGCAGCGCCCTGTGGGATTGGCGCAACAATCGGATCGGCGCCGCCCTGACCATGCGCGACAAGGACAGGGACGGGCGTATTACCGGGTTCGACGTGTGGCTGCCCGGAAAGGTGTACTTATGTTCGAAGACCGACGGCGGTGGTTGGACGGCTGCCACGGTTCCGACCGGGTTTGACCGGCCGACCGTGGTGCCGTTGATCAGCGACCAGCAGTTGTACCGCCCATTCGGCTCCAGTCGCATCACCCGCTCGCTGATGGCGCTCACCGATTTCGGTCTGCGCACTCTGGTGCGTATGGAAGCCACGGCCGAGTTTTATGCGGCTCCCCGTATCTGGTTTTTGGGCGCGGACAAGTCGCAGGTCAGTCCCGACACGTGGGGTTCGATCGTCAGCGTCATCAATGGCGTGCCGGCTAGTCGCAGCGGTGACAAGCCTGATCTGCGCCAGTTGACGCAAGCCTCGATGCAACCGCATTCGGACATGCTCAAGACGATCGCACTCATGGTCAGCTCCGAAACGGACATTCCCGTCAACGACCTGGGCATCACGATGGACAATCCCGCGTCCGCCGAAGCGATGGCCGAAGCGGAACGCAAACTGTCCCGCACCGCGGACCGGCAGAACAAGCGCTTTTCGCAGAGTATCCGTGAAACGCTCGCGCTCGCGCTGCTCAACGATGGCGCCGACGAGGCGGACGTGCGCCAGTTGCGCCCATTGTGGGCGCCGACCAAGGAGGCCAGCGACGCGGCCCGCGCCGACTGGTACGCGAAGGTCGCCGGCGTCAACCCCCTGTTCGCGGACAGTGATGTGGGTCTGTCTCGTGCCGGTTTGACGTGGGATGAGATCAGGTCGCATCGCTCGTACGAGCGGCAGGAACGTTCCCGTCAGGCTGTCGACGAGCTGAGGGCCAAGCTCACGCTCGCCAAGGATAATGCTCAGGAGGAGACGGCGGATGGACAGCACGCAGACGAATCTGCCGTTGGACAGTCTCAGCCCGCAGCAGCGGCAAACGTTCCAAACCCACTTGAATGACCTATGGGACGACTATCAGGACACGCTCGCCAATCTAACCCTCGAGGCCAAGCAGTTGGCGGCGGGCGTGGCCTGGGACAATTTCGAGGATCCTCTGTACGCGCTGCGCCGCGAAGTGTTCGAGGAGTACGCGCGTCGCGCCGGTCAGGCCGCGAACGACTACTATGACGCGGTGCGGTCCGCATGGGCCGAGGCGTCCGGAGTGAAACTCCCTAACTACAAGCAGTCGCAGGTGAGCGCCGATCGTGCGTTCTGGCAGATCATGGGCGGCTACAACGACACCGACTTCAACGGTTTGACGTTCACGCAGGTGGTCAACCATCAGAGCCATGCGGGCATGACGATGGACGATCTGTGGGCGCTCAAGACCGACGGGTACGGCGAGGACGAGTGGATGAACCTCGCCGCGGACATCGTCGGTGTCACGGCCCGTTTGACCAGCCGGTTCAACATGGAATCGGACGAGTCCCATCCCCGCTACGCCCGAGTGCCGGTCGGCCCGACCTGCGCGTTCTGCATCCTCATGGCCTCCCGCGGCTTCGTCTACTGGAGCGAGGAATCCGCAGGCGGCTGGGGCAACCGGTATCACAAGAACGACGACTGCCGGATCGTCTGCTCATGGGGTGAAACCCAGCTCAAGGGCTACGACCCCGACGGCATGAGGGAACGCTACCTGCAAACCCGGCAGACGATCGAAGGCACGCTCAACCGGTCCACGTACGCCCAATACGTCGCACAAATGAAAGCCAAGGGCAAGACGGACACGGAGATCGACGACTACGACCTGTGGAAGACACACCGCATCACGCAGGAAATGTCGAAACGAGACCGGCAGTGGCTGTACGACGGGACGGTGCCGACACCGGTCATGCAAAGCTCCCGCGCAGAAGCCGAACTCAAACCACACGAACGCAAAACGCTCGACGCGCTCAGCGCGGCCGGATTCGCCGTGACCGTGCGGGAACGCAGCGACCAGCAGGGCGTCAAGACATCCGACGCGGTGATCAACGGCCACGACGTCGATTTCAAGGCTCCCACCGGAGACACCAGCAACAGCGTCGACCAGCTCCTGCGCTCCGCCGCCAGACAAGGCAGCGCCGCCGTACTCCACCTGCAACAAGGCCGCACGGACATGACCGTGAATCAATGCCTGGACTACATTCGCAGGGCACTGCAACGACGAAAACTCGACTACGTGATGCTCATCGACTACGACGACAAGATCACCCGCATCGACCGAGACACGAAAACGGCTTCTCACTCCCAGAGCCAATAACGGGTTCGAGGTAGAGAAGCCAAGACATTCACAGTCTATCAGATTTTCAGCCATCCGCACGAATGGCTTTTTTAATGCCCGGAAAGGGCCCAACCATAAGGAGATCAGCCATGTTCCACCAGCATTGGCCCCATCACATCCGTTTCATCGACGCCCCGCCGGAAGGCGGCGCCAATACTCCGGCGGATCCCGAACAGAACGTTCAGGACGAGCCGGAAGGCGCTGACGTCGACTGGCAGGCCAAATACCGGGAAGCGATCGCGCATTCGCGCGACTGGGAGAAGAAGGCCAAGGCCAACAAGAGCGCCGCCGACGAGCTGGAACAGCTCAAGGCGTCGCAGATGAGCGAGGCCGAGAAAACCGCCCAGCACATGCAGGAGCTCGAAGCAAAGGTCGCCGCCTACGAGGCCGAGAAGCAGCAGGCGGAATGGAAACGCGACGTGGCCGCCAAGACCGGCATCCCGGCCGAAGCGTTGAAGGGCAGCACGCTCGAGGAAATCCAGGCGCACGCCGAAACCCTCAAGCAGATCTTCAAGCCCGCGCCGAAGCTGCCGAACGTGCCCGACCCGGCCAAGCATCCCGAAGGCAAGACCGCCGACGAACGCGCCAAGGCATACGTGCGCTCCCTGTTCGGCGAAGCGACTGACCTCCCCACCCATCACAAACCACATCACAGTAAGGAACCATCATGGTGCTTTCCACCGATAAGGTGCTGCTGCCGAAGGAAGTAGCCACCGTCATCACCAAACGAGCCAAGGACACGTCCACCATCGCCGCGCTCTCCCCGTCGGAACCGCAGCTGTTCCTCGACAAGGAGTACATGGTCTTCACCGGCAACTCCGAAGCCGAGGTCATCGCCGAAGGCGAGCAGAAGGGCAGCTACGAGGAAACCCTCGCCCCGGTCGTGGGCAAGCGCTTCAAGGTGCAGACCACCACCCGCGTCAGCAACGAACTGCAGTGGGCCGACGAGGACGCCAAGCTCGAGATCATCAGCAAGATCCAGGACGATCAGGCCGCGGCCATGGGCCGTGTCCTCGACTACGTGATCTACCACGCGTTCGACCCGAAGAAGAAGGCTGCGCTCACCGGCTTCGACGCGCTCGCCGCGAACGCGGTGCAGGTCACCGCCACGGACAACCGCGTCGACGACATCGACGCGCTCGCCGAGCAGGTGAACGACGAGTACGACATCAACGGCATCGCGATGAGTAAGACCATGGCGAACGAGCTGCGCAAGATCCGCGTGCCGTCCACGGGCCAGCGTTTCTACCCGGAGATCCCGCTCAACCTGCAGGTCGGCAATCTCGACGGTATTCCGGCGGCTACGTCCGGTACGGTCAACGGCCGTCTGATCACGCCGGTGACCGGCATCCTCGCGTTCCTCGGTGATTTCCGTCTCATCAAGTGGGGCATGGTCCGCGACATTTGGAGCGAGATCATCGAATACGGCGATCCGGACAACACCGGCAAGGATTTGAAGGGCGTCAACCAGATCGCCTACCGCACTGAGGCCGTGTACTCGTACGCGATCCTCGACCCGAAGGGCATCGCCGTACTCAAGGCCCCGACCACCACGACCAAGGCGGGTAAGTGATGGCCGCGCCGCTCACCCAGACGCTTGTAGTGCAGGAAGACACGGAGACCGTTGACGGCGGTCTGGTCATTCCGGTGCGTCTGGTCAAGCCGGATGGCACGCCGTTCGGCGGTGGCACGGGCACGGTGACGGTCGCATGGGCCGACATCACTGGCAAGCCGGCCACGTTCCCCGCGTCCGCAGCCTCCATCGCCGACGCCACCAGAATCGGCACAGCCTTATTGACGGCAGCGAACGCAGCCTCCGCTCGCACCGCGATCGGCGCGGGCACGCCGTACACGCTGCCCGCAGCCGGCACGGCGATCGGCGGCGTGAAAAAGGGCGCAGCGGTCGCGGCCGTCACAGTAGCCGATCCGGCTGCCGCGGCGGCGGCTCCGACCAAGGCGGAGTACGACGCACTGTTGGCGCTCGCGAAGGCGAACAAGGTTGCGATCAACGGGCTGATCGCCTCGCTCAAGGCCGCCGGCACGATCGCCTAACCCGGGAGGTCTCGATGACGGACGGATACCCTTTGCCGCCGGTCAGTCTGGAAACGGGCCTGCCGGCGGCCGATGAGACGACCACGCCGGGCGAGCCGGACGTTGATCCGGGCATGCAGGTGGAACCGGATCCCGACCAGCCGTTCGCCACGACGGAAGATCTCGAGGCCCGCTGGCATGCGCTCACCGAGGAGGAACGGGTCAGGGCGGAGGCGTTGCTTGACGACGCGTCCGATCTGATCCGCTCCACGTGCCCGAGGTGGGAGCAGGCCAGTGACGCCACGTTGAAGCGCATCACCTGCATGGTCGTCAAACGCGCCATGCAGGCCGGCCCCGATCTGGACGGCGTGACCCAGGCCACGCAGACCGCGGGCAGTTACAGCGAAAGCCGCAGCTACTCGAATCCCGCCGGAGACCTGTACCTCAAGGCGGACGAAAAAGAAGCATTGGGCGGCAGCGGCACGTCATGGTCGTACGACATGGCGGGAGGTTCAACGTGAAAGGCGAAACCGTCACCGTCACCACCAGACCACGGGAAACCGTGGACGACGACGGCAACGTCTCGATCATCGAGGATCCGCCGGAACAGGTTGATGACGTACTCGTAGCGGACGCGACCAACGAGAACCTGACCGACTCGACACGCCCCGACGGCATCCACATAGCCAAAACATTGTGCTTCCCCCGCGCATGGCCCTACCGGAGCCTGCGCGGCGCGACCGTCACCATCAACGATCACGACTACGCGGTCATCGGCGACCCCGCCCCCTACACGGGCGGCATCACCCCAACCCGGTGGAACCTGACCGTCCAAGTCGCCGACACGGAAGGATAACGCATGGCCAACCGAGTCAAGCTCAACTACAAGGGCTTCAAGGCGATACGCCAATCCGCACCCGTCATGCACAAGGTCACCCTTGCAGCCAAAGGCGTCGCCGACCGAGCCAACATGCTCAAATCCTCCCCCAGAGCCCAATACGGGTACGCGGTCGCTCAAACCACGTCGAAGGGTTCCATCGCGCTCGCATCCACCAAGGGCAGCGCTGCGGCGAAGCGTGACAACGCGAAGCACAATACGTTGCTCAAGGCGGTGATCCCGGATGGCTGACCCGGAACAGGTGGTATGCCAATGGCTCGCCGACGACCCCAACCTCGCCGACTGGCACGTCTCTTTGGACGTGCCGGCCAAACGGCCGGACAGGCTCATCACCGTGGAACGCACCGGCGGCGACGAGACACGGTTCGTCGCACACGCCATGCTCGCAATCCAAATATGGGCCCCCACCCGCAACGAAGCCATGGACACGGCACGACAGATCGTCCTGCCCCGCCTGCACGACGTCAACCAGCTCGACGAAGCCGGCGCATTGAGCGTCAACTCCGTGTACAACTTCCCCGACCCCGGTCCTCCCATGCGACCCCGCTGCCAGATCGTCGCACAAATCACCACGGAAACCTAATCCATAATCACCCACCCACGAAAGGCACACATCATGGCCAACAGCAAGAAAAACGTCGCCCTCGGCAAACCCAAAGCCAGCGGCTGCTTCTACACCGCTCCAGCCGGCACCGCCCTGCCAGCCGACGCGACCACCGCGCTCGACAAGGCATTCCAAACCGTCGGCTACATCAGCGAAGACGGCGTCACCAACGCCACCGACACCGAAAACGCCGAAATCAAGGAAATGGGCGGCGGCATCGTCCTCAAGGAAATCAGCGGCTACGGCGAAACATTCCAATTCGTCATGCTCGAAACCAACCCAGTCGCGCTCGCCGTCCGTTACGGCACCGACAACGTGACCAGCACCGGAGACAACATCACCGTCAAGCACGGCATGCCCGACGGCGAATCCCGCGTCGGCGTGTTCGAGATCATGCTCGGCCGCAACCGTGTCAAGCGCATCGTCGTGCCGGACTACACCAACGCGGAGTTCGGCGACACGGTCTACTCGGCCGGCGAGGCGGTCGGATACGAAGTCACCCTCGCTGCGAACCCGAGCGACCTGATCGGCGGCAAGACCTGCGTCGAATACATCGCCACCGTCACCACCAGCGGCACCACCACCGGCAAGTAACCACACATTCCATCAGGGCCGTCCATCAGTGACGGCCCTGCTTATTTTGACGAGGGAGTCTCATGCCCACCAAACCGCAAGACCACAAGCCGCCCAAGAATACCGTCCGCACGATCACCGTCATGGGTGTCGACCTGACCATCGACCCGGCCGTGCTCGAGGACTACGACATGGTCGAATACCTGTACGACATCCAAGCCGCCGCCGACGGCGAGGAAAACGGAATGGGCGTCCTGTCGATCGTCCCGTTCCTGCGCAAACTGTGCGGCCCCGCATACCCGGCCATGAAACGGGCGTTGACCGACCCGCAGACCAAACGCATCGAACTAGACAAAATCACCGAGTTCATCACCCAGGTCATGGAGGAACTCAACCCAAACTCCTGACGCTCGTGGTCATGCTCGCCAAGGACCAGGGCGCGTTGACCGCTGATTTCCAACGGTATTACGGGCTCGACCTTGACCGGCTCGGCCATGAGCTCACCATCCATCGCGCCGCGGCGCTTGCAGCGAACCTGCCGCAGGAAGCCCGCGTCTGGGCCAAGCTCGACCCGCGTCTGGCATGGACCGACGCCCAGTATCTGCTCGCCGACATTCGCGACTCGCTGGACTTCCTCGCATGGGCGAAAACCAAGGCCGCATCCAAGACAGGAGCCCGATGGAAGGACCGCACGCCCCGGCCCGGCGACCACATGCCGTCCGCAACCCCCAAGGCCCCGTCGATGGACGTCGACGAACTGGAAGCGTTCCTCGCACTCCCCCGACAGTAAGGAGACACCATGGCTTCGGCTGTATCCATCGCAACCGCCTACGTGCAGATCGTGCCCAGCATGCAGGGCGTGGGCAATGCGATCACCAAGGCGTTCGGCGGCGCCGGCACGGCTGGCGGCAAGGTCGCCGGCAAGGGGTTCGCGTCCGCATTGGGCGCGCAGGGCGGGATCATCGGCGCGGCCAGCGCGATCACGTCCAAGGCCATGGACGTGATCGGCGGCAGCATCGGCGCGGCGGTCGACCGCGCCGATCAGATGCGCAACTTCCCGCTCGTCATGAAGAACCTGGGCTATTCCAGCAAGGACGCGGCCAAGTCCGTGCAGAAGGCCAGCGACGCGGTCGACGGCCTGCCGACCACGCTGCCAAGCCTGACCGGCATGGTGCAGGCCCTCGCCCCGCTGACCAGCAACCTCGACGAGGCGACCGACATCAGCATCGCGTTCAACAACGCACTCCTGGCCGGTGGCAAGAGCACGGTCATGCAGGCCAACGCGATGGAGCAGTACACGCAGATGCTGTCCGTCGGCAAGGTCGATCTGACCGCGTGGAAGTCGATTCAGATGGCCATGCCTGGTCAGATGAACCAGCTCGCCCAGTCCCTGCTCGGCGCAGGCAAGAACGGCATGGACCTGTACAACGCCATGAAGGAAGGCGAGGTCACGTTCGGTGACTTCCAGAACGCGATCGTCAAACTCAACAAGCACGGTGCCAAGGGGTTCGCGTCGTTCGAGCAGCAGGCGAAGGACGCGACGCAGGGCATCTCGACTGCGTTCGCGAACACGAAGAACCGTGTCGCCAAGGCCATCCAGACCGTCATCGAGGCGATTGGCGTGCCCACGATCTCGAACACGATCAACGCGGTCACCAGCAAGTTCGGGCTCATCGGTCAGGGCGTCGCCAACATGGTCACCGGTGCGAAAAACTGGTTGAAGCAGTTGTGGCAGGCGTTGCAGGACAACGGCGCCACGCAGTCGTTCCAGGCGGCGTGGGACAAGATCAGGGACATCATCTCCAAGATCGCGAACATGGCCGTCGACTGGACGCATCTCGTCCCGCCGGGCACGATCGCCGGCGCCATCAAACTCGTCGCCGACGCACTCAACTTGTTCCTCCAGTATGGAGGCCCGCTCATCCCCATCATCGTCCGCCTCGGTGCAGCATTCGCTATCTATAAAGGTCTCACCGGCATATTTACCGCAGTCGCCGGCGGCCTCGGCACCTTCGCTACGGCCATTGCCGGCGTTAAAAACGCGATTCTGCTCGTCATGGATCTCGGTGGGCCGGCAGCCGCGCTCAAAGAATTCACTATCGAGATAAAGCTCGCAACAGCGGCGCAGAATTTGTGGAACAATGCCATCAGCGTTGTGAGAGGCATAAAAGGCCTGCTCGTAGGCACCTTCAGCATCATCAGCTCGACAATCAGCGGTCTTACCGCACAACTGTGGGCAAACGTCACCGCACTGGCCAAGAATGCCGCCGCGTGGACGGTGCAGAAAGCTGCCCTGGTCGGCAGCAAGGCCGCACTGGTCGGGCAGAAGGTTGCCCTGGTCGGCAGCAAGGCCGCACTGGTCGGGCAGAAGGTTGCCACGCTCGCCGTAGCCGCCGCTCAGCGAGTGTTGAACGCGGTGATGAGCGCGAACCCGTTCGTGAAAGCCGCCATCATAATCGCAGCCCTCACCCCGCTGCTGGTCGCGTTCTTCACGAAAACGGAGCTTGGCCGGAAGATCTGGTCAGGGTTCATTAACTGGGCGAAGGCCGCATGGCAGGGGCTTAAGGAGTTCTTCTCGAACCTGTGGACTGGGATCACCGACACGTTCTCGAAGGCCGCTCAGGGTGTGAAGACCGGCTGGAGCAATATCGCAGGCTGGTTCAAGGACCTGTGGGGAGGCATCAAGGGCGCCGCATCCAGTGCGGCCGACGGGATGAAAGCCGGCTGGAATACGGTGTCCGGCTGGTTCCGGGGCGTGTGGGCCGACATGGGCAATATCGTTTCGAACGCATTGGGCAGTATCCAGACCGCAGTCGCGAACGTGTGGACCGTGATCGGCGCGTTGATCCTGCGTCCCCTGCAGCTCGTGCGCGACGGCATCAATGCCGCGTTCGTGTGGATCACGAGTTCGGTCGCGTCGATGATCGCGAACACGAGTGGTCCGGTGCAGGCCGCGCTCATGGTGTTCTACAACAATCTCGTCATGGCGTGGACGCTTATCCAGGGCGTGGTCAATACGGCCGTGAATCTGGTGCGCACCGTGATCGTCGCGGTCCTGCAACTCATTCAGGGCGACTGGCAGGGCGCTTGGACGACGGTCAGCTCGTTCTTCTCGGACACGTGGAACGGGATCGTCTCGTTCTTCGCGCCGATCGTCGAGAGCATCAAGACCACGATCGGCAACATGCTCACCGCGGTCGGGAACGCCTGGCAGACGGGTTGGAACGCGGTCAAGACGTTCGCGCAGACCATATGGGACGGGATCAAGAGTCTCGTGTCCACGGCGGTCAACGCGGTCAAGACCACGGTCACGAACGTGGTCAACCAGATCAAAACCACATGGACGACCATCTGGACCGCGGTCAAGAACTTCGTCACACCGATCTGGGACGCGATCAAGAAGACCGTGTCGGATGCGATCAACAACGCGAAGACCACGATCAGCGACAAGCTCAACGCGATCAAATCCACGTGGGAAAACATTTGGAACGGCGTCAAATCGTTCGTCTCGGACATCTGGGACAAGGTCAAGAAGCTCGTGTCCGATGGGATCAACAATGCGAAAACGAACCTGTCGAACACGCTGGGCCAGATCAAGTCCACGTGGGAGAACAATTGGAACGGTGTCAAGACGTCCCTGTCGCGTATCTGGGACGGCATCAAGCAGGCCGTGAGCGACGGGATCAAGAACGTCAGCGACACGGTCGGCAAGATCAAGACGACCGTGCTCAACGTCGTGTCCGGTGCCGGAAGCTGGCTGTACGACACCGGCCGGCAGATCATCAGCGGCCTGATCGAGGGCATCGGAGGGGCGATGAGCTGGCTCAAGAACACGATCTCGAATCTCGGCTCCAGCGTATTGAACTGGGCCAAGGACGTGCTCGGCATCCACTCCCCGTCCCGAGTGTTCCGCGAACAGGTCGGAAAGCAGATCTCGCTCGGCATGGCCGAAGGCATCGACAAGTACGCTTCGACCGCCGCGCGCAGTGTCAACGCGCTGACCGACATGGTTCCGGACGTTGATCTGACGGCCCGATGGACCACGCCGGACGGCCTGTCGCCGACCATGAGCGTCACGAACCGGAGCGTGTTCACACCCGATCTCGCCGACGCGACGGGCTCGGACCGGCAGGACATCATCGACGCGATCACCACCGCCCTGTCGGACGGTGTCGCCCTACGGCTCAACGACCGGGGCGGCGAGGTTCTCGCCGGCACGCTCGCCCGTCCCATGAACTACGAGCTGAACCGGCTCGCCAGCAAAGGAAGGTGACCCATGATCCTCTCCCAGCGTCGCATGACCATGCCCACGGTCGACGGGCTCGCCATCAACGGCATGCCAGTCGAGAAGATGATGCTCGCCGTCGACGAGACGGGCGTGAGCGTCGGCGAGGCCACGCCCGCCACGTCCTATCAGCAGATGGCGGGCTTGTCCGGCATGATCGACCTGACGTTGGAGGACGACACGGGAGCCGCGTACCTGTCGAACCGTGAAATCACGATCGGCTTGTACACGCTCGGCGACGAGGACGACATCGTCGCGGCGAAAATACGGCTCGCTGCGCTCAACGGGCGGCGCACGACCATCACGTGGCGTACGCTGCCCGGCGTCTATCAGGGCCGGTTCAGCGTCGGCGCATGGCAGGACATCTGGGCCGGCCGCCGGCTTATCGCTTCCAAGGTCACCGTCAAGCTCGACGCTGACCCGTGCTTGTACGGGCCGGTACGCACTGTCAAGCTCGCCAAGGGCGTCAACAACGTGTATGTGAAGGGCAATCGCCCCTGCTGGCCGACCATGAGCTTGACGCCGGACGGGTCGAAGACCGTGAGCGTCAAGGACGCGTACGGTCGGGAGCTTTCGGTCACGGCGATCTCCGGCACGCTGAGCGGATCCATCGCGATCAGTTCGGATCCGCTTGACCGGTGGATCCGGCTCAACGGACAACTCCGCGCGCCCACGCTCGACAGTGATTATTTCCCGCTGCGGCCCGGACTCAACAAGATCACCGTGGCCGGAGCATCCGGCACGATCAGTCACACGCCGCTCACCCTCATCTAAGGAGGCATCCCGATGCGATTCCGGCTCTTGGACCGGTGGGGTAATCCGCTCGGCGACTTGGAGAACGTGATCCGCGCCGACCGCACCCAATCCGTCGACGGGACCGACACGCTCGACATCACCACCACCAGCACCATCAACAAGGACGAGCGCATCCTCATCCAGGACGGCATGGGCCGGTGGCTCGAATACATTTGCACCAGCAGCGACGTGTCCCGCTCCGAAGGCAACCCCGCCATCACGACCGCCTACTGCTCCAACAGCATCATCGAACTGTCCCGCTCCTACATCGCCAAAACACGCAACCGGGACTCCAACTCAGTCGGCTGCGCCACCAACGCGCTCGACGGCACCCGGTGGAAGGTCGGCCGGGTCGAACAGGGTTCGCTCCTGCACATCGCCAACATCAGCATGTTCCGCATGAGCTCTTTGGAGGCGTTGCAGGAAACCTGCAAAACGTTCGGACTCGAAATCGAAACCCAAATCGAACTCAGTCAGGACGGCAGCACCGTCGCCACGCGCACCGTCAACCTGTACAACCAGCGCGGCCGCACTGTCACCACGAAACGCTTCGAATACGGCAAGGACCTGACCAAGGTCACGCGCACCGTCGACGCGGACGACGTGGTCACCCGCCTCTACGGTTGGGGCAAGGGCATCGAGAAAACCGACGAGAACGGGGACACGACCGGCGGTTACAGTCGCAAGATCACGTTCGCCGACATCAACGACGGCAAGGAATACGTCGAGGACGACAGCCTGATCGCCCAGTGGGGCATCGTCGGACCCGACGGGACGAAACAGCACGCCGTCGGACAAATCCAATTCGCCGACTGCGAGCATCCCGAAGAACTCCTGCGCCTGACCAAGGAAGCGTTTAAGACACGCTCCCAGCCGGTCCTCTCCTACACGGCCGACGTGATCGCCCTCGCCAAAGCCGGATACGACGTGGAAGGCACCGATCTGGGCGACAGCGTGCAGATCGTCGACACGACGTTCACGCCCGCCCTGCGCGTCGAGGGACGCGTCACCAAGATCGAGGAAGACCTCGTCGGCGGCGTGGCGGACATGAAGCTCACGCTCGGCAACATCACTTCGTCGTTCACGCAACGCCAAGCGGCGCAGGAGCAGGCGCTCGACAAAATGATCGCCAACAGCAGTACGTGGGACGACGCGGCCACCGGCACCGAAAACTACATGCACGATCTCATCGACCGTGTCAACGAAATACTCAACGAGAACGGCGGCTACACGTACCTCGTGCCAGGCCAGGGCATCTACGTGTACGACAAGCCACGCGACCAGAACCCGACGCAGGTCATCCAGATCGGCGGCGGCTACTGGCGTATCGCCTCATCGAAGAAAGCGAACGGCGACTGGGACTTCCGAAACCTCGCGTCCGGCAAAGGCATCTTCGCCAACGTGCTCTTCACCGGCAGGATCTCCGACGCCGCCGGCCGCAACTGGTGGGACCTCGACACCGGCGAATTCCGCCTCTCCTCCACCACGCAGCTCGACGCTGGTACGCTCGCCGATCTCGCGTCCAAGGATTACGCGGCGAACCTGCAAACGGAGGCGAAGAACTGGGCGAAGGAGTACGCGAACCAGGTCGGTGCGGATACGCTCGGCAGCGCGAAGGCCGACGCCACGCAGAAAGCCGGCCAAGCGCTCACGGATGCTAAGGCTGATGCGACGAGCAAGGCGGAACAAGCCCTGTCTGATGCGAAGGCGAACGCGGCGGCCGGTGATAAGTCCACGTGGGATAGTGCGCAGAAGGACGCGACCGCGAAAGCCGATCAGGCCGAAGCGAACGCGAACAAGCATTCCGATGAGAACGATGCGAAGACCCTCACGTCGTCCAAATCGTATTCCGACACGGTCGCGGAGAAAACCTTGGCCGCGGCGAAAGCGTTCGCGACGGACCAGTCGAAGTCGCAGGTCGACACGCTCGAAAAGGAACTGACCCAGACTTATATCTTCAACAAACTGACGAACAACGGTCAGGCGCAGGGCATCGCCCTGGCCGGCGGTCTCCTGTACATCAACGCGACCTACATCGACACCGGCATTATCAAGGGCGGTAAATCCTACTGGAATCTCGACACGGGCAAACTGTACCTGGAAGACGGCGAGTTCATCTCCGCCACCATTACCGGTAGCACGTTGAACGGTGACGTGATCAACGGTGCGACGGTCAACACGCCGAAAATCGTGGGCGCGTCCGAGGGCTCCACGTTCATCAGCAATGACGGGAACTCGTGGCTCAAATTCGGTCAGTTCACGTCAATCCGAAACGAGATCGGTAGTGGCCAGGCGTTTGGCCTGCAGGTCAAGAGCTCGGATGCTGCGCTGCAGCTCGCGAAGAGCTATCTACAGTTGCTTGTCGATTCGGGTTCCACGTCGAGTCGTGTCGATCTGAGCCCGAGTAAGAGCGCGTTGGTGTACAACAACAGTCACGTGCAGGTCAGTAGTGATGCGATCCGCTTGTTCCTGGACGCGGACTCGTACATTACCATCGCGCAGAACCAGATCACGTTCCAGTCTGGCAGCGGCAACATGTACCTCGACAACAACGGCCTGCACGCCTCTATCGCCGGGCTCGACGTCACTATGCCTAAGAGCGGCGTGTACTCGGGTAACACGAACGGGTACGGGGAGATCCGTTTTGCGCACGGATGCGGGTACACGCCGACGGTCGTGGTCAGCATGTCCTACACGAACACCGACGCCGGCATTCATTTCCATCCCGTGGTCCAATCCGTCGACTCGACGTACTGCATGGTGCGATTCGTCCGCAACGATAAGGACGCGTGGGTGTCCGACGTGCAGAAGGTCAGCGTGCAGTGGATCGCCTACTAACCCCCAATCAAACCCCCATCAGAGAAAGGAACACCATCATGGCAGACAATGACAATACCGTGCTCGACCTGCGGCCCGAGGCCGACACGATCAAAGGCCACCTGTTGCGTCTCGGCCTGCGCTGGGAGTACACGGACCGGGACGAAACGGAAACATGGGCGGACAGTGACAAAATGCTGCGCGCCGTGTTCGCTACCAAATCCCCCGCCTCGGTCGCGTTCACCGATCTGAAGGCCAACACCGTGCGCACGATTCCTGCTGCGGATCTCGCTACTATTACCGAGATTCGCACGTCCACCAGCGATCCGATCGGAGCATAACCATGGGCATCGAACCGTTGAAGGTCATCGACCGGCTCAAGGGCATGATCGCGGACCAGTCGTTACGTATCGCGATGCTGGAAGCGCAGGTCGAGCAGTTGCAGGCCGCTCAGGCGTCACCGTCTGAGTCGGAGGCTGATGCGGAGGCGGCGGATGGCGAGTCTCGATGATTACCGCACGATCGACCTGACGCTCGACAGCGCGAACGACTGGCTACCCAGTATCCGGTTGAACGCTGGCGACGAACAAGGCCGGAAGCTGCGCGTAGCGGTCACCGACCAGGGCGTGCCCATACCCGCGACCGGGCTCACCGCGTCACTCCAGTACAATCTCAATCCCGGTCAGGATCTGGGTTTCGAGGAACCCATGACCGCGGTTTCGGGAGCGGACACGGCCACGTTCGAAGTCCCAGTGCCGCGCCGCGCACTGTCGAAAGTCGGCCGTGTGGCAATGGGCGTGCGCATCGCCAAAGGCAACACGGCCGTGATGACGCGCACGTTCGACGCGCTCGTGGAACGCGCAGTCTACGACCCGTCATCCCCGGACGCATCGGATAAGCTCGACGATATCCGCGAGGCGATCGACGATCTGAACACGAGCATCGACCGAGCCAACAAACTCGCCGCCAGCGTGCAAATCACGATCGGCACCGTCACCACCCTCGACCCCGCCGCCAAAGCCACGGCCACGCTCACGAGCGGCTGGCCGAAAACCCTGAACCTCGGCCTGCCCAAGGGACACGACGGTGCGAACGCCGACGCGAACGGCGGCATGGTCATCCAGGACACGACCCCGGACAAGCCCGTCCGCGGTCAGATCTGGATGAAGACTAACGAGTCGAACACACAGATCATCGACATCCAACGCTACGACGGATCCAAGTGGGTGCCATACGTGGTCAACACGGACCGCAGGCAGGTATTCAGCGTGCCCGTCGGCGACAAGGGCCGCGCATGGTTCGACCGACGCGGATACGAGGTCGACTGTTGGGTCACGTTCGAACCCTTTACCACCGCATCGATCAGCTCCGCCCCGTTGGACCGGTTGCTCGCCCCGCAGATGCCGGGCGTGTTCCCGACCGTGACCGTCGGCCCGGCGCTCAGCGTGCCGGTCGGTGTGTCGATGCCTGCATTGGACGCGACCGCGGTCGGCCCGCAAATGATGCTCCAAATCGCCGACAAGCTGGTACTTACCCGTGTCGACTCGAAGACGGCGATGCCCGCTTTGGCGAGCGGACGCCTGTACTACATGCACCTGCACTATCGGGCCACGAACGAAATGACCGAAAGCAAACCGGTGTATTTCACCCAGCTCACCGCTGCCTCGACGTCGGTGCTCACGGACATGTACACGTTCGCCACCGGCCCCGAAAACAATAGCCCGAGCGTGCTCTACATCATGGATTGAAAGGAGCCCTCTCATGGATGAACCGGATCCCTATTACGATGCGCCGACCGACCATATCCATCCGATCGCCACAGGGTGGGAAGGCGAGCCGAACAACAGCAGGAGCTTCATGCTCTACTACGAGGACTGAAAGGAGAGCCAACCGTGGATATTGAGAATCTTGTGACCGATCCGCATGGCGTCATAGTGAACACGTGGACGGGCAAGGCTAACGCGGCACCGTGGAGAGCCGACGCGCGAGGTTTGGCGGTGGAACGCGTCAAAGACGGCGGGGAGGCGTACATGGAATCCCCGCTCATGCCCGTCAAGGCGGGCGTGACCTACGTGTTCGCCGGCGACATCAGCGCGGCCGGTGACTCGACCACCGGCAGCGGCGGCGTGTTCCGCCCGATCTGGCGCGACCAGGAAGGCAACGCCGTGTCAGACGACAATCCCAATGCGGGCGGCGCGAGCCTGAAACCGAACCGCCGTGCGATCGGCGAAGTGACCGCTCCCGCGGGAGCCACGCAAATGACCCTGCGCATCCACGCTCCCCTCACCACCGGAAAGGCCTACATTATGAACCGTATCCTCGTCATGAGCAAACCCGAATACGAGCAACTGCAAAAACTCGGATTCGACTACATGGACTTCACGCTCTGTCCCCTGACCCATAATGGGGGGGGGGAATGTAGACCCCAGGGTCATGCTCGCCGCCTTGCTCGCGCTCAGTGGGTGGTGGCGGCATGACCAGGATCGTGAACATGTCTCAGGATCCCGCCTGCCTGTCCAATCACAGCGTGTATCAGGGCACGGCCACGCAACAGTCGAACGGTTTGTGGAAGTACGAGCAGAAGACGCCAACAACTACATGGTCCACGTTCCTGCAAATGGACAAGTCAGCGAAACAACTGCTTGCAACCACGCCTATGGTGATTTACGTCGAGTTCGAGAAATCAGCCGCAACGTCGATCGGCATTTACAACGGCGGATCGCAGATTCTGAACGAGTCGACACGGGCCGCGTTCCTCGTCGACCAGAAATGGGCGACTGCACCGGACGGGCCGGTACTCTCACTGAACGGTCCGGCCGACACCGTGTGGGTGATTCCCCACGCGCACGCCGTGTTCACGCAAGCCGACTGGCAGGCATGGCAAGCCGGCCACTGGCCCGTACCCAACAGCACGGGACAACGCCTCTTCCTCTAACCGCCCTCCTCGGATTGGGGGTGGCGTGATGCTGCGGCACAACTATTTCCCTAATCCGGCGGGCCTGTCGTCCCGTATGCAGCCGAGCGAGTTGATCGACTGCACGTTCCGCGACTGGAACGCACCAGGCGTGACCGGGTTCGCGTTGACCTCGTCCACTGAGTACGGCAGTTACGCCGCATGGGACCTGACCCAACTGCCCGCCGGCAGCAGTCTCGCACTGCTCGCTAAAGTCGGCAGCGCGGCCGCCGAGGACAAGTATCGCGGTGCGATCCTCGAAACTCGTGACAGCAGCGGCACAATCCTCGCGCAAAGCGAGACATGGGCCAGTAACAAGCTCCTGCGCGTCGCGTTTACCGTCCCCGCGAACGGGAAAATCACCGTGGTTTTCCGCGGCAGGCAGGGAGTGAACGTGGTCACCGCGTTCTACAACACACGCATCACCGAAACCAGTGAGGACGAGAGTTTCTTCAACTCAACCGACCAGGTCCTCGTCTTCGGGGGGGGGGCTTAGCCTCCACCTGATTCGCGTGGCCCACTTCCTATTGAACAGACACAATTGGGGGCTGGTCGCATGAGGATCGAGAATCTCTGCCCGTGGACGGACTGCAAGACCAATCGCGTGGAATGGCACGCGTCCTCAATGCAGGACCCGTCGACCGGCTTGTGGACGTACTCGCCCACCGAGTCGAACGACTCCTGCACGGTCGCGTTATTCTCCCCCGGTACGGGTCTGACGCTCGGCGACTACGTGGCCGTCGTGGAAGCTGACACGCTCGAAAATGCGTACATTTCGGTCAGCAACGGCAGCACGGTCAACTACACCGAACTGTCCCGCACCACCAACCGGCTCGTCACCCGAGTGAAACGCGACTACGAGTCCAACATCCTCCTATGGATCAAAGGCGCGAACAGTCACGTCACGCCCGCACGCGCAGCCCTGTACACGCTCGGCGACTGGAACGCACTGCAAAAACTCGGACGCACCATCATCACAAGCACGGACTACGCCCTATTCAAACAGTAGAAAGGAAAGAAGGCCTATGACATGACGGAGACGCTACCCGTGTGGGCGGTGATCCTGACCGCCGTGATCGGGTCGGGAGCCACCGGCACGTTCACCGCGTGGATCCTGCGACGGTTCGAGAAACCCAGCGCGTTAGAACGCGCGATGCGCCTGATCCTGTTCCTTCGATTGGAGGAAATCAACGACCAGCAGGTCGAGGACGGGCACGTATGCCCCATCCACGTCAAAGAGCGCGCGGAACAGATCTACTCGGCCTACCACGATCTGGGAGGCAACGGGCTCGGCACCGCCATGATCGAGGACATCAGGGACGCGCACATCAAACCCGACCCACAATAATCCAACCCAACCTACCGAGGCCCGAATGCAACTGCGTTCGGGCCTTTCCCATGCCCGCAACCGGGCGGAAAGGAGCACGCATGGCGTTAAACGGCATCGACATCGCCAGCTGGCAGGCCGGCATCGATCTCGCCCGAGTGCCGTGTGATTTCGTCATCGTCAAAGCGACCGAGGGCACCGGCTACGTGAGCCCGACATGGAACGCACAAATCAACGACGCGGCAAGAGCCGGCAAGCTGCTCGGCGCATACCATTACGCTCGCGGCGGCACCGCCACGACGGAAGCCAATCATTTCCTCGCAACGTTCAACCCGTGGCGAGGCAAAGCCATCCCCGTGCTCGACTGGGAGTCCGGGGACAACACGGCGTGGGGCGACGGCACATGGGTGCGAGCATGGGTGGAACGAGTCCACAAACGCACCGGCGTCTGGCCGCTCGTCTACGTGCAATCATCCGCGATCAATCAGATACCCGAGGACGTGCGGAAAAACTGCGGTCTGTGGGTCGCCCAATACCCGGACTACAAGCCCACCGGCTACCAGTCGACCCCATGGAACGAGGGAACCTACAGCTGCGCCATGCGCCAGTACACGAGCAGCGGACGACTCGACGGTTGGAACGGCAACCTCGATCTGAACAAGTTCTACGGCGACCGCTCCACATGGCAACGTTACGCCACCGGCGGTAAAA
>NZ_JGYN01000017.1 GCF_000741165.1 Bifidobacterium biavatii DSM 23969 | reverse complement strand
GACGAACACGCCCACAAGCAGTCCGACGAGCATGTCCGACGGGCTTGGATCCACCGCGCCGGACATCGGCATGCCCATGCGGTCCATGCCGGCGACGATCAGCCGCACCATGCCCCAGCCGAGCCCGATGCCGCAGCCGGAGCCGACCAGACCGAGCACGATCGCCTGCACGATCACCGTGGAGAACACCTGCGCGGGGGAGGCGCCGACCGAACGCAGCAGCGCGTAGCCGCGCATCGATTCGCGCACGATCATCGAGAACGTGTTCGCGATGATGAACGAGCCGACGAACAGTGCGATGATCGCGAAGATCAGAATCAGCGGCTGGATGAAGCCGAGTGCTTTTTTCGTCGCCGCCGCGCTGTCGTCGCGCACCTGCTGGCCGGTGACCGCGCGCGCCTTCGACCCGGCCGGCAGCGCCTTGCCGATGCGGTCGGCGAGCGTTTGCTGCTGCGCGGCGGTCAGCGGCTTGCCATCGTTCGCCGAACCGTAGACGCCGATGTTGCGCACCATGCCGATCTGCCCGGTTTCCTGCTGGAAGTAGTCCCTGGCGACGCTCGGTGCGAGCCCGACGATGATCGCGCCGGCCTGGCTGGAATCGGTGTCGAAGATGCCGACGACCTTCACGTCCGCGGCACCGTCCGGATAGACGAGCTTGGTGGTGTCGCCGACCTTGAGACCGGCCGTTTCGGCGGCGAACGAGTGCAATGCGACCTCGTTCTTCGTCTTCGCCCAGCGGCCTTCGGCGAGCGTCGCGGCGCGCCACGTGCCCTTGGCGAGGCCGAGCGCCACCGTGGGCGCGCCCGTGGTGGACACGGCGTTGCCGTCCTTGCCGACGAGCACGATGCCGGACACCGAATACGTGACCGACACGGTTTTGACGCCCTGCACCTTGGCGATGTCGTCGGCCAGCGATTCGTCGATGCGGTTGTACGACTTCGACTCGTCGGACGACGAAGAAGATGATGACGACGACGAAGCCGACGAGGAGGAAGACGACATGTCCAGCGACGTCTCGTCGTTCTTCTGCTCCTCGCTGCCGCGCACGTACACGTCGGCGTCCGAATTGGACGCGAGCATCTGGTCGACCTGGCTGCTCATCATCTCGCGGAAACAGAACGAGCCGACCACGAACGACACGCCGAGCGCGATCGCGATGATCGACATGACGAACCGGCCGAAATGGGCGCGCGCGTCGCGCAAGCCGATGCGGATCACTCTGCGTCCTCCCGGCTCGTCGCGTCGGCCTGCGGCCCGTCATCGACCTCGTCGCCCTCGCCGGCGAACACCTCGAGGATCTCGTCGTAGGTCGGATGCTGCAGATCCTGCGTGATGCGGCCGTCCGCAAGCACGAGCACGCGGTCGGCGTACGAGGCGGCGCGCGGATCATGCGTCACCATCACGATCGTCTGCCCGTACTCGCGCACCGAATTCTTCAGGAACCCCAGCACTTCGCGGCTCGAATGCGAATCGAGGTTGCCGGTCGGCTCGTCGGCGAAGATCACGCTCGGCCGCGCCATGATCGCACGCGCGCAGGCGACGCGCTGCTGCTGACCGCCCGACAGCTGGCTCGGACGGTGCGTGAGCCGCGAGCGCAGGCCGACCACGTCGACCACCTTGTCGAACCACGCACGGTCGATCGGACGCTTCGCGATCTGCAGCGGCAGCAGGATGTTCTCCTCGGCCGTAAGCGTCGGTACCAGATTGAACGACTGGAAAATGAAGCCGATCTGGTCGCGGCGCAGTTTGGTCAGCTGCCGCTGGTTCATCGCGGATACCTCGAGCCCCTCGACGATCACCTTGCCGCCGGTCGGCTTGTCGAGCCCGGCCATGCAGTGCATGAGCGTGGACTTGCCCGAGCCGGACGGACCCATGATCGCGGTCATCTGCCCGCGCATGAACTCGACGTTCACATGGTCGAGCGCGACGACCTGCGAATCCTTGTCACCGTATGTTTTCGTCAAATCGATCGCCCGAGCGACGACCTCGCCGTCCGCCGCCGTGCCCTTCGCTCCAGCCGCCGCCGTCGCCTTACCCGCGCCCATCGTCGCGCCGCGTGGAGCCTTCACTGCCGAATGTCGTCCCATTGCCGCCTCATTTTCTCGCTCGGTTACAAGCACAGTCTATCGGCGGGCGGGTAGCATGAACAGCAGCATCTACAAGGAGGGCATGATGGCGTTCGACACCGCGCTGGACGGGTTTCTGGCCTATCTCAAGGCGAACCGCGGCCTGAGCGCCAATACGCTGAAAGCGTACCGTTCCGATCTCGCCGAATGCCTGAACTGGCTGGCCGCACGCGCATGCGACGAACTGCCCGGCATCACCACCGACGACCTGCGCGAATGGATGGCCGACGCCTCGCGCACGCACGCACGCTCAAGCATGGCCCGCAAGGTCGTGGCCGTGCGCGGCTTCTTCGCGTGGGCGCACGAACGCGGGCTCATGCCCGCCGACCCGGCCGCCGTGCTGCTCACGCCGAAAATCCCCAACACGCTGCCCGCCGTACTCACCGAAGCGCAGGCCGAACGGCTCATGGACGACACCGACGCGCGCCGCGACGACGATCCAGAGAAAGAAGCGATCGACCTGCGCGACGCGGCCATCATGGAAACGCTGTACGCCACCGGCATCCGCGTCGCCGAACTTGTTGGACTGGACGTCGGCGACATCGACTTCTCCCATCGCACGCTCAAGGTCACCGGCAAAGGCAACAAGCAGCGCGTCGTGCCGTTCGGCGCTCCCGCCGCCGCGGTGCTGACCGCATGGCTGGAACGCGGGCGGCCGCGGGTAATCGCCGCGGACGGCGAGCGCGCGCTGTTCCTCGGCGTGCGCGGCAGACGCATCGACCAGCGCGTCGTGCGCGGCGTCGTGCACCGGCTCGCACGCGAAGCCGGCGTGCCCGACATCAGTCCGCACGCGCTGCGCCACAGTGCCGCCACGCACCTGCTCGACGGGGGAGCGGACCTGCGCGAAGTGCAGGAGATGCTCGGCCACTCGTCGCTCAAAACCACCCAGCGCTACACGCACGTGTCCATCGAGCAGCTCAAGTCGCGCTACGCGCAGGCATTCCCGCGCGCGTAGGCCGTTGGGCTACGATGGGATGCCATGATCACCATCACCACATCCAACGTCAACGGCATCCGCGCGGCCGAACGCAAGGGCATCGCGGACTGGGCCGGACGCAACACGCCAAACGTCTGGTGCATGCAGGAAGTGCGCGCGCCGCAACCCGACATCGACCGCATCGTCGGCCGGCTCGCCGGCGCCTACGCCGAATCCGGCGCGATCGCAGAGGCCAGCGATCTTGCGCTGACCAACGAGATCTGCCGCGTCAAGGGACGCGCCGGCGTCGCGCTGCTCAGCGACCTGCCGGTCGTCGCGCAACGCCACGGCCTGCCGGGTCTCACGGAAGACGTCGATTCGGGACGATGGATCGAAACCGACCTGCGCACGCCGCAAGGCTACGAGATTACCGTCGTATGCGTGTACGTGCACGCCGGCAACGCCGACGACCCGGTCAAAATGAGCCAGAAATACCGGTTCCTCGACACCATGCTCGTCCGGCTTGGCCAGCTGCGCGACGAGGCCGCGCACGGCGGCAAACAGGCCGTGCTGTGCGGCGACTTCAACATCGCGCACACGCCGCTCGACATCAAGAACGCGAAGGCCAACGAAACGCACGCTGGATTCCTGCCCGAGGAGCGCGCGTACGTGGACCGCTGGCTCGACGAATACGAGTTCGTCGACGTGATGCGCGATCTCGCCGGCGACATCCAGGGCCCGTACACGTGGTGGAGCCAGCGCGGGCGCGCGTTCGACAACAACGTCGGCTGGAGGCTCGACTACCAGTTCGCCACGCCGGAGCTCGCCGAAACCGCGCGCGGATTCGTCATCGACAAGGCGCCCACGTACGAGGCGCGATGGTCCGACCATGCGCCGCTGACGATCACGTATGATGTGTGAGCTTCGCTCACCAGTGCCCAGCGCGTGCGCAGATGCGCACGGCTACGAACAGTCCACCGGACTGTTCGTTGTGTGAGCTTCGCTCACCGGTGCCCGGCGCGGGCGCGCGCGACGAGACATTCAGGCAACCGCAAGGCAAATGCAAGGCGAGGTGCTACGCTAGTCACGGTTGCAACCGTCAATGAAATGAGGAACACCAATGGGACTGTTTGGATTCGGCAAGAAGAAAAAGCATCAGGACGAAGCCGTCGCTGACCAGACCGAAGACACTACCGAAACCACCGACGCCGATTCCGCCGCCGACGAGCAGACTGAACCGGCATACCCGACCGAAGCTGTCACCGAGTACGAGGGCCGCGGCGAACAATACGGCCCATGGGACACGAACGACGAGGACGTGCCCGACTACGACGACTACCTCGACCTCGGCGCCTACTTCCTGCCGTTCCTGCAGGGCATCGAACTGCGCATCAAGGCTAACCGCTCCACGCAGACGATCCTCGGCTCCACCATCACCTACGGTTCGTCCAGCCTCGAAATCGAGGCGTTCGCCGCGCCCAAGACCCTCGGCCTGTGGGACGACGTGCGCGCCGACCTGATGGAAGCCAATAAGGACGCCACCGAAGAGGCCGGCGTGTTCGGCACCGAACTCAAGCTGCCGGTCAGCCTCAAGGGCGGCAAGACGCTCAACACGCGCATCGTAGGCGTGGACGGCCCGCGCTGGATGCTGCGCGGCATCTTCTCCGGCAAGGCCGCCTCCGACCCGGACGATCCGGAAACACAGGCGCTCAACAAGTTCTTCGCCGACATCGTCGTCGAACGCGGCGAGGAGCCGCTCGCCCCGCGCGACCTCATCCCCATGCACCCGCCGATTGCGCCCGCCCAGCGCAAGGCCATGCAGGAGGCCGCCGACGGCGAAACCGAAGGCAAGGAGCATCTCAAGGACATTCCGAACAAGCCGACCGGCCCGTTCGACTCCGACCAGCAGGTCGAAGTCAAGACCACGCTGTCGCGCGGCCCGATGTTCTCCGAAGTCCGCTAGTCGCCCGACGTATATCCGCACAACGACATGACCGAAACGAAAAAACGCACGGGCATGGCGTCACTCGCCGCCGCCGGCGATGACGGGGACTTCTCCGTCATCGAGGCGATCGGCGGGCCGCGCGGCGTCGTCGAATCGATGCTGCCGGGCGTCGTGTTCGTCGTCCTGTTCGTCGCCACCAGCAACTTGAACCTCACCATCGCCGTCTCGGCGGCGCTCGCCGTCGTGCAGGTACTCGTCCGGCTTATTCAACGGCAGTCCGCGATGGGCGCGCTGAGCGGCCTGTTCGCGGTCGGCATCTGCCTGATCTGGGCGTGGAAAAGCCACGAGGCGCGCAACTACTACATGTTCGGCTTCCTGACGAACGCCGCGTACATGGTGTTGCTGTCCGTCTCGCTGATCGCGCGCGTGCCCGGGCTCGGCCTGATGGTCGAATTCATCCGGTCGCTGCCCACCGAGCATTTCCGTGCATGGTTCCGCGACTGGATGGACGACAAGGCGCTCAAACGCGCGTACATGATCGTCACCGCGCTGTGGGTGGGCGTGTTCGGCCTGCGCCTCGCGGTGCAGGTGCCGCTGTACCTGACCGACCATGTGGTGCTGCTCGGCACTGCGCGACTGCTCATGGGCATCCCGTTCTGGGCATTGGCCATCTGGGTGTCGTATCTCATCATCGCCACGCCTTTGCACCGGCACAAGGACGCCGCGCGGGCTGCGGAGCAGGAGACCGAGGCGTCGGAGCCGGTGGGCGGACAGATAGCTGAATAGACACTATATTCAACGCAATGTGGTGGGTGCTGACTACCCCTCAGTCACTGCGTGACAGCTCCCCTGGCAAGGGGAGCCAAGTAATGGGAACATCCGGGAGGAGAAACGCAAAGCATGGACGCTGAAGTCCGCATCGAACGCTACGCCGACCAGGGACGCTGCGTCGGCCACATCGACGGGCGCGTCGTCTTCGTGCGCTTCGCCCTGCCCGGCGAACTCGTGCGCGTCACGCTCGACGAACCGCATGACCGTGACGACCGGTTCTGGACCGGCGAGGTGACCGAAGTGCTCGAAGCCAGCCCCGACCGTGTGCCGCCCGCATGGCCGCTCGCGGGGCCCCTCGCCATGGGCGGCGGCGTGGGCGGCGCCGACCTCGTGCACGTGTCCCTGTCAGGACAGCTGCGCTGGAAGGCAGTCACCGTCTCCGAACAGCTAAGCCGGCTCGGCCACATCGACGTCGCCGTGCCGATCGAACGCATCGCCGGAGACGAGGAACTCGGCGGATTCCACTGGCGCACCCGCATCGAAATGATCGCCGACGACGACGGACACCCGTCCATGCGCCGCCGCGGCACGCACGTGCGCGTCCCGCTCGACACCATGCCGCTCGCCACGAACGCGCTGCTGTCCGTGGCCGACGCACGGCACGTGTGGGACGGCGGACTCGAACCCGGCTCGCAGATCCGCCTGTCCGTGCCCGAACCGCGCGACGGGCGCGCGACCGGTGACAACTACGCCGTGCTCGTCGACGGGGAACTCACCGCCGGCAGCGACCGGCTCACCGAACGGGTGACGGTCGCCGGCACCACGTTCGAATACGCGGTCGACGCGAACGGCTTCTGGCAGATCCACCGGCAGGCGCCCGTTGCGCTGTCCAACCACGTCATCGACCTCGCCCGGCGAGAGATCGGCGATCAGCCGTCCGCGACCATCTGGGATCTCTACTCCGGCTCCGGCCTATTCACGCTGCCGCTCGCCACGCTCGTCGTGCCGCGCACGCACATGCTCAGCGTCGAAGGCGGTCGCACCGCCGTCAAGAACGCACAGCGCAACCTGCGCCACCTCAACCTGACCGACGTGGACGCGCGCTGTGGCGACGTGGCGAAAACCCTCGCCAACGTGCCTGCGCACCTCGCGCACCCCGGCCTGATCGTCCTCGACCCGCCGCGCGCCGGAGCCCGCGCCAAGGTTTGCCGTCAAATGGCCGAATCCGGCGCCCGGTCGATCATCTACATCGCCTGCGACCCGACCAGCCTCGGCCGCGACGCGGGCACGCTGCGCACGCTCGGCTACGAACTTGCCGACGTGCGCGCCTTCGACATCTACCCGATGACCCACCACGTCGAAACGGTGGCCCTGTTCCGTCGCACCGCGGAGCTTGCATGATGACGGCAGGCCGGGCCGCCCGCCGTCTCGCCGCCGCAACGGCCCTGTTGATCGCATGCCTGCCGCTGGCCGCGTGCGAACCGGCCGGCGTGGCCGTGGGCGACACGCAGGAGAGCGCTCCCGCAGTCGCGCACAACGAAGAGCCGCGCGTCGACGTGCTCGTCGGCATCATCGGATCCCCGCATCCCGACGCCTCGGATGCTCCCGACACGCGTGCTATCGACGCGCTCGACCGCGCCGGCGTCAATACCGTGTACGTGTCCGTCGCCGACGCGCAACGGCCGGTCGACGCCGTGCGGCAGGGCATCTCCGACATGATCGACCGTCGCGCGTACGCCATCGTCGTTGCCGGAGTCGATGCCGGCGGAGACGACGCGGACGCATGGGACGGGGCGCTCCGGCTCGCCCGCAGCGCCGGCATCCCCGTCGCGCTGATCGACCCGATCACGCCTCCCGACGACGACACGCTGTACGCCGCGGCCCTGCACGTCGACGACCATGCCGCGAACGCGACGTCGCTCGTCAAAACGCTCGCCGACATCATCAACGACCGGCCGCACGACCGCGACATCGTCGTCACCACGGCGTCCGGCCAATATCGGTAGCCGCGCACGTGATTGCGGACATCGTGGACGAATGTCGACTGTTTGATCGGGCATGTCGGCGCGGGCGGTAGTGTGGTGGGCATGAACGCGAGTCTTTCCATGCCGCACACCGATGAAACCGGCCTTACGGGCCGCGAAGTGACTGAACGCGTCGCCGGCGGGCGCGTCAACACGGTGAAAACCTCCACGTCGAGGTCCGTCGCCGACATCGTGCGCGCCAACGTGTTCACCCTGTTCAACGGCATCATCCTCGCCGCGATGGTCATGGTGCTGCTCACCGGGTCGTGGAAGGATGCGGTGTTCGGCTTCGTGATCCTCATCAACACCGGCATCGGTATCGTCACCGAACTCAAGGCCAAGCGCACGCTCGACAAGCTGTCCATCCTCGTCGCCGCCGACTACGTCGTCCGCCGCGACGGGCAGGATGTGACCGTCTCCCACGATGGCATCGTGCTCGACGACCTGCTGTGGCTGCGCTCCGGCGATCAGGTGCCCGCCGACGCGGAAGTCGTCGACACGTACGGGCTCGAACTCGACGAGTCGATGCTCACCGGCGAATCGCGCACCGTGCGCAAACGGGAAGGCGACCCGGTGTACTCCGGCTCGACCGTCGTCTCCGGCATGGCCCTGACGCGCGTCACCGCGGTCGGCGACCACGGGTACGCGGCTGGGCTCACCGCGCAGGCCAAGGTGTACAAGAAAACCGTGTCCGACCTGAACAAGGGCATCAACACGATCCTCAAGTTTATGACGTTCCTGGTGGTGCCGCTGTGTGCGCTGCTCATCTGGTCGCAGATCCAGACCGTCGGCGGATGGTCGGCGGCGATCTCGACCGGCGCGTGGCGGCAAGCGGTCGTCTCGGCCGTGGCCGGCGTGGTCGGCATGATCCCGGAAGGCCTTGTGCTGCTCACCTCGCTCAACTTCGCGATCGCCGCCATGCGACTGGCCCGTCACGACACGCTCGTGCAGGAACTCGAGTCGGTGGAGACGCTGGCGCGCGTGGACTGCCTGAACCTGGACAAGACCGGCACCGTGACCGACGGCGGGATCGCGTTCGACCGCATGGTGCTGCTTGATGGTGCTGCCGTTTCCGGATGCGACGATGATCGCGGCGACAGCGGCGGTGACGATGATGACGACGGTGACGGCGAGCGTGCAGCGAAGCAGGCGCTGTACGATCTGGCGAATGAGGAACAGCCGAACGGTACCGGGCAGGCAGTGCTCGCCGGATTGCGAGGGGAAGGATTCGCGGCCGGGGCGGTCGCCTCGCGTGTGCCGTTCTCCAGCGCGCGCAAGTGGAGCGCGGTGACGTACGGCAACGGCACGACGTGGTACATGGGCGCGCCGGAAGTGCTGCTGAGCGCGCTCGACGGAGACCATACGGACGCGCTCGCGCAGGTGAATGCGCTCGCCGAGGACGGCGACCGTGTGCTTTTGATTGCGGAAGTGACTCCTGGGGTGATCGGGTGTACGCTCCCTCAGTCACGGCCTGCGGCCGTGCCAGCTCCCTCAGCCGAGGGAGCCGAGGCTGCCGCCAGTTCTAGAAGTGACGAGAAGATGGTGGTGAACGCGCAGGCGAAGCCGGTGGGGCTGGTGGTGTGCGCGGAGCGGATCCGCCCGGACGCGGAAGACACGCTCACGTGGTTCCGCGAGCAAGGCGTACGCTGCCGCATCATTTCGGGCGACAATCCGGCCACGGTCGGCGCGATCGCGGCCAAGGTCCGGCTCACCGGCGACCGCAAACCAGTGGCGATGGACGCGCGGCAACTGCCGGACGACATCAACGAACTGGCCCGCACGCTCGAAACCGTCGACGTGCTCGGCCGCGTCCTGCCGGACCAGAAGAAAGCCATCGTGCAGGCGTTGCACGTGGACGACCACGTCGTCGCAATGACCGGCGACGGCGTCAACGACGCGCTCGCCATCAAGGAGGCCGACCTCGGCATCGCCATGGGCAACGCCGCGCCCGCCACCAAGGCCGTCGCGCAGGTCGTGCTCGTCGACTCGAAGTTCAGCCACCTGCCCGACGTGGTCGCCCGCGGCCGACAGGTCATGGCCAACATGGAACGCGTCGCCAGCCTGTTCCTCGTCAAAACCGTCTATTCGGCGCTCATCTCGCTCGGCGTGGTCCTCACGGCCATCCCGTTCCCGTACCTGCCCCGGCACATCACGTACATCGGCGCGCTCACGATCGGCATGCCGGCGTTCATCCTCGCGCTCGCGCCGAACACGCGCCGCTATCTGCCCGGTTTCCTCAAGCGCGTCGTACGCTTCGCTCTGCCCGGCGGGCTTGCGATCGCGCTCGCGGTGCTCTGCTCGTCGTGGATCCTGCCGCGCGTCATGGGCTGGAACGTCGAGACCGCGGCCGATCTGGCCGAACTGCGCGCCACAAACGCGATCATCGTGTTCGTGCTCGGCGTGCTGGTGCTCGCCCGCGTCGCGCAGCCGCTCAACTCGTGGCGCGGCATTCTCGTCGCCGCATTCGCGACGGCCGGCGTGATCGGCATGTTCGTGCCGTTCGTCGCGAACTTCTTCGCGCTGCAGGTGCCCACCGGCCGCGAGATCACCGCCACCGCGGTCGCGCTGCTGCTGGCCGCCGTCGTGTTCGTGCTGTGCCACGTGATTGTCGCGATCGCGGCGCGGATTATCTCACATGGCAAGCCGACACGCCAGAGTCAAGGTAACATGCCGGTATTGTGAGGGGCAGATAATCGGCGACGTTACCGATTACAGTCCTAGAAGCCGGAGGGAACATGTCCGTACGCGACGATCAGCTGTCCACGCTCAGCGTGAACGGCACGGACTATGACTACTATTCGATTGCCGACCTGCCCGGCATCGACCATCTGCCGTATTCGCTCAAGGTGCTCGTCGAGAACCTCGTGCGCAACATCGACGGCGCGAACATCACCGACGAGCACGTCAAGGCGCTGCTCGACTGGGATCCGAACGCCGAACCGAGCCACGAGATCCAATTCACGCCGAGCCGTGTCGTCATGCAGGACTTCACCGGCGTGCCGTGCATCGTCGACCTCGCCACCATGCGCGACGCCGTCAAGCAGCTCGGCGGCGACCCGGAGGTTATCAACCCGCAGGTCCAGTCCGACATGGTCATCGATCACTCCGTGCAGATCGACAAGTACGGCGTCGCCGACGCCGTCCAGCAGAACATGGACATCGAATACCAGCGTAACGGCGAACGCTACCAGTTCCTGCGCTGGGGCCAGCAGGCGTTCCGCAACTTCCGCGTCGTGCCGCCGGGAACCGGCATCATCCACCAGGTCAACATCGAATACCTCGCCAAGGTCATCATGACGAAAGCGGGGGAGCGCGGCCGCCAGCTCGCCTATCTCGACTCGTGCGTCGGCACCGACTCGCACACCACTACCGAAAACGGCCTCGGCGTGCTCGGCTGGGGCGTCGGCGGCATCGAAGCCGAGGCGGCCATGCTCGGCCAGCCGATCTCCATGCTCGTGCCGCGCGTCGTCGGCTTCAAGCTCACCGGCACCATCCCCGAAGGCGTCACCGCCACCGACGTGGTGCTCACCATCACCGACATGCTGCGCAAGCACGGCGTGGTCGGCAAGTTCGTCGAATTCTACGGCGACGGCATCGCGTCCGTGCCGCTGGCCAACCGCGCCACCATCGGCAACATGAGTCCTGAATTCGGCTCCACCTGCGGCATCTTCCCGATCGACCAGGTCACGCTCGACTATTTGAAGCTCACCGGCCGTTCGGACGAGCAGGTCGCGCTCGTCGAGGCGTACGCGAAGGCCAACAAGCTGTGGGGCGACGCGTCCGACCCGGATTACGTCGAACCGCAGTACTCCGAATACGAGGAGCTCGACCTGTCCACCGTCGTGCCGTCAATCGCCGGCCCGAAGCGCCCGCAGGACCGCATCGTGCTGTCCGAATCCAAGCAGATGTTCGAGGACACGCTGCCCGCCTACGAGACCGAGAAGACCGTCAAGGAGCCGGTCGCCGTATCCACCGACTTCCGCGGCGACTTCGACCTGACCAACGGCGACGTGGCGATCGCCAGCATTACTTCATGCACCAACACGTCCAACCCGTCCGTCATGATCGCGGCCGGTTTGATCGCCCGCAATGCGGTCGCGCGCGGACTGAGCCCCAAGCCGTGGGTCAAGACCTCGCTCGCCCCCGGCTCGCAGGTCGTCGCCGACTACCTCAAGGCCGCAGGCCTGCAGGACGACCTCGACCGGCTTGGCTACGAGCTCGTCGGCTTCGGCTGCGCCACCTGCATCGGCAACTCCGGCCCGCTGCTGCCGGAAATCTCCGAGGCGATCAACGCGAACGACCTGACCGTCACTGCCGTACTGTCCGGCAACCGCAACTTCGAAGGCCGCATCAGCCCGGACGTCAAGATGAACTACCTCGCCTCGCCGCCGCTCGTCATCGCGTACGCGCTCGCCGGCACGATGGACTTCGACTTCGCCACGCAGCCGCTCGGCAAGGACCCGGACGGCAACGACGTGTACCTCAAGGACATCTGGCCGACCAACGAGGAGGTCGCCGCCGTGGTCAACGGCACCGTGAGCCGCGAAATGTTCCTCAAGGACTACGCCTCCGTGTTCGAAGGCGACCATCGCTGGAAGGGTCTTGACGTGCCCGAAGGTGAACTCTTCGCATGGGATCCGAAGTCCACGTACGTGCGCCGCCAGACGTTCTTCGACGGCATGAAGGCCGTGCCGGACCCGGTCGCCGACATTCACGGCGCCCGCGTGCTCGCCCTGCTCGGCGACTCGGTCACCACCGACCACATCTCCCCGGCGGGCGCGTTCAAGGCGTCCAGCCCGGCCGGCAAGTACCTGACCGAACGCGGCGTCGAACCGAAGAACTTCAACTCGTACGGTTCCCGCCGTGGCAACCACGAGGTCATGGTGCGCGGCACGTTCGGCAACATCCGCCTGCGTAACCTCCTGCTCGCCTCCACTGGCAACGAGGTCACGCCCGGCGGCTTCACCTACGACTTCACCACGGGCAAGCCGTCCACGATCTTCGACGCGTCGCTCAACTACAAGGCCGCCGGCACGCCGCTGGTCGTCCTCGCCGGCAAGGAGTACGGCACCGGATCGTCGCGTGACTGGGCGGCCAAGGGCACGCTCATGCTGGGCGTGAAGGCGGTCATCACCGAAAGCTTTGAACGTATCCACCGCAGCAACCTGATCGGCATGGGCGTGCTGCCGCTGCAGTTCCCGGCCGGCGAAAGCTACACGTCGCTTGGCCTCGACGGCACCGAAACGTACGACATCGACGGCATCGAAGAGCTCAACAACGGCGAGACGCCGAAGACCGTGCACGTCACCGCCACACACGCCGACGGTTCCAAGACCGAGTTCGACGCGGTTGTGCGCATCGACACGCCCGGCGAGGCGGACTACTACCGCAACGGCGGCATTCTGCAGTACGTGCTGCGCAACCTCATGAAGTAGGCCGCAAGGCGCGTGCCGTTGCTGAAAAGGCGTCGCGGCAGACCGCAAACCGAAAGGGGCGGGGATCGTCAACCAAGACGATCCCCGCCCCTTCCAGTCTCTCTGAACGGCTCATGCTGACGGCTTATGGGTTAGTGGTTCTGGCGGTATTCCTTCCAGATGTCGCTGAGCTTGCGGCCGTCGGAGGTGCGCTTCCACACGTCAAGGCCGCCCGACGCGCGTCCGCCGGCCGCAGCCCGGGCCGCCGCGGTGGGGGAGGAGTATTCCGAACCGTCCTCGAGCCGGAACTTGCCGTGGTCGGTCACGGTCACCATCCACCGTTCGCCCTTGCGCGGACGTTCCCACACCAGCGTTTCGCCGGGAATCAGCAGCCCGGCCTTCACCACCTGCGCGATGGTGACGCGCTGAGAGCCGCGCCCGGTCTTGCCGACGGTCGCGCCGGCGTCCTTGGCCAGTTGTTCGACATCCTGCCGGGTCAGATCGGCATGGCTTTCGTCGTACCGAATCTCCCAATAGTCGGCGATCAGCCGGATCGTCTCCTCCTGCCGGTGCCGAATCATCGCCGGCGTGCATTCGGCGAAGTCCGTCAACTGGCGGGTCAGCGGATACCGGCGCGAGTCGGCGCGCAGCAGCATGCGGTCGCGGCGGCGATCGTACGCTTCGATGCCGTCCAGCTGATCGGCGCTGCCCTGCACGAGCGCCATGTTGCCCAGCCGGTACATCCAATAATCGTGGTCCTCTTGAGACCAAGCCGACCATGAAGCGTCGTCGTTCGCGTCCAACGGCATGATCGGCAGCGCGCTCAACCTGCGGGGGCGGGCGATCCTGCTCTCGGCACGCTGCTCGTTCGCACGGATCAGCAACAGACGAACCAGCTCTTCGTCGCCCTGCATTTCGCCGTGCAATCGCACGAGCGCGCCAGCGCGATCGTCGGGAGTCACGGCCAGCCCACGCACGAGCCGCACCGGATACCCCTTGTCAAGATCGCGAATTGCCGCGGCGGCGTGGCCGCGACGATCGATGGACGGCGTGCGGTTCAGCGTATCCACGCCGGTCACCCGTTCGAGCGCGGCGAGCAGCTCCTCAAGCCGCTGCCGGTCGTGCAGGCCGAGCGACGATTCGGTGACCGCTTCACGACGCGAATGCGATCCGCGCTGCGCGAACGGGGACAGTTCGGGCTGACCGAGCTTGCGGAACGAGTTGACCAAAGCCCACATGGCCACGGGCTTCCACTCATGGCCGGGATAGTCGCCGAGCGCCTCCAGCCGGTCGCGCACCGCGGCCGACAGCACCGTGTCGTTCGGATGCCCGATGATGCGCCATGCCGTCGCATAGGGTGCGAGCACGCGATCCACGAACGAGGGAACCGTGCCGTTTGCCACGTGCGGCTGGACCACGTCCGCGAGAAAATCTTCGATGAGTTTGCCCGTGGCCGGCTTGTGCGTGATCGCCATGTGCAGGAAGGAGAAGAATTCCTCCGTTTCGCGCGGATCGTCGCCGAGCGGATCCATGACGTCGTCCCAGCGCGTCGCGTAGGCGTCGATTTCGGCCGGCTTGAGTCCGGACGTGGCGCGCGCCTTGAACACGTCGGACGGGGTGAGCGGCAGTCCGCGCATGTTCATCACGTCGAAAATGCGGTGCGCGCCGTCCAGATCGTCGGTGGTGACGATCACCAGCGTCACCCCGTTGACCAGATAGGATGCGAACGTGTGCCGCTCGTCGTCGCTGAACCGTTCCAGCGCATCGTACGCGGCCTTCGTGTTCACCATGATGTTGCGTTGCGCCGTGCTCGACAGATCCTCGTCCGTGAGGTCGAACAGCGCCTCCAGATTGCCTTCCTGCACGTATTCGCGGAAGAACGCGGCGTCCCGCTCGCGCAAGGTGAGCCGCGGCTCGTTGCGGATGCCGCGCAGCTTGTCGCCCGGTTCGACGATAAGCGCGTCCAGCAGGCGCATCCACTCCGGATCCTTCTCCAGATCGCGCAGCGCGGCGATGACGATCGACAGGGACACCAGCCGCTGCTGGCCGTCGATCACCTCGAACTTGGTGCCGCCGGCGCGCACGAGGATCAGCGAGCCGAGAAAATACGGGGTGTCCGGGGTCTTGCATGCCTCATGCAGATCGGAGACGAGCTGCAGCACGTTGGAAGCCTTCCAAATGTAGGCGCGCTGGAACGAGGGGATTTCGAACCTGAAGTCCGGGGTGAACACCTTGCCCAGCGGCAGTTCCTTCGCGTTGATCGCCATGATTTGCCCCCTCGTCCGTCGTTGATCTGCACGGCCAAGCCTACCAGCGGCCGTCTATGTGCCGTTCGAGCGGCGGCGGGCGTGTCGACGGCGCCGTCTGCATATGTTGGCACGGCCTGCCACGACGCTACGGGCCTGCCCCGGCACACATCGGGATGCACGATCAGCCGACGGGCGGCAGGTCCGCGCGTTCGACTAGCCGTGCCAACTGCACGCGATTCATGCTCAGCTTGTCGGCCGCGCTCGACAGGTGCGCCTTCGCCGTGCGTTCCGAGACGAACATGCGGGCCGCGATCTCGGCATTCGAGAGCCCCTCCGCCGCGAGCAGCACTGTTTCGCGTTCGCGGGCGGGCAGAGCGTCGAGCAGACGGCGGGCCTCGTCGCGCCGGGCGACCGGACGCTGCGCGTGCAGGTCGCCGATCAGCTGGCGTTGGCTGGCCGTGTTGAACTGCGGTGCGCCCTCGCACACGTTGAGCACGCGGCGGATGATGTCGCCCGGCGCATCCGTTTTCGACACGAATCCTTCCGCGCCCGCCTCTACGGAACGTTCCACCGTGTTCGACGGGTTGAGCGACGTGAGCATGAGCACGTGCGGCGCATGGGGAAGCGCGCGCAGCCGCCGTGTCGCTTCAATGCCATCCATGCCCGGCATCGCGATGTCCATGAGCACCACGTCCGGTCGTTCGGCCGCGGCCCGTTCCACCGCGCCGGTTCCGTCGGTCGACGTGGAGACGACGCGAATGCGCCCGTTCGAATAGTCGGTAAGGATCAGACTCATCGCCTGACAGACCATCGGATCGTCGTCGATCACGCTCACCGTGACCGTGCGGGGCGTTGCGGACGATTCCGCCGCGCGTTCGTCCGGCGTCTCGTTGCCGGCTGACGGGATCGGCTGTGCTGCGGGCTGCGCTGTGCTGTTCACGGGGTTCATTGTACCGATGCGGCGGGCGCGTCCGCCCGATCGCCGCCGGCGCGTCCGTCCGGCCGGTCGCCGGTCGTCGTCCACGGCAGCGTCACGTCCACATGGAACACGCGACGATCGTCGACCCCGTACCGGCACGTTCCGCCGGCCGACTGCACGCGCGCAGCCAGTCCCGGCAAACCGGCGCCGCCGTGCGGACCGTGCTCGGCGGCACCTTCGCCGACAACGGAAGATTCGTCGTCGGCGCGCATCGTCCGAATGGTCGGATTGCTCGCATGCACGTGCACGCCGGTATCCGGTCCCGCGGTGACCTCCAGCGACACCGGGGCATCCGGCGCATGCCGGCGCGCGTTCGTCAGGCTTTCCTGCACGGCCCGGTACGCGACCTTGCCGACGTTCTCGTCCAAATCGCCCAACTGGCGAATGTCGATCCACGTATCGACGCGCGTGCCGGCCTGCCGCACGTCGTCCAGCAACGATTCCAGCGATTCGCGCGTCAACGCCGTGTCGTCGGTGGGCGCAAGACGCTCCCACGCCTGCTGCGGATGACGCAGCATGTCGATAACCGAATGCGCCTCGTCCAACGCGCCCGCCGCCTGCCGTCGGATCTCGTCTGCCTTGGAGGCAACCGTTTCGGCCGCGCGCCGGGCCGCGTCCGGGTCGGCCGCGCGCCCGTCGCCGGATACGACGTCATGCGCGAGCCGGTTCGCCTCGGCCTGCAGCGCGCTCGCGTTCAACGCGATGAGCGAGAGCGAATGGGCGAGCGTGTCGTGCGCTTCGGCCGCGATCGCGTCCGCCAGCTGCTGGCTGTCGAGATCGCTTTGCAGATTCGCCGCATGATGCTGCGCAGCGCGCGTTTTCGCGTCTGCCTCGTGCAGCCGCGCACGAGAGCGGATATGCAGCCCTGACAGTACGGAGACGGCCACGCCGGTCAGCGCGACGACGACGGCCGTGGTGATGATCGTCGATTCGCCGACCAGCATGACCATGTCGCCGCCGTACGCGCCGCCCGTATACGGTTTGGCGAACACGATATGCCACAACGACGCGTCCGCCGGCTGCAGCGCGTCGCGCAGCTGCGCCCACACGGCGACCGGCGTCGCCGCGGCCACCGCGCGCACGGTGCGCACGATGCCGGACCGGCGTGCGATCAGCGAGCACAACGCCATGAGCATCAGCAGCGGGTCGTACGGGAACAGGACGGTGACGGCCAGACATATCCAGAACACCGGCTCGGGATACTTCGATCGGGCCACCAGCGCGAACGGCCAGACGCCCGACAACAGCAGACCTAGAATGATCCACAGGTAGCGTCCGTCATACGTTCCGTGCGAATAGATCTGGGCCGCCATCGACGACTGCACCACGCACATGGCGATCGCGCACGGAATCATCAGGCACACGCACCAGAACCGGGTGCGCACTGGCACTTCGTCGTCCGCCATCCGCGTGGCTGCCTGTCCGGGTATACGGCCGGACGCATCTCTCCGTACTCTCATGCCTTCCCACTGTATTGGCACGTCCGCTCCGCCGCCATTGGACATGCGGGCGGCGTTGCGTCGCTCCGATTGCCCGAATGGGCGCCGAACTCCGCCCATTCGTCCACTTACGTCGTATGCGCCTCGCCGGTAGCGTCATAATCACGCGATTCCACGCAAGAGAAAGAAGGAATAATGTCCAAGCATCCCGATTCCCAGACGCCGGCCCAGCCGGCGCACCTGACCGTCTGCGGCGTCATCGGCACCGTATTCGGCGCGCTCGGCCTGCTGCTCAGCTTCATCCCGATCGTCAACAACCTCGCCGCGATCCTCGGCTTCATCGGCGTGCTGCTCGCCCTCGTCGCCCTCGTCGGCACGTTCCGCGGCAAGAAAAGCGGCAAGGCGCTCGCCGTCATCGCCGCCGTGCTGTCCGTGCTGGCCATCGTGATCACGCTGGCCATGCAGTCCGCCACGAGCAAGGCCATCGACGATGCGGTGAACGGCGCCACGTCGCAGGGCCAGTCCTCGTCGTCCTCCGGCAAGAGCGAGACCAAGACCGAGACCAAGGGCGAACAGGACATGGAAGGCGATCTCAAGGACCTGCACGTGAAGATCGTGTCCGCCGCCAAGAGCGACAACGACTATGAGGGCAAGCCCACCGTGCTGGTCACGTACGAGTGGACGAACAAGACCGACAAGAACAACTCGTTCGCCGTGCTCGCCCACCCGCAGGTGTTCCAGAACGGACAGGCGCTCGACACTGCCGTGTACGCGGAAACGCCGGAAAGCTACGACGCCAACTCGTACATGGCCGAAGTCCAGCCGAACGCGACCGGCACCGCCACGATCGGCTACGTGCTCAAGGACGACTCCGCGATCACCGTCGACGTCACCGATCTGATCTCGCTGGACGACGCGACGAAGGTGACGTACACGTTCGAGTTGCAATGATCGTGTGAATTCGCCTTGCTTGCGGCTGAATCCCAGCTGATTCCAAGGTGGGGCCCCGTAGTATGGGGGCAGGTTTACCAGCTAAGGAGCAATCATGGCATTCGGCCAGCAGCCGCAAGACGGCAACAACCAGTATCCGTACGGCCAGCCGCAATATGGACAGTCCCAGTACGGGCAGCAGTATCAGCAGTACGCGTACGCGCCCAACGGCACGGCTGCGATGAACGCGCAGACCGCATACTCCTATGAGGAGGTGCAGTCGGCCAAGCGTGCGTCCGTCACCAAGGCGTACGCCGAAATGACGATCGGCCTGCTCATCACCGCGGCCGTCGCCGTGTTCGCGCAGGTCAGCGGCGCGTACATCGCGTTCCTGCAGGCCACCGGGCTGATCGGCGTCATCCTGTTCGCCGTCATCCAGGTCGGCATGGCGGTGTATCTCGGCGCCCGCATCATGAGCATCAAGGCGTCCACCGCGCGCGTCATGTTCTACGTGTATGCGGCGCTCATGGGCTTCACCCTGAGCTCGATCTTCATGGTCTACGACCTCGGTTCGATCGGCGTCGCGCTCGGCATGACGGCTCTGTTCTTCCTGGTGCTCACCATGTTCTCGCTCACCACGAAGATGAACATGCTCAAGGCCGGCCCGATCCTCATGGTCGCGCTCATCGTGCTCATCGTCTCGCAGCTCGTTCTCTCGTTCCTGCCGGTGAGCGGCATGACGCAGCTCGTGTGCGCGATCGGCCTGATCATCTTCGCCGGCATGACCATGTACGACGCGCAGCAGACGCGCGCCCTGCTCTCCGCCTACGAGGCACAGGGCCCGGAGATGATCAGGAAGGTGTCGATCGTCTGCGCGCTCAACCTGTATCTCGACTTCGTGAACATGTTCCTGTACGTGCTGCAGCTGCTCGGCAGCCGCGACTAGCGCTTGCAGCCGTCGCGCCGGTTGTGGCGCACGCGTTCATGCGTCTCTCGCGAAAGCCCCGTCCATGATTCGTTCATGGGCGGGGCTTTCCCGTTGCATGCCGTCGGCGCGCGGCGGTAGCGTGGTGCCCCATGAAGAAGCAGGAACTCGTCGGCATGGCATGCCTCGTATTGACCGCGCTGATTTGGGGATTCGCGTTCGTCTCGCAGGTGCAGGGCATGGATTCCATGACCCCGCTGTTTTTCAATGCGGCCCGGTTCACGCTCGGTGCGTTGTCGCTCGTGCCGCTGCTGCTGTGGAGACGCGCGAAGCGGCGCGCTGCCGGCGGCTCCGATGACGGCAGTGATGACGTCCATGCGGCCGCGGTGGGGGAGGGAGCCACCGGCAACGCCGGCGCGGCTTCCGCAGTCGCACGGCTGCTCTCCAATCCGGCGATCGTCGGCGCAGTGTGCGGTGCGTTCCTGTTCACCGCAAGCACGCTGCAGCAATACGGCATTCTGTATGGCCGGTCGGCTGGCCGCGCCGGCTTCATCACCGCGTTGTACATCGTGATGGTGCCGCTGCTCGCATTCGTGTTCCTGCATCGCCGCGTGCATCTGATGACCGTGATTGCCGTCGTGGTCGCTGTGACCGGCTTCTACTTCCTGTGTGTCACCGACGGATTCGGCTCGCTCACGCTGGCCGACCTGCTGCTGTTGTTCACGGCCGTGCTGTTCGCCGCGCACATTCTCGTGATCGACACGCTCGGCTCGCGCGTGGATCCGCTCGTGCTCTCGTTCGGCCAGTTCGTCACCACGGCCGCGCTCAGCTGGATCGGCTCGCTCATCGAAGGCTCGGTGAACTGGACGGGCGCCCTGCAGGGTTGGGAAGCCGTGCTCTACGCCGGCATCGGTTCGGTGGGCATCGCGTACACGCTGCAGGTGGTCGGCCAGCAGTGGGTGCCGCCGACCCGCGCCAGCCTCATCATGTCACTTGAATCGTTCTTCTCCGTCGTCGGCGGCGCATTGCTGCTCGGCGAGGTCATGACGCCGCGCGGCTACCTCGGCTGCGCGCTCATCTTCGCTGGAACCATGCTCGCCCAGCTGCCCGCCAATCCGTTCAAGAGAGAAGCCGTATAGATCGTCGATCGTGCGGGCGAGGAGGGACGGCGATGCATGATGCCCGACCGTATGACTTGGCCGAGCGGCCCGGAGCGTGTCGGGTGTCATGCATCGCCGTCCCTCCGACACACTCAGTCTGCTTTCGGGGCCTCACCGACCTGCGGGGCGCCGTTGATGTCGCGGTGGATGTTCTGCATCTGCGTTTCGATGTTCTGCAACGATCGAGCGCAGTCAAGCAGCGTCTGCGAATGCTCGCTGAGCTTCGCGTCGGGCAGATCCGTCTTGTAGCGCAGCGCATGCTCGAGACTCGCCCAGTAATCCATCGCGATCGTACGGAACTGCACTTCGACCGGCGTGTAGTGCGCGCCCGACGACAGGAACACCGGTACCGCGTAGATCACATGCAGCGAACGGTAGCCGTTCTGCTTCGGGTTCTTGATGTAGTCCTTGACGCGCAGCACCGAGATATCGTTTTGCGCCGACAGATAGTTCGACACGGAATACACGTCGTCGCGGTAGTTGCAGATCACGCGCACGCCGGCCACGTCGAACAGGTTGTCGCGGATCGAGTTGACCTCGAGCGGCAGGCCCTTGCGCTCAAGCTTGCCCAGAATCGAATTGACGGACTTGAGCCGGCGCTCCATGTGATGGATCGGGTCGTGCGCGAACCGCACCTGAAACTCGGAGTCGAGGATTTCGAGCTTGGTGCTGATTTCGTACATCGCGCCCTCGTACACCTGCATGAGATCGACGAATTCGGTGATCTCGTCGGTGGGAAACCGTCCGTCGTCGAATTGGATGGCCTTGAGACGCGCTTTCAGTTCGCTGGTATTGATGCGGCTTTGTCGGTCAAGTATCACGGTTGTCCATTGTAATCGGGCGAATGCGGAGGACCTGAAAATTCGCTGGGTGCGGTGTTCCGCCGACGCGCCGCACGCGCCGGCGAGGATGCTGGCCGGCCCAATCGTTACGATGGAATGCTATGAACGAAGACATGATGACCGAGGCGGAGCGTGCCTCGAAACGGTACGAGACGGCCGCCGGCGTCGGCGACGCGGTGTCCCGCGGCAAGGGCGTGTACTACGTGCACACGCTCGGCTGCCAGATGAACGTGCACGATTCCGAACGCATCGCCGGCGTGCTCGAGGCCGACGGCTACGTGCCGGCCAGCGAGGATCAGGTGATCGACAAGGACATCGATCTGATCGTCATGAACACGTGCGCGGTGCGTGAGAACGCGGCCGAGCGCATGTACGGCACGATCGGCCTGTGGGCGCGGATGAAACGCGAACGTCCGAACCTGCAGATCGCGGTGGGCGGCTGCATGGCGCAGCTCGACCGCCAGAAGATCGCGAAGAAGGCCCCGTGGGTGGACGCTGTGTTCGGCACGAAGAACATCGGCTCGCTGCCGCGTCTGCTCGATCAGGCACGCGTCGCCGGTGAGGCACAGGTCGACGTGGTCGACAAGCTCGACTATTTCCCGAGCCAGCTGCCGACCGCGCGCGCGTCGCGCGTCTCGAGCTGGGTGTCGATTTCGATCGGCTGCAACAACACATGCACGTTCTGCATCGTGCCGACCACGCGCGGCAAGGAGCACGACCGTCGTCCTGGCGACATTCTTGCCGAGATCCGCCAGTGCGTCGACAATGGTGCGAAGGAGGTCACGCTACTCGGCCAGAACGTGAACTCGTTTGGCTACGGCATCGGCGACCGGTACGCGTTCAGCAAACTGCTGCGCGCGTGCGGCGAGATCGACGGATTGGAGCGCGTGCGCTTCACGTCACCGCATCCGGCCGCGTTCACCGACGACGTGATCGCTGCGATGGCCGAGACGCCGAACGTCATGCATCAGCTGCACTTCCCGCTGCAGTCCGGCTCCGACCGCATCCTGCGCGCGATGCGGCGCTCGTACCGTTCCGCGAAGTTCCTTGACATTCTCGGCAAAATCCGCGAGGCCATGCCGGACGCGCAGATCTCCACCGACATCATCGTCGGCTTCCCGGGCGAGACCGACGAGGACTTCGAGGAGACCATGCGCGTGGTGCGCGAGGCCCGGTTCTCGTCCGCGTTCACGTTCGAGTATTCGCCGCGCCCCGGCACGCCGGCCGCCGCGATGGAACAGGTGCCGCACGAGGTGGTGCAGGAGCGTTTCGAGCGTCTCGTTGCCCTGCAGGAGCAGATCACGGCCGAAAACCTCGCCTCGTTTGAGGGTCGTGACGTCGAGGTGATGATCACCGGCGTCGCGGGCAAGAAGGATGCGGCCACGCACCGCGTGACCGGACGCGAACGCACCGGCGTGCTGGTCCACATCGGCGTACCCGAGGGCGAACCGATGCCCGAGGTTGGCGATTTCGTCACCGCGACCGTCACGCACGCGGCCAAGCACAATCTCATCGCCGATCCGGATCCAGCCAAGGGGCAGACGTATCATGTGCGTCACTGAGCACGCCGAACGTACCGTAAGGTCGGATGACGGGCCGACCGTCGCGCCGCGCGTCGTGTCGATCGTCGGCCCGACCGCGTCGGGCAAGACGGGACTCGGCATCGCCATCGCCAAAGCATTGCAGGCGCGTGGCCAGCGGGCCGAAATCGTGAACGCGGACGCGTACCAGATGTACCGCGGCATGGACATCGGCACGGCCAAGGCCACGGCTGAAGAGCAGTCGGCCGTGCCGCATCATCTCATCGACGTCATCGAACCCGACGACGCGATGTCCGTTGCGCGGTTCCAGCAGCTCGCGCGCGAGTGCATCCGCGACCTGCAGGCGCGGGGCATCCGGCCGATCCTAGTCGGCGGCTCCGGCCTGTACGCGCGCGCCGCTATCGACGACATCTCCTTCCCCGGCACCGACCCGGACGTGCGCAAACGGCTCGAGGAACGCGAAAAAACCGAAGGTGCGGGCGCGCTGTTCGCCGAACTCAAGGCCAAGGATCCGGTTGCGGCCGCTCGCATGGACCCGCACAACCCGCGGCGCACCATCCGCGCGCTCGAAGTCATCGAAGTGACCGGCAAACCGTATTCGGCAAGCCTGCCGCACTACCGGTACGTGATCCCCACCGTGCAGATCGGCCTCGACCTGCCGCGCGAGGAACTCGACCGGCGCATCGATATCCGCACCAAGCGGATGCTCGACGGCGGGTTCATCGAAGAAGTCGAACGCCTGCGCCCGAGGCTCGGCGTCACCGCCAGCCGCGCGCTCGGCTACCAGCAGGTCGTCGACTATCTCGACGGCCTCGCCGACCTCGACGACACGTTCATGGACATTGCGCAGAAAACCAAGCGGCTCGCCCGCAAACAGATGGGCTGGTTCGGCCGCGACCCGCGCATCCACTGGCTGCAGGCGCTCAACCCGAAGCTGCTCGGCAACGCGCTCGCGATCATCGAGCACGCGGACGCCGGCGACTACGACGCGATCGACGCGCGCGCCGACGAATACACGCAGCATCATCTGGGCGACATCGGCCAGGCCTGACGCACGGACCCGATACGCCGGCCCGCACGTGCCGCCGCGGGCCGGCAGGGGAGCGGGGACGGTCAGTGCGCTGGACCCTGCTCCCAGCCGGCGATCAGGAACGTGCGCGTCGGATTCGCTGGGCGCACGATCGCACTGAACAGCTGCTCGAAGCCGGAGGTGTCGCCGCGGTACGCCGCATGTTTGGCTGCCTTGTACCCGTCGCGCGTCACCGGACCCCAGTCGAGGTCCCAGCCCGCGTCGTGCGCAAGCCTCGAGGCGAAGATGCGCAAGGTCATCGCGTTGCCGCCCTTGAACGGATGCAGATAGCCGAGCTCGTCGTACACATGCGCCAGCTCGCGCACGAACACGTCGCGGTCCAATGCGACCAGATTGCGCTTGTCGGCCAGCTCGGTCGCAATATTCAGCGCGCCCGTTTCGATCAGCGCGGCGGGAAAGAACGTGTCCGGGTTGCGCGCGATCGCACGGTCCGACGTGACCTCGCGCGTCGTATTGGCCGTGCGCAGCCGGCCAGCGTCGGCGAACACACCCTCGAACAGGCCGCGGTGGATCGCCTCAAGTTCGTTCAGATCGCCTTCCGCCGGCCATCCGCGTTCCACCAGCAGCACAGTACGCGCCACGATGCCGCTCGCATGGTCGGCCGCATGGTCGTCAAGGCTCCCGTCCGCCAGGCGCGCCGCTGCAAGCCCCGACGTTTCGGCGTCCGCAGCGTCGATCAGCGCGGACACGTCGATGTCGCCGCGCTCGTATCCGGCCAGGGCTCGCATCGTCGCGTCGCCCGGCCTCATCGCTTCCAACGCGCAGTTTTTCAGTGCAAATGCGACTGCGCTCGCACGTTCAGCTGGAGTCATACGGCCATCCTAGCGGATAATCCGTGCGGATGCCGGCAGGAACGGCGCGAAATGACGTGGTTTGGGTAGAATCGTGAACCGCTATGGCACGAACATCATCATCTCAGAAGAAGAACAGGGAACCCGCCGGCACGGCTCCGGAAGACGAGCCGGTTTGGAAGACGATCCTGCTGGCCGTTCCGCGAGGACTCGGCGCGGCGGTCCGGTCGGTGTCCGGCGTGGGCGAATTCGACCCCGCGTATCGGCGCGACGGACTGTGCTTCCTGATGCTGGTGCTCGCCATCTGCTTCTGCGCGTCCGAATGGTTCCGCGTCAACGGCGTGCTCGGCCGTTTCCTGCACGCGATCGCCGCCGGCCTGTTCGGCGTGATGAGCGTGATCGTGCCCGTATTGCTCGCGATCGTCGCCGTGCGGCTGATGCGCAACTCCGGCAAGGGGTCCGACAATCCGCGCGTCGTGACCGGCTGGGTGCTGCTGCTGTGGGCCGTCTGCTCGATCATCGACGTGGCCGTCGCCGCGGACACGCCCGGCTTCGACATCACGGTATTGCAGCGGGCCGGCGGCCTGCTCGGATTCGCGCTCGGCTCGCCGCTGGCATGGGGCCTGTCGAATGCGTTCGCGATTGTCGTGTTCGTCGTCGTTGCGCTGTTCTCGCTGCTGCTGATCACGCGCACGCATGTGACCGACTTGCCTGGCAACGCCCGCGCGCTCGCCGATCGGCTGCATCTGACCGATGCCCGCGCAGGCTCCGTCAAAAAGAACAGTGCGTCCGACGACGCGCAATCCCAATTCCCGAACGAAGTGCGCGTCGGCGACGGCACGCTCGCGTTCGCCGACGGCGTGCCCGCGCACGACGGTACCGACGATGACGCGGATGCCGGACGTGGCGGCAAGCCCGTACGCGAAGGCTTCTTCGCTCGCCTGTTCTCTCGCCGCCGCAAGGGCGACACGGACCATGCGCTTGACCGCTATGCCGGCGACGAGGCGTTCGACCATGCCGCCGAACGCCACGGCCAGGCCGCGGAAACGCATCTGGACGCGGGTTCGGGTGCCACTCATCCGCGCACGGTGTCCTCGAACGGGGGATATGGCATGGGCTCCGGCATGCCGGTTTCCGGCGGACTGCCGCACGCCGTACCGTCCGGGACCCCGCGTTCCGTGACGGGCATGGCATCTGCTGGCGTTCCGGGAGTAGGCGCTCCCGGCGTGGACCCGTGGGCCGGCATCGGCGTGGACGGCACGACCGTCATGCCGTCCGGCGCCGCTAATCCCGTGGTTGCACCGAGCGGCGAGCGAGTCGATCCGCATACCGGCGAACTGTTGGACGACGAACCGGCCGGTGGTGCAGCGGGATACGCCGGGGAGACTGTACCATCCGCGTCGTCCGTGCCCGACGTGTCGGCTGCCGGGCCTTCCACAATGTCCGCATCGTCGACTGGTGCTGTCGCATCCGCGGACGCGACGAACAGTGCGGCGGGGGAAATGGCCCAACCCGACCAGAACCTGCCGTACCAGCTGCCCAGTCTCGCGATTCTGACCAAGGGTCAGCCGCACGCGGCGCGCACTCCGGCCAACGATCACGTCATCGCCGCATTGACGAACACGTTCCAGCAGTTCAACGTCGACGCGAAGGTCGTTGGCTTCCTGCGAGGCCCCTCCGTCACCCAGTACGAGGTCGAGCTCGGCCCCGGCGTCAAGGTCGAGAAGGTCACCAACCTGCAGAAGAATATCGCGTACGCGGTGGCCAGTTCCGACGTGCGCATCCTCTCGCCGATCCCCGGCAAGTCCGCCATTGGCATCGAAATCCCGAACGTTGATCGCGAAATCGTGCATTTGGGCGACGTGCTGCGTTCCGACAAGGCCGTCAACGATCCGGCCCCGATGCTCACCGGCGTCGGCAAGGACGTCGAAGGCCACTTCGTGACCGCCGACCTGACCAAGATGCCGCACCTGCTGGTGGCCGGCGCGACCGGCTCCGGCAAGTCAAGCTTCATCAACTCGATGCTTACGTCGATCATCATGCGGGCCACGCCAGAACAGGTGCGCATGATCATGGTCGACCCCAAGCGCGTGGAGCTCTCCGCGTACGCGGGCATCCCGCACTTGCTCACGCCGATCATCACTGACCCGAAGAAGGCCGCGCAGGCACTCGAATGGGTCGTCAAGGAGATGGACGCGCGCTACTCCGACCTCGAATTCTTCGGGTTCCGCCACATCAAGGACTTCAACAAGGCCGTGCGCGAAGGCAAGGTGCACGCTCCCGCCGGCTCGCAGCGCAAGGTGGCCCCCTACCCGTACATCCTCGTGGTCGTCGACGAGATGGCCGACCTCATGATGGTTGCCAAAAACGACGTGGAAAGCTCCATCCAGCGCATCACGCAGCTCGCACGAGCGGCAGGCGTGCACCTCGTGCTCGCCACGCAGCGACCGTCCGTCGACGTGGTCACCGGCCTCATCAAGGCGAACATTCCGTCGCGACTCGCGTTCGCGACGTCCTCGGCCACCGATTCGCGCGTCATCCTCGACACCACCGGCGCCGAAGCGCTCATCGGCCAGGGCGACGCGCTGTTCCTGCCGATGGGCCTCGCCAAGCCGCTGCGCGTGCAGGGCTCGTGGGTGAGCGAATCCGAAATCCGCAAGGCCGTCGAATTCGTGCGCACCCAGCGCAAACCCAGCTATCGCGAGGACATCGAACAGATGGCCAAGGAAGCGGAAAAGTCCGCCGCCGAGCCGGACGAGGAGATCGGCGACGACATGGACGTGCTGCTGCAGGCCGCCGAACTGGTCGTCACCACGCAGTTCGGCTCCACGTCCATGCTCCAGCGCAAGCTGCGCGTCGGCTTCGCCAAGGCCGGCCGTCTCATGGACCTGCTCGAATCGCGCGGCGTGGTCGGCCCGTCCGAAGGCTCCAAGGCGCGTCAGGTGCTCGTCCAGCCGCAGGACCTGCCCGCCGTGCTCGCGTTCATCCGCGGCGAAACCAGCTCGCTGCAATCGTCCGGCGACGCCGGCGCAGCGCAGGGAGAATCGGGAGCGCTGGCATAACATGGCCGGCATGACATGATGACGTCGGGACGCAATGCCGTGCGCCCCTCCCGCGCGCATGGCGTACAATATAACGGTTGGCCGTTCGCGGCCGACGCCCTCGTGGCGAAATGGTATACGCAGTCGACTTAAAATCGATCGCTTCGGCTTGCGGGTTCGAGTCCCGCCGGGGGCACTTTTCGCAAAAGCTGGTATATGGCCGAAAAGCCTTACGGCAGTAGGGCTAACGTCCAATGAGTAACCCGCTTCCATCACGACTAATCATGCTGAATCATGCCCGATTCTGGTAAAAAGTGCCCAAAGAACGCCCAGGCGGTGACGGATTGCGGCAGGCGCAAGAGCGTTATTCGGTAAATTGTCGTCCCCGAGACAAGACGGAAACATTCGGTTTTCCTCATGCCTATAGACTGACCCGCGAATTGACACGCGAACGGCCGGATGCGGCCGGGGAGGGATGACTATGGCCGGTTGGTTGGATGTGAGCCGCGAGACGGAAGACGGACTGCCCACGATGCTCGTGCAGGCGGTCGTGATTGCCGTCGCGATGTGCGTGTGCGAACTGGTCAGCGCGCCCATCTACGTGACGATGTCCGGAAACGCATTCAACATCCTGCCGTGGTTCCTCGTCGCCTCGTTGTTCGCCGTCGCCTTCACCTGCACGGTCGGGTTCATTCTGTTGTGGGTCGTCGAATCGCTCACCGCACGGCACAGCCTGCCCAAGATTCTGCCGTTCGTCTACGCGCTCGCCGGGCTTATCGGCTTCGCCGCATGGGGCTACGCCGTCTATCCGGCCGTCATCGACTCGATCATCGTGCCGGTCGGCGGCACGGCGCTCGCTGCGAGTGCCAAGCTCGGCATCGGCGTCAACTGCGCGGCCGCCGGATTCGTCTCGTTCTTCTTCGGCTCGATTCTCGTCCCGCGTCTGGCCGACCGCCGCGCCACGGTGATCGCGGCCGGCGTCGCCGCGCTTGCGATCGCCGTGCTGGGCGGCGTCGTGTTCGCCATGACCATGTCGGCATTGTCCTGACCGCGCCGCTTCCGGTCTTGGCTGCGGCGTGGTTGCGTCGGCCGGCGGAACGCTTGCGCGGTGCGGCGAGGATGGGTATGCTAAGGCACATTGTGCGCGGCGATGTCGCGCGTATCGACAAGGAGGAACACATGGCAGCGAACATGCCCAAGGTCAACGCCGAATTCGGCGCCACGCCGACCATCGAATTCGAGGGCGAGGCTCCGGCCGGTCTCAAGGCCGTCGAGCTCGTCGAGGGCGACGGCCCGATCGTGCGCCGCGGCGACACGGTGACCGTCAACTATCACGGCGTGGTGTGGGGTAAGAGCGAGCCGTTCGATTCGAGCTTCGCTCGCCACCAGCCGGCCAGCTTCGGCATCGGCGTCGGCCAGGTCATCAAGGGCTGGGATCAGACCGTGCCGGGCCACAACGTCGGCTCCCGTCTGGTCGTCTCCATCCCGCCGGAGTATGGCTACGGCTCGCGTGGCGTTCCGCAGGCCGGCATCGGCGGCGGTGACACGCTCGTGTTCGTCATCGACATCATCTCCACTCGCTGAGCGACGGGACGTTCCCGTCCAGCAAGCGGACGCGCCGGCGCAAGTCGGCGCTTTTTTCGTACACTGACCAACAGACCCAACCAAGGGAGGAACATCATGGGTGAAGAAAAGGCCGTCCCGCTCACGCAGGATGCGTACGACAAGCTGAAGGACGAACTCGCCTACCGCGAGGGCCAGTACCGCGACGAGATCACCAAGCGCATCGCCGCTGCCCGCGCCGAGGGCGATCTGTCCGAGAACGGCGGTTATCAGGCCGCGCGCGAGGAGCAGAGCAAGAACGAGGGCCGCATCAACGAGCTCATCGTCAAGCTGCGCAACGCGGTCATCGTCGAGGCCCCGAAGGCCGGCACGGTCGGCAACGGCTCGCTGGTGACCATCGAACTGGCCGGCAACGAGATGACGTACGTGCTCGGCGCGCGCGACATGGCGTCCGTCACCAAGTACGACGTGCTGAGCGAGGATTCGCCGATCGGCAAGGCCATCATGGGCGCCAAGCAGGGCGACACGGTCAGCTATCAGGCTCCGAATGGCCGCACGATCAGCGTGACCATCAAGGAGGCCAAGCCGGTCGAGTGACGCGGCTCCCGCGGCTGGTTCCGGCTGCGTGGCATTCCGTTGCGGCATCCGGTCATCGATGCGTGAAGGGGCTTCCCGCCCGAGTTTCCGTGCGGGAAGCCCCTTCACGCATTTGTCGGCGCCGTGATTCATGCCCGGTCGTCGTGCCGACGGGCCGCTAGTGCCAGAGCGAGACGATCACCATGTAGATCGCGACCATGTGGCACGCATATCCGGCGACGGTGCCGGTGTGGAAGATCTCGTGGAAGCCGAACACGCGCGGCCACGGGTCGGGCTTGCGCAGCCCGTACACGATTGCGCCGGCGATGTAGCATGCGCCGCCGGCGCCGAGCAGGATCACGACGGTCGGTCCTGCGTACGGGGATGTCCAGAACAGGCTCATGAACGCGACGCCGGACACGCCGAAGATGATGTAGACGATTACGTACAGCCAGCGGGGCGCGCCGATCCAGATCACGTGGATGACGAGCGCGACCAGCGTGCACGCCCACATGCCGGCGATGATCGCGTCGCGCCAGTGTGGCGTGAGCGCGAATGAGACGGGTGTGTACGTGCCGGCGATGAGCAGGAAGATGTTCATGTGGTCGATGCGGCGCAGCACGTCGGTGACGCGCGGCGACCAGTCGCCCAGATGATAGGCGGCCGAGTTGCCGAACAGGACCAGCGAGCAGGTCATGAACACGGCGCACGCCCATTTGAGTCCGGCTCCCTGCGCCAGGCAGATCAGCACGATGCCGGCGGCGAGCGCGAGCGGCGTGGCGACGGCGTGGATCCAGCCGCGCAGCAGCGGCTTGGGGCGGCCGTGCACGTCGAGCCGGATCTTGCGTTCGACCTCGGCGGGGGAGATGCCTTCGAGTCGGGCCGCTCGAGTCTCCGCCTTGGCGATGACCGACAGGGCTTTTTCCTCGCCGTGCCGGCGGATGCGTTCGGCCTTGGCCTGCGCCTTGACGCGCACAGCGTCCGCCTTGGCCTGCAGTGCCGCCTCGCGCGCCTTGGTCGCGGCGTCGCGTGCCGCCTGTATGGCCGCGCGCTTGCGCGCGACCTCTTCTTCGGAGACTGCCATCGTTCCTCCCATCGACGATTGCTGTCGATATCGGCGATCGGCGCAGGCGATAACCTACGCTACCGTAACCTACGATAACGTAACCGCCGTGATTGTCAAGACCACGTCCGGCGCGGGTATGTCCATATGGCACGCACGGTTGCGTATGATGGTTGGCATGGCAGATTTCACACAAGTACTCGCTACACGACCCGATTTCGATGCCGAAGACCGCGAATGGCTGCACCATCTGGTGGGCGACTGGCAGGTCATCGCGGACCTGAGCTTCGCCGACCTGCTGCTCATCGTACAGGACGGCGACGGACACTACGTGGTGGCCGAGCAGTGCCGTCCGTCCACCGTTTCCACGTTGCGCACCGAGGACGTGGTCGGCGATCGCGCCCCCGAAGACATGATCGGCGAACTCGACGCGGCGATGAGCTCCGAGGTGGTGTTCCGCTCCACCGTGCTGCGCAACGTCGGCAAGTCCACCGTGTGTAACGTGTACGCGCCGGTGCGCCACAACGGCAAAACGCTCGGGCTGGTGGTGCGCGAGACCAACATGGCCACGCGCGAATCCAACGGCCGCAATGAGTCCGAAAGCATTAACGCGGGCAAGCAATTGTACGAGATGATCCCGCGCGGCCAGTTCCCCTACACTGATTCGGTGATGAGCCAGCGTCACATCGCGCGCGTCTCCGACGGCTTCATCGTGCTCGCCGAGGACGGCATGGTCCGCTACGCCTCGCCCAATGCGATCAGCTGCTTCCGCCGTCTCGGGTCGCTCGTCACCATGCAGGGCAAGCTGCTGAGCGAAGTTGGCACGCAGCTACTGCACGAGAACGACCCGCTGCCCGAGTCTCTGCCGCTGGTGCTGAGCGGCAAGGCGGCCGTTGATTCCGAACTCAACGCGAACCGTTCTGCCGTCTCCATGCGCTCCATGCCGCTGTACGGCACGAACGGCCGTACCGGCGCGATCATCCTGTGCCGCGACGTGACCGAGTTGCGCCGCCGCGAGGAGGAGCTGCAGACCAAGGACGCGACGATCTCCGAAATCCACCATCGCGTTAAGAACAATCTGCAGGCCGTTTCCGCGCTGCTGCGCCTGCAGGCGCGCAAGACCAAGTCCGAGGAGGTCAAGAAGGAACTCGAGGAGGCGCAGCGCCGCGTGCAGACCATCGCGATGGTGCACGAGGGTCTGAGCCAGACCGCCGACGAGATCGTCGACTTCGATAAGGTGATCTCTAACCTGCTCAAGATGAGCGTGGATCTGGCCACGATGCGCGACCAGCATATCAGTATCGAATACGTCGGCCAGTTCGGCATGATGCCTGCGCAGGACGCCACGCCGCTGTCCCTCGTGCTCACCGAGCTGATCACCAATGCGGTTGAACACGGTTTCGAGGGCCGCAAGGAGGGGCATATCGTCATTTCCGTGGGTCGTTCCGGGGCGAACCTCAACGTGGTGGTCGAAGACGATGGTTCCGGTCTCGACCACGAGGAGAAGAACGGCATGGCCCGTTCGAGCGGTTCCGGCCTTGGCACGCAGATCATCAACACGTTCGTGACCAATGACTTCGGCGGCAGCGTGCACTGGGAGCCGCGCCGCGAGGGCGGCACGCGAGTGGTGCTCGACATGAAGCTGCGCGCGGCCCAGGAGGAGTAGCTCGCGACGGCGTATGCGAATACGAGAAGTGGCCCATGGGCAGGAATCCCATGGGCCACTTCTCGTATATGACGCTATATCCGCTATATCCGTCCGCCGCCGGTCCGATTGTCCGGATGCAGTCGCATCCGGACGGGGGTCAGATCTGCTGCAGCGCCTGGGAACGGCGGGCGCGCATCGCGCGACGCTTGAGCGCACGGCGCTCATCCTCGCTCAGACCGCCCCACACGCCGTAGTCCTGGTTGGTGTCCAACGCGCACTTCAGGCACGCATCAATGACCTTGCAGGTGCGGCAGACGGCCTTGGCCTCTTCAATCTGCTGATATGCCGCTCCGGTGTTGCCGACCGGGAAGAACAGTTCCGGATCCTTGTCGCGGCACGCGGCCTTGGCACGCCAGTCAAAAGCACTGCTCATCGTATCGCCTTCCTCATTCCACAGGACTCATGTCTTGTAACCACTACACAGATAACCACGAAACCACCGACTTTTCAAGAGGTTACGCTTACGGAATTGCCGGCGCGCCCGCCCGAAAGCATTGCACCGGCATCGCGCGCCCCTTGTCAACCAGCACGGCGCGGCCCGGCGTGTCCAAATCCTCGTGCGTGAAGCGGGCCAGCAGATCCGGTGGAATGCCGCTTGTCAGATCCGTCGGCCGGTCCCCGGTGGGGAAGATGACGCGCGTTGTGCAATGCTCCGGCACGCGCACGTGACGCATGGTGCGGGCCGCGAAGATCACCGTGACTGTGGGATCGTGCAGCGCCGCCCGGAATTCCGTGCACAGCGGATCGTCGCCCAGCGGGTCAAGCAGCGGGTCCGCGTCGTCGGCAAGCCATACCATGCGCGGGTGCGGCGGAGGGGGCGCGCCCGGTGCAGCCGTGCCGAATTCGCCGGCAGGGTGTGCGTGCGACGCTCCGCGCACGATGGACGATGCCGTGCCGCGCGCGGAACGTCGGCTGGTGCGCAGTTGGACGGTCGGCATGTCGCGCAGCATTGATGCGACCACCGACAGCACGGTCGACTTGCCGCGGCCGTGCTGTCCGATGATCGCGACATTGCCCGACATGACGGGCAGCATGGCCGTGCCTAGCCGCACACCGTTGTCGGACACGGCGAACGGCACCGCGTCCGACGCGGCCGTGACAGTACGGGACGCCGTTTCGGCGTCGGCGACGCGAGGCAATGGCGCGCTGAACAGCGGTTCCGCCGACGGCAGCTCGCAGAAACGCTGGGCGGACAGCACCGCGTCGACCGCCGCGTCGATGTCGCGCGCCTCGCAGCAACGCAGCGCCTCGATCGACTCGCCATCCGCGCAGTAGGCCGCGCCGGGCAGCGACGGGCTGATGGCCGCGGCGCGGGACGAACCGAGCAGCTCCCTTGACTGCATCGGGTCGCGCACGCGCAGGCAGATATTGACCGCAATGTTCGCCTTCATGTCCGCGCCGACCTGACCTTGCGGATTCTGCGTGCAGGCGATCAGATGCATGCCGAGCGACCGCCCGAGCGCTGCGATGCGCACCAGACGGTCGACGTAATCGGGCAGCTGACTGCGTAACGCGTGGAATTCGTCGACCACGATCATGAGCCGGGGAGGCGGCTCGGCCATGCGGTTCACGTCCGCCACATGTTGGTCGGCCACCAGTCGTTCGCGCCGGCGAAGCTCGCCCTCGATCGCCTCCAATGCGCGCGTGGCGTGCGCCAGGTCAAGATCGCACACGTTACCGGCCACATGGGGCATGCGCGCCAACGCGCCGAACGCGGAACCGCCCTTGAAGTCAAGGAAGACGAAATGCAGCCGATCCGGCGGATTGCGGCATGCCAACGACAGGCACCACGTCTGCAGCAGCACCGATTTGCCCGAACCGGTCGTGCCGGCAACCAGCGCGTGCGGTCCCTGCCGGGCCAGATCGAGCCGGAACGGGCCGTCCTGCCCCATGCCAAGTGTCGCTTCCATGCAGGGCGGTTCCAGCCACCGGCGCACCACGTAACGCCACGGCAGCGGCTCGTCGCGAGGATTCGGCAGCGCGAGCGACTCCCACGACCGCGGTTCGATGGACGCGAACACGGCGCGAGGATCATCCTCGGCGCATTCGGCAGCGGACGGCGTGCCATCGCCGGTAGCGGAATGACCCGGTTCGGCCGCTTTTCCCCGCCGCTCGCCGGACAGGCGGGCTAGGGCGAGCAGTGCGGACGCGCCGCATCCGATCAGTCCGGGCACCACCATCATCGCGAACATCCACCGGCGTTCGACCAGCATGACGACGAGCATGACCAGCTGCGCGCCGATCGGAGCAACCGCCGTGACGGCGGACAGCACGCGTGTGCCGTCGCGGCCGCCATGCCGTCGCCGAGTGTTCGTCGTGTCGTTCATATGCCGAGTCTGCCGGGCTCCGCCGGCGAGCGCAAGCCAGAACGGGGTCTGTGGTCGAAAGGTCGGCTTCGGCGTGTCGCATGTGCGGCACGGCAGCGCGGTCAGCCGGCGGATTCCGCCAGCGTGCCCACGGTGCCGCTTTTGTGCGTGCCCGCCGCTAGCTGCGAGAACAGTTCCGTGTTTGCGGAGTCGTCGAGCAGTACGCTCGAACCGACGCCGTCCACGTAATAGTCGGGATCAGACCAGTACACGCTGCCGTTCACGCCGTTGCTGCCGGTGGCGGATCGGAATGCGAGCGCCATTGCGGCCAGCGTATACGGGTTCGTGTTTTCGTCCACAGTGATCGAGCCCAGTGCGGCGGAGGCCAGTTTGGCGAGTTTGGCCGGATTGGCGAGCGTGGAGGCTCCCATCGCTTTCTTCATGACTGCGGCGATGACCTGCCGCTGGCGGGCCGCACGGCCGAAGTCGCCCTGCGGATCGGCGTAGCGCATGCGCGAGAACGCGAGTGCGGTGGTGCCGTCCGCCTGATGGCAGCCGGACTTCCATTCCAGGCCGGAATAGGCGTCGCTAACGTCCTGGTCGTAGCACAGTTTGACGCCGCCGATCGCATCGACCACGTTTTTCAGGCCGCCGAATTGGATTTCGGCCACATGGTCGATCTTCTGCCCGGTGATTTGTTCGATCTCGCCGACCAGCGCCTTGTTGCCGTACGCCTGGTCGACCGAATTGATCTTCATGTATTGGCCGTCCACTTCGACCAGCGAATCGCGCGGGATGGAGATGAGCGAGCTCGGGCCGCTTTTCGGTTTGGTGAGCACGAGGATTGTGTCGGTGCGGAAGCCTTCGATCGTCGAATCGTCCGAACCGTTCACGCCGGCCGTGCCGTCGCGTTTGTCCGAGCCGATCAGCAGCCAGCTGGTGGCTCCCGACGTGTCCTGTTTGCTGGTCAGCCAGGTCGTCCGGTCGAGGTTGCCGTCGACCCAGTTCCACATGCCGAATACGGCGAGGACGAGCAGCACGACAAGCGTGGCGAGTACTCCGAACATGATGTGTGCGGGATGATGCCTGCGTCGGCGGACGCGTGTGCCGCCCGCATTGCCGTGCGTCGTCGGCATCGTTCCGTTCGCCGTGGCGTTCATGCCCGGGTTCGTTGCCGCGCCGCCGCGGCGTGCGGCGTGACGTTCGTGTCCGACGTCGCGATGATGCGTCGGCATGCCCTGCGGCCGCAGTTCGGTTGCCGGAGCGGCCGGGCGGGCGACGTTGCCCGACGAGCCGGTTGACCTGCGGACGGACCGTGGCGCGACGGGCGCAAAGCTCTGCGGCTGCGACGATGATGCGGAAGACGCCGGGAACGTGGCGTGGGAGGTTTCGCCCGATAGTCCCTGTGCGCGCTGCGATCGTTTGGCGGCGGCGGGGGAGAAGGACGGCGGCTCGGACGGATCCGATTGCGGCCGTCGGGCTTCTCCGGTCGTACGCGTCGAGCGTTTGCGGGATCCGGAGGGTATGAAGCTGGGCGGGGTCGCCGAGTCCATGCCTTCGTTGCCGTCAGCCATATCCTGTGTTCCTCCATAGCCGGTTGTGTTCTCATGTCACTTTGGCACAGCGTGCGCGAAACCGCGGCCGAACGTCGCCATACCTGCGCAGGAACGGCACATAACGGCGGATCGCATGGGGCGGGGCCGTCGTAATCCCGCGGGACAAGACGACCGGTCTATCATACCCGTTCCGAAAACGCGGTATTGACACGGCAGTGACTTGACAAACGCCGGATGGCGTGTGTGTAATTTAACAGCCGACCGCACGGCCGGCGCACAAGAAAACCATCGGCAAGGAGGAGACGCATGTGGGGTGTCGTCGAGGATTCCTCCGATGAACCGTTCGCTGAGCTATGGGGACTGTTTTCCCCGGGCGAAGACCTGTCATGGCAGCACAAGGCATTGTGCTCGCAAACCGATCCGGAGGCGTTCTTCCCGGAGAAGGGCGGTTCCACCCGCGATGCCAAGCGCGTGTGCGCTGGCTGCGAAGTGCGGGAGCAGTGCCTCAAATGGGCGCTCGACCATGATGAGCGCTTCGGCATTTGGGGCGGCATGAGCGAACGCGAACGCCGACGCTACAAGAAAGAGCACAAGGAGCAGGCGTGACGCCTTGCAAGGGCGCGCGCGTACACTGGAGAACATGAATTCCACGGGCAGCAGCGAAATCGAGCAGGCCATCGCCGCCGCATTGGCGGATCGTCCCTATTCCCACCGTCAGGACGTCGACCATTCGGTGGCCGCGGCGATCACCGTCGAGGACGATCTGCGATTCTTCCCGGAAACGTTCCGCGCCGTGCTGGCCCAGAGCGTATTGCCCGGCATGATCGTCGTCATCGACTGCGACGGTGCCGGACAGCCGGCAAAGACGGCGAGCTTTGACGTGATCCCCTCGCCTTCTGGTCCCGTTTCGAGCGTGCCCGATGCGAAAACCGTGGAAATACGGCTGGTGCGCGTCACCGGTGCCGTCTCGTTCGCCGACGCCGTGTCAAAGGGCATGTCCGCCGCACGGCTGCCCGACGGCATCCACGCATGGTGGACGCTGCACGACGATTCGCGCCCGGCGGACGAGGATTGCTTGGCGCACCTGCTCGACGCATGGCGCAACAATTCTTCCGCAAGTCTGCTGGGTGCCAAGCAGCTTGACTGGCAGGCCCGCGATTTGCATGACGTCGGCCGATACGCCGGCCATCATCGCGTCGAATCGCTGGTCGTCGACGGCGAGGAGGACCAGGAGCAGTACGATTCGCGACAGGACGTGTTCGCCGTCTCCCTGGCGGGCGCGCTGCTGCCGGTGCGCACGCTCGCCGAACAGGAGGGCGTCAATCCGTGGTTCTCCACCTTCGGCGAATCCAATGATTTTTGCCGGCGCGTCTGCCTTGACGGCGGCAGGGTGGTGGTCGTGTCCGCGGCGCGCATCGCCCATCGGCGCGCGCGATTCGAAGGCATTCGCACCCGCGGCGGGGAGCCGGTCGAGGACGGCCGCAACCCGTCGATGGCGGTGATGCGCGCGGAGCAGAAGTACCTGTATACGGATATGCCGGTCGCCATGTGGCCGCTGATCTGGGTGTTCCGTCTCGTGCGCGCGTTTGTCATGGCGGTCCGTCAGCTGGTGTCCAAACGCCCCTACGAGGCGGGATGCGAACTGTGCCTGCCGTGGCTTGGCCTGATTGGCCTGCCGCGCGCGCTGGCCGCGCGTTCCCTTGTGGCCCGGCACAGCAGGGTGCCGCTGAGCCGTCTGGGCGCGCTGAGCGTGAACCGACAGCAGCTCGCCCAGTGGCGCGATCGGGCGCAGGCGCTTGAAGACCAGCGCCACACGATTCTGCTCAGCCCTCTCGCCAAGGCGCATCTTCGTCGCCGCCGCATCCGGCGTTGGGGTTTGGCGCTCGCGATGGCGCTCGTCGCGCTGATCGCGGTTGCGGTAACCTACCGCCATGCGCTGGTTCCCGCGTTCTCCGGAGGATCGCTGTACGCGGACGGATTGCTGCCCACCGCGGCCACGATGCGGCAGCTCGCGCAGTCGGCCACCACCCCGTGGGTGTTCGGATCCGGCACAGGCATTCCGGCGCCTCCCACCCCGTGGCTGCTGGTGTGGCTGCTCGCCTCCGTGTGCACGGTGGGGCATCCCGCGTTGGCTCTGTCGATGATGTTCTTCTTCTCGGCTCCGCTGATGGCACTCTCGTTCTGGGCGCTGGCGGGCGTGTTCACCCGCTCGGACGCGGTGCGCGTCGTCTCCGGCCTGCTGTGGACGGCGCTGGCTATGGCCATGGGCCTGTTCGACGCGGCCAATCTGCCGATGCTCACCGTCATGGTGTTCCTGCCCGCCGCGTTCGCGTTCGCGTTCCGCGCGGTGGCCATGTATCGCACCGAAGACCAGATCCGCGTCCACCAGTCGGTCCAGTCCGCGGCCCTCGCCTCCCTGTGCTTCATTCCCGTGGTTGCCGCCGAACCGCAGCTGCTGCTGCCGTTGGTCGTGATCTTCCTGCTGTTCCTGATCCTGGTGCGGCGCCACCGGCTGATGCTGCTGCTCATGCCCGTGCCCGCCGCATTTGTGGTGGCCCCCACGTTGGCGAATTCGGTCCGCTACGCCTCCGAAGGCGCATGGCGACAGCTGTTCGGCGACGCGATGGTGCCGTCCGCCGCGGCCAACGGGACTCCCGCATCCGTTGACCTGCAGGGCGTCGTCGCGCGTGCGTTCGGCTTGGAATCGGGGTTCGGTTTGCACACGCTGCTCGGTGTGGATCCTGCCTCGATCGTCGTCGCGGCCGTGCTCGCGGTGCTGTTCGTGCTTGCCGTGGGCGCCCTGTTCGCTCCGATGGCGTTGCGGTTCTCGCTGATGATGTGGTCCGTGGCGACATGCGGTGGCCTGCTGTCGCTGGCATGTGCCCGCATCGTCGTCGCTACCGGCGAGGACGGTGACGTCGCCGCCTCCGTACAGCCTGGTTTCGCGCTCATGTTGCTTGGATTCATGTCGTGTGCCTGCCTTGTGTCCGGCGCCGCGGTCAAGCGATTCGTGCCGTTGCGCACCAGCGCCGCGGGGGATGCGGCCCGTGGCCGGTCGTCGTCGCGCAGCATCGCGCGTACCGCCGTCGTTCACGCGGCGCGCCTGATGCTCGTCGTCGTCCTTTCCGCCGGACTGGCCGCCGCCTCGTGGATGGGACTGCTGCGCAACGATCACAGCGGCGTCGGCGTTTCCTCGTCCGGGCTGCCGATGGTCGCCTCCGACTATCTGCGGCAGGGCGACGATCACCGTATTCTCGCATTGCGCGCAGTGTCGAACAACAGCGTCGAATATGCCGTCATGCGCACCGCGCGCGGTGACCTGATCGACAGTTCGCCCGCGCAGCGCGTCCGTGCCGCATTCGCGGATACCGACCAGGCCGACGCGATCATCGCCGAATCCGCGGCCAAGCTCATGGCCGGCAGCGACGCCGACGCGATCGCCGCGATCAGCCGTCTCGGCTTCGGTGGCGTGTTCGTCTCGTCCGGCAATACGGACGGAGCGGACGAGGCCGCGCAACGGCTGGCGAGCAACATCACCGCGTCCGAAGGTACGCAGTCGGTGGTGGCCGCGGACAACGGCACGTATTATCGTCTGACCATCAACAGTGCCGACAGCCAGAACATCGACACGTCGTGGCAGCTGCGCACCCAGGCCAGCCGATGGCGCTACATGTGGCTGTGGATCATGGGTGCGATTGTGGCCGTGTACTGTCTGGTCGCGCTGCCGCACCGTACATACCGCTACCGTGAGGAGGAGTCATGACGAAGCAACGGACCGTCCGCCGACACGCCGCGCGCAGGGGGCTGGGCGTCGCGTTCGGCACGCTCGCCATGCTCGTCGTTGTCTCGCTGTTCGCCGCGATGACGATCATCCGCCCCCTGCCCGGACTGGCGGACGGCACCGGTGCGAACGGCGGATCGTCGTCGCAGACCGTCAGTCAATTGCAGTTGCAGTCGTATTGCCCGGCGCGGATGAGCCTGGCCGACAACGGCACGTACGGCGACAGCGCCTATCAGGCGACGGCCGGGGACATCGCGTCTTCGGCGCGGTACGCGGCATTCGGATCGGTGTATCGCGCCTCGATCGGTACGTTGGCCGACAGCGGCTCCGGCACCGCGCTCAAAGGCTCCTCTAAGGACGAAACCGTGCTGGCCGGCGAGGGGAACGTCGACGATATGTCTACGCTGCTCTCGACAAGACTGCTCGAGTCGAAAACCGGCACCGGCGCCGCGGCGTCCGTCGCCTCGTGGGCTACGAAGGGCGATCTGCGCGGCGTGTCTGCGGCGTCCTGCGTCACCCCGGCGCTGAGCCACGGTTTTCTGCTGCCGTCCACCGGCACCGGCACCACGCAGCAGCTGGTGCTCGCCAATCCGTCGGCCAAGTCGACCACCGTACAGGTGCGGGCGTGGGGGACCGACGGCAAACTGAGCCTGTCCACTGCGGAAAGTGTCACCATCAAGGCCAAGGGCGAGACGGTCACCGACCTGTCCGCGGCGGCCGGAGGCCAGGATGCCCTGTACGTGACGGTGTCCAGCGAGCAGACCCCGGTCGCGGCCGTGGTGCGCGTCGTGTCGATCGACGGTCTGACACCGCAGGGATCCGACTATGCCGTGCCGGCGAACGCCGCTCGCGCCACGTCGGTCATGCCCGGCATCGAAGCGGGGGAGCATGTGCACGTGATCGCATACAGCGGCCACGATGCGTCGGTGAACCTGTCGTGGATCACCGAACACGGGCTGTCCACGATCGGCAAGCAGGAGCTGCAAGGCGGACGGACGGCCATGTTCGACCTGGATGCCGCGCCCAAGGACGCGCTCGGCGTGCTCGCGACGGCCGATACCCGCATCATGATCGCGGCGCAGACGGCCAAGGCGGCCGGTGACGGCCAGGCCGATTTCGCGCTCATCCGCAGTGAGGCCGCCGACAAATCATCGGCCATCGCCGTTCCCGGAGACATGACGGCGACGCTCACCGTCGCGAACCCGACCACGTCGGCGGCCGCGGGCACGCTGCGCGCGTACGACGCGAACGGCTCCCTCGTCGGCGAGCGGTCCATCGAACTGCAAGCCGACTCGGCGCAGGCCGTCACCATGTCGGATATCGGCAAGACTGCGGCGATTATTCGCCTCGATGTGACCGACGGCGACCTCGCATGGGGCGCACGGCTCGCATCGGCCGCCGTCGACAAGGCGAAGGCGGCCGGCGTCGCCTATCTGTCAGCGTCCCCGCTCGCCGAGCTTACCGAGCGGATTTGGGCCAACCAGAACCCGACCGTGGTGCGCTGACGCCGATCACGCCGCCATGGGTCGGGATTGCCCCGAGCGCAGATCCTGTCACAGACCCCAATCCGGGTCGATTTCCTCCGGGCGACGGCCGAACAACTCGGCAAGGCGGGACACCACCTCATCGCGGATGATCAGCTGCATGTCCACGCGGCCGCGCGCCACGGCCTGAATCGGCATGCGATACAACACGATCCTCGCAGGCACGCCGTGCGAGGCGGGAAAACACTGCGAGTTGAAATTCGGTTCCGGCTCCCACGGCGCCGGCTGCGACGGCGGCACGTCCTCCACCGCGAACTGCACGGATTTGACCATCTGCGGCCAAGCCCCGTTCAAACGGCGGATCTGCGCGGCCACCATATCGTCAAACATGCCGCTTTTCGTCCGGTATCGGGGCAGTCGGGTGCCGAACATTGGCGTGCGCGTGCCGCGTCCGTGACGGTTGCGGTACACGCGGGCGTTCCAGGGAGCTTCAATCATGCACTCCACCATAGGCCAAGGCGGCGGCATCGCGGGTCGCGAACCGCGGCGTGAGCTACGATACTGTCATTGGAACCGGCAGACACGGATCTGGCATGAACGGGCGTGAACGGAAAGGCGGACGAGCATGATGGGGATACGCGCATGGACTGACGCCGACCACGCGTCGATGTGCCGTCGAATGAAAGCGATCGCGTTCGACCTCGACAACACGCTGGCTTCGTCCAGACAACCCATGAAACCGGACATGGCCGCCCGGTTCACCGAGCTCACGAGGCTGCTGCCCGTCGCCGTCGTCACCGGCGGACGATACGGCCTCGTCGTCAGCCAGATACTCGACGTGCTGGGTGCAGACGCCGACCTGAACAATCTGCACCTGATGCCTACCAGCGGCACGCGGTACTACCGTTGGCGGGACGGGTTATGGCATCTCAAATACGCCCACGACCTGAGCGACGGCGACTTCGCCGCCGCGGTCACTTCGCTCGAACGCCGCGCGCGCGAACTCGGCCTGTGGGAGGAACACGTGTGGGGGGAGCGCATCGAAAACCGCGGCAGCCAGATCACCTTTTCCGCGCTCGGACAGGGCGCGCCGGAGGCCGCCAAGCGCGCGTGGGATCCAGACGACAGCCGCAAGCGACGGCTTGCCGACGCCGTCGCGGCCGATCTGCCGCAGCTTAAGGTGCGGCCTGGCGGCTATACGAGCATCGATATCTCCCTGCCCGGCATGGACAAGTCGTACGCGGTGCGTCGTCTTGCCGAATCGCTCGGCGTGGCCCCGCCTGACATCGTATTCGTCGGCGACCGCATGGCGCCGGGCGGCAACGACTATCCCGCCGCGCAAGCCGGTGCCGAGGCGATCAGCGTGACCGGCCCGGCCGATACGGTTCGTTTTCTGGACAGGCTGCTGCCGTGCCTGCGCGAACGGTCGGCCGCAGGCATGACGGATGATTGACGGACGTGACCGATATGCGACGAGCACATCATCATGACCGCAACGGACGGCATCGAGCGGAAGACGGCGGCATGCGCGGGCTGATGGCCTCCGTATATGGCAGTGCGCTCGGCGTGCTGTTGCCGCGCGGCTGTGCGGGGTGCGACCGGCCGGACGATGTCCTGTGTGATGATTGCTGCATCCTGTTCGGCCGTACGCTCGCTCGCCCCGTACCCGGTACGACAACCGGATTGTGCTACGGCTGTGGTGAATACGAAGGCGCGGTCAGACGCGCGATTCTGTCGTGGAAGGACCACGGCGACGAGGAATGCGACGGGCGGTTCGCTGGGTTGTTCGCCGATCTGGCATGCCGCGGCGACGTGGCCCGGCCGGGGGAGCGCGTCGCGCTGGTGCCGGCCCCATCCTCTGCTGCATCAATGCGGACGCGCGGACGCTGGCATATGCGCGATCTGGCGGCGCGCACGGCCCGTCTGCTGTCCGCCCGGGGCATCGACGCGACATGCCTGCCAGTGCTCCGTTCCGCGCGATTGTCGTCAAAATCGGTGGAAACCACGAGCGCAGCCCAGCGCGCGGAACGCATTCGCAACAGCATCGTGGTCGTTGACGCCATGGCATGCAGACGACGAGAGCTGATCATCATCGACGACATTATGACCACCGGCTCGACGCTGCGCCGGTGCGTTGCCGAACTCAATGACGCGGGCGGCACCGTGCGCGCCGCCCTGACGCTCGGCCATGTACCGGAACGGGCGGCGAGCAGGCTGGACGGCAATGCCGAAAACCTGCTCGCCGCCCGCGAATGACGGTCGATCGGATGCGCCGGGTGCGAAGACGTCCCGTGATCAGGAACGAGCCGGTTTCGTCTCGTGACGTTTGGGCAGTCGGATTTCGAAGTCCGCGCCGCGCCTGTCGTCCACGACGCGCACCGTGCCGCCATGCAGCTGGGCCGCCCACCGGGCGATGGACAGGCCAAGGCCGGTGCCGCCCGACTCCGTGCCCGGTCCGGTCTTGCCCTTGACGAAACGGCGGAAGATGACCGCGCGCTCCGCTTCCGGAATCTGCGAGCCGAAATTGACCACGTTCGTCACGACCATGCCGTCCGTGTCGTCCTCGTGCGCCTCGACGAGCACGGTGGTGCCGTCCGCCGAATGTTTGAGCGCGTTGGCGATGATGTTGGTGAACAGCTGCCGCAGACGGTCCTGGTCGCCCTCCATGCGGATGGTGTCGTCCACGCGCAGCAGGATCTCGTGCGCGTGGCCCGCGTCCGCGATCTCCAAGGGTTCGATCGTTTCGTCCAGAAAGTCGCGGAAATCGAATTCCTCGATGTTGAGGCTGGCCGCGCCGGCCTCCATGCGCGACAGGTCGAGCAGGAACGCGATCAGGTCGCTCAGCCGGTGCGTCTGGTTGAGCAGGCCTTCCAGATTGGCGGGTGTGGGCTCGACCACGCCGTCGGCCATGTTCTCGACCATCGCCTGCAAGGCGGAGACCGGCGTGCGCAATTCGTGGCTCACGTTGGCGATCATGTCGAGACGCATCTGGTCGGCGTGCTGCAGCTCCTCGGCCATGTCGTTGAACGCGCGCGTCAGCTGGCCGATCTCGTCGTTGCTGTCGGTGCCCATGTGCACGCGCACCGTGTAGTCGCCGTCGGCCATCGCATTCGCCGCGTCGCGCAGCTGACGCAGGGGAGCGGTCAGCCCGTGCGAGAACAGGTAGGTGATGCCGAGCGCGACGATCAGGGTGAGCGGCATGGCCATCCATCCGCTCCAACCGATCTTCTGCAGAATCCACGCCATCACGAACACGATGAGCGTCGCGATGACGATAAGCACGCTCAATTCGACCTTGAGCGAGGAGAAGAAACCGATCGGGCGCACCACCTTGCGGCGTGCGCCCGACGGACGATTCGACTTTGCAGTCATCGCGTGTATCCTGCCGCTCACTGGGCCGGCGGCTCGAACGCGTACCCGACGCCGTGCACAGTGCGGATCGTTTCCGAACCGAGCTTGTGGCGCAGGGCCTTGACATGCGAATCCACGGTGCGCGTGCCGGAGGCATCGACCCAGTCCCACACCTCTTCGAGCAGCTTTTCGCGCGTGAGCACGGAACGCGGCTTACGGGCCAGCGTGGCCAGCAGATCGAATTCGGTGGGGGTTAGGTGCACCTGATTGCCGTTGAGCGTCACGATGCGCTGCGCCGGGTCGATCACCAGAGAACCGAAATCGAGCAGCTTCTCGTTTTCGGAGTTCTTGGCGATGACCTTCGCGCGCTCCACACGGCGCAGCAGTGCCTTGCAGCGGGCGATCAGCTCGCGCATCGAGAACGGCTTGGTCATGTAGTCGTCCGCGCCGGCTCCGAGGCCGATCACCTTGTCGGCCTCGTCGTCGCGGGCGGTCAGGATCAGCACCGGCACCGGGCGTTCGGCCACGATGCGCTTGGTCGCCTCGAGGCCGTCCATCACCGGCAGCATGATGTCCATGATCACCAGATCGGGCTTGAGTTGCTTCGCCGCCTGCACCGCGCTCGCGCCGTCCGAGGCGACGCGAGCCGTCCAGCCTTCGGCCGTGATGCGCTGCGCGACCGCGGTGGCGAGGGTGGGTTCATCCTCGACCACCAGCACGGTGCGCGGCGTGGTGGAGCGGGTGGAAGTGTTCAGCATGTGGAAACCGCCTTTCAGTCTGTCGGTTCCAAGAATACAGCTCCCAGCGCCGGAATGGTGAGTTTCGCCGACCATTCGCGCGAATGGTACTCGATCGGGTCGGCCTCGAACGTGCCGTTGTGGATGTCGGAGCCGCCGTAGATCGCGTCGTCAGTGGTGAGCACCTCACGCCACTTGCCGCCCTTGGGCAGCGCGACCTGATAGTCGCTCCACGCCTCGCCGGAGAAGTTGACCACGACGACCATCTGCTGGCCGTCCTTGCCGATACGCACGAAGCTGAGCGTGTTGTGGTCGGCGTCGTCGCTGGTCAGCCACTGGAAGCCCTTCGGATCGAAGTCCTGGCTCCACAGCGCGGGGGACGCCTTGTACAGCGCGTTCAGGTCGGCGACGAGCTTCTGCACGCCGCGGTGATCCGGCCAGTCGAGCGCCGCCCAGTCGACGGAGTTTTCGTGGTTCCACTCGCCCCACTGGGCGACCTCGTTGCCCATGAATGTCAGGTTCTTGCCCGGGTGCGCCCACTGGTAGGCGAACAGGGCGCGCACGCCCGCGTACTTCTGCCAGTCGTCGCCCGGCATCTTGCCGTACAGCGAACCCTTGCCGTACACGACCTCGTCGTGGCTGATCGGCAGCACGTAGTGCTCGGAGTACGCGTAGACCATGGAGAACGTGATCTCGCCGTGGTGCCACTTGCGGTTGATCGGCGTCTCGTGCAGGTACTGGAGCGTGTCGTGCATCCAGCCCATGTTCCACTTGAGGCCGAAGCCGAGGCCGCCCTCGTCGGTCGGCGCGGTGATGCCCGGGTACGCGGTGGACTCCTCGGCGATCATCATGATGCCCGGATTGTTCTTGTACGCGGTGGCGTTGGCTTCCTTGAGGAAGTCGATCGCCTCGAGGTTCTCGCGGCCGCCGTAGATGTTCGGGCGCCACTGACCGGGCTGGCGGCTGTAGTCGAGGTAGAGCATCGAGGAGACGGCGTCCACGCGCAGCGCGTCGACGTGGTACTCCTTGAGCCAGAAGCTCGCGTTGGCCACTAGGAAGTTGCGCACCTCGCGGCGGCCGAAGTTGAACACGTAGGTGCCCCAATCCGGGTGCTCGCCGCGTAGCGGGTCCGGATCCTCGTACAGTGGCGTGCCATCGAATCGGCCGAGCGCGAACGCGTCCTTCGGGAAGTGCGCGGGCACCCAGTCCATGATCACGCCGATGCCGGCCTGATGCAGGCGGTCCACAAGATACTTGAAGTCATCGGGAGAGCCGAGTCGGGAGTCGACCGCGTAGTAGCCGGTGACCTGATAGCCCCACGAGCCGGAGAACGGGTGTTCCGCCAGCGGCATGAACTCGACGTGGGTGAAGCCCTCTTCCTCGACGTACGGCACGAGCTTGTCGGCGAGGTCGCGGTAGTCGTGCACGTCCTTGCGCCAGCTGCCGGCATGCACCTCGTAGATGCTCACCGGGCCGTCGTGCGGGTTCGTCTTGGCGCGCTTGTCCATCCATGCCGCGTCGTCCCAGTGGTGGACGGAATCGACGACGATCGAGCCGGTGGCCGGCGGGATCTCGTGCGAGCGTTCCATCGGATCGGCCTTCATCTGCCACTCGTAGTTGGCGTTGAGAATCTCATACTTGTACACTTCGCCGGCCTGCACGCCCGGGATGAAGATTTCCCACACGCCGGAGGAGCCGAGCTCGCGCATGGCATGGCGGCGGCCGTCCCACGAATTGAAGTTGCCGACCACGCGCACCGCATGCGCGTTCGGCGCCCACACGGAGAACGCCGTGCCGACGACCTGCTCGCCGGCGGCGCCGTCCGCGCCGCCCATCGGATCGTCGAAGCGCATGACGTGCGCGCCCAGCGCGTCCCACAGACGCTCGTGGCGGCCTTCGCCGAACAGATAGGTGTCCATTTCGCCGATGGTGGGCAGGTACCGATACGGGTCGTCCTCCACGACGGTCACACCACTGCCGTAGACGGTGCGCACGCGGTAGTCCGGCACGGTCCAGCCGTGCTCGTTCTTCGACGCCGGCACGACGGCGGTGAAGATGCCGTTGTACTCGTGCGGGGCGTTGGTCTCGCCGTCCTGCGTGATGATGGTCACCGTCTTAGCTAGGGGGCGCAGCACACGGATTGTCGCGGTGCCCTCCTGCGGTCCCTCGCCGAGATGCCCGCCGAGCACCTCGTGGGGGTTGTAGAACGCCGCGTTGCTCACCGCGTCCAGGTCAGCCTGGTTCACGGGCACGGCACGGATATCGTCGTTGATGTGAGAGTGTGTAGCCATAAGAACAAAGTGTAGAACCGGTTCGCCGAAAAACGGGTATTATTGGCGCGTCGCTTGTCATTTTCGGGCGTTTTGGGCAAGGTCCACGCCACATGCCACAATTGTTCGGGTTTGTCTTAGGCTCGTACGGAGGATTCATGGGTTACAAGGTCGGCGATATGGTTGTCTATCCGCGTCACGGCGCGGCTAAGGTGGAGGCCATCACCGAGCGGACGGTGAAGGGCGTGACGAGGGAGTATCTTCAGCTGTCCGTGCTGTCTTCGGACGGACTGGTCATCAACGTGCCGGTGGAGAACGCCAAGAAGGTCGGCGTGCGCGACATCGTCGACGCGAACGAGGTGGCCAAGGTCTTCGAGATCCTGCGCACTCCGATCATCGAAAAGGAAATGAACTGGTCCCGCCGCTACAAGCTGAACGTCGAAAAGATCGCCACTGGCGACGTGAACAAGATTGCCGAGGTCGTGCGTGACCTCGCGCAGCGCGACGTGGACGACCACGGCCTGTCCGCCGGCGAAAAGCGCATGCTCACCAAGGCCCGTTCCATCCTCACGTCTGAGATCGCGCTGAGCGAGAAGCTCGACGATGCGGACGCGCAGCGCCTGCTCGACGTGAACCTCGGCTACGAGGAGCCCCGCCCCGGCGACGACAAGCATCACACCAAGGCTCCCGAGGAACCTGCGGCGGATACGCTGGCCCGTCTCGAGGCCGAGGGCAAGAAGTCCAAGAAGCGCTGAACTCGCGTATGATGACGGTCTGCGGTCGACATGCCGCGGACCGTTTTTTTGTTTATTTGTCCGTATCATGCTCAGGCAAGCTCCGTACCGCCGCGTGACGGGCCGGCCGGAAAGGAAACGTCGATGACGATGCTAATAGGACAAGGATTCGATGCGCACCGGTTCGCCGATCCCGCAAGAAATCGTCCGTTGTGGCTGGCGTGCCTCGAATGGGACGGCAACGGTATCGAGGGCGATTCGGACGGCGACGTGGCTGCCCATGCGCTGATCGATGCGTTGTTGTCGGCCGCGCATCTGGGCGATATCGGCACCTTGTTCGGCGTGGGCAAGTCGTCGGCCGGCGCGGGCCGGCACGGCGCCGACATGCTGCGCGAAACCGTCGAATATCTGCATGCGCACGGGTTCGCGCCGTCCTCCGCCAGTGTCGCGCTCGTCGGCAACCGGCCGAAAATCGGCCCACGGCGAACCGAAGCGGAGAGTGCGCTATCGCGAGCCGTCGGTTGCCAAGTCTCCCTGACCGCCACTACCACCGACGGTATGGGCTTCACCGGCCGCGGCGAAGGCATCGCCGCCATCGCCACGGCCTTAGTGACCGCCGTCACCGACGCCGCATAGCGTCCCAGCCTTTGGCCGCCGCCCAGAACAGGGTGGACAGGGTCACGATGATGAAGCTCGGGGGAGCGGGGAACATGGCCGCCAGCACCAGCCCGCCCCAGATCGCCGCCAGGCACAGTGCGCTCGCCAGCAACATCGCGCGCAGCGGCGTGCCGGCAAGAATGTTCGCGGTGGCCGCCGGCGTGATCACCAGCGCGAAGATAAGCAGCGTGCCCACGGCCGGCACCGCGATCGTGATCACGCCGGCCATGATCGCCATGAACGCGACGTTCATCGCGCCGATCGGCACGCCCTTGGCCTGCGCGACCTGCTCGTCGACCGAACTGAACAGCAGCGGTCGATAGATCACCGCGAGCACGGCCAGCAGGATCACGTCGAATATGGCGAAGCCGACGATCTGGCCGGTCGTGATCGTCAGGATCGAGCCGAACAGGATCGACTGCATCTGCTGCGAGGCCGAACTGGACAGTCGCGCGAAGAACAGGCCGAGACCGGTGGCGAACGCGAGCACCGTGCCGGTCGCGATCTCGCGCTGCGACGCGCGCTTGCCGAGCGCACCGATCACCAGCGCGCCGCCCAATGCAAACGTGCCGAGTCCCAGCGAGACGGGCAGGCCGAGCAGCACCGCGCCGGTTGCGCCCGGCAGGCCGATGTGCGCAAGCGCGTGCGCGGCGAACGTTGAATGCCGTGCGATCGTGAAATATCCCATCACGCCGGCGGCCACCGCGATGCACAGGCCGGCGAGGAACGCGTTCGCCATGAACGGCGCAGTGAGCGTGTACATCCATTCCGGGTCGAAGGAAAAGTCGATCATCGTGCGCCTCCCATGGTGTTCGTTGCGCCGGACGCGTCCGCATGATGGTGATGGAATTGCGCGACCTCGTTCGGCGCGTGCGTGTCCTGCTCGACGCCTTCGGGCTCGTCGGCGCTGGGCGTGACGAACATGTCCCCCTGCGGCGTGGTGATGACTTGTACGCGCGTGCCGTACAGGTGCGTGAGCAGATCCGAGTCGAGCACCTGGTTCATGGCCGCGTAATGCGGATGCCCGTCAAGCAGGTAGACCGCTCCGGTCAGAATCGGCAGCAGCATGTTGAGGTCGTGCGCGACGACCTGAATGGTCATGCCGAGCTCCTGATTGAGCCGGGCGAGCACGTGCACGACCGCGCGCTGGCTGGCCAGGTCGAGGTTGGCGAGCGGTTCGTCGAGCATGAGCAGCTTCGGGTCGGAGACGAGCGCCTGCGCAATGGCGACACGTTGGCGCAGACCGCCCGACAGCTCCGACAGGCGCATCTTCGCCTTGTCCGCGATGCCGGTGAACGCCATCGCCTCGTGCACCTTGGCCTTCTGCGCGCGTGTGACCGGGTGGATGCCGAATCGGGTGCCGGTCAGGCCCAGCAGTACCGACTGTTCGGCGGTCAGGTTGGAGTCGATGTCCGAAGCGTAGCTTTGCGGCACGTAGCCGATGCGGTTGTTGGCCTCGCCGGCGGGTTTGCCGAGCACGGTGAGCGATCCGGAGGCGAGGGGGATGAGCCCGAGCTCGGCCTTCATCATGGTGGTTTTGCCGGCTCCGTTCGTGCCGACGATGGCGGTGACGGATCCGGCGGGAATGGCGAAGTCGCCGTGCTGCCAGATGATGCGTCCGCCGCGCGCTACCGCGGCGTCGCGGAACACGATGCAGTCGTCCTGCGAATGATTGGTGATCATGTGTCTTCCTGTCCTTGCGCGCCGGCAATATGCGGCGCATCCAGCCGGATTATGACAAATGACGTTGACAATCATTCTCAATAATGCGTGTTGCTGTCGGCTGCAGTACACAGAGGGCGGGTGTTCCGTTTCCGGAATCGCCCGCCCTGTGCGTACTGCGCTGCAATGCACTGCGACGTCTGTTGCTTGATTCCCGCCGTTACTTGCCGGGATCAGTCTGCCCCGCGTTGGACGGGGTGGAATCGTCGTCGGAGGAACTGTCTGTCGTGCCGTTCGACGAATCGTTCGAGGCATCATCGGACGACGAATCGGTGCTGTCGCCGTCCTTGTCCGTATCATCGGTCGTTGCCGGGCACGAGGCGACATCATCCGAATTGCTATCCTTGCCATCGGATGAACCGGTCGACGAATCGGAGCAGTCGGTCGTGAAATGGGCGGCGATCGCATCGACCAGCGAGTCGATCCAATCGGTCAGCGACGCGGCGTCGGACGGCATTTGCTCACTCACGTCGACGATCGGCACGTCCGCGCGCCCGGCCGTGCCGGTGATCATGTTCGTCGCGTCAGAAGCCTCCTGCGTGTTATTCACCAGCAGATCCACGCCGTGCGATTCCAGCAGCTTCTGGAATTCCTGCAGATCGGCCGGGGCGGCTTCGCCCTCGGCGGCCGCCGACGACGCATAACCCTTTGGTGTCTTGTCTTCAAAGCCCATGTCGCTCATCAGATAGTAGGCGACCGCCTCGGTGGCTGCATACGTGGCGTCGGCGTTCGCGGAGGAGAATTCCTTCATCTTCTCTTCAACTGTCTTCTCCTGCTCCTGCCATTCCTTGTAGCGCTTGGTGAAATCTTTCTTCTTGCTCGGCAGCGCCTTTGAGAACGCGTTCACCAGCTCCTGCGCCATGCCGTTGCGTGCGTCCTTCGAGAACCACAGATGCGGGTTGTCGCCCTCCATCGCGCCTACAGTCTGGGCGGCGGAAACGATGACGGTGTTCTTGCCGACACTTTTGGTGGCCCAAGAGTCGTAGCCGGCGCCGTTCGCCACCACGATCGTCGCCTTGGACAGCTTCGCCACATCCGAGGTTTTCGGCTCGAAATCATGCGCGTCCACGCCCGTCGAACTCAGAATCGACGTGACCGACACGTCGTCGCCGCCGATCTGCTCGGCCAGTGAACCCCACTGGTTGATCGAGGCGACCACTTCGATCGGGCCGGTCGGCTCCTCCTGCTGCGGCGTCTGCGTCGGCGTCGTGGCAGCGTTCGACGTGCCGCAGCCGGCCGCGGCTACCAGCATCAGCGCGGCCAATGCGCCCGCAACAGCCCTGCCTATGCGCGATCTGCGAATGTTCATTGCCCTGCTCCCTCGTACGCGTCCGAACATGTCGAAACAATCCTTTAACTGTCTCCACGATACCCTGATGCGAAGGCAACGAACCGACACACAGGGGAGACGACACATGACCATCAAACTCGACGGCAAGCAGACGGCGGCGGATATTAAGGCGCATCTGGCCGAACGCGTCGCACGGCTCAAGGAACAAGGCATCGAACCGGGCCTCGGCACGCTGCTGGTCGGCCACGACGCCGGCTCGGTCAAGTACGTGGCCGGCAAGCACGCCGACTGCGCCGAAATCGGCATCCGCTCCATCAAGCACGAACTGCCCGAAGACGTGACGTTCGACGACATCGCCGCCGTCGTGCGCGACATGAACGCCGACCCGGCCTGCACCGGCTATATCGTGCAGCTGCCGCTGCCCAAGGGCATCGACGAGAACGCAATCATCGACCTGATCGACCCGGCCAAGGACGCCGACGGCATGCACCCGTACAATCTCGGCGAACTCGTGCTGCACGTCAAGGGTGACATCACCACGCCGCTGCCGTGCACGCCGCGCGGCGTCATCGAACTGCTCGGCGCGTACGACATCGACCTCAACGGCAAGGAGGTGTGCGTGCTCGGCCGCGGCATCACCATCGGCCGCACCATCGGTCTCATGCTCACCCGCCGCGCCGTCAACGCGACCGTCACGCTGTGCCACACCGGCACGAAGGACGTCGCCGACCACATGCGCCGCGCCGACGTAATCGTCGCCGCGATGGGCTCCGCCGGATTCGTCAAGCCCGACATGATCAAGGACGGAGCGATTCTGCTCGACGTCGGCGTCTCGCGCGTCTTCGACGAGGAGGCCGGCCGCTGGCGCGTCAAGGGCGACGTGGACAAGGCCTGCTACGACAAGGCGTACGCCTACTCGCCGAACCCGGGCGGCGTCGGCCCGATGACCCGCGCCATGCTCCTCGCCAACGTCGTCGAAATGGCCGAACGCCAGCTCGGCTGAGAGTTTGTTGATAGTTCCAGCGCCGCCCCACGCTCTCTTGCGCACAGCTGTTACGTCATGCGGGCGTAACTCGAACCTGTATTGCGTAACGTGTCTTGCACTAACGAGCGTGGGGTTGGGATGTGCCGTTTTCGACCGTATGACTTGGCCGAGCGGCCCGGAGCGTGTCGGGAATAGAACATCCCAACCCCACGCGGCCAGTGCCGGAAGCAAAAAACGGAACATTCGCGACACGCCCGAAATATATGTGCAGGGCTGGCGGTATGGTTGAGACTTGCGTGTGCGGAAGCGCGCGCGGATAACTGAAGAACGATATTATCCATCTACTAGTTATTAAGAAACCACATTAATGGCAGAGAACAATAACGAAGTCGCCAAGGTCGCCATCAACGACATCGGCACCGAAGAGGACTTCATCAAGGCAGTCGATTCCACCATCAAGAACTTCGATGATGGTGATCTGGTCGAGGGTACCGTCGTCAAGGTCGATCACGACGAGGTCCTGGTCGACATCGGCTACAAGACCGAGGGTGTGATCCCCTCCCGCGAACTTTCCATCAAGAAGGACGTCGATCCGGACGAGGTCGTCGAGGTCGGCGATCCGATCGAGGCTCTTGTCGTCACCAAGGAAGACAAGGAAGGCCGTCTGATCCTGTCCAAGAAGCGTGCCCAGTACGAGCGCGCCTGGGGCGACATCGAGAAGATCAAGGAAGCTGACGGCGTTGTTGAGGGCACCGTCATCGAAGCCGTCAAGGGCGGCCTCATCGTGGACATCGGCCTGCGCGGCTTCCTGCCGGCGTCGCTGGTCGAAATGCGCCGCGTCCGTGATCTCTCCCCGTACATCGGCCAGAAGATCAAGGCCAAGATCCTGGAGCTCGACAAGAACCGCAACAACGTGGTCCTGTCCCGCCGCCAGTACCTCGAGGAGACCCAGTCCGAAGTGCGCGAGACCTTCCTCTCGCAGCTCAAGAAGGGCCAGATCCGTGAGGGTGTCGTGTCCTCCATCGTCAACTTCGGCGCGTTCGTCGATCTCGGTGGCGTTGACGGCCTGATCCACGTCTCCGAGCTGTCCTGGAAGCACATCGACCACCCGTCCGAGGTTGTCAAGGTCGGCGACAAGGTCACCGTCGAGGTGCTCGACGTCGATCTCGACCGCGAGCGTATCTCCCTGTCCCTGAAGGCGACTCAGGAGGATCCGTGGCAGCGCTTCGCCCGCACCCACGTCCCCGGCCAGATCGTCAAGGGCAAGGTCACCAAGATCGTCCAGTTCGGCGTGTTCATCTCCGTCGAGGACGGCATCGAGGGTCTCGTGCACATCTCCGAGCTGGCCAACCGCCACGTGGAGAACCCGGAGACCGTCGTCAAGCCGGGCGAAGAGGTGTTCGTCAAGGTCATCGACGTCGATCTCGATCGTCGCCGCATCTCCCTGTCCCTCAAGCAGGCCAACGACTCCGTCGACCCGAACTCCGAGGACTTCGATCCGGCGCTGTACGGCATGCCGGCCGAGTACGACGAGGAAGGCAACTACAAGTACCCGGAGGGCTTCGACCCGAACACCAACGAGTGGATCTCGGGCTTCGAGAAGCAGCGCGAGGAGTGGGAAGCCCAGTACGCTGCCGCCCACGACCTGTGGGAGCAGCACAAGGCGTTCGTCGCCAAGGAGCTGGAGAACGCCGCCGCCTCGGCCGCCGAGGATGGCCAGGCTCCGAAGGAAGAGAAGCGCGAGCGCGAGGAAGTTTCCTCCAACTACTCTTCCGAGTCCACCTCCAACGGCACCCTCGCCGACTCCGATCAGCTTGCCGCCCTGCGCGACCAGCTGCTCGGCAAGTGAGTTTGCTGAATTCGCCGTATAGCGAATAGCGGAAAGCCCGCCAACCGCAATGGTTGGCGGGCTTTTTGTGTTTCATGCCCGTTCGTCGTCGCGTCCGATGGTCGTCATGCTCGACGACGAACGGACATGCCCGATGAGCATCCGTCAGCGTGCGTGACGCACGACCAGCCGATGATCGGCCGTGATCTCGAGCACGCGGTCGAATCGGTCCGTGCACCGCTCGTCGTGCGTGGCCATGATCAGCGTGACCGGCAGCGACAGCAGCAGTGCGACGATACGTTCGGCGTTGCCCGGATCGAGGGAGGCGGTCGGCTCGTCCGCAAGCAGAATGTTTTTGCCGCGCAGCAGGGCGCGCGCTATTTCAAGACGCTGGATCTGCCCGCCGGACAGCTTCGAGCCGTGCTCTCCGCACTCGTGGGACAGCGGATCGTCGCCGAGTTCGCCGGCGAGGCCCACTTTGTCGAGCGCGTCGAGCAGCCGCTTGTCGTCGAACGGTTCGCCGAGCGTGAGATTGAATCGCACGTCGTCGTCGAAGACGAACGGACGCTGTTCGATGAATCCCACCTGACGGGACAGATCGTCGTCGATGCTGATGTCGCGCCCGTCCACGTAGCCTTGGATCGTGTCGAGCAGCGAGGATTTGCCGACGCCGGACGGTCCCGTCAGCGCGATCTTCTCTCCGGTCCGTGCATCGATGCGCTGTGCGGGCAGTAGTGTCGTCTTGCCGTGGCGCACGGCCGGCACGTCGAACGCGACGGCGGCCCAGCCGTCAGTGTCGTTGGCGTGCAGTTCCACACGCGTCACTGCGGGCGCGTTCGGCGTTTCGCCGTGCAGCGCACGACGGATCCGCTCGCGGATCGTCTTCGTGGTGGCGATCTCGTTGCAGTGTTCCGCCGCGGCGCGGAACGGGCCCGACACGCGGTCGCTCGCCATGAACATGGCGACCAGCGAGGCGCCGGTGATCGGCCATCCGGCATGCATCATCAGCAGGCCGATCGTGATCGGCACCAGATACGCCAACGCCGACAGCACCACCATCGCGACGCCGGCCAGTCCCTGCCGATTGCTCATCGTGCACATCGACGACTCCGACCTGCGCAGCCGGCGTTCCACATAGGCGAGCACCGTGGAGAACGCGCCGTTCGTGTACAGGCCGTGCCGCGCATCGAACGCGTCGGACAGCGACTGGTTGAACCGTTCGGCGTCTTCGGACCAGGCCTCGCTCGCTTTGCGCAGCGCGGACGCGAACAGTTTCGGCGCGGCCATCGGCAGCAGCGAGAACAGGATGAACAGTACGGCCAGCGGCGCGTTGAGCCACAGCATATATGCCATGGAAACCGTGCCCATGGTCAGGTCCACGGCCACCGTGAACACGGCCTTGAGATAGTTGTCCCGGTACAGCGCGAAATCGTTGTTGATGTTCGAGACGACCTGCGACGCCTTGTCCGGGGACACGTACCGCAGCTTCGCCTCGATGTAGCGCCGCTTGCGGTCGATCAGCAGATCACGGACGATCACGTTCTCCACCATGACCGCCAGCTGCTCGCACGACCAGATCCCGCAGAACGCCAGCAGATAGCCTGCGCCGAACATGACCATGGATCGGACGGACGAGTCCGCGGCGAACCGGGGCAGCGTGGAGATCGCCTGCGCGAGCACCACGCCGTCGAACCCGCCGACCGCCGTCAACAATGCGAACAGCGCAATCAGCAGTGCCGGTCGAGTGCGGCGCGGCGACGTCGACCGTTCCCGCGTCTTCGATGGTGCGTGTTTCGTCATGGTCATGAGATGCTCCTTGCGATACGTCTGTCATCACATTGCGGATGCGGATGCTTGGTATGTTTCTCCTCATGCTCGCGACTATCGGGAGGACACTCCCGGAACGGTCGCAGTATCATAATCATTTGTTGATGACGGGAGGCGAACCTATGGGGCGCGGAATCGAAGCGGCGCCGGGGCGGCGCATCGGCATCGTCGACAACGATGCGATGACGCGCGCGTTCCTGCGCCAGGTCATCGAACGGAACGTGCCCGGCTATCGCGTGATCTGGTGCGCCGCGCAGGGGGAGCAGGCCATCGGGCGCTGCGGCAGAGGCGACGACTGCCCGGACCTGCTCATCATGGACATGTCGCTCGAAGGCATCGGCGGCGTGCAGGCATGCGCCGTGATCCGCTCACGCAACGCCACCATGCCGATCCTCGCGATCACCTCGTTCGAACCGGGAACGTATCTCGCCGCGGCCGCCGAGGCCGGGGCGCAGTGCCTGGTCGGCAAATCGGATCTGACCGCCATCGAACAGGCCGTCGAACTGGTCGCGAACGGTGGCGTGATGGCGCCGGTCGGATCCGTCCGGTTCGACGCGCCGGCCGCGGCGTACGGCCGACTGTCATCGGGGAACGGCCCGCATTACGGCCCATTGTCGTTTCAGGAAGCCACGGTCATGGACCTGTGTATCGGCGGATACACGTCGGAGCAGATCGCCGGCCTGCTGGGCATCGCCTCGGCGACGGTGCGCACCCATGTGGCCCATGCCAAGAAGAAACTGGACGCCTCGAACCTCAGTCAGGCAGCGGTGCGATGGATGCAGATCAAAACGGTGTGAGCAATGCCGGGCTGCGGCGCATGCGGCGCCGATGGTCCGAATGGCTGCGCGACGTAAAACGGCAATCGCCGGCTTGTCTGACCCGCCCGATACCGGCGCTGCTGTGCGTGGCCGCGGCGGTGTTCGTCGTGGCGGAATGGCCCGCCGGCATGGCGGTCTACGGCGCCGATGCGGTGCCATGGTGGCTGTGCACCGCGATGACGGTCGCGCTGCTCGGTTCGGCCGCGTCGCCAAGGATCGGATCACTGGCGGTATGCCTGCTGTTTGCGCTGACGGCGGCCGCGCCGTGGCTGAACGCCGGCATGTTTCACTTAAGCGTGATGGCCGCCGTGTTCAATGCGGCCGTCACGTCCGGCCGGCGGTGGCGATGGGGCTGCTATGCGCTGGCCGTGGCCGGCAGCTCGTTCGAGGCGATGCGCGCTGCCGGCGGGGGCGGCGTGGCGATGCTGACCAACCAGTCGGTCATGTACGCGATTCCGCTGTTCGTCGCCTACGCGCTGCGCACGAAGGAACGCGCACTGCGCGCGGAACGCGAGGTGTCCGCGCTGCGCGCCCGGCAGGCGGAAACCGAACGGCTCCGCCAACAGTTCGAACTGTCGCGTCGCATCCACGATTCGCTCAGCGGCGCGCTCTCCTACATTGCCCTGCGGGCGGAATGCGCGGATGACGCTGACGCGGCGCTCGCCGACATACGCGGGCAGGCCATGCACGGTCTTGACGACGTGCATCGCATCATTCGCATGATGCGTGACGACGGACGTGACGCCGGACACGGTTCCGGAGCCGGGTCGGCTGATTCCGCGGACGTTCATGGCCGGCGGAACGACGATGCGGCGAGTCTGGATCGTGACGCGGCGTCGCTGCGGTCGGTCGTCGACCGGGGGAGCGGCATGCTCGATTCACTCGGCTTCCGTGGCGCCGCGCGCATCGACGGCATGGTGCCGGACGGACTACTGCGTTCGGCCGGGGCGATCGAAGCGGCGTCGCTGGCGGAAGAGCTGCTGTCGAACATCGTCCGCCACGGCAAGCGTCCCGGCGGCGAGTGGTATATGGAGATTCGAGTGGGGCGCGATGCGGTGCATGTCACGCAAACCAACGAAATCGGCGACGGCGGGCGGTCGTGGTCCGGCGGCACGGGCCTGCGTGCGCATGCCGCGATAATCGCCCGGCTCGGCGGCTCCCTGCGGCACAGCGTGATGGACGGGTCATGGTTCGTGTCCGCCGACATACCGTGGCGCGCCGCCTCGCCACCGGCCGCAGTGTTGCAGCCATAGCCCGTGCGCGGCGTTGGGGGGGGGGGGGGGGGCTCCGGCGCGTTGTGGGTAAGCTGGAACGCGACGAACGTGCGACGAAAGGGGCGGCGTGTTTACTCGCATCGGATTGACGGGCGGCATCGCCGCGGGCAAAAGCACGGTGTCGCGCCGGCTGGCGGAGCTTGGCGCGACCGTGATCGACTACGATCTACTGGCCCGTCGCGTCGTGGCGCCCGGCAGCGTCGGGCTGAGCCGGATCGTCGACGAGTTCGGTCCGGCCGCGATCGGCCATGACGGCGGGCTGGATCGGGTGTGGATGGCCGACCACGTGTTCGGGCCGAATGCGCCGGACGGTGCGCGCGAACGGCTCGACACGATCGAGCATCCGCTCATCTATGCCGAAGCGGCGCGGCTTGACCGTGAAGCCGTTACGCGCGTCGTTGATGATGACGTGCGGCTCGTCGTCGTGCACGACGTGCCGTTGTTGGCTGAAGTGATCGGCACGATCCCGTTCTGCTTCGACCATATCGTCACGGTCGAGGCGCCGGAGCCGGTGCGCATTGCGCGCATGATGGGGGAGCGGGGCATGAGCCGCGAGCAGGCCGAGGGGCGCATCCGGCATCAAAGCGCCGAGGCGACGCGCCGAGAAATCGCCGATACCGTCATCGATTCGACACAACCCATAGAACAAATGTTCGATGTTGTTGATAGACTGTATGCGGATTGGACCGGTCGGGAATAAACGCCGAAAGGGGCAATGATGGGCTTCAACATCCAGCGGTCGAACAAGCCGTTCGTCGTCAAATCGCCGTACCAGCCGTCCGGCGACCAGCCGCAGGCCATCGACGAACTGGCCCGGCGCATCGAAAACGGCGAGAACGACGTCGTGCTCATGGGCGCCACCGGCACCGGCAAGACCGCCACCACCGCGTGGCTGATCGAACGGCTCCAACGGCCCACGCTCATCATCGAACCGAACAAGACGCTCGCCGCGCAACTGTGCGCCGAATTCCGCGAACTCATGCCCGACAACGCGGTCAGCTACTTCGTGAGCTACTACGACTACTACCAACCCGAGGCGTACATCCCGCAAACCGACACCTATATCGAAAAGGACTCCAACATCAACGACGACGTGGAGCGCCTGCGCCACGCCGCCACCGCGAACCTGCTCACCCGGCGCGACTGCGTGGTCGTCGCCACCGTCTCGTGCATCTACGGCCTCGGCACGCCCGAGGAATACGCGGGCCGCATGCTCTTCCTCAAGGAGGGGCAGGAGATCAACCGCGACGACCTGCTGCGCCAGTTCGTCGCCATGCAGTACAAGCGCAACGACATCGCGTTCACGCGCGGCACGTTCCGCGTGCGCGGCGACACGGTTGAAATCATCCCCGTCTACGAGGAGCTCGCGATCCGCATCGAATTCTTCGGCGACGAAATCGACCGCATTTCCACGCTCCACCCGCTCACCGGCGACGTGATCGACCACGAGACGGAAGTGCACATCTTCCCCGCCTCGCACTATGTGGCCGGCCCCGAGCGCATGGAACGCGCGCTCAAAACCATCCAGCAAGAGCTTGACAAGCGCACCGCCGAACTGCGCAAGCAGGGCAAGGAGCTCGAGGCGCAGCGTCTGACCATGCGCACCACCTATGATCTGGAAATGCTTTCGCAGGTGGGCGTGTGCTCCGGCGTGGAGAACTATTCGCGGCACTTCGACGGGCGCGCGCCCGGCACGCCGCCGCACACGCTGCTCGACTTTTTCCCCGACGACTTCCTGCTCGTCATCGACGAATCTCACGTGACCGTGCCGCAGATCGGCGCGATGTACGAAGGCGACGCCGCGCGCAAGCGCACGCTCGTCGACTTCGGCTTCCGCCTGCCGTCCGCGATGGACAACCGGCCGCTCAAATGGCCGGAGTTCCTCGAACGCGTCGGCCAGACCGTCTACCTGTCTGCAACCCCCGGCGACTATGAGCTGGGACTGTCCGACGGGGTGGTCGAGCAGATCATCCGCCCGACCGGCCTGCTGGACCCGAAGGTCGAAGTGCGCCCCACCAAGGGGCAGATCGACGACCTGCTCGCCGAAATCAAGGATCGCGTGGCCAAGAACGAGCGTACGCTCGTCACTACGCTCACCAAGAAGATGGCCGAGGACCTGACCGATTATCTGATCGAACGGGGCATCAAGGTCGAATACTTGCACTCCGACGTGGACACGCTGCGCCGCGTCGAACTGCTGCGAGAGCTGCGCGAAGGCAAGATCGACGTGATCGTCGGCATCAACCTGCTGCGCGAGGGCCTCGACCTGCCCGAAGTCTCGCTCGTGGCCATCCTCGACGCCGACAAGGAAGGCTTCCTGCGCTCGTACCGCTCGCTCATCCAGACCATCGGCCGCGCGGCCAGAAACGTGTCCGGCACCGTCATCATGTACGCCGACGAAACCACCGACGCGATGCACAAGGCCATCGACGAGACCGAACGCCGCCGCGCCAAGCAGATCGCCTACAACAAGGAGCACCATATCGACCCCAAGCCGCTGATCAAAAAGATCAGCGACGTCAACGACATGCTCGCCAAAGAGGACGTGGACACCCAGACCCTGCTCGCCGGCGGTTACCGCAACGCGAACAAGGCCGGCAACTCGCATCTGGGCGTGCCCGCCATCGGCAAGGAGGAGGCGGACAAGCGCCACGAGGAGATCCTCAAGGCCGGGCTGCCCGCGCAGGATCTCGCCGATCTGATCCGCCAGATGAGCGAGCAGATGCACACCGCCGCCGAACAGCTCCAGTTCGAGCTCGCCGCCCGCCTGCGCGACGAGATACGCGACCTCAAAAAGGAACTCAGAGGAATGACGGAAGCGAATAAGTGAGCTTCCGTGGCCGAGCCGTGAAGCAAACGCCGGAGGCGTTTGTAGGTGAGGGCGAGCGACAGTGAGCTATGTGTTGTCGCGCGTAGCGCGTCCGTATTTGCAGGACGCGAGCAGCGGTAGCGTCGCGAGCGTCGCATGTGTTGCGGAAGCGAATAAGTGAGCTTCCGTGGCCGAGCCGTGAAGCAAACGCCGGAGGCGTTTGTAGGTGAGGGCGAGCGACAGTGAGCTATGTGTTGTCGCGCGTAGCGCGTCCGTGATTGCGGGACGCGAGCAGCGGTAGCGTCGCGAGCGTCGCATATAACGCGGAAGCGAACAAGTGAGCGTGCGTGGGCGAGTCAGCGCCTGTACATATGCTGGAAGGCATGTCTGAAACCCCCATTGCATTTATGATCGCCACGTTCGTGGTGCTGGCCGCGTTCTTCGTCGTGGACCTGTTCGTCATCGGCCGCAAGCCGCACGTGCCCTCCACCAAGGAATGCCTGCAGCACATCGCGTTCTTCGTCGTCGCGGCGCTCATCTTCGGCGGCATCATGTGGGCCGTCGCAGGGTCCAAACCGGCCATCGAATTCTACTCCGGCTGGCTCACCGAATACTCGCTGAGCGTCGACAACTTGTTCGTGTTCGTCATCATCATGTCCAACTTCGCCGTGCCGAAGGTGCTGCAGAAGTACGTGCTGTCCGTCGGCATCACCGTCGCGCTCATCCTGCGCGGCATCTTCATCCTCATCGGCGCCGCGCTCATCGAACGCTTCACTTGGATCTTCTTCATCTTCGGCGCGTTCCTGATCGTCACCGCGCTCAAGCTCGTCACCGGCGGCGACGACGATGAGGAATACCACGAGAACGGCATCATCAAGGCCCTGCGCAAGATCATGAAGATCTCCGACGAATACGACGGCGAAAAGCTGCGCACCGTCAAGAACGGCGTCAAGTACTTCACCCCGATGCTCGTCGTCTTCCTTGCCATCGGCACCACCGACGTCATGTTCGCCTTCGATTCGATCCCCGCGATCTTTGGCCTGACCAAGGATCCGTTCATCGTGTTCACGTCCAACGTGTTCGCCCTGCTCGGCCTCCAGCAGCTCTACTTCCTGCTCGGCGCCCTGCTCGACAAGCTCGTCTACCTGCCGCTCGGCCTGTCCGTCGTGCTCGGCTTCATCGGCGTCAAGCTCATCATGGAGGCGCTGCACGGCAACTCGCTGCCGTTCCTTAACGGCGGGCAGCCGATTGAGTGGGTTCCCGAAGTGCCGACGTGGCTCTCGCTTGCGGTGATCGTGCTGTCCATTGGCGGCGCGGCGCTCGCCAGTGTGCTCAAGATGCGTGCTCTGGACGCGGCTTCCGGGCAAGGTTCCACCAAGGCCGAGTGAAGCGTTGGCGTATCGCCGGTAAACCTTTGCGGAACATGAGGTGTGAGCGCTCACAACACACCCATGGAAAAGGTGGCTCGAATCGATTTTTGCTAGTAGACTGGCTGTCGGCGGCTGGGCCAGAAGGCCCGGCCATAATCAAGGATAGGATAGGCATTCATGCGTAAAGCCAAGATCGTTGATACCATCGGTCCCGCCACCGAGGATTACGACAACCTGCTCAAGCTCGTCGAAGCCGGTATGGACGTCGCTCGTCTGAACCGCTCCCACGGCACCCCCGAGGATCACCTTCGCGTCTACAATAACGTGCGCAAGGCCAGCGAGGCCACCGGACGCAACGTGGCCGCCCTGGTTGATCTGCAGGGCCCGAAGATCCGCTGCGGCTGGTTCAAGAAGAACGCCGAAGGCGAGGACAAGGTTCAGCTTCAGCTTGGCCAGGAGTTCATCATCACCACCGACGACGTCGAGGGTGACGAGCACATCACCTCCACCACCTTCAAGGGCCTGCCGGGCGATTGCCATCCGGGCGACCCGATCCTGATCGACGACGGCAAGGTCCGCCTCGAGGTCACCAAGGTCGAGGGCAACAACGTGTACACCAAGGTCGTCGTGGCCGGTCCGGTGTCCTCCCACAAGGGCATCAACCTGCCGGGCGTCGCCGTCTCCCTGCCGGCGCTGACCGAGAAGGACGAGGCCGACCTGCGCTGGGCCATCCGCACTGGCGCTGACATCATCGCCATGTCCTTCGTGCGCTTCGCGACCGACATCGACCGCGCTCACGAGATCATGGACGAGGAAGGCCGCCGCATCCCGATCGTCGCCAAGATCGAGAAGCCGCAGGCCCTCGAGAACCTCGAAGAGATCATCAAGACCTTTGACGGCGTCATGGCCGCCCGTGGCGACATGGCCGTTGAGTGCCCGCTCGAAGAGGTCCCGCTGGCCACCAAGCGCATCATCGAGCTGGCCCGCCAGTACGCCAAGCCGGTCATCGTGGCCACTGAAGTCCTCGGCTCCATGGTCCACTCCCCGGTCCCGTCCCGCGCTGAGGCCTCCGACTGCGCCAACGCCGTCCTCGACGGCGCCGACGCGACCATGACCTCCAACGAGACCGCCGTCGGCGAGTATCCGACCGAGACCGTCGCCACCATGTCTCGCATCTCCGGCTTCGCCACCGAGCACGGCTTCGACCGCATCCCGGAGCTGAAGAACCTCGACATGTCCTCCACCGGCGCCGTCTCCTCCGCCGCCGTCGACCTGGCCGACAAGCTCAACGCCAAGGCCATCGTCGCCTACACCCAGACCGGCAACACCGTGCACCGCGTCTCCCGCGAGCGCCCGGCCGCCCCGATCTACGGCATCACCAACAACGAGCACACCTACCACTGGCTGGCCCTGTCCTGGGGCACCGAGGCGTTCTACGTCCCGGAGGACTACCACGACAAGTCCCGCAAGGATCTCATGGCCTACACCGACACCATCCTCAAGAAGGCTGGCAAGGTTTCTGACGGCGACAAGATCGTCGTGCTGAGCTCCGCTCAGGGCGAGCACGCCGCCGGCTCCACCGACTCCATCTACGTGCACACCGTCGGCAACAACTGATCGGCGTAACCGCGTAGGCCGATCGGTCGGCCAATAGTGCGGAGAAGCCCCTGTCGGAATCCTGAGAGATTCCGGCAGGGGCTTCTTGTATATCCGCTCGGGCGACTGCTGACATTGCGCGACTGCGGACAGCATGCAGTGTCACGGCCGGCCCGCCCACGAACGTCCGTCACTGTGGCGTGCGGCGCGGCCGGTGGCGACGATCCCGCATCACTGGTCGAGCTGATGATCCGGCGCGCTGTGCAGACGCAGGATCGCGATCAGTGTCTTCGCGTCGACGATCGTGCCGTTGACGGCCATCTCGTACGCCTGATCCAGCGTGTACAGGCGCACGTCCGGACGCGGCGTCTCCGGGCCGAAATCGCTGCGGTCCGCAGGGTGCAGTCCGGTGGCGAAGAACAGCGCCGTGTGCTGCGCGGAAAAACTCGGCGTATCGATGAACCGGGCGAACTGGACGAGATGGTCGGCCGTATAGCCTGCTTCCTCGCGCAGCTTGCGTACGGCGATGTCCAGCGGCTTTTCGCCTTGTTCGGCTGCGTGTCCGCCGGGGATTTCCAGCGTCCAGCGATGGGTGGGGATGCGGTACTGCTCGACGAGCGGGATAAGCCCATCATCGGTCATGGCCAGCACGCCGACGGCGTCGCCGTTGTTGCCCTGCAGCACGTAACGTTCGAATGTGCCGGCCTGCGGCGAGGAAAGGGACACTTGATCGACGTTGAAGTAGTGGCTCTTGACGATTTGCTTGCGCGACTCCTCCTTGAGCGGAGAGGTGCGCCACGGATCGAACCTGCGGTAGGTTTCGTTGCTCATGACTGCCTCCTTGGTGGCATGATCGTTTCCATTGTATATCGTTAACATCGAGGGGTCGGGGTTTGGCCCCCTGGCATAAGGGGTGCGTGTCGCCATGGAAATGGGCCGGTCCGGCCCGCCAGGAAAGGCGGGGCGCGCGCCCGCGACGCGCAGAAATCCGACAATGCAGTCTCCGTCCGAAAAGTATGGTATTCTTCCATGAGTGCTGAGAACGCCCCTGTATCCCAATTGGTAGAGGAAGCAGCCTCAAAATCTGCGTAGTGTGGGTTCGAGTCCCACTAGGGGCACTGAAAGTCCGTGTCCCACCGAGGGCACCATTTCGGGCATAATCAGGAATCGCGGTCGCGAAGCGGCCCCGGTTCCTTTTTTGTTGTCCGCATCATTGGAAGAAACCACCTCTTCGGAGGAGGTTGCACCGTCTTTGTTTAGACCCCTTTCTTTAATCATTGCGACGAAGGCAGCGTCGCTTTCGCGAATACGCTTGATTAGCTCTTCATCTTGCCGATAGTAGGTATCGTCGGCCAAGTCATCCAAGGTAACCCCTAGATACTTGGCGATCGCAATCACTTGTTTGTATTTGAATTGAGTGCGACCGGTCATGGTCTGGGAGAAGCCCCCGGATGTCCATCCGAGAGCTTTCGCCATAGTATTCTGAGAGATTCCGAGGGCGCTCAGGTATTTCCTGATGTTGTAACGGAGGACTTCCTCCGCGCGATCCTCTTCTGATTCTGCGGGTGCTGCGACACGCACCGGATCCACCATTGTCATGTTAACGATACCTACCTTGTAGATCATGCCACCATTTGTGAGATGCCTTGCATCTACGGCAGCAGTAACCATTATAGCAATGATTTGCGCTAATTCATTATTAGTGATATCTTCTACTTAGAAAACAAAAGCAGTCTAAGGAAAGGATGCGCGATGTCTAACATGAAGAGGTGGCTCAGGGAGCGGGGAATCTCCTATAAGCGTCTCGGTAACGCGCTTCATCTGTCGGACGTCAGCATCAACAACAAGGTGAACGGATACGTGCCTTGGCAGTACGCGGATCTTGTGCAGCTGCGCGAGAAGTACGGTCTTTCCTCTGATTTCGTGAACGACTTCATTGACTATGACGAGTACTTCGATCATCAGGCCGCGGAGCATGAAGGAGTACTGGCATGACGTCGTCTGCTGTTGTGTGCTTTGATCCGTATTGCTGCGGGGATTGGTGGTGATGGTATGCGTATCGATCGCGTGCAGGAAGTCTGGGATGGTGGCTCGTACTTGGGCTTAGCGTACCGTTTGAATCCCGATGGTGGACTGGCTGGCGAGTGGACCGCGTACGTGTATGTCGGTGATCGAAAGGCAGCTAAGGACTTGGATCGCTTCGAGCGACGCGACTTGTCGCATGATTACGTGGATTGCGGAATCTGCGAGGGACTGAGCTTGGCGTTCAGTCGGATCGAGTCAATGTCTCGCACAGTGCTTCCGGTTGCGACGCTGCGGACTCCGGAGACTGACATTCCGGCGGCAAGGATCGCGTGCCCGAATTGTGCGCGCGGTTTTCTCGAACGTGGCCAAGACGTGTATGCGGGCATGTTCACGTGTCCATCGTGCCATCACTCGTTCGGCGTGATGCCGTTGGCGGTGGTGTTGTTGAACGAAGGCCGTGCCATGGAAGATGTGGCTGCGGCTACCGGGTTGACATGCGCGTCGATCCGAGCGAATCTGCGATACAACTACCGGCGTGTCGGCACTGGTGCCGATACGAAGTGGGTGGATCGCGGCAGCGTGCTTCCCTCCGTCCGTGTGGACGGTGTTCCCGTTCGATCATTGTCGGACAGTCTCTCCGGGAATTCGCCTGCGCGGCGGGGGGAACTTGCCGGAACGTGTCTGGGTTCGAACGGCCCGGATTAGGTGTGGGGGAGTGTCGTGTCGTATTGGTGACAGGAATAAAAAAGCCCGGCGTTCGTTGGAGCGGACGCCGGGAGTGGTGCGATGGCTATGGGTTACGTCGAATCGGGTCTGGAATCTTGGTTCTGACGTTTCCCTGAGTTACAGGAGTGTCACCGCACACCTCGTAATCATACCGGCTACATGTCGGTTGATCAACGGATCGACGAGATGAGACGATACCGCGAGGTGGCGATGACTGCTCCCTATGTCTATCGATGCTACGGCCGGTTATTTGGAGTTCCGGGCGTGATCGATGAAATTCTTCTGATTTTTTGGAAGGAACAACGAAATGAAGTGCAGGGAGTTGAGTTTGATCGTCCGGGATCCGTCCAACGTACGGGTCGGTGACGTGGTGTGGCTGCAGTTGTCGGACTCGGCATATTTCTCCGGTCGCGTCGTCGACTTGACCGGACAGCCCGTATGCCCGTTCGCGTTCGACGCAGGGTTCATGCCGTTTATTGGTAATGGCGGCCCGTGGTCGTTCGTACGTGCGGTGCGCGAGGTGGATGCGTCGGCGCATCCGGCCGGCGGGAGGTGATTTGCCGTGAGCAAGAGTTTTAGCCCGGATATGGCCGCGTACTTGCAGTCATTACCGGCGGTCGATGATGTCGATTGCGCTCGGGGCAGGATTTCCTATGCCGACGCGTTTAAGCGGCATGTAGTTGCCGGTCTTGCGCTTGGCTACCGGCCCTCGGAAATGTTTCGCACTGCCGGTTTGGATCCAAGGATTATCGGCGAGAAGCGTGTGGAGCGTGCCGTGTCTCATTGGAGGCACGACTGGGATTTACGGGGCGGTCGGTTCGTTGAGAACGCGTTTGCGAAGCAGTCTCCGTTTGATCTGTTGGCGCAGCGTGTGGACTCGTTGGAGGCTCGTGTGGCCTCGTTGGAGGACACGTTGACGACGAAGGGCATGGTGGGATGATGGCCGCTCACGCGAAGATGACTTCGGACCCTATGGACGAAATCGACTTGCTGGACACTCAGGAGCTGTTGGGCCTGCTGAGCCGCTTGGACGCGCCGAACGACGTGCTGACGCGTTCGTTTGTGATCGGCGTGGAATATGGGCGTCGTCTGGAGGCTGAACACGGTTCTCTCGTGGCCGCGCATGCGGCGAGGGGAGGAGTGCAATGAGGGTCGAGCCTAACGTGCTGTATGCGATGGAGGAGTACGAGGCTGCCGTGTCTGGCACCTTGCATGCTGGCCAGTGCCCGCCGCCCTTGTCGGCCGGTTTTCGAGCCTCGAACGCGTGGTTCTACATGGTCGACGGGTATCGGGCGTGCATGAAGAGCACGGACAGTGACAAACGGTATCTGGAACTGTGCAGGCATGGGTATCGACCCACTGTGGCTGCCGCAAGCCTGTATGGTTCCCCGGACAAGAAATGGCTGTCATGGGCCGCGCGAAACCCGCAGGCCGTGCGGAACCGTACGAAGGAGGCGTCCCATGCGACTGCCAAGTGACGACGACAGGAACGGTTTCGGACGGCGCATCTCCACCACGGAGGCGTTGGACCGTCTTATGGAATCAGCACGGTCCGCCGCTGTAACGACGGCGGACGACCGGAACGTGAATGGAGGCGCATCATGAGCTGGCAATGCACGTCGTGGGCTCTCAGGGAGGCTCCTGCCCCCACGTCGACCGCACGTCTCGTGCTGATCGCTCTCGCGGACCGCTGCCAGCCCGACGGTCGCAGCGCATGGCCCACCGTGGACACCCTTGCCGCCGAGGCTCATACCAGCCCTTCCAGCGTGAAGCGGGCGTTGAAGGCGTTGGAGGAGTGCGGTGCGATCCGTCGCGGCAACCAGTCACTCGCCCAATGGGATGAGCATGGCCAGTGGGTGCCGGAACCGTACCGTCCGGTCGTGTGGGAATGCTGCATGAACGTGACGTTGGAGCACATCGTCGAGAAGCCCGGCAGACAGGCCCGCGCCGAACGTGAACAGCGTCTCGGAACGGATGATCCTGATGTCCGGGAAAACAGCGGTGTCAAAATGACACCTCTCGAAAACGTTGAAAACACGCCGATTTCCAGCGGTGTCAAAATGACACCCCTGACCGTCTCCCAAGAGGGGAGAGGTAGCACCAGTGACACCTCCAGAGGTAGCACCAGTGACACCCCTATAAAAGAAACAAATAAAGAAACAAATAACCCCTCTGCCCCTACGGGGCATCTCCCCGCAAGCGGAGAGACTCCCCCGGAGGACGAAAACACGAAACCGGTCGAAGCCCACGTTCCGGACCACGGCGACGCCGTCCCTGACGTCTTGCTGCCGAACGGGGACGGGTCGACGTTCCTCGACGCCCGCCTGTGGATCGACCCGAATGCTGGCCCGGAGCCCGGCGACGACCTTGACGCCGACATTCGTGGCGCCGGCTTCGTGCTCGACGCGCTGGAGGCGGGCTGGGCCAAGACGCCGAGCATGCCGGTGCCGCGCGCCGTCG
>NZ_JGYN01000016.1 GCF_000741165.1 Bifidobacterium biavatii DSM 23969 | reverse complement strand
GCGCGGGCTGCGCGTCGCGCACGGACATCGCGCCGCCACGGATGCGCCGCAGAAGTCCCGCGTCGGCGAGCGTGGTGAGGTCGCGGCGGATGGTGATGTCGCTGGTGTTGAGCAGCGTGGCGAGTTCCTGCACGGTGGCCACGTTCTGCCGGGTGAGGAGACTGAGGATCATGTCCTGTCGTTCTGCGGGCAGGTAGTCGCGCTTCGTTGCGCCGGACGCCGCGCCGGTCGGCCGGGCGTCGTCTGTAGTGTTGGACATGGCTGTGTACATCTCCGTCTGTTCGCCGCTGATCATCAATGATTGATTGTCTGCAATTGACGCTCGGCGATTGATGATCAACGTACCGTTGTTGATCGTTACTGTTTGTATTCAGTGTACCCGATTGCGCGGGTGAACGTATCTGTTCGGTCTGTCGCGAGTGTCGTGCGGAGACCGGTCTTCCGCCGTTCTGCGACGGGGGTGTCCGGCAGTCGGAAACGCGTGCGTATTGCGGGACGGCGGTGCGCTTGCCAATCTGCGTGACGTTCCACCGGGCGTGCGGCTTGTCGATTCCATGCCAAAACCTGACACAAGCGTGTGATTGAAGTTGATTATTTGTGATCGATCATGTATGATTAACGGCGAACGGCACAGCCGGCCGCGCAGTCGAGGTCGGCCGCGCAGCGCAGTCGTCACACAGCACCACACGCCAAAGGAACGTCATGAGCAAGTACAGCAACGAATTCTGGACCGTCACCTCCGGAGATCTGTCGCAGCGCCGCGAAACGCTGGCAACGCCCGAAACCGTCGCCGACCCGGGCGATGCGACGAAGATCGTCGTCGACACCGCCGACCGCAAGCAGCCGTGGCTCGGTGCCGGCGCGGCCATCACCGACGCCGCCGCCTCCCTGATCTGGGGATCGATGGACGCCGAACAGCGCCACGCCTTCCTCGACGACTGCTTCAACCCGGCCAAGGGCGGCTTCTCCGTCATCCGCATCCCGCTCGGCTCCTGCGAGCCGGCCGCGCAGCCCTACTACACCTACGACGACCTGCCGTTCGGTGAGCACGACAACGCGCTCACCAAGTTCTCGCTCGGCGAGGGCGAACCGGGCGCGCCGGACGCCACCAAGGACTTCAAGTACATCATCCCGGTCGTGCTCGAGATCCTCAAGATCAACCCGGCCGTCAAGATCATCGCCTCCCCGTGGAGCGCGCCGGCGTGGATGAAGAACACCGGCCACCTGTGCCAGGGCGGCCACCTGCGTTTCAACGAGTGGACCGGCAATGGCTTCGACCCGATGCACGACAGCTTCGAAGGCTGCTACGCGCGCTACTTCGTCAAGTACGTCGAGGAAATGGCCAAGATCGGCATCCCGATCTGGGGTGTCACCGTGCAGAACGAGCCGAGCAACGCGCCCAAGTGGCCGGCCATGATGTGGACGCTCAAGCAGCAGGCCGAATTCGCGCACAACTTCCTGCGCCCGGCCATGAATGAGAAGTTCCCGGAGATGCGCATCTTCATCAACGACGACTCCACGCACAACCTGCTGTGGCCGGTGCGCGAGCTCGTCACCCCGGACGAGGCCGCGTCCATCGACGGCCTGACCGTGCACACGTACGAAGGCCCGTACTCCAACTTCTTCAACGCGTCGCGCTCCTACAGCCACTGGATGTTCGGCATGACCGAGCGTCGCTGCATGATCGACGAGACGCCGGAGGACGCTGCGCACATCATGTCCGGCATCATCGGCAACTGGCTCGTGCGCAACGGCGAATCGTTCATCACGCTGTGGAACATCGCGCTCGACGAACGCGGACTGCCGAACCAGGTCGGCGCGACCGGCCGCCGCGGCGTCGTGACCATCCAGCACGAAACTGGCGAGGTCATCCGCAATCTCGAATACTTCATGCTGCGCGCCTTCGGCCAGGACGTCGAACCCGGCTCCGTGGTCGTGCGCTCCAGCAACTACACGCCGGACGGCTGGTCGGGCGGCCTCGGTTCCGTGGCCTTCCTTGCGCCGAACGGCGACGTGGCCGCGCACATCTACAACCCGACCGGCGAGCCGCTCGAGGCGGCCGTGACGATCAACGGCGAAGGCGCGGCATGGCAGAAGGTCACCGTGCCGGCGTGGGGCACCGTCACCGTGCACAAGGGCTACGGCGAGATCAACACGTCCACGGTTCCGGCCGACGACGAGTTCGAGCTCAACCCGGCGCCGAAGCACCTGCTCGGCGACGTGGCTCCGGGCAAGGTGCGCGTGTGGGGCCAGGACGAGTGACCCTATGCGGTTCCGGTATTTGCTGGACTTGAGCTGTGGGTTCTTATTCCTGAGCTCTCCTTGTCGGGGGAGCTGTCACGCAGTGACTGAGGGGTAGTCAAACCCATTGCATCGAGTCTGGCACAATGCCATTGAGATTTGCGGGCGCGCGATCGGAAAACAGGCATCCGGTCGCGCGCCCGCCTTTGTCTTTGTATGCGCGCTGCGGACCTGTGTGTGACCCGAACATTACTGTGTGCGTTTTTGGTAGAACGTGGTAAAAAATGTTTGGTTGTGCTATGATGGGAGTTACTGGGACACCTAGCGGTCAGCAAGCGGCGGCGTGCCGGTCCGGCCCGTCCGCCCGATCCCACAGATGATGACAAGGAGAACGTCATGACAACCATTCTGGTCACCGGCGGTGCCGGCTACATCGGTTCGCACACCGACGTCGAGCTGCTCAATCAGGGCTACGACGTGGTCTGCGTCGACAACTACTGCAACTCGTCGCCGAAGTCGCTCGAGCGCGTTGCGGAAATCACCGGCAAGCAGGTCAAGGCCTACGAGGGCGACGTGCGCGACGAGGCGCTCATGGACCGCGTCTTCACCGAGAACAAGATCGACTGGGTCATCCACTTCGCGTCCCTCAAGTCGGTCGGCGAGTCCGTCGCCAAGCCGATCGAGTACTACGACAACAACCTCAACAGCACCATCGCGCTGCTCAAGGTCATGCGCAAGCACAACGTGAAGAAGATCATCTTCTCCTCGTCCGCCACCGTCTACGGCACCCCGAAGGAACTGCCGATCACCGAGGAGACCCCGACCGGCGGCACCACCAACCCGTACGGCACCACCAAGCTGTTCGAAGAGCAGATCCTGCGCGACGTGCATGTCGCCGACGACTCGTGGACCGTCGTCATCCTGCGCTACTTCAACCCGGTCGGCGCGCATCCGTCCGGACTCATCGGCGAGGATCCGAAGGGCATCCCGGCCAACCTCACCCCGTACGTCGCCAAGGTCGCCATCGGCGAGCTCAAGGCCGTGCAGGTCATGGGCGACGACTACGACACCCCCGACGGCACCGGCGTGCGCGACTACATCCACGTCGTCGACCTCGCCAAGGGCCACGTCGCGGTCATCGGCAAAATCGACAAGCCGGGCGTGTTCACCTACAACCTCGGCACCGGCCACGGCTACTCCGTGCTGCAGGTCATCAAGGCGTACGAGAAGGCCGCCGGCCACGAGATCCCGTACGTGATCGTGCCGCGCCGCCCCGGCGACATCGCCGCCTGCTACGCCGACTCGTCCAAGGCCGAGCGCGAGCTGGGCTGGAAGGCCGAGTTGGGCATCGACGACATGGCCGCATCCTCGATGAACTGGCAGACCAAGAACCCGAACGGCTACCGCGACGCCGAGTGACGCTCGCCGATCGCCGGTAACACTCCGCCGATGCGCATACGATGGTGCGTCGGCGGAGTTTTTTTAGGATGCAGGCCGTTGCCGCGGCATGCGCATTGTTCCGCGGAATGGGGAGAGGCATGAAGATCGTCATTGCACCGGATTCGTTCAAGAACTGCATGACCGCGCGCGAGGCGGCCGAGGCGATCCAGGTCGGATTCGCCCGCGTGCTGCCCGACGCGGACTATGACCTGATCCCGATGGCCGACGGCGGCGAAGGCACGGTCCAGTCACTCGTCGATGCGACCGGCGGCGAACTGCGATACGCCGACGTGCTCGATCCGCTCGGTCGGCCGATCCGCGCCGAGTACGGACTGCTCGGCGACGCGGCCGCATCGAAGGCAACATGCACGGCCGTCATCGAAATGTCCGCGGCGAGCGGCATCCAGTTCGTCGACGACAAGACGAAAAACCCGCTGACCGCCACCACGTACGGCACCGGACAGCTCATCCGCGCCGCGCTCGACGCCGGCGCCCGCCACATTATCCTCGGCGTGGGCGGCTCGGCCACCAACGACGGGGGAGCGGGCATGGCCGAAGCGCTCGGCGCGCGCCTCCTCGACGCGCACAACCAGCCCATACCGCGCGGAGGCGGCTTCCTCGACCGGCTCGCCGTCATCGACGTGACCGGACTGGACGTGCGGCTCGCCGCAACCGACATCATCATCGCGTCCGACGTGACCAACCCGCTCATCGGACCGACCGGCGCGTCGGCTGTCTTCGGCCCGCAAAAAGGCGCGACCCCGGACATGGTCGCCCATCTCGACGCGAATCTTGCGCACTACGCAGCCGTCATCGCCGAGCAGCTCGGCCGCGACGTGGCCCATACGCCCGGTGCTGGCGGCGCCGGCGGGCTCGGCGCGGGACTGCTCGCCTTCACCAACGCGACCATGCAATCCGGTGTGGAGATCGTCGCGCGCACCGTGCGGCTCGCCGAACGCGCGGCCGACGCCGACTGGTGCATCACCGGCGAAGGCGGCGTCGACGCGCAGACGCGATACGGCAAAACCCCGGTCGGCGTCGCGCAGGCCGCACACCGCGGCAATCCGCGCATCCGCGTCGTCGCGCTCGCCGGCCGCGTCGACTATGGTCCCGACGGGCATGCGCTCGACCCGCTGCACGATCTCGGCATTGACGCCGTGTTCGGCATCACCCCGGCCGCCATGCCGCTTGCACGCGCCCTCGCCGACGGTCCCGCCAACCTCGCCAACGCCGCCGAAAACGTGGCCCGCCTCATCGCCGCCGTGCAATAGGCATGAGTCGCGCGTGCGTAAGCGATGAAACGGCGGTGATTCGCCCGCAGCTGGCCAGAGTCCGCTACGCCAGCGCCTTGTCGAGCAGTTGATTGACGGCTTCTTCGCGGGTCAGTCCGTTGGCCTGTGCGTAGACGAGGATTTTCTCCTCCCGGGTGAGTCCCGCCTGCGCTAGACTGCGTCCGAGCGCCTGTCTCGCATATTCACTGGGCGTGACCTTTTTGGCCTTGGCCGCCGTCTCGACCAGTTTCCACAGTTCGTCGGGAACGCGAATGGTGTGCGCCCGCATCTCCGCGCGACTTGGCGGGAACGGATCGTCTTCGCGGGTGAGCGTCGCGTCGGGGAACCCGTCTTCCGCTTCCTGTGCCCAGCGTTCGACCATGTCGTCGGTGATCGGCGTGCCGTTTTCGGCGATGTACTGCGTCATGCCTGACTCCATTCCTTGAGAAAGCCCTTGGTGAGATAGTTGGCGTGGATGATAAGCGGTTGTGGGTCTGCGGTCTGTACCGTGAATTTTTCGGTATGTTTATTGTATGACGATTGTCATGCAATTGATGCTGTCGGTGATATGCTTACGGCGGTTGAAGTGATCGAAAGTGATAGGAAGTGGGGGCGGGGTGGGCGAGTTGTTGATTGAATGTGTATAATTATGATCGTTACGCCGTGTGGTGATGCGCGCGGCGACGGATGTCGAAAAGCATACGCAACAACACGAGGAAGTGACTGGAATGACTGGATTCCTGAATGATTACGCCCATGAGTACTGGACGCGCACCAGCGGCGACCTGACCGACCGACGCACGCCGATCGCCACCCCGGTGATCGAAAGTGATCACGGAACGGCCGAAACGGTGATCATCGACCCGACTCGCCGCTACCAGTACTGGGAGGGTGCCGGCGCGGCCATCACCGACTCGTCCGCGTCCCTGTTCATGCAGTCGATGACTGCCGAGCAGCGCCACGCGATCCTCACCGAAATGTTCGATCCCGAGCAGGGCGGCTTCTCGTCCGTGCGCATCTCCATCGGTGCTTGCGATTTCTCCAGCCAGGCGTACTACTCCTACGACGATCTGCCGGAAGGCGTCGTCGCCGACGCCGGCCTCAACTACTTCTCCATCGGCGAAGGCGAGCCGGGCGCACCCGACGCGACCAAGGACCTCAAGAACGTCATCCCCGTCCTGCAGGAGATCGTCGCGATCAACCCGGCCGTCAAGGTCATGGCCTCCCCGTGGTCCGCGCCGGCGTGGATGAAGACCTCCAATCGACTCGACGGCGCTGGCCGCCTGCGCCTCGGCGAGTTCGTTGGCAACGGCTACCGCTATCAGGACACCATCGACTACGTGTACGCGCAGTACTTCGTCAAGTTCATCGCCGCGTACGCCAAGTACGGCATCCGCATCACGTCCGTCACCATGCAGAACGAGCCGAGCAACGGCTGCCCGTGGCCGATCACCGTGTGGACGCCCGAGGAGCTCGCCAAGTGGGGCAGCGAATACCTGCGCCCGGCGCTCGACCGCACCTTCCCGGACGTCGAGATCTACTTCGGCGACGACTCCCTGCGCTTCTACCAGCGTCCGGTGAGCGAGTACATGACCCCTGCGCAGGCCAACGCGTTCGCCGGCGCCGCGTTCCACACCTACTCCGGCCTGCCCGAGTGGGTCCACAACGGCGCCCGCCAGTTCCCGCAGTGGAAGGCTGCGATGACCGAACGCCGCTGCATGCTCGACGAAACCGTCGACGAGGCCAGCCACGTGATGTTCGGCGAGATCGGCACCTGGCTCGTGCGCAACGGCATCGGCCTGATCAACTTGTGGAACATGGCGCTCGACGAGCAGGGCTTCCCGAGCTGGGCCGGCACGTCCGGCCGCCGCGGCGTCATCACCATCGACTCGTCCACCGGCAAGGTCAAGCGCAACCTCGAATACTTCATGCTGCGCAACTACGGCCAGGACGTCAAGGTCGGCTCGCAGCGCGTGTTCTCCACCAACCGCACGCCGGACGGGCGCCACGGCGGGCTCGGCTCGGTCGCGTTCGTCAACGACACGACCGGCGATCTCGCGGCTATCCTGTACAACCCGACGGCCACGGACATCGAGGCCGCCGTCGCGATCAATGGCGAGGGCGCGCGCTGGCAGCGCGTCACGGTTCCCGCGTACGGTACCGTCACGCTGCACAAGTCGAACGGTCCGATCAACGAATCGCAGGCTCCGGCCGACGACGAGTTCAAGATCACGTACACGCCGCACCCGGCCGACGACCACGACGAGACGCTGTTCTGACGTCGTTCCGGTGCGTCCGGTGGCGTCTGTGTGACGTTCGTCACGACTTGCGTTGCTGGACGTACGATTCGGCCAACTGTTGAGACGGCCGCGTTCCCGAATGCGTTCGAGGACGCGGCCGCGGATTATTGTAGAGACGGAATTTCCGGCATCCGCCGCCGATCTGCCCGGGGCCTGTTCGAGACCGGCAGACGGTTGCGGATGCCGTTCACGACGATTGAGTCAGGGGGATACCACTGATGGGCATCGCGCTTACCAAAGAGGAGAGCCTCGCCTTCGAGGATCTGCAGATCGAGCAGGATGCGCAGACCAAGACCGAGATCGCGGACGTCGCCGCCGGCATCCACGCCTCGGCCGAATCGCAGGCCGCGGCCGACGCGTACTGCGCCGAGCTGGACGCTCACCACGCGTGGAACAAGTGCTTTTCCGGCTACATCAACGCGGCCGGCTACGGTTACACGTACGAGCCGACGATGGCCGTGACGATCGACGGATGGGATGCGCACAAGGCGTTCCGCGAGCTCGACCACACCGCGCAGATGCTGGTCGTGGTGCGCGCGTTCCAGTCCGGCCACGACATCGACCGCGAGTCGGGCCGCAACTTCCTCAAACACCGCTGCGGCATCATCATCCACGACAACGCGCCGTTCTGATCGGCCGACCCGCTGTGCTGACCTGCGGCGATCATCACCGACGGTCCAACCAATTTGCCCCGCCAAGGAGTTCCCTGGCGGGGCAAATCGTTGATGGTCTGGCAGTTGTGCTTCGCTGAAGAGCCTGAGCGGGGCAGATCGGACTGATCTTCGTCAATCTACCCCGCTGAAGTGCCTCTCAGCGGGGCAAATTAACGAAGATCCGGCGATTGCGCCACGCCGGGCGGCATGAGTGCTCATGGGAAGGCCCCTCCGGCAGGAACCGGAGGGGCCTTCCGTTACTCAGATGCCGCTCAGATCTCAGAAGATCACTTGTTGTACTTGAACGCGTCCCACACGCCCAGCAGGTACTGGATGCCCAGCGCGCGGTCGTACAGGCCGTAGCCCGGGCGCGGACGGCCGGCCTCGGTGTTCTCGCTCCACAAATGACGGCCGTGGTCCGGGCGGATGTAGCCCTGATAGTCGGCCTCGGCGTACGCCTTCATGATGCCGACGGTGTCCACGTCGCCCTCGCAGGCGCGGTGACCGACCTCGGAGAAGGAGCCCGCCTCGTCGAGGAACTTGATGTTGCGCACGTGCGAGAAGTGGATGCGGTCCATGAACGTCTTGACCGCGTCGACCGGATCGTTGCCGCGGCGCGAGGAGAACGAGCCGAGGCACAGGCACAGGCCGTTGTACGGGGACTTGTTGAGGTCGAGCACGCGCTGGATGCCTTCCTTGGAGGAGACCACGCGCGGCCAGCCGAACAGGTCGAACGACGGGTCGTCCGGGTGCACGGCGAGCTTGACGTCGTACTTCTCGCAGGTGGGGATCACCGCGTCGAGGAACACCTTGTAGTTCTCGTAGTACTTCTCGTGGTCGATGCCCTTGTACGCCTCGATGAACTCGCCGAGGTGCGCGAGTCGCTCCGGCTCCCAGCCCGGCATGGTCAGGCCGTTGGCGCCGTCGAGCGTCTCGTCGATGAGCTTCTGCGGGTCGTCGAGCTGGGCGACCTTGTGCGCGTCGTAGTAGAGCGCAGTGGAGCCGTCCGGCGACGGGTGGAACATGTCGGTGCGCAGCCAGTCGAACACGGGCATGAAGTTGTAGGTGACGACCTTGACGCCGGCCTTGCCGAGGTTTTCGATGGTCTTGATGTAGTTGTCGAGCGCCTCGTCGCGGCTCATGCCGAGCAGCGTCTTGCCGGTCTTGATGGACTCGTGCACGTTGACGGACTCGACCACGTCCGCGTTGAACGTCTTGGTGACGCCGCGCTTGCGGTCGTCTTCCGAAAGGCCGGTGATCTTCTTCATCTCGGCCTCGATCTCCTCCGGCTCCCACAGTTCGCCGGCCTGCTTGTGGTGCAGCGACCAGACGATCGTTTCGACGCCGGGGATCTGGCGGATGTCGTCGAGCGAGATGGTGTCGTTGCCCTCGCCGTACCAGCGGAATCCCATATGCATGGTGACTGTCTCCTTGTGTTGTGTGTGATGTCGCGCGTTGCGTCGCGCCGTTCGTTGCGCGGTCGATGCGACTGTTGTGACTGTTGTGGGTTGCGATTGTTGCTGCTGTTGCGATGCGATGATGGCGGCCGCGGACGTGCCTGTTATGCCCGCGGCCGCACGATTGTTTGCCTGAGCGCCTGTTTACTTGAGCGCCTTGGCGATCGTCGCGTCGACGGTGCCGGTGCCGGCTGCGAATTCGCGGAAGTAGCCGATGATCTTGTCGGCCAGCGGCGTCGCGTTCAGGTCGGTGCCGAAGATCGCCGCGTCGGCGAGGATCGGGCGCAGCTTGGCGTCCGCGTCCGCGAGGTCGCCGCCGACGGTCAGTCCGGCCAGTGCGGCCTGCAGGTCGGCCAGTCGCGGATCGGAGCTGAGCGTGACCTCGCTTCCGTCGTCGCGCGTGCCCTTGCCGTCCGCGCCGAGCAGCAGTCGCAGCCAGCCGGCGATCGTCAGCGGGATCGCGACGAGCGAGCCAGCGTCGAGCGTGTCGGACTTGAGGTACTTGCCAATCGTCACGCCGTAGCGGATCGGGATCTTCTGCGACGTGTCGGTGGAGATGCGGGCGGGCGTGTCCGGAATGTTCGGGTTCGGCACGCGCTCTTCGATGACCTGGCGCAGGAATTCCTTGGGGGAGAAGATGCCCGGATCGGTCACAACCGGCAGGCCCTCCGTGTAGCCGAGGCGTTCGACGAGCTTGCGCAGCGTCGGGTCGGCGATGGTCTTGCTCATCGACGGGTAGCCGAGCAGCATGCCGAACGTGGCGAGCGCGGTGTGCAGCGGGTTGAGGCAGGTGGTGACCTTCATCTCGTCGGCTTCGTTGACCGTGTCGCGGTCGGCGAGGTACACGCCGGCCTTGGTCAGGTCCGGGCGGCCGTTCGGGAACGCGTCCTCGATGACGAGGTACCACGTCTTCTCGGTGTTGGCGAACGGCGCGACGTTGGTGCGCTTGGGCGTGTGGATGATCTCCGTGTCGCCGAAGCCCTGCTTGGCGAGCAGTTCGGAGACGGCCTCGGCCGGGTTCGGCGTGATGCGGTCGATCATGGACAGCGGGAAGCTGACCTTGGCCGGGTTCTTCACGTAGTCGAGGAAGTCGGAGCCGACGAAGCCGTTGGCGTGCCACCAGCCGGCCATCTGGCGGATGGCGGCGGCGAAGCGGTCGCCGTTCTGCGAGAAGTTGTCGGTGCTGACCATGGCAATCGGCGCGGCGCCGGCCTTGAAGCGCTCGAACAGGAGCGCGGTGATCGCGCCCATCGCGGAGACGGCCTTGTCGGGGCCGCCGTCGGCCTCCGGCTTGATCCACGGCAGCAGCTCGCCGTCCGGGCGGGTGAGCGCGTAGCCCTTTTCGGTGATGGTCACGGTGACGAACTGCAGCTGCGGGTCGCGGAAGACCTTGGCGAGGCGGTCCCATTCGCCGTCGTGCGCGCGGATGCCGAACGCGTCGGCCACGGAGGCGATGAGGCGCGAGTCGACGGAGCCGTCGGCGTTGAGCACGACCTGCAGGCAGCGGTTGTCGAACGGCTTGTACGCGAGGTCGATGATGTCCGCGTCGAACGTTTCGGCCACGAGGATGCCGGCCTTGGTTTCGCCGTTTTCGATCAGGTCCTGCGCGATCGGCGCGTGCACGGCGCGGAACAGGTTGCCGGCGCCGAAGTGGATCCAGTACGGGTGCTGTTCGGTGTAGTTGCGCACGGCCTTCGGGTCGAAGCCCGGCACGGCGATGCCGGCGTCGCGCCACGCCGCGTAGTTCGCGGCGAAGTCGTCTGTCAGATGAACGGTCATGATGTTTCCCTTCTTGTAGTCCCATTGGTGAGCTCCCCCTGTCAGGGGAGCTGGCTCGCGCAGCGAGACTGAGGGGTAGTCCGATGCCTTGAGCATGCGGCTGTGGATGCCCCCCAGTCAGCTTCGTTGGCCGAGAAGTAACGCTTACAGCTTGAACACGCGCTTCGGTTGCGCGTCGACGGAGTCCTTGACGATCTGCGCGCCCGTCTCGAAGTCGATCTGGTGCGTGGCGACGAGTCCGGCCACGTACGACGATGTGAGCCGGCGGTTCATGTCGTGACGCGCCGGGATCGAGCACAGCGCGCGCGTGTCGTCGATGAATCCGGACAGTTTCGTGAACCCGCAGATCGGCACGACATCGCCGAGATAGCGCGTGATCTGCACCGGCTGGTCGAGGAACCACCACGGCGCGCCCACGTACATGGCCGGATAGTAGCCGGCAAGCGGCGCGAGTTCGCGCGTGAACGTCGTGTCGTCCATGGTGAACGCGACGAAGTGGAAGTCAGGATTGTTGCCGTACGCGTTCAGGATCGGCTTGAGATCGACCGCGAAGTCGCACTTGGCCGGAATGTCGGCGCCGATGTCCATGCCGTAGTTGGCGAGTCCTTGCGGATCGTAGCTGCGGTGCACGGCCGGGTGCACGGTGAGCACGAGGCCGTCCTCCTGCGCGAGGCGGACCTGGTCAGAGAACAGGTGGCGGCGCAGGCGCGTGGCGTCGGCCGCGCTGATGGTGCGGTCCATGCCCTGCTTGAACAGGCGGTTCGCCTCGTAGTCGGACAGGCGGTCGGAACGCACGTCCATGTGGGAGTGGTCGGAGAGGACCGCGCCGTGTTCCTTGAAGAACACGCGGCGGCGGCGCATGGCTTCCACATAGCCCGCGTAGCTCGTGGCGTCCACGCCGGCCGCATCGCCCAGCTTGCGCACCAGATCGGGCCAGTCCTCGCGGGCCGGCTCGAGGTAGCGGTCGGGACGGAAGGCTGGGGCGAGGCGTGCCGGGAAGTCCTTGTCCGCGCGCACCCGGTCGTTGACGGCCAGATCGTCGGCCGGGTCGTCGGTGGTGGAGATGAAGCCGATGTTGAAGCGCTTGACGAGGCTGCGCGTGCCGTATTCGTCCGTCTGCAGCATCTCGTTGAGCTGGTCGTAGATGCGGCCGGCGCTCTCCTCGTTGAACGCCTCGGTGATGCCGAACACGTTGCGCAGCGAGTCCTCGAACCAGTAGCGCATCGGCGTGCCCGCATACGCCGGCCAGTAGTGGCCGAGCAGCAGGAACGCCTCGCGTGCCTGTGCGTCGGTGAAGTGCTTTTGGTTGACGCCGAGCGCGCTCAGCGGGACGCCCTGCGCGTGCAGGAGTCGCGTGACGTAATGGTCGGGCGTGATGAACAGTTCGGTCGGATTGGCGAAATGACGGTTTTCGGCGAACCACTCGACCGGCACGTGGCCGTGGGGGGAGATGATCGGCGCGTTGCGTACGAGGTCGTACAGGTCGTGCGCGATGGAACGGGTGGTCGGATCGGCCGGCAGCAGTCGGTCGTCGCATGAATCGAGCGGCTTTGATTGAGTCATGTCTCCAGTATGCGGGCCAGATTCCGCCCTTTTCCGGTTTTGCCACGCTTTGCAGCGGGGCTGGCTGGCGGGTGCGTGCGGTCGGTGCGCAGATGGGGTGGCGGGGGAGTGGAATCGCGGCTAAGGTTTTGAATCGTGCCGTGTGGCGGATTGCCGGGTAGTATACAATGCCGTGTAATGGTCGAAAGTGATCGAATATGAACGAAGATGTGCAGAATGGAGTGAATGTGAGTGGAGAGCCTGCCGGGACGTCCGCCGAGCAGACGACTCGGGTAACCATCACCGACGTGGCCAAGGAGGCCGGCGTCTCGCCGTCCACCGTGTCGCGCGCCTTCGCGCGCCCGGGGCGCGTCAACGCGCAGACCGCGCAGCGCATCCGCGAGGCCGCCGACCGTCTCGGCTACCGTTCCACCGCCGTGCCGGTCGTCTCCGACGGCCTGCGCATGACGGGCCAGATCGCGTTCGTTGTCTCCGACCTCGGCAATCCCATCTTCGCGAACTACGTCAAAAGCGCGCAGCACGAGGCGCTCAAGCGCGGCTACAGCCTGCTCGTCATCGACTCGGAGGAATCCGACGTGGTCGAGCGCCGCGCCGTCGAATTCGTGCGCGACCACGTCGACGGCATTGTGCTCGGCTCGTCGCGACGGTCCGACGCGGCCATCCGCAAGCTCGCCGAAACCGTGCCGGTCATCACCATCAACCGGCCGATCCGCGGCGTGCGCTCCGTCATCTCGGACGTGCGCGGCGGTCTGGGCAGCGCGGTCGGCCGCCTGCTCGACCTTGGCCACCGCCGCATCGCGTACGTGTCCGGGCCGGAACAGTCATGGCAGAACGGCGTACGTTGGCAGACGCTGCTGACCATGAGCCGCGCGCAGGGCTTCACCGTGCGCCGCATCCCGTCCGAATCGCCCACGTATGCAGGCGGCTTCCGCGCCGTGCAGGACGTGTTGTCGTCCTCGTGCACGGCCGTCGTCGCCTACAACGACCTCATCGCGATCGGCCTGACCGCGGCGCTCACCGCGCGCGGCGTGCGCGTGCCCGACCGCATCTCCATCGTCGGCATCGACGACATCCCCACCAGCTCGCTCATCGCGCCCAAGCTGTCTACCGTTCGCCTCAACGGCACCAAGGTCGCCGCGCGGGCGGTTGGCGAGCTCATCGACGGACTGCGCCGCGTGCCCGCGGCCGGCGACTACAAGCCGATCTTCGTCGACTCCGTGTTCATCTCCCGCGAAAGCGTCGTGCCGCCGGCCGAGGCGGTTGGGGCGTGACGGCGGATGCGGGCCGACGGGATGCGGACTCGGGCGACAGTCGCGAGACCGTGACGACCGCACGCGCATGCCGACCTGCGCATTACGCGTATGCAGTTACGTATGCAATGAAAGGAACGTTCTCATGACCGAGACAATCGCCGCCGACCAGACGGTCGACGTCGCGCTCAACGCCGCCGACGTGGCGGCCGCCGCGCGCAACCACAATGGACTGACGTACAAGGGCTTCGGCGTGCTGTCCGGCAACGCCACGTCCGCGCTGCTCATGGACTACAAGGCCGAGCATCCGGACGCGTACTGGACGCTCGTGCGCACGCTGTTCGCCGGCGACCGGCCGCTCATGAACACCGTCAAAATCGAAATGGGCAACGACCGCAACAATTCGACCGGCCCGAACGTCGCCACGATGCGCGACCGCGACGAGTATCCGGCCGTGCGCCGCGAGCCCGGCTTCCAGCTCGCCGCCGACGCCCGCCGCTACCAGCCCGGCGTGCACGTGAGCATCCTGCGCTGGCATGCGCCGACTTGGGTGCGCGACAACGACGACGTGTATCGCTGGTACAAGAACACGATTCTGGCCGCCTACCGCGAGTACGGTGTGATGGTCGACTCGGTGAACCCGGATGTGAACGAGCGCACCGCCGACCTCGACTGGATCGCCGAATTCGCGGAGCGCGTGCATGCGGATACGGACGGTTTCCTCGGCAACGGTCCGGACGATCCGAACGCCGGATTCCGCTCCGACCGCGAACGCGACCTGTTCCGCGCAATCAAGGTCATCACCTCTGACGAGGAGACGACCGGCACGTTCGGCGGCGACGTGATCGCCAACCCGCGCTACTTCGACGCGATGGACGTGGCTGCCTACCACTATTCCGTCGAGGATGACCCGCAGGGCAACTTCAAGCGGCTCGCCGACGAATACGACAAGGAAGTGTGGAACTCCGAGGCACAGGCCGTGTTCTCGAACTCGGCCGACCGCCCCAACAACACGATGGACAACGGGCTGGGGGAGCGCACCGGCACCGGCATCGGCGGCATCGGCGGTCCGCTCGAAATGGCGAACACGCTTATCAAGGGTTTCGTCGAATCGCGCCGCACGGCCGCGATCTACCAGCCGGCCATCGGCTCGTGCTACGAGCACATGGAATACGCGTCCAAGGAGCTCATCTCCGCCCGCGACCCGTGGAGCGGCTGGATCTACTACGACGCCGGCTGCGCCGCGCTTGAACACTTCGCCCGCTTCGCCAACCTCGGCTGGGAGCCTGCTGATGGCGCGAATGAGTCCTTAGCCCCCTCTGACGAGGGGGCTGTCGGCGGAGCCGACTGGGGGAGAGAGGAAGGGAATAGCTTAACGGCAAGCGTTTCACGTGAAACACCCTTTGCTGGAGAAGCAACCCGTCCCGTCTGGAGGGCCATCCCGCAGGCCAGCGGTAGCGAGGTTGGCGGCAACAACCCGGTTTCCGGCGCCCGCCACGGCGAACCGTCGTACCTGACCCTCGCCGCTCCCGACGGCAGCGACTTCAGCACGGTCATCGTTAATGACAGCTCGTACCGCAAGACCTATCGCATCGCCATCGATCCGTCCTTGCCTGCATCCGGCAAGCCGGTCACCGTCTGGCAGACGCGCGCGGCTGACACTGGCCAACCGTACGACGCGAACTGGCGCAAGCCGGTCGCCGTTGTGTGCGCGCAGCATGTCATGTCGAGCGAAGCCGCAGGCGAAGTCGAGACATCTTCGGAAGATTTCTCCGCTCCGCTTCGCTCCGGTCGAAATGACATGGGTGAGTGTGGTGTTGTTAACCGAAATGACGGGGAAGAGGACCGTGGGGCCGTGTATGAGATCACCGTCGAACCGTGGACGATGGTCACGGCGACCACGCTCGACTCGGCTGTTGTTGATCCCGCCACCGGCGAGCTCGCACCCAAGCCGGCATACGCGTACGCGATCCCGCACACGCCGGAAAACAGCCGTCCGGTGCTCGGCTCGGCCGCCGGTCACGGCGCCGATCCTGCGAACGGTGTCCTGTATGCGGACGATTTCAACTACGCCGACGAACCGCAGGTCGAGGTCTGGAAGTTCGACAAGCTCGTCGCCGAGGACTACCTGACGTCGCGCGGCGGCGAGACCGGTGCGACCCCGCGCTACACCACCGACACGAACGGCGCGTTCGAAGTCGTGCCGGACGCCGCCCGCGGCCACGCGTTGCGCCAGCAGATCGACTGGACGCACGCCGGCAACGCCTGGATCGAAGGCGACCCGCGCACCGCGATCGGCGACATGCGCTGGACCAACTACCGCGTCTCCGTCGACGCGTACTTCGAACCGTACGACGGCCGCGCGCCGTACGCGCTCGTCGGCGCTCGCGAGATGGGCGGCAACAAGTTCACCACCGACATCTGCGGTGTCGACTTCAAGATCCGCGCCGACGGCGTGTGGCTGCTGCGCAACTTCGGCAACGAGGTGCGCCGCGGTCACCTCGAGGACCTGAAGAAGCGCGCCGCCGAAGCTGGCGTGCGACCGTTCGCACCCGGCGCTGGCGCGTGGAACACGATCACGCTCGAAGTCAACGGCACCACGGCAACCGTATTCATCAACGGCGCGAAGATCACCACGTGGTCCGACGCGAACCTGCAATCCGCCGGCCGCGTCAACCTCGGCACCAGTTTCAACCACGTACGTTTCTCGAACTTGCGCGTCGAACGCGTCGCCACGCCGGCCGCATCGCCCGAGCCGGGCGCATCGGCGGCCCCCGCCTCACCGTACTACACGCAGCTCATCGACGACATGCACATGACCTCGTGGGACGACGGCTCTCCGATCCTCACGTTCACCGGCAACTGGACGCACGACAACGGCCAAGGCATGTTCACCTACATGCGCACCATCTCGCGCACTGCAACCGCCGAATCGGGCTTCCGCCTCGCGTTCGAGGGCAGTGGCCTGCACCTGTTCGGCCCGAGCGACGGCCGTGCCGTGCTCGACGTGTACGTCGACGGCCATCTGGCCCTGCCGGTCGCGCCGGTCAACCCCACCAACGGTTCGCTGCGCTGCGAATTCCGCCTCGAAGGGCTCGAACCGGGCCGCCACGACGTCGAATTCCGTACGGCCACATCCGCGCCGTTCGCGCTCGACGCGATCGGCGTGCTCGCCTGATACCGGCGGGCCCGGAGCATCATTCCGCTGTCTTTCCATTTGCGGAAAGACGGCGTGCGGCAGACGACAATAACGGACGACGATGCGGCCGCTTGCCGCGTGCGGTCCGCGGGTCGCACCATCACCGTCGCCCGCACCGGACGCCGCACGATGGTGCAACATGTGGAAAACAGCGGGCAACATGCACGGCCGTATCGTTATGCTGAACGCGAACCAGCCTGTGGCAGAGAAGGAGTTGGTAATGCTGCTCGTTGATGATCGCCATGCCCCGGTCGACCTGAAGTCCGGGAGCGCGCCCGTGCTGCGATGGCGCGACGGTGCGGGGGACGCGGGAGTCGTGTCCGGGGGGGCGCTTGCCGGCGATCCGGTCGCGTACCGCATCGCCGTGGCTGCGACGCGCGAGGATGCGCTCGCCGGCAATGCGACCGTGTGGGGCGGCGACTGGACCGACGGCGACCTGTGGGGCGGCGTTGCGCTGACCGACGTCGACATGGCGCCGGCGCGCCGATATTGGGTTTCGTTGCAATGGCGATACGCCGACGGTGCGGAAAGCGACTGGTGCGAGCCGACGACGTTCGGCACTGCGCCGGCGGGCGACGCATGGCAGGCCGCCAGCGTGTGGGGTCCGGAGTCTGACGCGGATGCCGCGGACAGTGCGGATGATGCCGCTGCGCACGATGGCGACGCCACAAACGATGCCACGTCCGCGCACGATGGCAACGACGAGACGCCTGACGATGCCGCAGCTCCGGCCAAGCCCGGCAACTCGGCCGGCTGGGCCGTGCTGCGCGGCACGTTCCGCCTGCCCGACAAGCCGGTGCGCTGGGCGACACTCACCGCCACCGCCTCGTCCACGCGTCCCGCACGACAGTTCGTCTACCGCATGTGGCTCAACGGTTCGTTCGTCGGCTGCGGCCCGACCTTCCCGATCGGCGACGAGGCTCGGCTCGACGGCTACGACGTTACCGACCTGCTGCGTGCCGGCGAAGAGAACGCGATCGGCGTGATCGCCTACACGATGGAGGAGCGCCGCTTCGCAGCCCAGCTCGACGTGTGTTTCGCGGACGGCTCCACCGAACGCTTCGTCTCCGACGCCGGTTGGAAGGCCCTGCCCGACCCCGCGACCGTCTGGCCTGACAGCGAATCCATCGGCACGCAGTACTTCGAAGCGCCGGCCGAAAACATCCGCGGCAACGCGTTCCCGTACGGTTTCACGGACCCCGACTTCGACGACTCCGACTGGGCCGACGTGACCATCAAACCCGACTTCGAGCACGTCGAACCGGCACCGACCGACAAACTGCGGCTCGAATACCTGCCGGCGCAATCGTTGCGCGTCATCGACCGCACCAGCCCCGACCATCCCGGCGAACGCGGCGTCGTCGCCGACTTCGGCGCCGGCTACATGGGCGGCATCAGGCTCGATCTCACTCCGAGCGAACCGGTCGACGTGACCGTGCGCTACGGCGAGACGCTCAACGAGGACGGCTCCGTGCGCTACCGCATGTCCACCGGCAACGTGTACGAGGAACACTGGCATCTCGTGCCGGGTGGCCGTCCGCTGGAAACCTGGGGACTGCGTGTCTTCCGCTACGTCGAAATCGCCGTCGCGCAGCCGCCGGTCGCGCCCGCCTCGTGGGATGAACCGTCGCCCACTGGCATCGACGAGGCGGCTGCCGTCATCGGTGACCTGCTGACGCGCCCGCTCGCGGTCTCGGCGGCCGCGCTCGCCTATCCGTCGATCGACGGACGCACGGTGACGGACGGTGGATACGTTGGCAAATTCACGTCGTCCGACCCGCAGCTCGACGCGGTCTGGCGGCTCAGTGCGCATACGATCGCAGCATTCAACGGCAACATCTACGCCGATTCGTGGACCCGCGAACGCGCCCCGTACGAGGCCGACGCATGGATCCAGCAACGCGCGCACCTCGCGCTTGACAGCGCGCCGTCGCTCGGCCGCTACACCGTCGACTACCTGATCGCCAACCGCACCTGGCCGACCGAATGGCCGCTCTACCTCATCCTCGCCGTGCACGAGGCATGGATTCGCACCGGCTCCGCCGCGCAGGCCGCCGAACAGTACGAACGCCTGCAGACGTTGCTGCCCGACCAGTACCTCGACGACGCAACCGGCTTCATCGTCAAGCAGCCCGGCGAATCCAGCCACACCGACGGCGACCTCGTCGACTGGCCGCCGTCCGAACGCGACGGCTTCGTCTTCGGCCAGGTCAACACCGTCATCAACGCGCTCTCCGCCGAAGCATACGCCGACATGGCCGGCATCGCTGACCTGCTCGGACACACGGACGACGCCGCGCGCTACGCCGCCGTCGCCGCGCGCCTGCGCGACGCGATCAACGATCACCTGTACGACGCGGCTCGCGGCGCGTACATCGACGGTCTGACCGTCACGACCACGCAGGACGAAACCGCGACGGTCGAATTCGCCGCCGTCGGTTCGCGTCGCCGCGCGAACGTCGCCGCCGGCGATACGGACGATGCTGCACACGATGTCGGCGCTGCACACGACGGCACGGTCGCACACCATGACGAAACCGCCGAAGCTGAACCGGACGATACGACGGCGGACAACCTGCCGGCGACCGTCGCCGGTGATCCCGCCGAGGCTGAGACAGCCGAACAAACCGCGCAGCCGGTACCGCCGCAGCCGTTCACCGCAGGCGACCGCACATTCACGCCGATCGACCACGCGGCGATGCACTCGTCCGCGTTCGCGCTGGCGTTCGTGCACGTGCCCGCCGACCGCGTGCCTCGCGTCGGCGAATTCCTGCGCGGCAAGGGCATGGCATGCAGCGTGTACACGGCCGTGCCGTATCTGACGGGCCTGTATCGCGCCGGACTTGGCGCCGACGCCGCGAAGCTGTATGCCGACCGTCGCACCACGCACTCGTGGCTGTACATGATCGCGCAGGGCGCGGGCGGCACGATGGAGGCGTGGGCGCTCGCCAACAAGCCGAATACCACGTACTCGCACCCGTGGGCCGCGTCTCCGGTGTTCCTGATCGCCGAAGGGCTCATGGGCGTGCGTCCGATCGAGCCGGGATATCGCCGTTTCGCGGTCGTCCCGCAGCTCGGCGACATGCGCACGGCCACGCTGACGCTGCCGACCCCGGCTGGCGACATTGCGCTCGCCTACAGCCCGACCGACGGTGAACGCGACGGCATCACCATCGACCTGACCGTGCCCGCGCGCACGCAAGCCGACGTCGTGCTGCCGGCGGTCAACGCGGGCGTATCGCCGGTCATCATGCTCGACGGGTCGCTTGCCAACTGCGAGCTGGTCACCGAAGCGGCCAACGTGGCCGGCGTGCTCGTGCCGGCTGGCTCCGTGCGCCTGCGCGGGCTCAAGCCGGGTCTGCACCAGATCATCGCCGTCGGCTGACGCGGGAATCGCGTCGCGCGCTCGGGCGAACGCCTATTCCAAGGCAATACCCAGCGGACTGGGTATACTCGGGAACATTGCGACACGGCCACGTCCCGAGGAACGGGCGTGGTTTCCTGCGCGCGCGGACGGGGAGGTTTGGTCATCATGGCAATGGAAGACGGCGGCAATTCAGGCGACGACAATCGCTTCGGAGCCAAGGAGTACGCGTTTACCGACGAGCAGAAGGACGCGATTGCCACGCTCGCCAGCTCGAATGTGTACGCCAAGCAGTCCAAATGGAAGACGTTCCGCGAGCTGCCGGCCGATCAGAAGTGGCCGTTTTTCGTGCAGAACTTCCTGCTCAATACGGCGATCGCGGTCGGCGCGGCCGCGCTGGTGATCGCGATCGTATGCACGGTGGCGTTCAAGGGGCCGGATCCCGACATCTCGATCGCCGGCTTCAACATGGCCGACTCCGCGGACCAGTGCGATCAGCTGAAAACCAAGTTCGTCAAGAACCAGAACATCGACGACGAGCGCCTCGTCAGCATCAACTGCTCGTATCTGCTGACCGACGGCAACGGCTACACCGACGATTCGGCCAAGATCATGGCGATGGTCACCGCCGGGCAGATCAATATGGTCGTGGCCGACAAGGACACGTTCGCCATGCTGGTCGAGCGCGGCTACGTGACGCCGCTGAACAAGGTCGAGCGGTCCGCCGAACTCACGCAGCAGGCGGCCGACGGAGTGCTCGTCGACAAGAAGGGCGAAGCGACCGATGACGCGTCCAAGGCGCAGGGTCTTGATCTGGCGAAGTCCGCCACGTGGAGCGGTACCGACGGCTTGCCCGATGACATGCTCATCGGCGTGAGCAACGTCACCGCGGGCACGGATCACGTGCGCGCGTTCATCAAGTTCCTCAAGTTCGAGTAGTGCGGATAGGTGGGTGTTCGCGTATTCGAGCGTATTTCCAATCGCCCGGACATGGTTTGCGCATGCAGCGCGGCGTGTCCGGGCGAGTTTGTATGTACATTAAACTATGTCTGGTTTTGCGATGGCAGATGTCAGCAATGCCAGTGACTATAACGTTGAAGTAGTTGCAGTGCCAGTAGATGGAACAGCGAAGTGCGAAGGAGCGTAACGGCATGGCTGTATATCACGTGTCTCAGCAGGCGGCGAATGCGAACGGTACGGCGGCGGACGGCAGCGAGGCCCGCCCGTTCGCGACGATCAACGAGGCGGCCGCGATCGCGCGCGCCGGCGACGAAGTCGTCGTGCACGCCGGCGTATACCGCGAATCGGTCGATCCGCTGTACGGCGGCGAAAGCGCGGAGAAGCGCGTCACGTACCGCGCGGCCGACGGCGAACCGCGACCGGTGATCAAGGGATCGGAACGCGTGACGACGTGGGAACGCATCGACGCGGACGGCACCGGTGAACCGGTCCCGGCAGACGCGCCCGTCCCGGCGGACGGCGCCGTGTGGCGCGCCGTGCTGCCCAACGCGATGTTCGGTGCGTTCAATCCGTACGCGCGCACCGTGTACGGCGACTGGGTCATCGACGCGAGCTCGCACGCCCGCGCGCTGCGCGAAGGCGACGACACGCTGTCCGCGCAGGCCGTGGCCGCTGGCTATCCCGATCATCCCGCCTGCCATCTGGGCGACGTGTACCTCGACGGCAAATCGTTCTACGAGGCGTTTAGCCTCGCCGAAGTCGCGCATCCGGCTCCCCGCACGGTCGGCTTCGACTACGGCGCATGGCGCAACGGCCCGATCCTCGACCCGCCCGAAGCCACGCTGAACGTCTGGTACGCCGAGGTCGAGGGTGACGCGCGCACCGGCACGACGACCATCTGGGCGAACTTCCACGACGCCGATCCGAACAAGCAGCTCGTCGAGATCAACGTGCGCGAAACCTGCTTTTACCCGTCCAAGCCGCAGGTCAACTACATCACCGTGCGCGGCTTCGAACTCGCGCAGGCGGCCACGCCGTGGGCCCCGCCGACCGGCGACCAGGTCGGCCTGATCGGCGCGCACTGGTCGCGCGGCTGGATTATCGAGAACAACGTCATCCACGACGCGAAGTGTTCGGCCGTCTCCCTTGGCAAGGAGGGCTCGACCGGTGACAGCGACTGCACGCGCACACGGCGCAAGTCCGGCTACCAGTACCAGATGGAGGCCGTGTTCAAGGCGCTGCGCTTCGGCTGGAACAAGGGCGTGGTCGGCGGTCACATCGTGTGCGACAACGTCATCCACGACTGCGGGCAGAACGGCGTCGTCGGCCACATGGGCTGCGCGTTCAGCACCATCGAGCACAACGAAATCTACCGCGTCGCGACCAAGCACGAGTTCTGGGGGCACGAGATCGGCGGCATCAAGCTGCACGCCGCGGTCGACACGGTCATCCGGGGCAACAACGTGCACGACTGCACGCTCGGCATGTGGCTCGACTGGCAGACACAGGGCACACACATCGACCGCAACGTGTTCTGGAAGAACATGCGCGACATCATGGTCGAAGTCAGCCACGGACCGTACACAGTCAGCAACAACGTGCTCGCCTCGCCGATCAGCTGCGACATCATCTCCGACGGCGGCGCGTACGTGAACAACCTGATCGCCGGCACGATCCGGCTCGGCCGCGTGCTCGACCGTTCCACGCCGTACCACTTCCCGCACACCACCGAGGTCGCCGGCAGCATGTTCGTCTACGGCGGCGACGACCGGTTCGCCAACAACCTGTTCGTGCAGACCGCCGGCACGCCCGCCGACGCGGACGAACAGTCCGGCTGGATGGCCGAGGGCCACGGCACGCGCGCGTACAACCTGCAGGCCCGGCACGACAAGATGCTCGGCGCGGGGGAGCGCGGCGAGCGCCCGGTCACGCTCGACGACTACCGCGAGCTGGCTTCGCGCGTGGTCGGCGCGGCCGACGAGGAGGTGTTCCGCAACGTGCCGCAGCCGGTGCTGGCCCGCGACAACACGTATCTGGGCGGTGCGCGCGAGCTGCTCGGCGAGCCGGGTGCGATCGTGCGCGGCGGCGAGTGGACGGTCGCACTCGCGCAGGACACGGATGATCGTCACGTCACGCTCGCCGTGTCGCCGGCCGGTGCCGCCGCTACCGATGCAGGCACTGCGGGCGACGCGGCGACGCCGTTCGGCGACGGTGCGATCGTGCGCACCGCCGATCTGGGCGAGCCGCGCGTCGTCGAAGCCCGTTTCGAGCGGCCGGACGGCAATCCGTTCGTTTTCGACACGGACATCAACGGCGATCCGCGCGTCGAGCGCAGCGCCCGCGGCCCGCTCGCCAACCTCACGCCCGGCGTCGCGGCGACCGTCTGGGCGTAAGTCGCAGCGTGCGGCGGTTCACCGATCCTCGACCAGGTTGGCTGGATCGGTGAACCGCTGGCGGTATTCGCGCGGCGACATGCCGATGATCCGCTTGAACGCCTTGGAAAACGCGAACGCGCTGCGGTACCCGCACGATTCGGCGATGTCCTGCACACTCATGCCGGTCTGCCGCAGCCATTCGCACGCCTGATACGTCTTCGCCTTGGCGACGAACAGCTGCGGCGTGGTCTGCAGGTACTCCTGAAACAGTTCGTACAGGTACGTGCGGCTGATGAACAGCGCCTCCGCGATCTCGCCCACATGCAGCGGCGAATCCATGTGCGCGTAGATGTACTGCATGGCCCGCGTGATGTACTCGTTGCTTTTCGGCGCGATGTTGGCGCGCGCGTCCGGCGACGGCGTCGTGGCCACGGACGTTTCGATGATGGTCGCAAGCAGCTGCGAGAACAGTCCGTTCAGCCGCAGCCCGTTGGAATACGTGCGTTCGGCGCAGTCGAGCATGTCGTCGATGATGCCGGCGATCCGCTGCGGATCGGCGACGTTGATCACGGCCGAGGTCGGGCCGAACCCGCACCGGCTCATCAGATCGAGCACGTCCGAGCCGCGGAACGTCACCCAATGCGTGGTGCATACGTCCGCAAAATCCGTGTGGTACATGATCGGCGTGTCCGCGGGCAGGGAGATGCACTGTCCGGCCTTGACAGACCAGTACACGCCGTCGATGTAATAGTGCGCGCTGCCCGCGGTGATCAGGTGCAACGAATGGTACCGGTGTGCGTTCGGGCCGTAGATCGCGCGGATGTCGCGCTCGCGCCCGGCGGACAGGAACCGCACATCCGGCGGTGCGACCTCATATTCGAGCGAGCGTTTCATCGCGTCTGCGTGGACTCGCGTTCGACCAGCGTGAAGCCGATCGTCGTCTTCGTGGCCGGCAGCGGATCACCCGTATGATCGATCTGCTGTTTGAGGCTGAGCATGACGAGCCGCGCTAGCTGATCCATGTCCACGCTGATCGTCGTCAGCGACGGCACGTGGAACCGGCCTTCGCGCACGCCGTCGAAGCCGATGACCTTCACGTCCTCCGGCACGCGGATGCCACAGTCGGCCAGCGCGCGGATCGCGCCGATTGCAGCCGAATCGTTCAGACAGAACAGGCCGTCGAACGGAATGCGGCCGGACTTGGCCAGCTCGTGCACCGAATCGATCGCGTGCTCCTCGCTCATGCCTTCGACTGCGACCACCGTCGACTCGTCGTACGGCAGGCCCAGATCAAGCAGTGCGGCGCGTGCTCCGCGCATGCGCAGCTTCATCGGGCTGGGGGAGTGCAGAAAATCCTGCTTTTCCAGATACGACGGGCCGATCAAACCGATGTTGCGGCAGCCGCGTTCCGCAAGATATTGCACGGCCGCGCGCGAGCCCTCCTCGTTGGGAAAGACGACGGACGAGACGACCGGCTGCTCCTCGCACGAGTCGATGAGCACGGCCGGCTTGCCGTGAATGATCTTTTCGAACAGATCGCCCGACAGACCGGACGCATGCGCGATCACGCCGTCCGACAGCACGCCGGAGAACAGCGAGCTGGACAACGTGCTCTGCAGCGCGGACGTCGAGTATTTCGTCTGCTGCAGGAACGGTGTGAAGCCGTTCGTGACGACGGCGCTCGACATGACGTCGATGAGCTTGGAATAGAACGGGATGTCGTATTCGTTGACGATGATCTGGATGATGCCGCTGCGTCCGGTTTTCAGCGCGCTCGCCGACACGTTGGTTTCGTAGCCGATGTTCTGTGCGATAGCGAGGACGCGTTCGCGCGTTTTGTCGCTGACGCCCGGCGCGTTGCGGAGCGCTTTCGATACGGTCATGGCGGAAACACCGGCTGCCGACGCGACATCCTTCAAAGTAGCGGCGCTGCGTTTCATAGCTGACTCGACTCTCCTTGTGCGCCTTTGCGCATGGTTGCTTGCTGCTCTCAGTGTTAAGGTCCGTGGGCTCGCCGTCGGTGACGGGCGTGCGGACGCTTATCCTTCTTTGGCTTATCGATAACTATAGCATAACCCTAACGTTGGCTGATCGTGTCATCGTTAACAGTGTTAATGATTGCGTTGACATGGTGTCTACAGACGAGAAACGCCGGGTTTTGCAAGGGCTGAAAGCGCTTGCGGCACAACGGTTGTCGCGTGTCAACGGTGATTTTTTGGCACGATTCATTGAAATTCCGCCACTTGTGAACATTCGGACATGTTTAGTGGACAAATGCATGTTGCGAAGGTTATGGTGCTGGTGCATTATGGTTAGCGTTAACCCCCACAACGAGGTGAACCGAACAACAGAACCAACGGCCCGCACAGTGGCTTTCCTGGCTGATCAGGCCATTGGTTTGCGAGGTTCGAGCATGCATGGCGCATGTTGAGGAAAGGAACAATCATGAACAAGGGTGTGGCTAAGAAGGCTATCTCCGGCGTTGCTGCCGCAGGTGCTGCCGCGATGCTGCTGACGGGCCTGTCGGCCTGCGGCCAGAGCACCGCCGCCAACAAGAAGACTTCCGACGGTAAGCCGATCGTCACCATTCTGGTGCAGCAGAACACCACCCAGATCCCGATCGGTCAGATGACTTGGGCCAAGGAGCTCGAGAAGGAATCCGGCGCGAAGATCGAGTGGAAGGTCGTGCTCGACACCGCTTGGAGCCAGCAGAAGAACGCCGCCCTCGCTGCCGGCGATCTGTCCGACCTGAACATCCGCGCCTACCACCCGGACGACGCCTCCCAGAACCCGGATGCCTTCGAGGATCTCTCGCAGGACATGGACAAGCTGCCGAACGTTGAGGCGTTCTTCAAGGAGCAGCCCGTCGCCAAGAAGTTCGTCGAGGTCGAGGGCCACCTGTGGGTGCTCCCGTCCAGCCGTGGCAAGGCGTTCTCCGCCTCCGGCCAGCACATGCTCATCAACAAGACCTGGCTCGACAAGCTCGGCCTGAAGGTTCCGACCACATGGAAGGAACTCACCAAGGTCCTCGAAGCGTTCAAGACCCAGGACCCGAACGGCAACGGTAAGCAGGACGAGATCCCGATGAACCTGCGCGCCCTGCCGACCGACCAGCTCGCCGGCTGGTGGAGCCCGTTCCTGTTCATGAACTCGACCGGCATCGCCACGCACTTCAATTCCGGCCCGTCCGGCACCGGCATCTACGTCAAGGACGGCAAGGTCGGCAACATGATGCAGACCGACGAGTTCCGCCAGGTGCTCAACTACCTCGCATCCCTCAAGAAGGAAGGCCTGGTCCCGGACGACTGGGTCACCTCCGACAAGTATGACTCCCGCAACCAGGTCGGCGGCAACACCGCCCAGGTCGGCGCGGTCTTCGGCTGGGATGCCACCGCATTCGGCACCGTCGGCTCCGACCTGTACAACCAGTACATCACCATCCCGGTGCCGTCCGCCGACGGTGTCTCCTCCGATGACACCGTGTGGGATGCCTCCGGCGTCTCCGGCGCGAACGAGTACGAGGACTACCACATGGCCATGTCCTCCAAGGCTGCCAACAAGGATGCCTGCCTGAAGATCATCAACCTGCTCTACTCGGAGAAGTACTCCGTCCAGCAGCTCTACGGCTCCACCACCGACGGCTACCTTGAGAAGACCGGCGACCACTCCTACAAGGTCACCGAGAAGTTCGTCGAAGAGCGCGACGCCCAGAAGACCCCGGCCCTCGAGGATCGTCTCGCCGGCTGGATCCCGGACGCCGACGAGTTCGAAGGCGACAAGAACCTGACCTCCATCGTCGAGGCCGACAAGCCGTACGCCGAGCAGTACTCGCACCTGAACGGCGAGAAGGACTACATGCCGATCTACGTCCGCCTGTCCGCCGCCGACCAGACCACCTACGCGAACAACAACACCACCATCGCGACCACCGCGATGCCGCTCATCGCGAAGATGGCCCAGAACGGCGCCGACGATGCCACGTGGAACAGCCTGCAGGAGCAGCTCAAGTCCATGAACATCCAGCAGAATGTCGACCTGTGGCAGAAGGCGTACGACAAGTACGTCAAGTAACCACTGACCTGAAGGCGTGAAGGCCATAGATACGCCCCTGTGACCTTCGCGCCTTTTTTCTTTGCCCAAAAACCGTGCGGTCTTCCTTGCGGGAGACCGCAACCAACAACAACCAACAGACAATAATCAATTCATCCCTAAGGAGTTTACGATGGCGGTTCAGGAGAAGGCTGCCGCGTCCGTGGTGGATGCCACGGGTGTGGTTGATAATACCGCAGCTTTTAAGGCTTTGCCGTGGCCGAGGAAGTTGGTGTGGCATGTGCAGCATTATTGGCAGCATTGGGTGATGGCGTTGCCGGCGATGGTGTTTGTGTTTATCTTCGCGTATATCCCGATGTATGGTATTCAGTTGGCGTTTCGTGATTTTGTCCCGTCGAAGGGGTTGACGGGTGGTCAGTGGGTTGGGTTGAAGTATTTCAACCAGTTTTTCACGTCGCCGATGTTTAGCAAGGTCATGATCAACACGATCAAGATCAGTCTTGGTACTCTGGTGCTTGGTTTTATCGCGCCGATCGTGCTGGCTTTGCTGATTAACCAGATTCATAGCACGAAGGTGAAGGGGTTTGTGCAGACGATCACGTACATGCCCCACTTCATCTCGACCGTCGTCATCGTGGCCATGCTGAACATTTTCCTCACGCCGAACACGGGACTCTTGGGTCGTTTCTTTGGTGGGACGAGTTTGTTGGATAATCCGAATATGGTGGCGCCGATTTATTGGTTGTCTGAGGTGTGGCAGCATTGTGGTTGGAATGCGATCATCTACCTGGCTGCGTTGAGCTCGGTTGACGTGAGTCTGTATGAGGCTGCGAAGATTGATGGTGCTGGTCGTATGCAGTTGATTCGTTATGTGGATATTCCGACGATTATGCCGACGTGTGTGATTCTGCTGATTATGAATATGGGTAATATCCTGTCGGTTGGTTTTGAGAAGGTTCTGTTGATGCAGAATGCTATGAACTTGCCGGGTTCTCAGGTGATTGCCACGTATACGTACATGATTGGTTTGAAGTCGTTTCAGTTCTCGTATGCTACGGCGATTGGTTTGTTTAACACGTTGATTAATTTCGTGTTCTTGATTTTGGCGAATTGGATTTCCAAGCGCGTGTCGGATACGAGCATCTTCTAAGCGAACGTGGAAAGGGTAAAGGTAAAGGCTATGGCTAGTGCGACTGTTTCCCCGGCCGTGAAGAAGAGCGGGGATGAGATTCCGTTTAATAAGCATGTGGCTCAGCATCGTGAGCCTGCTGATTGGGTTGATATGACCTGGTTTTTGTTCCGTGTTTTATCTCATTGATGGGAGACTAGGAACATGACCGGAAAGACTCGTTATACGAAGGAGTTCCAGGCGAGGGCGCTCAGGCTTCTGGAGGAGGCGCGTGCGAATCATTCGTCGGAGACGAAGGCCGTGGCCTCCGTCGCGCAGAGTCTGGGCATCGCCCCGGAGACGTTGCGCAGGTGGAGGAACAAGGCCGACCGGACGACCGCCGAACAGTCCGCGATCAGCGCGGAGGAGACGGCCGCCGAGTTGAAACGTCTGCGCGCCGAGGTCGCGGAGCTGCGCAAGGCGAACGAGATACTGACGACGCGTCGGCTTTTCGCGGCC
>NZ_JGYN01000015.1 GCF_000741165.1 Bifidobacterium biavatii DSM 23969 | reverse complement strand
GGCAGGCCGACCTGTGCGCCGACGCTGTGGCGCACAGCGATGAAGGTGAGCAGCAGCTGGCGCTGCAGGCCGAACATCTGCCGTTCCTGTTCGGGGCCGACGTGGTCGTAGCCGAGCAGGTGCAGGATGCCATGGATGGTGAGCAGCAGCATTTCCTCGAGGGTACCGTGCCCGGCGGCGGCGGCCTGCTGGGCGGCGACCCACGGGCAGATGACGATATCGCCGAGCACGCCTTCCATCACGGTTTTGCCGTCGCCGGGGCGCAGCTCGTCCATGGGGAAGCTCATCACGTCGGTGGGGCCTTCGAGGTTCATCCAGCGTTCGTGCAGTTCGGCGATCGGCTCGGGGTCGACGAACAGGATGGTCAGGTCGGACTGCGTGCTTACGCGCATCTGGTCCATGACCCACACGCCGAGGTCGGAGAACACCTTCGGGTCGATGGTCCACTGGGTTTCGTTGGTCACGTCGACGCTCATCGCGCGTTCTCCTTCCGTTCGGTCTCCATAGCCCGTTCGGCTCGTTCTTCCCGTTCGCGTTCGGTGCGTTCCGCGCGGCCCGCCCGCTCGTACGCGGCGGCGGCCGCATAAGCACCGTACTGTTTCATTTCGCCGTGTTCGCGTCGCGCCTTGGTGCTGTGGTCGCCGGCGATGGCCGAATGGTGTTCGTAGGCGGCAACGATCTGGCCCACGAGCTTGTGGCGCACCACGTCGCTGGATTCGAGGTGAGCGAACGCGATGTCGTCAATGCCGCCGAGGATGTGCTCGATGGTGGCAAGTCCCGACCGGGGCACGGTCAAGTCGACCTGCGTGATGTCGCCGGTGATGACCATGGTCGTGTTGAAGCCGAGTCGTGTGAGGAACATCTTCATCTGCTGTTCGGTGGTGTTCTGCGCCTCGTCGAGGATCACGAACGCGTCGTTGAGTGTGCGACCGCGCATGTAGGCGAGCGGCGCGACCTCGATCGTGCCGTCGTCCATGTACCGGCGCAGCTGGTCGGAGCCGAGCATGTCCGAAAGCGCGTCGTAAAGCGGACGCAGATACGGGTCGACCTTCTCGTTGAGCGTGCCGGGCAGGAAGCCGAGATTCTCCCCCGCCTCCACGGCCGGGCGCGTCAGCACGATGCGGCGGATGCGCCGCTCCTGGAACGCCTGCACGGCTTTGGCGACGGCCAGATACGTTTTGCCGGTGCCGGCCGGGCCGATGGCGAACGTGATGGTGTGCGATTCGATGGCGTTGACGAGGGCGATCTGTCCGGCGGTTTTGGGTCGGACTGGCTGGCCGAGCGCGAAGGTGATGACGCCGGGCACGCGCGGCCTGCGGCGTTCCTGCGACTGCTCCCCCGGCTCGTCCGCGCATCGCGCGGCGGTTTCGGCCGGGCGCGGGACTGTTGCGCGCTGCTGGCGGTTGCGTTCGAAGAAGTCCTGCCGCACGCGATTGGGCAGGACCTGTTGGTCGAGCAGGCGGCGGACGGTGTCGGCGTCCATCGGCGCGCTGTATGCGGCGCGGATGATCGTGTTCAGCACGTCTTCGGCCTGGGCCGCCTGCGGTTCGGACTGCTTGGACCGCGACATGATCGCGATGCGGTCGCCGCGCACGATGATGGTCAGGTCCGGAAACGCCTGCTCGACTTGCCTGAGGACCTCGTCCACGGGCCCCAGCACGGCTACCGGGTCAAGTTCGGATGGGATGGTGATGGTTCGCGTTGTGGTCGCCAAACAAACCTCTTGTGTGCTCGTTGGTTGTGTTCGTATGTGTCTTGTCGGGCTGCGCGCCGGCGCGGCAGGAGAAACGGTCTTCCCACCGCGCCCGCGGTCGCTACTCGTCCAGTTTTTCGCCGGTCAGCACGTGGGCGTGAACGTGGAAGACGGTCTGCCCCGCGTCAAGACCCGTGTTGAAGATCAGACGGTACGCGCCGTGGAACTCCTTGTCGGCGATGGACTGGGCCACTTCGGCGATGTGCGCCAGTTCGGCCGGATCCGCCTTGGCCAGTTCGGCGACGTTCGCGTAGTGCTTGCGCGGCACGATCAGCACATGCACCTTGGCCTTCGGGTTGATGTCCTTGAATGCGTAGGTGGTTTCATCCTCGTACACCTTCGTGCTGGGGATCTCCCCGGCGATGATCTTGCAGAACAGGCAGTCCTGTGAATCGCTCATGTCGCTCCTTTGTAGCGTCCGTAGGTTTTGCGCTGTGCGCTGGCTCCATGCTATTGCGCGGGCATGTCATTTGCCACATTCGACGCGGCATGTTTCGGTCAGATTCGGCCCAGCGTCCTCGACAGCAGGGATAGGGCCACCGGACCGGCCGCGGAGGCGCGCAGAATGTTCGAACCGAGCACGCACACCTGCGCGCCCGCGTCCTTGAACATGTCGACTTCCGCATCGCTGATGCCGCCTTCCGGTCCGACCATCACGCTGATGGTGCGCGGGCGCCCGTCCTCGAGGCACTGGTCGGCCAGCGCGCGCACGCGGCGTTCGATGCCGTCCCACGTGTCGGTCGCATCCTGATGCAGCACGATCATCAGATCGCCATGCACGCACGCGCGGCGGCAGTCGGCCACAATCTGCCGGCTGGTCACACAATCGGCCAGTTCGGGCATCCATGCACGACGCGACTGTTCGGTCGCAGCCGCGAGCGTCTGCGACCATTTCTTGTCAGTGCGTCCCGCCTTCCATTTGGCGATCGACCGGTCGGCCTGCCACGGAATCACCGTGTCGACGCCGATCTGCGTGGCCATATCGATGGCCTGCTCGTCGTGTCCGGTCTTCGCCAGCGCCTGCACAAGCGCAAGGCGGGTGACCGGCTGCGGCTCGCGTCCGACTTCAAGCACTTCGGCCATCGCGTTGGCGGCGTCACACAGCACGGCGCGGATGCGCAGACCCCGGCCGTCCGACAGGTCGAGTTCGTCGCCGTCCGACATGCGCATGGCCTGGATGGCGTGGCGCCGGACCGAAGCCGGCAGGGTGATCTTCCACCCGGTATTCAGTTCGTCGCTGTTCACCGGCACGTCGTCCTGCGCCGGATTGAGCAGGAAAAGAGGATTCGTCATGGTCCACCAGCGTACACAAAACCCGCGCCATGACTTGCGACACGCCGCTGCAACCACGCGATTTGACGCATTTGAGAACACTGGTAAAGTATCTACACGTTGCCTCAAACAACACCTTGTCCGGGTGGCGGAATGGTAGACGCGCTAGCTTGAGGTGCTAGTGCCTATTTTATACAGGCGTGTGGGTTCAAGTCCCATCTCGGACACCGGAAAAGCCCCGTGGAAACACGGGGTTTTCTTGTATTCACCATCATTGCGAGGAAAGGCACGTTCCATGAGGTTCATCACCATCGACTCCATCGACGACGAACGCGTGGCGGCCTACACGAACCTCACCGAAATGCAGCTGCGCAACCGGCTTGAACCAGCCAAGGGCCTGTTCATCGCCGAATCCCCCAAGGTCATCGACCGCGCGCTCGCCGCCGGACGCGAGCCGATCTCGCTGCTCGTCGAGGAACCGTGGATCGAAGGCATGGCCGACACGTTTGCATACGTGGACGAACACTGGGGCACCGACGTGCCTGTCTACGTCGCCTCCCCCGAACAGCTCAAGCAACTGACCGGATACCGCCTGCACCGCGGCGCTCTTGCGGCAATGCGCCGGTGGCCATTGCCGAGTGTGGCCGAAGTCTGCGCCGGCGCGCACCGCGTGGCCGTCATGGAAAACATCGTCGATCATACGAACGTGGGCGCGCTCATGCGCTCGGCCGCCGCGCTCGACGTGGACGCGGTACTGGTCACCCCCTCCTGCGGAGACCCACTGTACCGTCGCGCCGCCCGCGTGTCGATGGGCACCGTGTTCCAGATCCCGTGGACGCGCATCGGCATGGAATCGAAGCACGCCTGGCCATTCGACGGGCTCAGGGAACTGCACGACCTCGGCTTCACCACCGTGGCGATGGCGCTCACCGACGACTCGATCAGCCTCGACGAGCTCGTCCGCCGTCTGAACAACGATCCGACTGCATCCGACCACATCGACAAGCTCGCGCTGATCTTCGGCACCGAAGGCGACGGCCTGAGCCGGCACACCATCGCCAATGCCGACCTGACCGTGAAAATCCCCATGAGCCACGGCGTCGACTCGCTCAACGTGGCCGCTTCCAGCGCCGTGGCCTTCTATTCGACCAGAATTCGCTGAAAAGTCATCAAAACTTGCCGACATGCCCGCGCGGCTGCCTTGCATGTCGCAAAATTTGTGCAAGTATTAAGTGTGTCAGGCCATGCGATGAAGCGTGGGACGCACAGAAGTTCGGTGTCGCAAGACGCTTAAGACCCAAGAGAGGAGCATCAGATGGCGAAAAACAAGCAAAAGATTCTTTCCATCGTCCTAGCTGGCGGTGAAGGAACTCGCCTGATGCCGTTGACCCGTGACCGGGCGAAGCCCGCCGTGCCCTTTGGCGGCGTGTTCCGTCTGATCGATTTCCCGCTGAGTAATCTGGTGAACTCCGATTACCGGCATATCATCGTGCTCACCCAGTACAAGTCGCATTCGCTCGACCGCCATATCTCGCAGATGTGGCGCTTCTCCTCGCTGTTGGGCAACTACGTCTCCCCGGTTCCGGCACAGCAGCGTCTCGGCAAGCACTGGTACCTCGGTTCCGCCGACGCGATCTACCAGACCATCAACATCATCGAGGACGTGCAGCCCGACATCGTCGTGATCGTCGGCGCCGACCACGTCTACCGTATGGACTTCGGCCAGATGGTCGAACAGCATATCGAGTCCGGCGCAGAGTTCACGGTCGCCGGCATCCGCCAGCCGATCGCCCAGTCGAACCAGTTCGGCGTGATCAGCGTGGATCCGGACCATCCGAACCAGATCCGCGAATTCCAGGAGAAGCCCGCCACGACCGAGGGTCTGCCGGACGATCCGGGTTCGTTCCTTGCCTCGATGGGCAACTATGTAGCAAACACGGACGCCCTGTTCGACGCGCTCGCCAAGGATGAGAAGGCCGAGGACACCAAGCACGACATGGGCGGCGACATCGCCCCGTACTTCGCGGCGCGCGGCGAGGCCGGCGTGTACGACTTCAACACGAACGTCATCCCGGGCGCGACGGAGACCGATCACGCCTACTGGCGCGACGTGGGCACCATCAAGCAGTTCTATGATGCGCACATGGACCTTATCGCCTACGTGCCCGAGTTCAACCTGTACAACCAAGCTTGGCCGATCTACACGAACTCCGGCACGCTGCCGCCGGCCAAGTTCGTGCATGCGGGCCGCGACCGTCTGGGCCACGCGACCGATTCGATCGTCTCCCCCGGCGTGATCGTCTCCGGCGGTGAAGTGCACCATTCCGTGCTGTCGCCGAACGTGCGCATCCACTCGTGGGCTCAGGTCGTCGACTCCGTGCTGTTCGACGGCGTGGTCATCAACCGTCGTGCGCGCGTGTACAAGGCGATCCTCGACAAGAACGTCGTGCTCACCGAGAACTCGACCGTCGGCATCGACACCGAGCATGATCTCGCGCGCGGCTTCACGGTGACGCCGGAGGGCATCACCGTCGTGCCGAAGGGCACGATCGTCGACGACTGATCGACGGCACGAACAGCGCATGAAGAAAGCCCCGGCCATCAAGGTCGGGGCTTTCTTCATGCCTGAAAAGGTGATGCGGCGGAGTGCGACCGCCGCATCACCTCGTTATGAATCAGTACTTCGGCAGATTGTCGAAGTTGAAGCCGAGCGCGGCCAGCTGCTCGCGGCCTTCCGGCGTGATTTTATCCATCGTCCAACGCGGCTGCCACGTCCAGTCGATGCGGAACTCCTCGACCAGACCGGCAAGCGTGCTCGCGCACTCATCCTCGATCAGGTCGGTGAGCGGACAGGCCGGCGTGGTGAGCGTCATCGTGATGATCGCGCGGCCCAGCTCGTCGATTTCGATGCCGTAGACAAGGCCCAGATCGATCACATCGATGCCGAGTTCCGGATCGATGACCTGATGCAGCGCCTCCTTGACGTCGGCTGCGGTGGCGCGTCCGATCTCGTCGACGGCTTTCAGTGGGATGTCGTCCTCGCTGGAATGCTCGCCGTCATGGCCGCATTCATTTTTCGGATGACGACCACATGCGCACATGTCGGTATCGCCGTCCGCCGTATCGGAAACCGGCGCGGGACGCCCGTTCGGGAAACCCGCTGCCAGATTCGGATTGGCCATCACACGACGCGCGGCCTCCTCGTCGCCCAGCACCTTGTTCACCGCATCGAACACCGACGGTTCGGGTTCGGGCACCAGATTGTCGCTCATATCACTCCAAACGTTGTGTAAAACAGTTGGTATTCAATATACTCCGGCTCCCCTCACCCGAGGGGAGCCGGAACCGTCATTTCGCGGCCAGCGCCTTGGCGACCGAATCGCGCATGCCTTCCCAGCCGAGCAGCGCGCACTTGATGCGCATCGGATACTTGGACACGCCCTGGAACACGACCGCATCCTCGAGCTTCTCCTCCTTGGCGTCGTCGTTCAGGCCGGCGCCGCGGGACTCCATGAGCTCGTGGAAATCGCGGAACAGGTCCATCGCCTCATCCACGGTTTTGCCGGCGCACAGGTCGACCATCACCGACAAGCTCGCCTGCGAGATGGAGCAGCCATGGCCGTCCCACACAAGACGTTCGATGCGATGCGGTTCGGCGTCAGAGACCTCCACGTGCACGGTCGCCTCGTCGCCGCAGGTCGGGTTGAACTGGTGGGACTCACCCGGCGTGCAGTATTCGTGGTTGGCGCGGATTGTGCTGTCGCCAGCCGATGCGCTGTCCTCCGACGCAAGGTCGGGCGCGAAGGATTCCTTACCATGCGGATCTCGTGCGGCTTCGAGGATGACCTCCTGATACATCTGTTCGAGGTCATCGCCGCTCATGCCAAAATCGTTCATACATCACACCTTAAAGAACGGACGGACTTTTGCCACGGCCTCGACCAACGCCTTCGCGTCGTCGACGCTGTTGTACACGCCGCTCGACGCACGGTTCGACGCGTACAGGCCGAAATGGCGGTGCACCGGCTGGGCGCAGTGGTGGCCAACTCGGATGGCGATGCCCTGCGCATCGATGAACTGGCCGACGTCGTGCGGGTGCACGCCGGCCACGTCGAACGCGACGGTGCCGATGCGGTTCACGTTCTCGCGCGGGCCAAGGATGCGCACGTCGTCAATGTCGCCAAGCTTGAGCAGTTCAGCCGCGATCGTCTTCTCGTGCGCCTCGATGTTCTCCAGGCCGATGTTCATCATCCATTCGGCAGCGACGCCGGCGGCCACGACCTGCGCGACCGGCTGCGTGCCGGCCTCGAAGCGCGCCGGCGGCTCCATGTACTGTGCGGGCTGGTCCATCCACGCGAGCTCCACCATCGATCCGCCGAAGCTCGCCGGCGGCAACGCCTCAAGCAATTCGCGCTTGCCATACAGGAAGCCGACTCCGGTCGGGCCGTACATCTTGTGCGCGCTCCATGCGGCGAAGTCGACGTCCATCGCGTGGAAGTCAACCTTGAGATGCGGTACCGACTGGCATGCGTCGAGGATGAACACGGCACCAACCTCGTGCGCGCGGCGCACGATCGGGGCGATGTCGGTGATCGCGCCGGTGGTGTTGCCCACGTGCGTGACCGCCACGACCTTGGTACGTTCGGTGATGACCTCGTCGGCCGTATCGGAGCGGATGCGCCCGTCCTCGGTCAGGTCGAACCACTTGAGCGTGGCACCGGTGCGGTAGGCCAGCTCCTGGAACGGCAGCAGCACCGAATGATGCTCGGCCTTGGACACGACGATCTCGTCGCCGGGCTTCAGCGCGAACCGCTTGGCCGCCTCTCCCCCGCGTCCGAGGCTCGCGTTGCCGAACGCGGTCGCCAGCAGGTTCAGGCCGGCGGTCGCACCACCGGTGACAACGACCTCCTCCTGACCCTCTTCGGCATTCGCGCCGACCAGACGAGCGACCTTGGCACGCGCCTCCTCGAACGCGACCGTCGATCGCGCCGCCAGCTCGTGCGCGCCGCGGTGCACGCCCGCGTTGATCGTGCGGTAGAACTCGGCTTCCGCGTCGATCACACACTGCGGCTTCTGCGACGTCGCCGCCGAATCGAGATACACGAGCGGATGCCCATGCACCTCCTGATCCAAAATCGGGAACTCCCCCCGAATCGCTCCAAAATCAACCATGTGTTCCCCTTAGTCAGCAAACGGAAAAACGCGACAATCCGTATCAACAAGCGTGGGGTCGGGATGTTCCGTTCACGACCGTATGACTTGGCCGAGCGGCCCGGAGCGTGTCGGGAATGGAACATCCCGACCCCACGCGGTTACCGGCGAAACTTACGCCAGTGCGGATTCAGAGTCGGCGCCTTCGGGCAGGTACGCATCGTAGCCGTGCTCCTCGAGCTCGTCGGCCAGCTCCGGACCGCCGGTCTTGACGAAGTGGCCGTCGGCGAAGACGTGCACGATGTCCGGCTTGATGTACTTGAGGATACGCGTGTAGTGCGTGACCATGAGGATGCCGAAGTTGTTGGCCTCCTTGGCGCGGTTCACGCCTTCGGACACGATGCGCAGCGCGTCGACGTCGAGGCCGGAGTCGGTTTCGTCGAGGATGGCGAACTTGGGCTTGAGCAGTTCGAGCTGGAGCACTTCGGCGCGCTTCTTCTCACCGCCGGAGAAGCCCTCGTTGACGGAACGCGTGGCAAACTTCGGGTCCATGCGCAGGCGCTTCATAGCCTCGGACAGCTCCTTGGTCCAGGTACGGATGGCCGGGGCCTTGCCGTCGACCTCGGTCTTGGCGGTGCGCAAGAAGTTGGTCATGGACACGCCCGGCACTTCGACCGGGTACTGCATGGCGAGGAACAAGCCCTCCTTGGCACGCTCGTCCGAGGTCTGCTTGAGGATGTCGACGCCGTCGAGCAGCACTTCGCCCGAATCGACCTCGTACTTGGGGTGGCCGGCGAGCGTGTAGGCGAGCGTGGACTTGCCGGAGCCGTTGGGGCCCATGATGGCGTGCGTTTCGCCGGAGTTGACGGTCAGGTTCACGCCCTTGAGGATCTGCTTGCGGCCTTCCTTGGTTTCGACGGAGGCGTACAGGTCCTTGATTTCCAGAGTGGACATTGGATTCTCCTGTTACTGACGAATGAAAAGTCTTGGTTTTACTTGTCTTCGAGCACCGCCTGCATGGCCGCGTCCTCGCCGCGCGCGAGGCGGCGGTCGATCACGTCCATGAGGTGCTGGGCAACGGACGGCACGCCGATCTCCTCGACGAGTTCGCCGAAGAAGCCGCGCACGACGAGCTTGCGCGCCTCGGTTTCGGGGATGCCGCGCGACTGCAGGTAGAACAGCTCCTCGTCGTCGAAACGGCCGACGGAGCTGGCGTGGCCCGCGCCGATGATGTTGCCGTTCTCGATCTCGAGGTTCGGCTCGGAGTCGGCGATGGCGCCCGGCGTGAGCACGAGGTTGCGGTTGAGCTCGTAGGAGTCGGTGCCGGGCGCAGTGGGCGCGATCAGCGCGTTGCCGACCCACGTCGAGTGCGCGTCCTTGCCGTCGAGCGCGCCCTTGTAAACGACACGCGACTTGCATTCGGGATGGTTGTGCACCACCATCGTGCGGTGTTCGATGTGCTCGCCCGGGTCGACGAAGTAGATGCCGAGCATGTTGAGGTCGCCCTGCGGGCCGCCGAAGTCCTGGTCCATGCGGATGCGCACGACGTCGCCGCCGAGCGTGACGACGGAGTGGCGCAACGAGGCGTTTTCGCCCACGTGGATGCGGTGGTTGCCGACGTGCTTAGAACCCTTGTCCCATTCCTGGATGAACGTGGCAGACAGGTGCGAGTCCTTGCCGGTGGTGATTTCGACGCCTTCGGCGAGGCGCGCGGTGCCGTTGTGCTCGACAACCACGTCGCCGTGCGTGCCGTCGGCCGCCGCGATGACGAGGTGCAGCGCGTCGAGATCCTCGCCGCCGCCAAGCACGCGCACGAGCACAGGCTGGCCGAGTTCGCCGCTCAGTTCGATGATGGTCGCCGTGTGGCCGGAGTTCCATTCGACGGCCGCCGCACGGTCACTGGGCTTGGACACGGTACCGGAGACGCCCTGCCCGAGCTTTTTCTGGCTGACGGTGACGTGCTTCGGATCGACCGGCGTACCGTCGACGTTGGAGATGACCAGCGTGGTTTCGCCGCTCGGCTTGAACACGTCGAAGAATTCCCCGATGCGGTCGAGCGGCGTGTACCGCCAGTCCTCCTGTTTGCGGGTCGGCGTCGGGAAGTCGGCCACGTCGAACGAACGCGGTTCCTTGTCGGCGCTCGACGGCATGGCCGCCGGGATCGCGTACGGGTCGTTCGGATCCGCGACGGGAATGTTGAGTTCAGCAGTATTCGATGCCATGGGAATCAGCCCACCGATCCTTCCATCTGCAGTTCGACCAAACGGTTCAGTTCGAGCGCGTACTCCATCGGCAGCTCGCGGCTGATCGGCTCGACGAAGCCGCGCACGATCATGCCCATGGCTTCCTTCTCCTCGAGACCGCGGCTCATCAGGTAGAACAGCTGGTCTTCGGAGACCTTGGAGACGGTCGCCTCGTGCGCCATGGTCACGTCGTCCTCGCGCACGTCCACATGCGGGTACGTGTCGGAGCGGCTGAAGTCGTCGACGAGCAACGCGTCGCACACGGTCGAATTCGACGAGCCGTACGCGCCGTCGACGATCTTGACGAGGCCGCGGTAAGCGGATCGGCCGCCACCGCGCGAGATCGACTTGGCGACGATCGTGGACTTGGTGTGCGGGGCGAGGTGGATCATCTTCGCGCCGGTGTCCTGGTACTGGCCCTTGCCGGCGAAGCCGAGCGACATCGTGGACGCAGTGGCGTACGGTTCGGCGAGGATGCAGGCCGGGTACTTCATGGTGGCTTTGGAGCCGATGTTGCCGTCGACCCATTCCATCGTGCCGCCCTCGCGCACGTAGGCGCGCTGGGTGACGAGGTTGTACACGTTGTTCGACCAGTTCTGCACGGTGGTGTAGCGCACGCGCGCATGCTTTTCGACGATGATCTCGACGATGGCCGCGTGCAGCGAATCCTCGGACCAGATCGGTGCAGTGCAGCCTTCGACGTAGTGCACGTAGGAGCCTTCGTCCGCGATGATGAGCGTGCGCTCGAACTGGCCCATGGCCGGCGTGTTGATGCGGAAGTACGCCTGCAGCGGGATGTCGACGTGCACGCCCTTGGGAACGTACACGAACGAGCCGCCGGACCATGCGGCGGTGTTGAGCGCGCCGAACTTGTTGTCCTCCGGGGAGACGACGGTGCCGAAGTACTTGCGCACCAGGTCGGGGTATTCGCGCACGGCGGTGTCGGTGTCGACGAAGATCACACCCTGCTTCTTGAGGTCCTCCTGGATGGAGTTGTAGATGACCTCGGACTCGTACTGTGCGGCGACGCCGGAGACGAGGCGCTTCTTTTCGGCTTCGGGGATGCCGAGGCGGTCGTAGGTGGAGCGGATGTCGTCGGGCAGTTCCTCCCACGTCTTGGCCTGCTTGTCGATCGGCTTGACGTAGTACTTGAAATCGTCGGCGTTGAAGCCGCTCAGGTCGACACCCCAGTCAGGCATTGGCTTGTCAAGGAACGCCTTGAATCCGCGCAATCGCATGTCGAGCATCCACTGCGGCTCACCCTTGTCGGCGCTGATGGCGCGCACGACGTTCTCGTCGATGCCTCGCTTCGCGGCCTCGCCGGCCGCGTCGGAGTCGTGCCAGCCGTAGCTGTAGTCGCCGAACTGCTGGATGATCTCGTCATCCTGTTTGATCTTCTCCTCGTTGACGCGGGCACGATCGGCCACATACTGGCTCATCTCCACGTCAGCCGCGGCGTTTGGCGCTTGGTTTTCGCTCACCGTACGCTTCCCTCCAATCGACTTCACAAAGTTCCTACGTAAACCTAACAGAACCTGGTACGAAACACTAGCCGGCCGCCCGGATTTGGCCGAACGCGGACGTGATGTTGCTCGCACATCCCAGCCGGGAACAAACCGTCGGAACAACAAAACGGGGCGGGCAGGTCCTTTGCGCGACCTGCCCGCCCCGTCGATCATCCTGCGTCATGCGCGTGTGATGCGCACGTGACGGACGTGCCGTATCACACCTGCACGTGCACGCTCGTGCCGTACACGGCCCAGTTGTAGAACCATTCGGCCTGATCCCAGCCGATGCCGACGCAACCATGGGACGTGTTGCCGAGCGCGGCAACCTGCGCGTCGTTCATCGCGGTCTTCGTGGCGATGCGGTGGATCGCGCAACCGGTGTGGGAGAAGTAGTTGACGTATCCCACACCCTTGACGTCCCAGGTTTCCTTGGAACCGTCGGACAAGGTGAGGTTGCCGCTCATATCCTGCGACTCGTACTTGAGCCAGATAGTGAAGTCGCCGGTCGGCGTGCACAGGTCCTGGCCGGTGCATTCGCCGGTCTTGCGGTCGTTGCCCTGGCCGGCGGACATGCTCATCGTGCGGATCAGCTTGCCGTTCTCGTAGGCGTACACCTTGTTGTCGGACAGGTCGACAACGACGTGGCGCTTGGTCTTCTTGGTCTGCATCGCGTCGATGCTGCCCTGCACGTCGAGAGAACCGCCGCCGTTGGCGAGCAGCGTCGCGCCGTCCGTGCCGATGTTCACGTCGGCCCCGTCGGCGATAGAGATGCCGTCATGGCCTTCCTTGAGCACCTTGATTTCTTCGTCGTTGTTGTTGACGATGACTTCGCGGTCTTCGCGCTTGGTGTTGAAGGTCGGCTTGATATTGTTCTCGTAGTACTGCTGCAGCTTGTCCGCGCTGAACACGACATATCCGCTGCGCGTTTCGCCGGCGGTGAGCTTGGCGTTCTCGTTGGCGTTGACGGTGGACGCCGCGGCCAACGCGTTGGCATCGAGGGCCGCGATGGCGTGGTCGCCGATCTTGAGCGTCACGGGATTCTTGACGAGCTTGTCGAGCGTGGCCTTGGCCTGTTCGGCGATCTTGTCGGTGACGGCCGGATCAGTGGATTTGAGTTCCACATTCATGGTCTTCGACTCGTTTGCGCCGAGCGTTTCGACAAGCGCGACCGCGGCCTTGGCGACCGGCTCAGGGTCGGCGCCCTGGCCCTGCTGTCCGGCGACCGTCTCGAATCCGGTTTTGTCTTCGTTAAGCGTGACCTGCGCATCCACGGGCTTGACCTCGCTGATGGACAGGCGGCTGTTGAGTTCGGTGGAGTCGGCCGCAGCCGGGTTGGCCGGTTCGGTGGTCACGTCGCTGGTGATCCAGAAGGCGTAGCGCTGCCACCATGCGCCGTCGCGTTTGGCGTTGAGCACCTCGTTGGCGATGGCCTGCGAGTCGACGCTCAGACCGAGATCCTTGAGCGTGATCTTGGCGGTGTTGCCGTTGTACGAAACGGTCACGGCCGACTTGGCCACGGCCTGGTCGATGTCGTCCGCGATCTGTTCCTGCGACTGGCCGGCGACCGAATTGCCCCATAAGGTCACGCCGGGCAGGACATGCGACTGGAAGAACCAGTATGCGCCGCCCGCGAAGGCGGCAAGGATCGCGACGACGGCGGCCAGCACCCATGGCCACACCAGATGGCGCTTGGGCATGCGTTCGATGCTTTTGATCTCGTCGGCCGACATCGGAGCGGCGAACGAGTCCAAGCTGATGGGCCGCAGCACCGCGGTCTGTTCGCCGTCCGCGGCGAATGCCATTGATCCGGCCGCGTTGCTTCCGCGCTGGGGAAACCCGTTGTTGAACTGTCCGTTATTGTTGCTCATGCGAACTCTTGTTCATTCTCTTGTGTGCCACTACCAATTGCCCGCGCTGGCGCGCGTTCCCCTCATTATGCATCATGCCCATGAATTCCAAGGAATCCATGGGCATGATTCGTTATCGGCTGAGCGTGATCTATATCACCTATATATCACGTATATTACGTTCGCCGGCGAGCTCGTTCAGCGCTGGCGTTCGGCCTGGTGGTCGAGCGCGGCCTTGACGAGGCCCGCGAACAGCGGATGCGGCTTGGTCGGGCGAGACTTGAACTCCGGGTGCGCCTGCGTGGCCACGTAGAACGGGTGCACGTCCTGCGGCAGCTCGACGAACTCAGTGAGCTCGCCGTCCGGGCTTTGGCCGGAGATGCGCAGGCCGGCCTCGCGCAGACGATCCTTGTACGCCACGTTCACCTCGTAGCGGTGGCGGTGACGTTCGGTCACATGCGTGGTGCCGTACAGTTCGGCGACCAGTGAACCTTCCTCGAGTTCAGCCGGGTAGGAGCCAAGACGCATGGTGTGGCCCATGTCGCCGTGGCCGGCGACGATGTCCTTCTGCTCCTCCATCGTGGCGATGACCGGGTTGGCGCAATCCGGCTCGAACTCGGTGGAGTTCGCGTCCTCGATGCCGAGCACGTGGCGCGCGTATTCGATGACCATAGACTGCAGGCCAAGGCACAGGCCGAGCGCCGGCAGCTTGTTTTCGCGCGCGTACTTGAGCGCGCCGATCTTGCCGTCGATGCCGCGGATGCCGAAGCCGCCCGGGATGACGATGCCATCGACCTGGTCGAGCGCGGCTGCCGCGCCCTCCTCGGTCTCGCACTTGTCGGCGGCGACCCACTTGACGTTGACCTTGGCCCAGTTGGCGAAGCCGCCGGCCTTGATGGCCTCGGTGACGGACAGGTACGCGTCCGGCAGGTCGATGTACTTGCCGACGATCGCGACGTTGACCTCGTGCTTCGGATGATGCACGCGTTCGAGCAGGTCGGCCCACTCATCCCAGTCGACGTCGTGGAACGGCAGTCCGAGCTCGCGCACGACGTACGCGTCGAGGCCCTCGTTGAACAGGATCTTCGGCACGTCGTAGATGCTCGGCGCGTCCACGCAGTTGACCACGCCCTCCTCGTCCACGTCGCACATCAGGGAGATCTTGTCCTTGATGGACTTGTTGAGCGGACGGTCGGAGCGCAGCACGAGCGCGTCCGGGGTGATGCCGAGCTGGCGCAGCATCATGACGGAATGCTGGGTCGGCTTGGTCTTGAGCTCGTGAGCGGCGGAGATATACGGCACGAGGGAGACGTGCACGAACATGCAGTTCTCCGCGCCGAGGTCGCGGCGCACCTCGCGGGCGGCCTCAAGGAACGGCTGCGATTCGATGTCGCCGACGGTGCCGCCGATTTCGGTGATAATCACGTCGACGTCGTCGCTCGCCTGCGCGCGCATGCGGGACTTGATCTCGTTGGTGATGTGCGGGATGACCTGCACGCACTGGCCGAGGTATTCGCCGGCGCGCTCCTTACGCAGCACCTCCTGGTAGATCTGACCGGTGGTGACGTTAGCCTTCTGGGAGAGGAAGACATCGAGGAAACGCTCGTAGTGGCCGATATCGAGATCGGTTTCGGCGCCGTCCTCGGTCACGTAGACCTCGCCGTGCTGGAACGGGTTCATCGTGCCCGGGTCCACGTTGATGTACGGATCGAGCTTCTGCTGAAGAACGTGGATGCCGCGGCTGCGCAGAAGGCGGCCGAGCGAAGATGCGGTCAGACCCTTGCCGAGTGAGGAAACCACGCCGCCGGTGACGAAGATATGCTTGGTGACGTGTTCTTGGGAATTGCCATGTTGTCTTCTAACCATGGAATTTCATCCTATCATCCGTATGTGACCGGGCGTGTTTACGCGATGGGCCCGTCCGTTGCTTGGAACGGACGGGCCCGAAAATAGAAAGACGCAAAGACGCCTCGACGTCCGACGTCACATCGTCACGTCACTTGCCCTGCTCGCTGAGGATGTGCGCGACGGCTTCAAGCGCGAGCTTGTAGCCGAAGAAGCCGAGTCCGGTGATGGTGCCGGTGGCGACGGGGCTGATGACGGAACGCTTGCGGAACTCGTCGCGCGCGGACGGATTGGAGATGTGCACCTCCATGAGCGGCAGGCCGGCGTCGCCGACCATGTGGGCGGCATCCGCAAGCCCATAGCTGTAGTGCGTGAACGCGGCCGGGTTCATCACCACGGGCGTTTTCTCGTCGGCGGCCTGATGCATCCAGTGGATGATTTCAGCTTCGTCGTCGGTCTGGCGCACTTCGACGTCGAGGCCGAGTTCGGCACCCCACCCGATGCACAGGCGGCGTAGTTCCTCAAGGTCCTGACGGCCGTACACGTCGGGCTGGCGTACGCCGAGACGGCCCAGGTTCGGCCCGTTGACGACGATCACTTTGGTCATGGTTGCTCCTTTTTGGCAAAATGATGGCGAAACGGAGCCCGCCCCGCGCATTCGGCTGGGATTGCCGCCGCGGGACGGGCGTCGGGTCAGTGCTGGATGCGGTGGAACGCCTCTTCGACCGCGTCCGCCGGCGGATCGTCAAGGTGCATCATGCGGCCGGGACCACCGTCGAGCACGACGAAGCGCAGCTTGTTGCCGCGCGCCTTCTTGTCGCGGTGCATGATCGCGAGCACGTCTTCGAACGAGCCGCCGTTCCATGAGGTCGGCAGTCCGAGCGAGGCGAGCAGGGAGCGGTGGTAGTCAACCAGATCGCGGTCGATGTGGCCGAGCAGGCACGCCAGTTCGGCCGCGTACACCATGCCGACGGCGACCGCATTGCCGTGCCGCCAGCGGAAGTGCTCCATCTTTTCGATCGCGTGGCCCATCGTGTGCCCGTAGTTGAGGAATTCGCGCAAGCCGGCCTCCTTGAGGTCGGCGGACACGTGCTTCGCCTTGACGCGCACCGTGCGTTCGATGAGTTCGGCGACCACATCCTCGAGCGGTGTGCCGAGGAAGGTCGCACCGTCGAAGCCTCGCAACTCGTCCGCATGTTCTTCAAGAATGCGCAAGATCTCCGGGTCCGAGATGAAACCGGATTTGGCGACCTCGCCGAGGCCCTCGACGAAGATGTCGTTGGGCAGCGAAGCGAGCGTGGTCATGTCGGCAAGCACGCCGGCGGGCGTGTAGAACGAGCCGACGAGGTTCTTGCCGGCCGCGGTGTTGGTGCCGGTCTTGCCGCCGGTGGAAGCGTCGACCATGGCGAGCAGCGAGGTCGGGCAGTTCACGTAGCGGATGCCGCGCATCCACGTTGCCGCGACGAATCCGGCCAGATCGGTGGCCGCGCCGCCGCCCACGCCCACCACCGCGTCGGAACGGGTGAAGCCTTCGGCACCGAGCCGCTCCCACACGCCGTTCGCCACGGTGACGGTTTTGCCCGCCTCCGCGTCCGGGATCACGATGTCGGAAACCTCGTAGCCGGCCTGACGCAGCAGGGCGCGGGCGCGGTCGGAGTGCCGCTGCACGGGCTGGGTGTGGATCAGCGCGATGCGCGCCGGCTTGTCGCCGAGCACGGGGGCGAGATGATTCATCGCGCCTTCGCCGATGCGCACGTTGTAGTCGTCCGCCGAGACGACCCCGACGTGCACGACGCGTTCTTCGATCATGTTCATCACCTTTCTTGCGGCCATTTGCGGCGTGGAACCGTGGGTGCGCACGTGCACGTTGGCAATCCGGTCGAACACCGGGTCGCGCTGCTCGTACAGACGCATCCAGCGCGCGTTGGCGTCACCGCCGTCGAGCATAGGGCGCCCGCCACCACGGTTGGCGCGTTCCATGGCCTCCTTGGGGTCAGCCTGCAGGTAGATCACCCGGCCTCCCCCGTCGATGTAGTCAGCCAGCGCGTCCTGCGTAGCGGGCGTCATGGGAGCGCCTCCGCCGAGCGCGAATAGGCCGCCGAACTCGTCCAGCGTGCGGCGGATCAGGTCGCTTTCCACCTTGCGGAATGCCGGTTCGCCGTATCGCGAGAAGTATTCGGGGATGGTCATGCCGACTTCGCGCTCGATTTCAATGTCGGCGTCCTTAAACGGCAGTCCCATCATCTGCGAGACCTCGCGGCCAACGCGGGTCTTGCCCGCGCCCATCATGCCGATGATGACAGCCACGGGATGCTGCATGCCGGCATCGCTCATCGCATGTGCTCCGGCCACGAGGCGAGGTAGCTTTCCATGTTGCGGCGCGTTTCAGCCACGCTGTCGCCGCCGAACTTCTCCAGCACGAACTTCGCGAGCGTCAGGCGCACCATCGCCTCGGCCACGACGGACGCGGCCGGCACGGCGGTCGAATCGGAACGCTGGTTGATGGCCTGCGCGGCGTCGCCGTTGGCCACGTCGACGGTGCGCAGCGCGCGCGGGATCGACGGGATCGGCTTCATGGCGGCGCGCACGCGAATCGGCTCGCCATTGGACATGCCGCCTTCGATACCGCCGGCGCGGTTGGTCAGTCGCGTGATATGTCCGTTATCGCCGGGCACCATTTCGTCGTGCGCGGCGGAACCCGGTCGCACCGCTTCGAGGAATCCGTCGCCGATTTCCACTCCCTTGATGGCCTGGATGCCCATGACGGCGGACGCCAGCGCGGCATCGAGCCGTCGGTCGGATTCGACGTACGTGCCGAGGCCTGCAGGCACGCCGTACGCGATCACTTCGATCACACCGCCGACTGTGTCGGCGTTAGCCTTGATCTCGTCGATGCGCTTGACCATGCGTTCCTCGGCGGCCTTGTCGAGCGTGCGCACCGGGGACGCATCGAGCGCGGCCACGTCGTCGGGGGTCGGCAGTACACGGTCCGCGGCGGTTTCGTCCACGCCGGCGCCGCCGATGGACAGTACGTGCGCGACGGTGCGAATGCCCGCGGCCTGTTCGAGGAACTTGGCAGCGACCGCGCCGAGCGCGACGCGGGACGCGGTTTCGCGCGCACTGGAGCGTTCGAGTACCGGACGGGCGTCGTCGAAACCGTACTTGCGCATGCCGGTCAGGTCGGCGTGTCCCGGGCGCGGGCGGCTCAACGGTGCGTTGCGTCCTTCGCGCGGCAGATCATGGTCGAGCGGGTCGGCGCTCATCACTTCGGTCCACTTGGGCCATTCGGTGTTCGCGATTTCGATGGCGACCGGCGAGCCGAGCGTGCTGCCGTGTCGCACGCCGGTGAGCAAACGCACCTTGTCTTGTTCAAACTTCATGCGCGCGCCGCGACCGTAGCCAAGGCGGCGCCTCGCCAAAGCGGACACGACGTCGTCTGTGCGGATCTCGACGCCCGCGGGAAGCCCTTCGATCATCGCCACCAATGCTTCGCCGTGCGATTCGCCCGCCGTCTGCCAGCGCAACATACCGTACTCTCCTTTTGCTTGTCGTCGTCAACTGCGGGCTATTGTAGCGGTATGCCTTACCTTGCGATGTTGCCGAGTCTGCTCTGTGGACTGGCGGTCAGTGCCGAAGACGTGCGCCGCCGCCGCGTGCCGCGCGCGTGGATCGCTGCGGGCTGTCTGGCGCAGCTGATCGCCGACGTCGTCTACGGTTTGGCGGTCAACTCGCTGTTCGTTGTGCCGCAAGCCGTGCTGTTCGCGATGGTTGCTGCGGTGCTGCAGTGTCTGCTCGCGCTGGCGAAGCCGGGAGCGCTGGGATTCGGCGACGTGACGTGCACGCTGATGACCGGACTCGCTGTCGGCTTGTTCGGTTTGGACGCGATGATCGTCTGGTGGTTGGCGATGGGACTGCTGGGACTGGTCTGGATGGCGGTCTGGATACGCTTCGACCCGCAATCCGATACACCGTACGCCGGCAGAGTGCCGTTCGCTCCGGTGATCGTGGTCGCGGGTCTTGCGGCCATGCTGTTCGGATTCGTGCTCTGAAGCATGCGGGCCGGTCGGCGCGTAGAGGCGCCGGCCGGCCCGGTGAACGCTAGTTCGCGTTCTCGTTGTTGTTCTTATATTCGTCGCGGATCTTCCAGAACTCGGCTTCCGTGTTGACGAACTTCGTCTCCCCGGTCGACAGGTTGACGGTCACGAAGTACAGCCAGTCGCCTTGTTCGGGGCTGATGGCCGCGGCGATGGCGCTGTCGCCCGGATTGCTGATCGGCGTGGGCGGCAGTCCGGCGTTCTGGTGCAGATTGTACGGATTGGAGGCGTCGGCGATGTCCGCGTCGGTGATCTCGTTGGCCGTGATGCCGAGTCCATACGCGAGCGACGTGTCCATGCCGAGGTTCATGTTCTTCGCCAGACGGTTCTCGATGACGCGCGCGACCTTGCCGTAGTACTCCTCGCGGTTGACCTCGGCCTCGGCGATGGACGCGATCTTGATGATCCGCTCGCGTTCCTCGCCGCTCGGCGCACCCAGCTTGTCGAGCTTGGCGATGCGCGCGTCCACCATGGCCTTGACGACGTCCGAGGCGGAGCGGTCGGCGACGTCGTACGCGCCCGGCTCGAGCCACCCTTCAAAGCTGCCCGAGGCTTCGGCGGGCAGAATGCCCGAACCGTCGCCTTCAAGTATCGTCTTGTATGCGGATGCGTCAACGCCGTCCATTGCGGATAGCGAGGCGAGCACGGCGCTCACCCGGTCGCCCGGCTTGACTTCCAGGAAGCCGCCGGCCTTGCTTTGATCGGACAGAATCGCGACTACGTCGGACGCCTTCATATGCGTTTTGAGCGCGAACGATCCCGGATACAGCGTGGCGTCGGCGGTCGCGACCGCATTGGTGAATGCCGCCGCGGACTTGACGATGTCCGCCTTGACGAGGTTTTCGGCCACCTCGCCGGCGCCCTGGCCGGTCGAAACGGTAAACGTCACGTCCTTGTCGCCCGGTCCGCTGTAGTCTTGCACGGCCGCGGTTGTGTCGCCTCCTCGCGCGTCGCGCCATGCCTTGAGCTTGCCCATGCCGATGACGCCGAGGACGACGATCAGCGCGACCACGACAATAGCCGCGACGGCGGTGATCATCCTGCGACGGCGAATGCGTTCACGTTTGCGCCGCATTTCGCTGCGGGACGCCGGAGGCTGCGGAGGCAAGGCGAACAAGTCGCCATGCGTGTCGTCTCCGGCTCCCTCATCAGAGAAAAAATGCTCGAGATCCTCACCCAATGGTTCTCTCCCCGTCTTCCGTCTACTCGTTCGCGTCCAACGCCGATTGCAGTATCACCACCGCCGACTGCTGGTCGACCACTGGACGGTGCTTGCGGCCGGAGACTTGAGCCTCGTGCAGCTGCCTGTGCGCGCTGACCGTGGTCAGCCGCTCGTCCAGCAGGATGATGTCAGGAACGTGCGCGACGGCGCACTCCCCCGCATCGATGTAGTCTTGCATTCGTTTGGCGAGGTTCGCAGCCCACCGGCGCGCTTTTTTTGCGCTTTTGCCTTCGGTGCCGTCAAGCTGCAGCGGCAATCCCACCACGACGCGTTCCACCGATTCGTCTTCTATGACGCCGATGACGTCGTCCAATGCCTGGAATGAATCTCCGAACACCCTGACATTGCCCGCAGGGTGCGCGAAGGTGAGCTCCGGGTCGGACAACGCGAGTCCGACCCGGGCATCACCCAAATCAACGCCGAGCCATACCACCAGGCGACTCAGCCCTTCAGCGCCTCGTTCTTCAGCGCAGCGATCGCCTCGTCGATCTTCGACGCGTCGGCGCCGCCGCCCTGGGCGAAGTCCGGCTTGCCGCCGCCACCGCCGCCGAGGATCTTGGATGCACCACGCACGAGATCGCCGGCCTTGATGCCGGCCTTGCGGGCGGCCTCGTTGGTGGCCACGGCGACCATCGGCTTGTCGTCTTCGGACACGCCGGCGAGGGCCACGACAACCGGGGCCTCGTCGCCGAGCTGGCCGCGCACGTCGAGTACGGTCTTGCGCAGCGCATCGAACGAACCGAAGTGGCCGACATTCTTCGCGGCGACCTTGACCGGAGCGGACGACTCGCGCGTTTCGGCCACGAGCGCCGGCATGGCGGCGGCCAGCTGGCTTTCGTACATGGCCGCGAGACGGCGATCGGATTCCTTGAGCTTGGCGAGCAGCGTGTTCACGCGCTCGGCGAGCTCGTCCGGACGGGCGTTGAGCTTGTCGCTCAGCTGGGAGACCAGCGCGTGCTCACGTGCGTTGAAGTCGTACGCGCCTGCACCGACGAGCGCATCGACACGGCGCACGCCGGAGCCGATGGACGCTTCGGACATGATGTTGACCATGCCGATCTTGCCGACGTGGTCGACGTGGGTGCCGCCGCACAGCTCGCGGCTCCAGCCGTCCTCGCCGATGGACACGACGCGCACGATGTCGCCGTACTTCTCGCCGAACAGGTGCATGGCGCCGAGCGCGATCGCGTCGTCGAACTTCATTTCCTTGGTGGTGACGGCGAGGTTGTCGCGCAGCTTCTCGTTGACGCGGGCCTCGACGGCGTTCATCACGGTCTTGGACGGGGCCTTGGACCACTGGAAGTCGAAGCGCAGACGGTTCGGGGCGTCCTCGGAGCCGCGCTGGGTGGCCTGCGGGCCGAGCTCCTCGCGCAGCGCCTTGTGCACCATGTGCGTGGCGGTGTGCGAACGGGCGATGGCGCCGCGGCGGTCGAGATCGATGCTCGCGTTAACCGGCGAGCCGACCACGAGGGTGCCTTCGGTCAGGCGGCACTGGTGGACGATGAGGTCCTTGATCGGCTTCTGCACGTCGTCGACTTCGAGCACCGCGCCGTCGTCGGACAGGATCTCGCCCTGGTCGGCGAGCTGGCCGCCGGCCTCCGCGTAGAACGGGGTGCGGTCGAGGATGACCTCGATGTTCGCCGGGGCGGTGACAGCCGGGACGGAGCCCTTGCCTTCCTGCATGATGCCGATGACGGTGCCGCGGGCGGAGAAATCGGTGTAGCCGAGGAAGTCGATCGGCTTGGCGAGCGTCTTCTTGAAGTCGTCGTAGACGGACAGGTCCACGTTGTGGCGCTTCTTGAGCGCGTCGGCGCGGGCACGGGACTTCTGCTCGCTCATGAGCTCGCGGAACTTGGCCTCGTCGACCTTGACGCCCTGGTCGGCGGCCATTTCGAGGGTGAGCTCGATCGGGAAACCGTAGGTGTCGTGCAGCGTGAACGCGTCGTCGCCGGAAACGGTCGGATCGGCGTTCTTCTTCGCGTTGGCCACGGCCACGTCGAGGATCTGGATGCCGTTGTCGAGCGTGCGGCGGAACGCGTCCTCCTCGCCGTAGGCCGCTTCGGACACGTCGTGGAACGTATCGTTGAGCTCCGGGTAGGAGGCGACCATCGCATCCTTGGACACGGGCAGCAGCTCCGGGATGACCGGATCGGTCACGCCGAGCACGCGCATGGCCTGGATGGTGCGGCGCAGCAGGCGGCGTAGCACGTAGCCGCGGCCGACGTTGGACGGGCGCACGCCGTCGGACATGATCATGAGGGCGGAGCGCACGTGGTCGGCCACGACGCGGAACTTCACGTCGGCCTTCTCGTCCTCGCCGTACTTGCGGCCCGACAGGCGTTCGGCGGCCTCGATGACCGGGAAAACCTCATCGGTCTCATAGATGTTCTGCTTGCCCTGCATCAGGTAGGCGAGGCGCTCGAGGCCGGCGCCGGTGTCGATGTTCTTGTTCTCGAGCTCGCCGACGATGTGCAGGTCGGTCTTGGACTTGACGTTGTCGACCTCGTAGTTCTCGAACACGAGGTCCCAGATCTCGATGTAGCGGTTCTCATCGACGATCGGGCCGCCTTCGACGCCGTATTCGGGGCCGCGGTCGACGTAGATCTCGGAGCACGGGCCGCCGGGGCCGGGGCCGCCGGTGGTCCAGAAGTTGTCCTCCATGCCCATGATCTGGATGTGCTCGGGGTCAACGCCCTCGTTCTTCCACAGGGAGCGGGCTTCCTCGTCGTCGGTGAAGGTGGTCATCCACAGCTTCTCCGGGTCGAAGCCGTAGCCGCCCTGCTCCTGCGGGGTGGTCAGCAGCTCCCACGCATAGTGGATGGCCTCTTCCTTGAAGTAGTCGCCGAAGGAGAAGTTGCCGAGCATCTGGAAGAAGGTGCCGTGGCGGGTGGTCTTGCCGACCTCGTCGATGTCGAGCGTGCGCACGCACTTCTGGTTGGAGGCCATGCGGTGCTTCGGCGGGGTCTGCTCGCCCATGAGGTACGGGATGAACGGCACCATGCCGGCGATGGTGAACAGCGTCGTCGGGTTCGGCGAGATCAGGGACGCCGAAGGCACGATGAGGTGGTCGTGCTTGCCGAAATAGTCAAGATAGCGCTTCGCGATTTCTGAAGTGCGCATAAGTGTGATTGGACTCCTTGTATTTGGGCGGCGTGAAGGCGCCGTCCGGATGGTTGTGGTTTGCCGTCCGATAGATGCTGTTGCGGAAAGTGGACGGTCGGCCGCGCGGCTACCGGCCCGCGCGCTCGACGTAGGTCCTGTTGAGCTCAGCCTCGCGGGCTCGACGCGTCGCGTTGAATTCGTTGACGAGCCCTTCGAGGGTGCGCATGGTCACGTGATCCTGGTCGGGGCCGAGCACGAACTGGCGCATGGCGTCGGGCGTGTTGGCCTTCACGTAGGCGGTCGCCTTGGAGACGGCAATCACGCCGGCCGCGAAGCCGAGGCCAAGCCAGAAGATTCGTTTGAACATCACTCCCCCTTGGTCGCGTTGCCGTTCGCGCCGCCGACGCCCTGCTTCGCAAGGAAGGACTGGGCCGTTGACTTGAGCGCGTACGTGGCCGAGGCGATTTTGATGATGGGCTTGCCAAGGAACGAACCGTACAGATCCGTGAGCGCGCCGACGTTGTTGGCGGTGGCGGAGGCTGCGGCGGAGATGCGATTGACGTCCTCGAGCGACTTGTTGACCTGCTTGACGGTGGTCACGCCCTCGTCGAGCGCCGGAATCGCGTGTTCGCCGGATTCCCTGACCGTTTCGGCGATCTGGTCGAACAGCTTGCCGAGGCGGATCAGCGGGTAGATCATGAACCCCGCGAGCACGGCGAACGCGATCGCGGCGATCAGGCCGGCGATTTCTCCAACACCCATCAGAACCTCTTTCCTGCATCACGGCGTTACCCGTGCACACAATACCCGCACAACACTAGCCAACGGACGCGACGCGCGCAACCGCGCAGCAAACGTTCACTGGTTGTATCGCGTGATCGTGAGCGCTTCGGCGAACGGCTTGTCGGTGTCGAAGTCGATGTCGGTGACCGATCCGTTGGCCGGCCGTTCGCTCAGGTCAAGCCCGTCGCCGCCGAAGCGGTGGGCAAGGCTGAGCAGCGTGTTGCCGTGCGAGATCTGCAGCACGTCGTCGCCGTCCTTGAGCTCGGGATTGGCGGCGATCAGCGCGAACGCGCCTTCCACTCGGGTCCAGTATTCCTCGTCGGATTCCGCATCGTGGAACGGGTCGGCTTCCTTGAGGAAGTCGCGCGTGGCGGCGAGGCCGAATTTGGAGACGATGTCGTTGTAGTTCTTCGCGCCGTGGGGGCCGCCGGCGGCCGTCCATGCGAGTGACATGTCCTGGCCTTCGAAGTAGCCGTAGCACTGTTCGCGGAAGTGCATGTCGGCGACCAGTCGCGGGCGGGCATGTCCAGCGGCCTCGTTGATGTCGAGGATGCGTGCGGCGGTGATCTCGGCACGCGTGGTGTCCGAGCAGTAGGCGGCGGCGAAATCGTATCCGGCGAGCTTGCGCCCGGCCTTGTCGGCGTCGGCGAGGCCTGATTCGGTCAGCGGCGAATTGCACCAGCCCTGCAGTCGGTTGTATCGGTTGAACGTGGTCTGCCCATGGCGGACCAGATGCAGATGCAGAATCATGGTTTTCAATATAGCCGGAATACACGAACGCCCCGGGCCTTGGGCCACGGGGCGTTCGCGCGTATGTATGTCCTTAAGCTGTAAATTCTTACAGTTGGTAGAGAATCCAGATCAGCGAGCGTAGAACTCGACGACGTACTGGATGTTGACCTGCACCGGGATCTCTTCGACCTCCGGCTTGCGGGTGAGGGTCGCCTTCAGGGAGGCGAGGTTCACGTCGAGGTAGCCCGGAACCGCCGGCAGCACGTCACGGTGCACGCCTTCGGCGGCGATCTGGAACGGAACCATGGTCTGGCTCTTGGCCTTCACCTGGATGGTCTGGCCCGGCTTGACGCGGTAGGACGGGCGGTCCACGATGTTGCCGTCGACGAGGATGTGACGGTGCACCACGAACTGACGGGCCTGGGCGGTGGTGCGGGCAATGCCAGCACGCAGGACCAGGTTGTCCAGACGGGTCTCGAGGTCGGTCAGCATGGCGTTGCCGGTCTGGCCGGCGGTGCGGGTGGCCTCCTCGTAGGCGCGGCGGAGCTGCTTCTCAGACACGCCGTACTGGGCGCGCAGACGCTGCTTCTCGCGCAGACGGACCGCGTAATCGGACTCGGTACGGCGACGGGTGCGGCCGTGCTCGCCCGGAGCGTACGGACGCTTTTCGAAGATGCGCTGAGCCTTCGGGGTCAGTGCAATGCCGAGGGCGCGGGAAAGGCGCACCTGACGGCGGGAACGCTGAACGTTCGTCATTGGTTTATTCCTTTTGTTGTTCTGTCGTTGTCTGAACGGAAACGCGACGACCTTGCGATCGACGCGCTGAGCCAGCCTCTCCAGCGCTTTCCGCGACGAGCGCGAACGGCGGGGAACCATGCGATTCCCGGTCGCCGACCCGCTGATGGGCCAAGGCTCCAGACGGTGCAGCCTCGCGGCGCACACCAATCGTCAACTATACACATGGGGTGCGGACAGCGCGTGTTCGTGCGGTTCACGCACGGTGGAGGTCACGCTGCAGCTAACTGTCCCCGATCCATGCGCAGCGTGCGGTCGACGTACGCGAGCGCGTCCGGATCGTGCGTGACCATAAGCACCGCCGTGCCGTCGTCGGCGGTCCGGCGCAGCAGCCGCATGACGACGGCCGTGCTGTCCGCGTCGAGATCGCCGGTCGGTTCGTCGGCGATGAGCAGCTTCGGCCGGTTTATCAGCGCCCGGGCGATCGACACGCGTCGCATTTCGCCGCCGGACAGTTCCTTCGGATAGCATCCAGCCAGGTCGTCGACCTGCAGCGACGCAAGCAACGCGTGGGCTCGGTGGGCAAGCGGATCGTCGCCGTCATCGTCATGACCGGGTGCGATCACGTCCGGCATGTCCGGGTCGGCGGTCTTGGCCGGAGCCGTCGCGGCGTCGCCGTTTCGCGCGGCCGTACCATGACCGTCGTTTGTCATGACAGCCGGCAGAATCACGTTGTCGAGCACGGTCAGGTTGCCCAGCAGCGTGGCCGACTGGGTGACGAATCCGATCGTGCGGTTGCGCATCGCGGACGCCGTGCGGTCGTCGAGCGAGGCGACGTCGAGCCCGTCGACCGTCACCGTGCCGGATGTGGGCCGGAGCAGTCCGGTGATCAGGTTGAGCAGCGTGGTCTTGCCGTTGCCGGACCTGCCGACGATCGCGACGAACTCGCCGGCGTCGATGCTCAGGTCGACGTGGTCGACGGCGGCGAACGGCTTGCCGCGGCGCGTGAATTCGCGGGTCAGCGAGCGGATGTCGAGCACGGGCATCGTCACTCCCCCTCGCGCAGCGTCAGGTACGTTTCCGGTGCAGACAGTCGTACGGCCGCCGCGACCGATGCGATCAGGCCGGTGGCCACGGCGAACGCAAGTCCGGCGGCGATCAGCGCGAGCACGGTGAACGCGCCGGACTGCAGGTACGGCAGTTGCAGGCGCGCGCCGATCAGCGTGTTGAACGGTAGGATCGCGAGCGACGCGGAGCCGATGCCGATCAACCCGCCGATCAGGCCGACCGTCGCCGACTCGCGCACGATGACGCCGACCAGCATGCCGCGCGTCGCGCCCATGATGCGGTAGGCGGCGAATTCGCGCTTGCGTTCGTTCATCGACGAGGCGAACACGGCGAGCAGGACGATCAGACCCATGATCCAGAACACGGCGAGGAACAGGCCAGCGTAGCCGATGATCGCGTCGAGGCTGGCCTTGGTGGAGGCCGTCACGCCACCCGGGTAGACGTAGCCGAGTCCGGTGACGCCGTCGGCCTTAACCGTGTCGGCGATGTTCGCGGCGACGGTTTTCGTGTCCGCGTCGCCGGTCTTGACCAGCACCGCGGAGATGGCCTTGTCGGCGTATTCGGCCGGGATTGCCGCATGGCCGGTTTTCGCAGAGTAGGAGACGACCGCGGGGATGGTGGATTCGTTGACGAACACCGAATTGTCGAGGCTCGTGCCGGTGGAGGCGAGCTGTGCGGCGACGGGGAATTCGTGGTTGTACAGCTTGATCGTACCGTTGGCTGACACGTTGATGTTCGCGCCGGCGACGACTTCGCCATCCTTGAGCGTGCGCTCGTACTGCGAAGTGATCCATGGTTCGATCACGAAGTCGGTGGCCGGATCGAAGCCGATGATCTGCACCTTTTCGTCGCAGCAGGCAGCGGCGAGCGAGGAAATGTACGTCTGCGCGGTGACCTGGCTCACACCGTCCGCCTTGGCGACGGCCTGTTCGATGTCGTTGGTGAAGTAGAACGTGCTCGAGCTGCCGCTGGTGAGCAGCGCCTCCGCTTTGGTGCCGGTGTTCTGCGGCACGACCATGAGGTCGGCGCCCATGCGCTCCTGCATGCTGTTGAGTCCGGCCTTGAGGTTCGTGGCAAGCAATGCGCCGCCGTAGAACGCGACGGTGAGCATGGTGACGACGATGACGAGCGCGGCCGTGCGGAACGGCTTGCGTTTCAGATTTTCGAACGGCAGGCTGCCGAGGGTGATGTGGGGCATGGCCGCAATCCTCAGCGTCCTGCGGTCTTCGCGCCGGTCAGGTCCATCCGCACGGCGATCGCCGCGAAGATGACGGCAAGCACGCCGAGCACGATGAGCGTCGGCAGGGTGACCATGTGGCAATGCATCATCGCGCCCTTGCACACGCCGATGAGCACAGTCGGCACGGCGATGACAAGCAGAGCGTTCAGCACGACGGCGATGTTGAGGCCGGCACGGACCTTCGGCTCGACGAACAGGCCGATCACGCCAAGCAGCGCGATGACGACGCCAATGCCGAGCGCGGCCTGCGCGGTGTAGTGGCAGGCCATCTTCATGCCGTCTTCGACCTTGCACACATAGGCAAAGGTCTGCGGGGCAACGGCGATGAGCGCGCCGAGCACGATGGCGGGCAGGGTGGCGAACAGTTTGCGGGTCATGTCTTCCTCTCGTGACTTTGGTTTCCCGTGAACTGTGCAGATTATGCCAGTGGCAAACCCGAAAAACAAGACTTGACTTTCCCCGCTTTTCTGCTACCTCTCCCGCGAAGGCTCCGGAGAAAAGCTCGCTAGAGCTTTTCGATCGGAGCACGGCTAAGCATGAGCCGCTTGGTGCCCGCCGACCCGAAGTCGACGGTGATGACCGACTTGGCACCCTTGTCGAGCGTGTCGACGATGGTTCCGAGGCCGTACATGTCGTGCGTAATGCGGTCGCCGACGTGGAAGTCGGCGATGTTCAGACCGTTGTCGCGCGGCGCGCCCGTGCCTGCGGCGGACGACGAGCCGGTGTTTTCGGCGCGACACGGCGCGTGGTGACGCGTCCGCTGCGCGACGACGAGCTCGACCCGTACGACGAACTGCCGTATGACGAGCCGTATCCGGAGCGACCGGCCGAACCGGACCGGGAGCCGGTCCCGGAACCTCCACGCGAGCGCGAGCCGGCGCCTGCACCGAACCGACGCGCGCCCGACCCGTACGACGAACCGGAGGACGATTCGGACGAACCGTAGGAGGAGCCGTATGACGAGCCGCCGTACGTCGAACCATACGATCCGTACGCGGAACCGTATGCCGATCCCCCGCGCGACTCCGAACCGTACGTCGAACCGCCGAATGTCGGTGCCGCCGAAGTCGTCGTCTCCCCATCCGCCGAACTCGTCGTCGTCGAACCCGCCGTTCGACCAGTTCGCGCGCATGCGCTCGACGCCGGCTTCGCGGCGCTTCCAGTCGATCAGCCCGTCGGGAATCTCGTCAAGGAACTGGCTGGGCATCATCTCGTTGGCCTGTCCCCATTGGGCTCGCACGGCCGCGCGCGTCACGTACAGCCGCCGCTTGGCGCGCGTGATGCCCACATAAGCGAGACGGCGTTCCTCGGACAGTTCGCTCGCGTCCTCCATGGCGCGCGAATGCGGGAACGTGCCCTGTTCCATGCCGGTCAAAAACACGACCGGATATTCGAGGCCCTTGGCGGTGTGCAGGGTCATGAGCGTCACCTTGCCGGAGTCCTCGCCCTCCCCCGGCAGCTGGTCGGAATCCGCCACGAGCGCCGTGGTTTCGAGGAAGCCGGCGAGCGTCGCGTCGGGCGTGTTCTGCTCGAATTCGGCGGCCACGGACTGCAGCTGCGACAGGTTCTCCACACGCGAGGCGTCCTGCGGGTCCTCGGACTTTTTGAGTTCGTCGAGCAGTCCAGACTTGGAGAGCACTTCCGCCACGATGTCGCTCGGTCGGTTGGCCGGGTCGGCGGCGAACTTGCGCAGCCCGTCCATGAGGTCGCGGAAGGCGCGCAACTGGTTGGCGGTGCGCGTGGGCACGCCTTCGATCGAGTCGAGCCGTTCGATGGCCGCGTAGAACGGGATCGTGTTCGTTTCGGCATATCCGGCGACGATCGCCTCGGCCCGTGCGCCGAGACCGCGCTTGGGCACGTTGAGGATACGCCGCATGTTCACGTCGTCGGCCGGGTTGACGATGCCCTGCAGGTAGGCGATCGCATCCTTGATTTCGCGCCGTTCGTAGAAGCGAGTGCCGCCGACGAGCTGGTACGGCAGGCCCGCGTTGATGAGCGCCTCCTCGAGCGAGCGCGACTGCGCATTGGCGCGGTACATGATCGCCATGTCGGAGTAGGCGATGTTCTCCTCGCCGTGCAGGCGCGCGATTTCGCCGGCGATCCACGCGGCTTCCTGCTGCGCGTTGTCGGCCGCGTAGCCGACGATCGGCTCGCCCTTGCCGAGTGCGGTCCACAGTTTCTTCGGTTTGCGTCCCTCGTTGTGGGCGATGACCGCGTTCGCTGCGTCGAGGATGGTCTGCGTGGAACGGTAGTTCTGTTCGAGCATGATGGTCTTCGCGTTGGGGAAGTCCTGCTCGAAATCCTGGATGTTGCGGATGTCGGCGCCACGGAACGCGTAGATCGACTGGTCGGAGTCGCCGACGACGGTGATCCACGCCTGTCCCTCGCGTCCGGCGTACGGCATGTTCGCCAGAGCCGGCATGCCCTTGGCCGCGTCCACGCCGGCAAGCTCGCGGATGAGCACGTACTGCGCATGGTTGGTGTCCTGATACTCGTCGACGAGAATGTAGCGGAACTTGTGCCGGTAGTAGTCTGCGACGGCCGGATCGCGGCGCAAGAGTTCGACCGTGCGTCCGATCAAATCGTCGAAGTCGACGGCGTTCGCCGCGGCGAGGCGATGCTGGTATTCGGCGTAGACGACCGCGTACAGCGCCTCCGCGTTGCCCGGGTTGCCGATTTGGTAGCCGCGCTGGCCGGGCCGGTAGTCGGGCGCCTGCTCGCGCAGCTTGTCCTGCCAGCTTTCGAGGTTGTTCTTGTAGTCGGAGATGCGCGAGAGGATGGCGCGCGGCGTGTAGCGTTTGACGTCGATGTTGAGGTCGGCGGCGATGAGCTTGACGAGCCGCTCGCAGTCGGCCGTGTCGTAGATCGAGAAACCGGAGTCGAGTCCGATGGACTTGCCGTCACGGCGCAGGATGCGCACGCAGGCGGAATGGAAGGTCGACACCCACATGCGTTCGGCGACGGGTCCAATGAGCGCGGCGAGGCGTTCGCGCATTTCGGCGGCGGCCTTGTTGGTGAACGTGATGGCGAGGATCTGGCTGGGCCATGCGCCGAATTGGCTGAGGATGTAGGCGATGCGCCGCGTGAGCACGCGCGTCTTGCCCGATCCGGCGCCCGCGCCGATGAGCAGGGCCGGGCCGCGGTATTGGACGGCTTCGGCCTGCTGCGGGTTGAGGTCGCCTACGAGTTCGTTCGCGGTTCTTGCGATGAGGTCCGGATCCTGCTGCACGCTGCTCCCCTTGTCTGCTGTGTTTTGGCCGCGGGTCCGTCCGCGGCCTTACTTGTCTACCATATGTCGCGGTCAGCGACGTCGATCATGCCGACTCCCGCGGCCGATCAGTCGGCGTGGTCGGCGATCCAGCCGACGATCGCGTCCTTGACGGTTTGCGCGTACAGTTTCTGTCCTTCCGGCTCCGGATGGATGCCGTCGCTGGTGAGCATGTCGGTGTGCGCGCCGATCGCGCTGTTCCAGTCGGCGATGGTTGCGGTCGCCGGATGCGCGCGCACGTAGTCGACGGCGGCCTGGTTCGCCGTGGGGATCCATGTGCGGTCGCCGTAGCCGTTGACAATGACAAGCACGTGGCCATCGCCCGCCGCGGCCGCGATGTCCTCGTAGTCCTGCGTGGTGACATTGCCGTTCGTGTTGAGCGAGACGACGACGTACTTGCGCAGCTGTCCTTGCGCCTTGAGGTTGGAGACGATGCCGGGCGCGTCGCGCACGAAGCGCGATACCTTCGCATCGATCACGATGCCGGGCAGCAGGTCGTTGAGCGCCGGGGACGAGCCGACGGTCACCGAATCGCCGACCACGGTGATCTGATCACCCTTGAGCGTTTTCTCCGCCTCGGCCTGGGCCTGCGCGCGACGTTTCGCCTCTTCGGCGGCACGGCGTTTCGCTTCGGCGGCCGCCTTGGCGTCGGACGCGCGCTTGTGCGCCTGCTGGTCGAGCACGCTTTGGTTGGCTTCGAGCATCTGCTGCACGCTGGACTTGGCTGGCGCGTTACGATAGCCGAACACGCAGCCGACAACGAGCGCGATCGTCAGCGGCACGGCGACGACGATGCGCATCACGGACGGGTCCGCGCCAAACAGCTTGCGAGAGTCGCCGTCCGTCTTCTTGGACGGGTCGATGAGCAGAGCGAGCGGACGTTCGACCAGCCACCACGACACGGCGGTCATCAATCCCGCCGACACGAGCGCGAGCAGGCGGATCAGCCACATGCCGCGGCCTCGCCAGCCGGGCAGCAGCGACTGATACATCAGGAACAGCGGCCAATGCCACAGGTAGATGCCGTACGAGTAGCGTCCGAGCAGCGCCAGCGGGCGCCAGACGAACAGGTTTTCCATCCATGATCCGGAGGTGATGCTGCCCGCCAGCAGCACCACGGACAGCACGGCCGCGGTCAGCAGGCCGCCGCGGAACGCGGACGCGTCCTGATCGACACGCATCATCAGCACGATTAGCCACACCAGCGCGACGGTGGCCAGCCACGGGGCGACTTGACGAGCCAAATCCGGAATGGGCCATTCGTGGCGCTGGGATTCGGTCACCAGCCAGGCCAGTGCCAAGCCGAGCATGATGCCGAAGCAGTGCGTGTCGGTGCCGAAGTACACACGGGTCGGATCCACGTCGGGCCGGTACAGCACCCACATGAGCAGTGCGGACACCGCGGCGAGGCCGAGCGGCACGGCGATGCGGAATCGTTCGGGAACGGTCTTGCGCACCAGCATCACCAGCCACGGCAGCACGATCGTCACCTGTGCGAGCAGCGCCACGAACCATAGGTGGCGCAGCGGCTGAGGCGACGTGGACGCGAAATAGCTGCCTCCGGTGAAGATCTCGTACCAGTTCGACGTAAAGGTGACGGCCGCAATGCTTTTGCCGGCGACTCCCACCAACGCGTCGCGATCGAACAGGTAGTCGAGAGAAACGGTTGCGGTGACCATGAACACCATGGCCGGCCACAGGCGCACAATGCGGCGCAGATAGAAGCGCTTCACGTCGACGGCGCCTCGGGTGACGCATTCGCGCAGCAGGCTTAAGCCCAGCAGAAAGCCGGATACCGTAAAGAACATGTCTACGCCCACGAATCCGCCGTGCAGCGAAAGTGGCGAAAGGTGATACCAAATAATGCCGATGAGGGCGAGTCCTTTAATGCCGTCCATGCTGCGGTACCGCACACGGGCCGGGGTCTGCGGCTGCCCCTGCGGCCGCACTGTTTCCTGCTGTTCTGTTTCCATCACCCCGCAATACTACGACACCCCGAGACACATGCCGGCCGGTCTTGCGCGGCGGCCGTTCCAACCGGTTCGAGGTCATCTGTACGGCGTAAACTGGCCGTTCGTCATCATTGGCCGATCGCAACGCAAAAGGGGTTGTATGAAGGAACTCGAGGAACGCATCCGCAAGGAAGGAACCGTCAAGGAAGGTAACGTGCTCAAGGTCGACGCCTTCCTGAACCACCAGTGCGACGTGGCGCTCTACGATGCCATGGGAGCCGCGTGGGCCGAGCATTTCGCCGGCAAAAACATCAACAAGATCCTCACCATCGAGGCGTCCGGCATCGGCATGGCGTGCGTCGCGGCCCGTCATTTCGGCAACGTGCCGGTCGTGTTCGCCAAGAAGGCCCAGTCGATCAACCTCGACGGCGACCAGTACGTGACGACCGTATACTCGTTCACCAAGCAGCGCGAATTCCCGGTGATCGTCTCCCGCAAGTACCTCGGCCCCGAAGACCATGTGCTGCTCATCGACGATTTCCTCGCGAACGGCAAGGCGCTGCACGGCCTGATCGACATCTGCAAGCATGCGGGCGCGACCGTCGAGGGCATCGGCATCGCCGTAGAGAAGGGCTTCCAGGGCGGCGGCGACCAGCTGCGCGAGGAAGGCTACGACGTGGATTCGCTCGCGATCGTCGAATCGATGGATCCCACCACCGGCGACATCGAATTCCGTCACTGATTTCCCAGAGAGCAAGAAGAGAGGAAACCCATTGTCTGAGAAGAAGCAATCCGAGGCCGTCTCGTTCGAGGCGCTGAGCAGCCTCGACGCGCCTGTCCCGTTCTGGAAGGGCATCCCGTTCGGCCTGCAGCACGTCATGGCCATGTTCGTGGCAAACCTCGCCCCGATCTTCATCGTCGCCTCCGCCGCGAAGATGGACGCCGCCCAGTCCGCGGCGATCATCCAGGCCGGCCTGCTGGTCGCAGGCCTCGGCACCTGCCTGCAGCTGTACGGCGCATGGCTGATCGGCTCGAGGCTCCCGATGGTCACCGGCATTTCGTTCACGTATGTGGCGGCCGCGTGCGCGATCGCCGCGGACAAGGGTTACGGCGCGGTCGTCGGCGCGGTGATCGTCGGCGGTCTGCTCGAGCTCGTGCTGGGTCTGACGGCCAAGTATTGGCGCCGGTTCGTGCCGCCGATCGTCTCCGCGATCGTCGTCACGTCGATCGGCTTCTCGCTGCTCAACGTGGGCGCGACGAGCTTTGGCGGCGGCTCCGGCGCGAAGGACTTCGGTTCGTGGCAGAACCTGACGCTCGGCCTGATTTCGCTCGTGGCCTGCCTGGCGTTCCAGCTGCTCATGAAGGGCACCGCCAAGCAGCTGTCCGTGCTGTTCGGCCTCGTCGTGGGCTATGTGGTCGCGATCTGCATGGGCAAGGTCGACTTCTCCGGTTTCCAGAACCTCGCCATCGTCTCCCTGCCGCAGTTCATGCCGTTCAAGCCGACGTTCGACTGGGGTTCGATCATTTCGCTCGGCCTGCTGTACGTCGTCTCCTCGGTCGAGGTGCTGGGCGACACGGCCGCGCTGACCAAGGTCGGTCTGAACCGTCAGCCCACCGAGCGCGAGACCGCCGGCGCGATCGCCGGCGATGGCCTGATCTCCTCCGTGTCCGGCCTGTTCGGCTGCCTGCCGCTGACCTCGTTCGCGCAGAACATCGGACTGGTGGCCATGACCAAGGTCGTCAACCGCAAGGTGATCCTCTCCGGCGGCCTGATTCTGGTGGTGGCAAGCTTCGTGCCGGCTATCGCCGAGGTGTTCAACTCGCTGCCGCAGGCCGTGCTCGGCGGCTGCACGATCATGATGTTCGGCAACATCATCCTCTCCGGTTTCCAGATGATCGCCGAGGCGGGCTTCTCGCAGCGCAACATCACCATCGCCGCGCTGAGCCTGACGATCGGCATCGGTTTCACGCAGGTGAGCGACATCTTCAGCCAGTTCCCGGCCCTGTTCCAGCAGATCTTCGCCTCGAACTGCATCGCCGTCGCCTTCGTCGTCGCCGTCATCCTCAACGCCGTCCTGCCGAGCGAGGAGCACTTCCTCGCGGCGAAGAGCGAGGAATAAACAGCACGGTCTCTCCGCTCGCGGCGAGGAACAGTAAAGGAACAGTAAGCATGGCACGCCGCGTATGCCCAGTGCTCGGTCTTAATTCTTGGCTCCCCTTGTCAGGGGAGCTGTCACGCAGTGACTGAGGGGTAGTCAAACTCATCACATCAAGCCCGATGAAGCACACGCGTATCCATACATTTCACAGGCTTCCCTCCAATCCCGGCGGGAAGCCTTTCCTATACGTGAATTCTCCATGAATCGGCGGTACGGCGGCCCGCGCTGCGGCACAATGGTGTCAAGGAGGCTGGCCATGACCGACGACTACACCGCGAAGATGACCGAACTGATCGAGCTGATGCGTCTGATCGGCAACGACACGCAGCAATGCGAAGTCAAGGAGTGCAAGCGCCGCATCTCGTCGACCATCACCGACACATTGTCCGCGTTCTCGAACGGTTCGGGCGGCTGGATCATCCTGGGATTGTCGGAAAAAGCCGGGTTCACGCCGGTCGAGGGATTCAACGCGCGCGCCATGCAGGAATCGCTCAGCCAGGCGTGCGAGAAGATGACGCCGGTGGTGCGGCCGACGATCGTGACGTGCCCGTTCGAGGGCACGAACCTTGTGTTCGCCCGCGTGGACGAGATGCTGCCACGAGACAAGCCGTGCTTCCTGACCGAACAGGGACCGTACAACGGCTCGTACATCCGCACCGGCGACGGCGACCGGCATATGAACTCGTACGAGGTCGACCGGCTCATCGAGGAGCATCTGCAGCCGACCTACGATCTGGACATCGTCGCGCACGCCACGATCGACGATCTTGACCCGGCGTTGGTATCCGGTCTGCTGGCACGCGTACGCGAACAGCATCCGCATGTGTTCGCTGATCGCACCGACACGGATACGCTGATCGATCTGCAGGTGTTGCGGCACGACGATTCGGACGCCGCGACGGTCGGCGGCGTCCTGCGGCCGACGTTGGCCGGACTGCTGGCGCTGGGACGCTATCCGCAGAAGTATTATCCGCGTCTGGGCATGTCGATCGCCGTGTTCCCCGGCACCGGCAGGGACGACGTGTTCCGGGGCGACGAACGGCTGGTCGCCTCCAAGTCGATCGTCGGGCCGATCCCGGTGATGATCGACGACGCGGTCGAATCGCTGATGCACTGGATCGGCGCCAAAAAGCCGGACTATCCGCCCGTCGTGCTGCGCGAGGCGATCGCGAACGCGCTTACCCACCGCGACTACTCCCCTGACGCGCGCGGTACGCAGGTGCATGTCAGCGTGTTCACCGACCGTATCGAAATCGCCAATCCGGGCGGCCTGTACGGCACCGTCACGCACGACGTGCTCACCGACCCGCATCCGGTGTCCGGCACGCCGTTCCAATCGACCCGCAACCAGTTCCTGTTCACGCTGCTCGAATCGACCCCGTATCCGGGCGGCGGATACGTGAACCCGGAGGGAGGCGACGGCTACCAGCGCATCGCCGCCGCATTGCGCGAAGCCGGCATCGAGCCGGCGACCACGGTGAACACGATCAACACGTTCACCATGACGATCACCAAGCAGCGCACCGCGCGGCTCGGCTCGCCCGGCGATATTTCCAAGGCGATCACCACTGTGTTGGAACGTCATTCCGCGATGAGCGCCAAGGAGATCATGCGCGAACTGCAGCTCACGCCGCTCGCCGCCACCGCCGGCCTACGCGAGCTGCTGCGCGAAGGCCGGGTCATCCCGGTACGATTCCAGGAGGATCCGGCCCAACGCTACCGGCTGAACATCGGCCACAACTCATGACCCCATGACCGGCGGTTCCGCGGATTCACGCCTCCGCGAGCTGCGTCGTCGCGGCGGCCGCATCCGTGGGACGCATCCTGCGCACCCGTCCGACCGCAAGTCCGATGCACACGAACGTCACCGCATACAGCGCGACGATGCCCGACCCGCTCAGCCAGCCGGCGACGTCCGCCCCGCCCGTGCCGACGCCAAGCGCCGCGTCGATCGACGACGTGTACCACCAGCTAGGCGTCAGCGTGACGAGCGGAACGATCGCGTCGGGCATCATGCTCACGGGGAACGCGATGCCCGAGGTGAACATGATGAGCAGGCCGAACACGTTGGCGAATCCGTTGGTGGCCGTATCGGAGGCGCCGAACTCGCCAAGCATGAACCCGCAGGCCACGCACATGAGGCTGAACATGCAGGCCGAACCAAACGTCATCGCCACACCCGTCGTCGGCAACACGGTCGGATCGGCTCCGGCCGCGGCCGTCAGCCCCAATGCGGCGATGAGGTAGGCCACGCAGATCAACAGCGCGAAGACGCAGAGCACACCCATGCGTTTCAATCCGATCGACGCCGCCACCGGGGACGCCGCAAGCCTGCGCCGCAGCTCCCCCGCGCCGAATACGCGCGACACGAGACTCACGCACACGCTCAATGTCAGGAACAGCGGATACACCGCGGTTTTCATCGTGTCGCCGAATCCCGATGCGACCGGATTCACCGTGCCGGCATCTCGCTTGTCCTTCGACGTGGCCTTCTCCACGGCGACCGGACGGTTGACGTCCGCGTCATGCGCCGTCTTCGCGGCACTGTCGGCGGCATTCCTCACATCGTCCATCGTCAGATCGGTCATCGTGCCTTCCGGCAGCGACTCGATGTCGAACGCGGACGGATCGACCGCGATCTTCGACCAGTCACCGTCCGCCCCGGTGTTCGGACCTGCGGATGTCCCGGCGCCGGCGGCTCCCCCGCTCATCTTCACGTACCAGTCCTTCAACGCGGCCTGGTCGATGTGCGCGTGCCCGCCGATCAATGCGATGCGGACGAGCGAGAGGAATCCGTTCACGTTCATGCCACCGATCGTGCCGGCTCCCGACGTGTAGCTCGTGACCGTCTCGACCTGCGGCATGTCGCCGCCGGAACGCGCGGCCGCAAGGAACCGGTCGGCATAGCCGTCCGGGATGATGACGATGAGATCGGTCCAATTCGAGGCGACGGCCTGCTGCAGCGATTCGGAGTCGTCCTTCAGATCGATCAGCGTGGCGGATTCGGACAGATAGTCGCGTAAGGCTCCGGCGATGCCGCCGCTGTTGTCGTCCCGGTCGACGACGGCGACGTTGACCTTGGCCGGCTCGTACGTGTCGGCCACCGGCCGGTTGGCGGCGGTGATCTGCGACCAGCTGAGCGTGAACATCATGATGCCCATGAGCACGAGATAGATGATGATGTACGTGCGGTGCGCGAGCAGGACGCGCACGGTGGCCTTACAGGTGTTCATAGCGTTGCCTCCTGAGCATGATCACGCCGGCCGTGAGGAACACCGCGCTCATCGCGAGCAGGATGACGCAGGTGCGGATGAACGGCTGGGTGCTGTCGTAATACATGAGCGAGTAGAACAGGTTGGTGACCTGTTGGGTAGGGTTGATGGCGGCGAGCAGCGGGGCCTTGCGCGAGATCAGGTCGCTCAATTCCATCGCGAACCCGCCGTACAGGCCGCTGAACAGCGACAGTCCGCAGGCGATCGCGGTGGATATGCTCTGCTTGACGCCGTCCGTGAGCTTGGGGATCGCACCGATCATCGTGCCGAACGAACAGGTCATGAACGAGGCGACGAGCACGGCGAGCACGGCCAACGGTTCACGACCGCCGACCTTAATGCCGCACACGTATCGGATGTAGGCGAGCGCGACGAGCAGGCACACGCAAGAGCACAGCCACCCGGCGAGGAACCCGGCGAGGAGCTGTTTGGCGCGGCCGAGCGGCGCGACGGTGCGGCGGATACCGAGTGCGGAGAGGTTCGCCTGGGCGGTGGTGACGGTGTGGATCATGTACGACATGGCGAGCAGACAGGCCATGCCCATGAGCGCGTAATAGTACCTGGCCATCACGTCGGGCTTGAAGTTGGTGAGCGTGATTTCCTTCGTGCCGTTCGTGGCCGAGCCGATGCCGTTCCAGAACGTGCGTGTGAGGGCGGCGGTCGGATTGTCCTTCAATGCGGTTTTCACGGTCGCGCTGGTGCGGTTGTATTGGTCGATCACGTTGTCGAGCGCGGCGAGGGAGACGTCGAGTCCCACGTCCTGCGTGCCGTTGTTGGCGGTGGCGACGGTGTCGGAGCCGAGCGTGAGCGCGATGCGGCCGTCGCCGTCCGCGGCGATGATGCCGTCCGTCTTGCCTTGGGTCAGCAGGTCACGGGCCTGTGCGGTGGAATCGACCTTGGTGACGTCCAGCAGTCGTACGCCGATGTTGATGTCGCCGATGACCGTGTCCGCGTTGCTGTCGCTCTTGTCGTCGTTCTGGCTATCGGATTGGCTGCTGCCGCTGGCCTGACCACTGTCGTTCTGGCTGCCGGACAGCGCGGTGATGAGCGTGTCCGCGCCGACCGCGTTCGTCCAGTTCGTGTCTTGGACCACGGCGACGGGCACCGGCGTGATGCTCATGGCCTTGTCGAGTCCGCCGAACACGCCGTTGAACATGGTCGACAGTGCGATCGGGAACACGATGAGCCAGAACAGGGCGCTCTTGTTGCGCAGGTTCGATTTCAGGGAGACGATGAAGGTGCTCCACATGGCGTTCTCCTTTCCTTGTTGGAGGATGCGGGATTGCTTCCCGTCAGTCCCGCAGCGCCTTGCCGGTCAGTTCAAGGAACACGTCGTTGAGGCTTGGCGGCCGGCTGGTCAGGTGGCCGATGTTCGCGCCCGCGCCGCGCAGCACGCCGATCAGGTCGACGAGGTTGTGGTCGCCGCGCCGGCATCGCACGGCCAGTTCGTGCCCGTCGTAGGTCGCTTCGATCACGAACGGGAGCGCGCGTACGGCCGTGAGCGCGTCGTCGGTCAGATCGAACGTCTCGATGGTGATCCGCTCCCCCGTGTCGATCATGGACTTCAGCTCGTCGGCTGTGCCGAGCGCGAGGTGACGGCCGTGGTCCATGATGAGGATGCGGTCGCAGATCTGTTCGACCTCCTCCATGTAGTGACTCGTGTAGATCACGGTCGCACCGGCTTGGTTGAGCTTCTGAATGCCTTCGAGGATGGCGTTGCGGCTTTGCGGGTCGACGGCCACAGTCGGCTCGTCGAAGAAGATCAGGTCGGGCTTGTGCGCGATGCCGCATGCGATGTTGAGTCGTCTGAGGAGGCCGCCGGAGAGTTTGCCGGGGCGGAACTTGCGGAAGTCCTGAAGTCCGGCGAAGTCGATCGCCTCTTCGACGAGCGGGGCGCGGTCGGCTTTCTTCGGCACGTACAACGAGCAGAAGTAGTCGATGTTTTCGGTGACGGTCAGTTCGTTGAACACGGCGACGTTCTGCGGCACGATGCCGATGCGGCGTTTGAGCGCGTAGCTGGTCGGCGTCATCGGCTGGCCGAACACGCGGATCGTGCCGGCGTCGTAGGTGAGCAGCGCGAGGATGCAGTTGATGGCGGTGGTCTTGCCGGAGCCGTTGGGGCCGAGCAGGCCGAAGATCTCGCCTTGGTTCACATCGAGGTCGAAGTAGTCGAGCGCGACCATGTCGCCGTATCGTTTGACCAGTTGGCTGACGTGGACGGCCGGTGTCTGGTTGTTGTCGGTCATGTCCGCTCCTTTCCTTGGGGTGTTTTCATCTTCTCGCGTCGGGGCATGGCCGCGCCACAGCCATCCGTCACGACTTGGCCGGTTGCCCGTGACATTTGTCATGGATTTGCGGTGGTCCTGGTTCCCGGGATTGTCGGCGGAATTTCCCGGGAACCGGCGCATGTTCGGTTGTGCTCGCAATCGTTGGAATGACGCCATTTGCAGTGTGCACAACGTTCGGATATGTTCGCTTGCCGGTTCCCGGGATTGTGCCGCCGCATCCCGGGAACCGGCTACGATGAGCCGCATGCTCATCTTGCTGGAGAAAGCCCTGCTCGTGGCCTGCGGAACGGCCGTGGCGGTGCTGTCCGGCTTTGATTCCCTGTCGCTGATCGGTTTGCTGGTCGCGGTCTCGTTGTCCTGTCTGTCTGAATGGTTGATGTCGCGGCGCACTCCCCCGGTTTTGGCCGCCGTGCCGTCCTGCCTGTTCCTGGCGGCGGCCCTGCTGATGCCACGTTGGTGCGCTTTTCTGCCGGCCGTCGCCTATGATGCGCCGCGTCTTCCGGCGATGTTACACGACGCTCGTGCCGATCGGCTGGTCCGTTGTCTGCCGTTCGTGCCGATCGTCGTCGCGTTTGTGCGGGCGTCGGTCGCAACCGACCGTACGATCATGATGCTCACCGGATTGCTCGCCGTCATCGGCATGATGCTCGGCCGGTCACGCGAAACCGTCACGCGTTTGCGCCGATCACTGAGGCATACGCAGGATCTGGCCCGCGACAGCGGCCGCGTCAACTGTCGACGCATGGCCGACGTCGCCGAGGAGCGCACGCAGTCGATTCGCACGGCCACGCTCAACGAGCGCACACGCATCGCCCGCGACATCCACGACAATGTCGGCCACCTGCTCACGCGTGCGATCATGCAGTCGCAGGCCGGCAAGGCCGTGGCCGACGCAACGAATGACCCGGTCGCCGCGCAGGGGTTCGACGCGTTGAACGGCACGCTGAACGAGGCGATGACGATGGTGCGCCGATCCGTGCATGATCTCGAGGACGACGGCACAGATTTCGCCGCGCAGATCGAGGACGCGGCGCACACGTTCGGCGATGCGTCGCCAGGCTTCACGGTGACGCTGTCGAACGAAATCAAGGATGCGCCGGCGCCGGTGACACGCTGTTTCGCGACGGTGATCCGCGAATCATTGTCGAACGTGGCCCGGCACAGCGACGCGCGCTCGGCAAGCGTGACGCTGCGTGATTTCCCAGCGCTCTGGCAGCTGGTCGTGCAGGATCCGGGGCCAGCCAAGCCGGCGACCGACGCGTCTCATGCGGCGGGTTCCGCCGATGCCGAATCGTTGCGCGGCATGGGATTGGCCGACATCGAACGCCGCGTGCGCACGCTCGGCGGCACGTCGTCATGCGGCCCGTACGGCGGCGGCTGGCGCGTGTTCGTCACGATTCCCAAACGCCAGTGGACATACCATGATCGTGGCGGACGATCATGACCGGCAACGGACCCGTTCCGCCGGTCAACCGATAGACAGGGAGCGACGATGAGAACGGCGATTGCAGACGACGATCCGATCGTATGCCAGTCGTTGGCGACGATTCTGACGGCAACGGGCACGGCGGACGTGCTGTGGACGGCGAATGACGGAAACGCGGCGGTGACGGAGTATTTCCGGTCGCCGTCAAGCCGGCCGGACGTGCTGCTCATCGACGTGCAGATGCCCGGTAAGGACGGTCTGACGGCGGCCCGCGAGATTCTCGCCAAGGATCCGGGCGCGAAGATCCTGTTCCTGACCACGTTCGCTGACAGGTCGTATATCACGCAGGCCGTGTCGCTCGGAGCGCGCGGATATCTCATCAAACAGGACGTCGCGTCGGTCGGCCCGGCGTTGCAGGCAGTGATGGCCGGGCAGATCGTGCTCGGCGCGGAGGTGCTGGGCAAGCTGTCGGGCGACGGACCGTCGGCCAACGCAACCGATGCGGCCGATCGGACCGGTACGGCATCCGGTATCGCATCCGCAGTCGCCCAAGGGCAGGATCACGCCGCCGACCGGGCCGCGCTCGAAGCGCTGCCGGAACGTGACCGCGACATCACCGCGCTGGTCGCCGAGGGACTCGACAATCGCGACATCGCTGCCAAACTGTTCTTGAGCGAGGGCACGGTGCGCAACCGCATCAGCGGCATCCTCGACAAAATGGGACTGACGAACCGCACGCAGCTCGCGATCCTGTGGATCAACGTACACCGGTAGACCAACCGTCAGAACCGTGCCGCTCACGCGGTTTCCGCCGATCAGCAGCAGATGCGGTTCGCGGCGCGCATCCTCGTCGGTTCCACGGTCGGATACGACACGACACATCCGCCAAGCTCACGCCCCTCTTCGGTGCCGCCTGTCTCGCACATCGATGCGACGTGAGGCGCGAGTCTTCTCACATGAACAGGAACCAGGAGGCGACATCCCACCAGATGCGCACGGGCATGTTCATGCCGGGCGCGAACTGCTTGAAGAACAAGAACAGGAACGCGGCGACGACCCCCGTCGTAAACCAGCCGAACACGAGCCGCCGCAACGCCGAACGGGCGTCGAACGGGAGCGCGTGCCCGGTCATATTCGCGCACGCACCGGTCTCTTTCTCCTCCGCGACGTCGTTGACGGTGACCGCGCCGAACCCTGCGTCGAGCGCATACAGCACCGCGACCACGGCGATCATGATCATCCACGCGAAGTCGATCTCATAGCGGTAGTCGACGCCGGTGATGCGCGCGTCGACAAGGAAAGCGAGCCCCGCGCACACGAGCGCCCCGGCTACGAGCCCCGTGGCCTTCGCTCGCGCCATGAGCGGACGCCAGACGGCGAGCGCGAACAGGATGAACGCGAACGGCGCGTCGGTCATGAACCATCCTCCGAAATGCGGATGTTCGGATCGCCATGTGGTCAGCGGTATCCCGTCCTGTCCGACGAACGGGAAGTGGGCGGTCAGGTTCGGCGGTTGGAGAAGGTAGTGGAAGAAGAACGCCGGATATTGGGTCAGCGGCGCGTGGAAATGCGTCATGTCGTAGCCGGTGAGGTTGTAGGTGGCGCCGAAGTCCATGGGCGAGCCGAAGCGGGCCATGTTGTACGCAAACTGGGGCAGGAACACGATCGCATACGGGATGAGCGCGCACGCCCAGACTGCCGTCTCGCGCAGGAGTCCGCGGCGGCCGTCCAGCCCGTCGCACCATAGGCCGCGGATCTCGTCGGCGAACAGGGGTATGGCGATCAGCGAGGCGACGACTACATGCGGCCGGCTCGCGATCGTCAATGCCATGAGCAGCGAGCCAAGGGCGAGGAACCGCTTGTCGGGATCGCCCGAATCAAGACCGCGCAGTTTCGCCTGAATCCATGCGGCAAGACCGCCGGCCGCGCACGCGACCGCCAGCTCCTGCGGGATCTGGTAGAACAGGCCGAGTTGGATGAGCATGGCGATGCCGTTGCCGAGCATGAACGCGATTATGGCGAGCATGGTCGCGCCGAGCGAAACGGGACGGCGACGACCGATCAGCCGGGCGATCTGGACGGCAAGCAGGGTACATGCGGCGCTGGCCAGCAGGGCGACAACGGCGATGCTGGCGTTGGTGGGCAACGGCATACCGGTCACGGCTTTAAACGGGGCGAACAGGAGGAGCGCCGGCAGCACTCCGAAATAGCTGTAGTAGCGTCCACCATGGAAGGCGACGTCGAAATAGATGGGCACGTCGGGGTGGTTCAGGGCAAGCTGGGTGCGTGAGCGCGTGTCGTACGGGTTGGCCATGGCCGCGAACGCGTCGTTGACCGGATAGTCGAGCCATGCGCGGCCGTGGAGGATCGCGTCGGCGAGCCGCTGGTACTGATCGGTGGCCTGCCATGTGGCGTAGAAGTCCCAGTAGACCGGTTCGGGGTTGTCCTGCGGTGCGGCCATGGCGAACAGGCCGAGCGGCACGAGACATGCGAACGCGGCGCACAGGGCGAGCGGGACAAGACAGGCTCGGGTTCGTGCCAAGCGTATCCGGTAGAGGCGCGATGAGGGCCTGAACAGGATGACGAGCAGGGCGACGATGATTTCGAGCGCGAGTCGCAAGGGGCTGAACCGCATCGGCACGTGCGGGTTCACGGTCACCGTGTTGTACGGGATGACCGCGCCCTTGTCCATTTGGTAGCGTATGCGCACGCGGGTGGCGCGGCCGCCGACGCGGGAGTAGCGGGAGGCTTCGGAGGAGGGCGAGTAGCCGACGTCAGCGTTGGCGTTGTACCAGCCGCCGTCGGTATTCTTCGCAGTGGAGATCCGCCAGCGTACGGCGTCGTCCTGACGCGGATGTTCGGTGTCCGAGTGGCCCATGTACAGGTATTCGATCGACTGGTCGGCGGACAGATCACGCCACGCGTTGTCAGGATCGGTGACGACGGCGGAACCGTCCGATTCGACGGTGAGGCCCGAACCGACGCCGTCGTCGTGAGCCTGTTCGGGACGGGATCCGACCGTCTGCCAGAACGGCAGGTTGAAGACGAACAATTCGAGGAGGGCGATCACAAGGATTGCGATGAAGGCCGGCACAGCACTCGTCCCTGTCGTCCGGGGCATCCGGATTCCCCGCATCACCTGGCACTCCCATTCACGCCGGCGGTGGCAGGTGCCGTCCGCGCGCCGACTCCCGCGGGACCGCCGGTCGCACCGCCGCGGCCCAATCCCGCGGCGAACGCCTTGACCCACGCCGCAGAGAGCACACCCATCCCAGCGAGCACCGCCAGATAGGCCGCGTATGCGAACGCATAAATGAGCACGAGCACGATGAAGTTGCGGACGGGAAGCACCGAGTCAAGCGCCGCCATCACAGCCCACAGGACGACGTTGACGCCGACGACGATCCACGCAGCGCGTGACATGACGTCACCGAACCGGCGGCGCACCTCAAGGTAGGAGACGAGCATCGTCAGGAACGTCGCGCCCATGCTCGTGGCGGCCACGGCGGTGATGCCCCCGAGACGGGCGGCGACGACGAACGCGACGACCACAACCGGCAGGGATACGGAGGAGAGGATGTCGGAGAAGCGCGTGTCCCTTTCGGCGTTCAGCACCATGTTGAGCACAACCGTGGCGCCCATAAAGAAGCTCGAAAGCGCAAGGCACGTCAAAGCCGGCGCGGCCACGGAAAATGGCTGCGAGTAGAAGGACGACAGGAGATTCGGGCTCGTGGCCGAGATGGACACGGCCATCGGCAGGATGAACACGATGGCCAGCAGCACGAGGTCGCGGGCCTTGGCAAGCGCCTCCCCGCGCAGCCCCTCGCTGATGAGACCGGAGACGACGGGCAGGATGATCACGGCGAACGCCTGCAGAAGGTAGTACGTGGTTTTGCCGAAGTTCATCGCCCCGGTGTAGAAACCGGACATCGCGTCGGGCAGGTTGGCTTTGACGACGAGCGTGTCGGCGCTCAAGACGAGCGAAGCCATGATGAAGAACAGGGAGAACGAGATCGTGCCGTGCGCGGCCTCACGCCAGCCGATGCGGTATCGGGACTCGTTGGAAGCCCCTCCGCGCCGGCGCATGCCGATCAGATGCGGCGCGAGCATCGCCGCGCCGATAAGGATGACAAGCACCATCGCCGCGCAGTAACCGACCTCCACGCCGATGACCGGTCGGTCGGGGAATATGATCATGATCAGCGGGATCGTGCCGAGCTTGATGAGCGGGTACAGCGTGGACAGGAGCGCGCTGTGGCCGAATCGTTTCAGCCCGTCGTTGATGCCGAGCATCACGACGTACAGGCCGTTGGCGGGTACGAGGAACGCGGCCAGACGCATGTACAGGTCGAGTGACCGGTCGTTCAGCACTTGACCGAACACGGGGGCGCCGAGCACGTCGACGGCCACGAACGCGGCGACGATGGCCGTCTGCACGACGAGGGTCTTGACAATCACGTCGCGCGGGTCGTACCGTCCGGATGACAGGGTGCGCGACAGGGACTGCCGCGCGCCGTTGGATACGAACAGATATTCGACGTCGAGCACGGTGATGATGGTGCCCACCACCCCGTAGGCGGCAGGCGAGGCAAACCCGCCGAGGAAGTAGTGGATCGCGTAGCCGCTGACGAAGAACGCGAGGTTGCTGACGAGGTTCAGGATAAGTCCGCGGTTCATCGGCTGTTTCCTTTCATCTGGCAAGTGCTTTCCGACCGTTCCGACGCGCACAGGGCGAGCATGAACGGAACAACGACGAGCGCCCACAGCATGTATCTGCTGGCCGTGGGCTTGAGCGGGACGGAGATCGCGTTGGCAAGCAGCGACAGCAGCGACCAGACAAGCGGCGCCGCATACGCGGCCGGCAGCGCGCAGCGGGCAAGCATACGACCGTATGGGGGCCGCAGCAGGCGGAAGAGAAGAAACGCCGGCAGGAGGAATGTCCACAGGGCCGTCAACGTGAGCACCCGAAGCACGGGCGTCGACTGCCAGAACCCCCACAGGGCGTAGGCGCGCGACCGGCTCGCGCTGTTCGCGTTGTTCGCGTGGTACCGGGTCATGCGCGCGAACGCAGGGCTGATCGCATCGGCGATCTGGAACCGAATGCGGTTGGCCGCCGCCTGTCCTGCGATCCCGCGCAGTTCATCAAGCCTGATTCCCCGGTCAGTGACGTTCATCGGTGTCCGCTGCAACGAGAACCATCCCGATTCGAGGGCGGCGAACGCGTTCGCATACGAGTCCGGATGGCGCAGGCCCATCACGGCCCACGCCCGGAGATACTCCCCCACGCCCGAAGGGTCGCGCAGCGAGTACTGGATGACCGGGTCGGCCAGATACGGGTGGTAACGGAAAGCCATGTCCTCGAACGGCACATGATTGACCCGGTCGATGGCAGCACGCTCCGTATCGGTCACGTCGCCCGGATGATCGAGCGCGTACCGCGCGGTCATCTGCATCGGCACGACCAGCAGCTGGTTCTGATCCTCGTACTCCACGTCGAAAGCGGAACGGACGGCGGCCGGGAAGACCATCATCGTGATAAGCGCCGTGACGGAGGCGACGGCGAGTGCGCGCAGCCGATCCGCCCGGCCGGCCCGTGTCAGCGGCAGGCAGCACAGGGAGAGGATCGTCACGTACAGTCCGGTCATCGTCGTCAGGGCGGTTAGCACGGACAGGGCCACGAATCCGACGGCGAAACGGGGTGAATGCAGCGCCTCGAGACGGGTGCGGGCGGTCTCGGCGAACAACACCAGCCACGGGACGAGGAACAGCAGATGCAGCGAATCCTTGACGATCGACATCATGAAGATCACAAGGGCGGGGAACAGCGTGAAGAAGGCGAACAGGGCGACGGCGGCCATATGCGCGGCCCCTTCCCGTCCGACGCGCGCGACATACAGGCACACGCCGGTCAGTTCCACGCACATGACGACGCACTGAACGACGGCGTAGACGGCCAATGCGCTCCGATAGTCGCCGGCGAGCGCGTCGCCGAGACGTGCGAGCGAGCCGAACACGATCGTGTCGAGCAGCGGGTGATGGGAGGAGATCGAGCCGGCGGGCTGCCCGTACGCCTCGATGCCGTACCATTGGGCGATCTGGTCGCCGGTGTCGTACCAGATGGTTCCGGGGTACATGATGACGATGACTGGCGTCCAGCATGCGAGCATGACCGCGGACGGAACGAGGAGCCGTCCGGCAAATGGCAGGGACCGGTAGCGTTCTAACACGGGGAAGGTGTCGACTCGGCGTGTCTTCCCCGGAGCCTTCATGAGGCGCTCGCCGATGAGGAACACGACGAGGAGGAGCAGGCCAATGCCGAGCGCGCGGACGACGAAACGGGCGTCGAACGGCCCGAGTGTCGCGACGGTCGCGGCGTTGTCCGCGCCCGCGACGACCACACCGCATACGAGGCACAGCACCGTCTGGGCCGCCGATGGCGGTTCGAACCTGCCCAACTTCATGATTACGACGATAGGGGACGTCTCCGCTCAGCCGAAGGCAATTGGCCTACTGTTCATCGAGTGGTGTCGGTCCGGTAACGCCGGGGCGGCGGCTTGCCTCCCCCGTCAGCTGTTCTTCATGACGATGCTGTCGACCGTGTCGGCGACGTGCTCGCAGTCGTCGGCGCACTGCTCGAGGTGACGGTACACGTCGTGCCATGCGAACACCTGCATCGGATCGTCGCACGTGGTGTGCAGTGTGCGCATCGCCTCGATGAACACGTGGTCGGCGTCGGTTTCGATGGTGTTGACGTCGAACACCAGCTCGCGCAGCGTCTTGGACCGCTTGAACTGCGGCAGTTCGGCGACGAGCTGCGCGATTCGCTCGCAAGCACGCACCACCATGTCGGCCATGTCGAGCGCGTCCTCGCGCATCACGGTCACGTTGTCATAGTACAGGCGGTCGAGCACGCCTTCGATGCTGTCGGTGACGTTGTCGAGAATGTGGCTCAGCTCGGCGATGTCCTCACGGTCGAACGGGGTGATGAACGCGGTCACCAGCTCGTCCAGCATCTGGTGGCGCACGTCGTCAGCCGACTGTTCGATCGCGTGCATGGCTTCCATATGCTCGCGCAGTTTCGCCGGATCATAGTCGTGCATCACGTCCGACAGCAGGTGCGCGGCCTTGCAGGCGCATGCGGCGCTGGTCTTAAAGCCGTCGAAATAGAACGAATCGTTTTTCCTTGCCATTGGGGTTTCCTCCTCAAACGGTACCGGTCGGCGTCCGGTCAAAACACGAACATGAACAGTTTGGCCATGATGAAGCTGATGATGCCGCAACCGGGGAATGTGAACACCCAGGTGAGCATCATGTCGCGCACCACGCCGAAATTGATGGCCGAGAGGCGCCGCACAGCGCCGACGCCCATGATGGCGCTGGTTTTGGTGTGCGTGGTGGAGACGGGAATGCCGAGCACGGTCATGAGCAGCAGACACAGCGCGCTCGACAGGTCGGCGGAGAAACCTTGGTATTTTTCGAGTCGGACCATATCCTGTCCGACGGATTTGATGATCTTCTCGCCGCCGACGGACGTGCCGACGCCCATGATGGTGCTGCACAGAATCATGAGCCACACGGGGATCACGACGCCCGCGACGCTGGACTGTCCGTTGCAAAACGCCATGCCGAGGAAGAGCACGCCGATGAATTTCTGCCCGTCCTGCGCGCCGTGCATGAAGCTCATGGCGGCGGCTCCGACGATCTGCGCGTAGGTGAAGAACCCGTTGGTGCGGCGGCGGTCCAGGCTTGCGCAGATGAGCGTGACGGCCTTGCACACGATCCAGCCCATGCCGAATCCGATGAGCAAACTGGCCACGAGACCGTAGAGCACTTTGACCCATTCGCCCATGTTGATGCCGCCCATGCCGCCCTGAATGGCGATAGCCGCACCGGACAGGCCGGCGATGAGGCTGTGGCTTTCCGACGTGGGAATGCCGAGCATGGATGCGCCGACACTGTAGATGACGATGGAGAACAACGCCGCGCACAGGGCAATGAGGGCCGCGTGCGTGTCGCCGCCGAAGTCGACCATATTGGAGATGGTGGAAGCGACCGACGCGTTGAGCTGCGTCATGATGAACACGCCGAGGAAATTGAGCACCGCAGCCATGATGACAGCCGACCGCACGCGCATGCACCGCGTGGTCACGCAGGTGGCGATGGCGTTGGGCGCGTCGGTCCATCCGTTCACGAAGATGACGCCGAGTGTCAGCAACGTTGTGACGAGTAATGCGGGATTGGAAAGTACCTGTTGGATGAAATAGGACAGGGACACATCCACGGGGGATCAGTTCCTTCTTCTTCGAGGGCAGACTACAAACATTCCGATTGTATACGATACGTAGCTACGTAGTTTTCATGCCGTGTCGTGTTGCGCTCTACTCCCTGCCGCAAACGCGGCGGCGTTCCATCCCGTGACATATGCGCCGATATGCAAAATGCTCCCCGAGGATTTCTCCTCGGGGAGCATTTTCTGCCGTTATGACCTAGCGATCAGGCTAATGTCACTCGTTGTCGCCAGCGGTGGCGGCGGTGGCGGTGACGGCACCCTGAACGTCGGTCTTCACGCCGGAGTACACCCAGTCGGTGTAGTCCGGGTGATCGTAGCCGTTGTCGACCGCGAACTGGAAGGCTTCCTGACGGAAGGCCTCGAGCTCGTTGATCTTGTCGGCGAACTTCTCGGCGTCAACCATGCGCAGGGCCTCAGCGGTCAGCTCATAGCGGTCGATGTTGTTCACGCGGACCATGTCGTACGGGGTGGTGGTGGAGCCCTGCTCCTCGTAGCCGTGGACGTTGAAGTTGTCGTGGTTCGGGCGATCGTAGATCAGGCCACGCACGTCGCGGGCGTAGGAGTGGTACGCGAAGAGGACCGGCTTGTCGGCGGTGAAGATCTCGGCGAACTCCTCGTCGGACAGGGCCTCGTCGTTCTCCTTGGCGGACTGCAGAGCGAGCAGATCCACGACGTTGACGACCTTGAACTTGATGCCCAGGGCGGCCAGCTTGTCGGCGGCGGCCATGAGCTCCTGCTGCGGGACGTCACCGGCGGCGGCCAGAACGATGTCGGCCTCGTCGTTGGACTCGACGTTGGAAGCCCACTTCCACTCGGCGGCACCCTTCTCGAGCTCGGCACGGGCCTCGTCGAGGGTCAGCCAGGTGGCGGCCGGCTGCTTGCCGGCGATGATCGCGTTGATCTTGTTGGTGGACTTGTAGCACTTCTCGGCGACGGCCAGCAGCATGTTGGAATCAACCGGGAAGTAGATGCCGATGACGTGGTCGTTGTTGAAGCACTTGTTCAGCAGGACGGAGGTCACGCCCGGATCCTGGTGCGAGAAGCCGTTGTGATCCTGACGCCACACGTGCGAGGAGACCAGGAGGTTCATCGAGGAGATCGGCTTGCGCCACGGGATCTCACGGACGGTGGCCTCCAGCCACTTCGCGTGCTGGTTGAGCATGGAGTCGATCACGTGCACGAAGGACTCGTAGGAGCTCCAGATGCCGTGACGGCCGGTGAGCAGGTAGGCCTCGAGGAAGCCTTCCATCTGGTGCTCGGAGAGCTGCTCGGTGACCTGACCGGTGACGGCCATGTGCTCATCGACCTGCTCGGACAGGTAGCCGGCGTCCCACTGCTTGTTGGTGACGTCGTACGCAGCCTGCAGACGGTTGGACGCGGTCTCGTCCGGTCCGAAGATACGGAACGAATCCGGGTTCAGCTTGATGATGTCGCGGGTGTAGACGCCCAGACGACGGGTGGCCTCGAGCTGGCCCCAGCCGTGGCCGTACTCCTGGACTTCCTTGACCTCGTAGTCCTCGAGCTTCGGGAGCTTGAGGTCCTCGCGGATCAGGCCGCCGTTGGCGTTCGGGTTGGCGCCGATGCGCAGCTCGCCCTTCGGCATGAAGGCGGTGACTTCCGGACGGATGGCGCCCTTCTCGTCGAACAGCTCCTCCGGCTTGTAGGACTCGAGCCAGTTCTTGAGGACCTCGAAGTGGGCCTCGGTGTCGCGGGCGGAAGCCAGCGGAACCTGGTGCGAACGCCAGGAGCCCTCGGTCTTCTTGCCGTCGATGAACTTCGGGCAGGTCCAGCCCTTCGGGGTGCGGAAGATGATCATCGGGTAGAACGGACGATGCACGTCGTCGGTCTGAGCGGCGGCCTTGATGTCGCAGATCTCGTCCCAGACGTTCTCGAACAGCTCGGCGAAGCGACGGTGGATGGACATGTGGTCCTCATCGTCGAAGCCGGCGACGAACTCGTACGGCTCGTAGCCCATGCCATGGAAGAACTCGTGGAGCTCTTCGTCGGAGATGCGGGACAGGATGGTCGGGTTGGCGATCTTGTAGCCGTTGAGGTGCAGGATCGGCAGCACGATACCGTCGGTGCGCGGGTTGACGAGCTTGTTGGACTGCCAGCCGGTGGCCAGCGGGCCGGTCTCAGCCTCGCCGTCGCCGACGATGGCCGGGACGAACAGGCTCGGGTTGTTCATGATCGCGCCGTAGGCGTGGGACAGGGCGTAGCCCAGCTCGCCACCCTCATGGATGGAGCCCGGGGTCTCCGGAGCGAAGTGGGACGGGATGCCGCCCGGGTAGGAGAACTGACGGAAGAACTTCTGCAGGCCAGCTTCGTCCTTGGTGATCTTCGGGAAGGTCTCGGTGTAGGTGCCGTCCAGGTAGGACTGGGAGGTACCGGCCGGGCCGCCATGGCCCGGGCCCATGATGATCACGGTGTTCTGGGAGTGATCAGCGATGAAGCGGTTGATGTGGCCGATGAGGAAGTTCAGGCCCGGGGTGGTGCCCCAGTGGCCGACCAGACGGTGCTTGACGTCTTCGCGGGTGAACGGCGCCTTCATCAGCGGGTTCGAACGCAGATAGATCTGGCCGATGGAAAGGTAGTTGGCTGCACGCCAGTACTTGTCAACGCCTTCGAGGGATTCCTCGGAAACCGGAGCGTTGAGCTTCTTCCAAGGGGTGCCAATAACAGGACTCGTCATATGTACTCCTGTACTCCTGCACTGTGTTGTGCGATTGGTTATTATCGGTAGGTCATGGGCCGTGCCGAGCCTTGCGATTCAGCCGTGCTCAATCCCAATCACTTGGCATCATACGATTGATGCCCGACTTTTGACCGATTTTTTGCGTGTGTGTTCGAAAATGTTATGAAAATCTAATGTTTTGTTTGCTTTCGATGGGGATTTTGTGAACACGCAATTCACCAAAACGTTACCTGAAAACGGCCATTTTCCGCGCCGAATCAACGTTTTAAGCATATAGGCCACGTTCGTTTCCCGTCAAAGGAACGCGGCGTGTTGTTAAAACGAACGTAACGGAATGTTACTTTTCCTCCGCCCGAGGCCCGGCACGACAACACGCCTCCAATGTCGCCTTGCGCCGCCACAATGGATCTGTTAATCGTCCGGAACACCCAATTGCATATAAGGGAGAATTCATGGCAACAGGTCCTGTCCTTGTCGTTGATTTCGGAGCCCAGTACGCCCAGCTCATCGCGCGCCGCGTGCGCGAGGCCGGAGTCTACTCCGAGCTCGTGCCCCACTCCATGCCGGCCGACGAGATCCTCGCCAAGGATCCCAAGGCCATCATCCTGTCCGGCGGCCCCGCCTCCGTCTTCGAGCCCGGCGCCCCGCGCGTCGACACCAAGCTGTTCGACGCCGGCGTCCCCGTGCTCGGCATCTGCTACGGCTTCCAGGCCATGGCCTACGCGCTCGGCGCGGACGTCGACAAGGCCGCGCTTGGCGAATACGGCAAGACCGAAACCACCATCGACCATGCGTACGGCATTCTCGCCGGCTCCCCGGCCGAGCAGAACACGTGGATGAGCCACGGCGTCGCCGTCAAGACCGCGCCGGCCGGCTTCGAAGTCCTCGCCCACACTGAAGGCGCGCCCGTCGCCGCCATGCAGGACGAATCCCGCAAGCTCTACGGCGTGCAGTGGCATCCGGAGGTCAAGCACACCCCGATGGGCCAGCAGCTCATCGAAACCTTCCTCCATAAGTGTGCCGGCCTGCCCAACGACTGGGACGCCTCCAGCATTATCGAGGACCAGGTCAAGAAAATCCGCGAACAGGTCGGCGACGCCGAAGTGATCTGCGGCCTGTCCGGCGGCGTCGACTCCGCCGTCGCCGCGGCCCTCGTGCACAAGGCCGTCGGCGACCAGCTCACCTGCGTGTTCGTCGACCACGGCCTGCTGCGCAAGGGCGAGGTCGAGCAGGTCAAGCACGACTTCGTCGCCGCCACCGGCATCCGCCTCATCACCGTCGACGCAGCCGACGACTTCCTCACCGCCCTCAAGGGCGTCTCCGAGCCGGAGAAGAAGCGCAAGATCATCGGCGAAAAGTTCATCCGCACCTTCGAAAAGGCCCAGCGCCAGGTCCTCGAAGAGGCCGGCGCGCGCGGCAAGGAAGTCAAGTTCCTCGTGCAGGGCACGCTGTATCCGGACGTCGTCGAATCCGGCGGCGGCGACGGCGCGGCCAACATCAAGAGCCACCACAACGTCGGCGGCCTGCCCAAGGACCTCAAGTTCCAGCTCGTCGAACCGCTGCGCACCCTGTTCAAGGACGAAGTGCGAGCCATCGGCACCGAACTCGGCCTGCCTGACGAAATCGTCTGGCGCCAGCCGTTCCCCGGCCCGGGCCTCGGCATCCGCATCATCGGCGAAATCACCAAGGAACGCCTCGACCTGCTGCGCGAAGCCGACGCCATCGCCCGCGAGGAGCTTACCAAGGCCGGCCTCGACCGCGACATCTGGCAGTGCCCCGTCGTGCTCCTCGCCGACGTCCACTCCGTCGGCGTCCAAGGCGACGAGCGCACCTACGGCTCCCCCATCGTCCTGCGCCCCGTCTCCTCCGAAGACGCCATGACCGCCGACTGGTCGCGTCTGCCCTACGACGTGCTCGCCACGATCTCCACGCGCATCACCAACGAATGCCGCCAGATCAACCGCGTCGTCCTCGACTGCACCTCCAAGCCCCCGGCAACCATCGAATGGGAGTGAAATTCTTCAGAAGTTGATCGTCGGATCGGCTGATGGAATATATAGCGGGTCGGAATCCTCGTGGTTCCGACCCGCTTTTGCATGTCGCGGCGGGATTGGTTTTCCGGTATAATCCTTGCGTTTACGACGACGTTCGAAAAGGATGGGCGCCCATGCGACAGGGATTCGACAACGACAAGTACATCGCGCTGCAGGCCGACAACATCAGGAAGCGCATCGCGCAGTTCGGCGGCAAGCTGTATCTCGAATTCGGCGGCAAGTTGTTCGACGACTATCATGCGTCGCGCGTACTGCCCGGATTCCAGCCCGACACCAAGTTCCGCATGCTCGAAAGCATGAGGCAGGACGTGGAAATCGTCATCGCGATCAACGCGAACCACATCGAAAAAGCGAAGATGCGCGGCGATCTCGGCATCACGTACGATGAGGACGTGCTGCGTCTGATCGACGTGTTCCGCTCGCGCGGATTCCACGTCGGCTCCGTCGTGCTCACGCAGTACGCGGGACAGCCGGCCGCCGACGTCTACCGCCGCCGTCTCGCCCAGCTCGGCGTCACCTGCTATCTGCACTATCCGATCCCCGGCTATCCGCACGACATCGAACGCATCGTCTCCGACGACGGATACGGCCGCAACGACTACGTCGAAACCAGCCGTCCACTCGTCGTCGTCACCGCGCCCGGCCCCGGCTCGGGCAAGCTCGCCACCTGCCTGTCGCAGCTCTATCACGAGCACCAGCGCGGCATCAAGGCCGGCTACGCGAAATACGAGACGTTCCCGATCTGGAACCTGCCGCTCAACCATCCGGTCAACATCGCGTACGAGGCAGCGACCGTCGACCTCGACGACGCCAACATCATCGACCCGTTCCATCTCGAAGCGCACGGCGAAACCACCGTCAACTACAACCGCGACGTCGAGGCGTTCCCCGTGCTCAAGGCCATGATGGAACGCATCATGGGCGAAAGCCCGTATCAGAGCCCCACCGACATGGGCGTGAATATGGCCGGTTACGCGATCTCGGACGACGACGCATGCCGCGACGCCGCGAAGATGGAGATCGTACGGCGCTACTTCACGGCCGCCGAACAGCTTAAACGCACCAGTACCGGCGAGGAGCAGGTCGAGCGTCTGCGTTCGATCATGCAGCGTGCCGGCGTGGACGAGAACCTGTCGCCGGCACGAGCGGCCGCGCTGCGCAAGGAGGAACTCACCAGAGCACCGGCCGGCGCGATGGTGCTGCCCGACGGACGGGTGGTCACCGGCAAAACCGGCGTGCTCATGGGAGCCGCCAGCGCGCTGCTCATGAACGCGCTCAAGGCCGTGACCGGCGTGGACGCGGAACTGCCGGTGATCGACGACGCGAACATCGAACCGATCTGCACACTCAAAACCGAACATCTGCACAGCACCAACCGACGTCTGCACTCGGACGAAACGCTGATCGCGCTGTCGATCACCAGCGCATCCGACCCGACCGCGGCAAAAGTCATCGCCGGACTCAAGCAACTGCGCGGCTGTGACGCGTTCTTCTCGGTCATCGTCTCCCCGACCGACGAGGCGACCTACCGCAAACTCGGCATCAACGTGTGCTGCGAGCCAAAATACGAGCGCGTAAGCCTCTACCACAAGTAGCCCAAGTACGCCGTAAACGGCGGCAGCGTGCAACAAGCACAAGCCGAGAGGCGGGTCGGACAGGAAGCCAGCATCCCGTTCGACCCGCCTCATGCGCACCACTGTGACGCAAGTCACATCACCGAGCTCGGGTTGGGTCGAATATCCTCGCACTACAATGGGCGATGAGTGTGAACAAAGCGGTCACACGCAACCATCAACGAGGAGATACATCGTGACCATTACCAACGTCTACATCGCCAGCCCCGAGGGAGCCAACGGGCGCAACGTCGTCGCCTACGGCGTGCTCAAGGCCCTGACCACCAAATACAAGACCGCCGTGTTCCGCCCCGCCGTCTCCAACCACGACCACTTCACGCCCGTCCTGCTCGCCGCATCCAACGCCGGCCTCGGCGTGGCCCTGTCCACCGGCCTCGACATCCACCAGGTCCGCCGCGACAAGGCCGCGGCCCGCGGCGACATCGTGGCCGCGTTCAACGACGCGATGAACGTGTCCCGCGCCGACGCGGCGCTCATCGTCGGCACCGACAAGTCGCACGTCAACGACCCCACCACCTACGAATTCAACGCGAACATCGCCGCCGACCTGCAGGCCGGCGTGTTCCTCGCCGTGTGCACCATCGACCGCTGGCCCGACGAGCTCAAGGAAACCGTGCAGCTGTCCATCGAAGGCATGGAGCAGGCCGGCAACAAGGTGCTCGGCATCTTCGTGACCGGCTGCGAGCCGCGCCACTCCGTCTCCGTCAGGAACACGCTTGCCGACTTCGGTCTGCCCGTGTGGACCATCCCCCAGACCCCGTTCGAGGACGCCTCCCAGGCCGACGCCGCACTCGCCGCGTTCCAGGCGAACGTGCCCACCGAAGAGGTGCTGCGCGCGCTCGACACGGACGTCGAATTCCCCGTCACTTCGTACGCGTTCCAGTACAGCCTGCTCGGCCGTGCGAAAGCCAACAAGAAGACGATCGTGCTGCCCGAAGGCGAGGAGGACCGCATCATCAAGGCGGCCGACTACCTGCTCGAACGCGAGATCGTGAACCTCATCATCGTCGGCGACAAGGATGCGATCCTCGCCCGCGGCGCCGAGCTCGGGCTCAAGCATCTCGACAGGGCGCGCTTCCAGGCCAAGGACGACGAGAACGTGCTCAAGCCCATGGTCGCCAAGCTGTGCGAGCTGCGCGCCAAGAAGGGCATGACCGAGGAGCAGGCCCGCAAGCAGCTGACCGACGCCAGCTACTTCGGCACCATGCTCGTCGTGCTCGGCTACGCCGACGGCCTCGTTTCCGGTTCCATCAACTCCACCGCCAACACCGTACGCCCGGCCCTGCAGGTCATCAAGACCAAGCCCGGCCAGAAGCTCGTCTCCGGCGCGTTCCTCATGTGCTTCAAGGACCATGTGGCCGTGTTCGCCGACTGCGCCATCAACCTCAACCCGGACGCCGAGCAGCTCGCCGAAATCGCGCTGCAGTCCGCCGACACCGCGCGCGCGTTTGGCATCGAACCGAAGGTCGGCATGCTCTCCTACTCCACGCTCGGCTCCGGCAAGGGCCCGGACGTGGACGTGGTCGAGGAGGCGACGCGTCTCGTCAAGGAGAAGGCCCCCGACCTGCCGGTCGTCGGCTCCATCCAGTTCGACGCCGCATGGTCGCCCAGCGTGGCCGCCACCAAGGCCAAGGGCAATGACGTGGCCGGCCATGTGAACGTGTTCGTGTTCCCCGACTTGTGCGCCGGCAACATCGCCTACAAGGCCGTGCAGCGCTCCTCCGGCGCTCTGGCCATCGGCCCGGTGCTGCAGGGTCTGAACAAGCCGGTCAACGACCTGTCTCGCGGCGCGCTCGTGCAGGACATCATCAACACGATCGCCCTGACCGCCATCGAGGCGCAGTAACAGTTCTGCAGCACCATGCGGTAGCTGCGGCAACGTAACACAACAGCGAATCGAGCGGTGGGTCGGAGATATTCGTTATAAGACCGTATGACTTGGCCGAGCGGCCCGGAGCGTGTCGTTCACGGATATCTCGCCCACCGCGGTCATCGCGCCTATCGCGTCGTTTGTAGCAAGCAGCGAGTAATCTGAAGATTTGGAAAGCCGCGTTCTCGCGGCACGGCAAATAATATGGAGGATGCCCACAATGGCGAAAACCGTCCTTGTCATCAATTCCGGTTCCAGCTCGATCAAGTACCAGCTGGTTGACCTCGAGTCCGGCGAAGGCATTGCGTCCGGCCTCGTCGAGAAGATCGGCGAGCCGATCGACGGCCACTACAAGCACGAGTACAACGGCGAAAAGCACGAGCTCGAAGAGCCGATCCACGATCACGAGCAGGGCCTGAAGCGCGTCCTCGGCTTCTTCGAGGAGTACGGCCCGAAGCTCGCCGACGCGGGCATCGTTGCCGTCGGCCACCGCGTGGTCCAGGGCGGCTCCCTCTTCCCGAAGCCGGCTCTGGTCAACGACAAGACCATCAACCAGGTCAAGGATCTCGCCGTGCTCGCCCCGCTGCACAACGGCCCGGAGGCCAAGGGCGCCGAGGTCATGCGCTCCCTGCTGCCGGACGTCCCGCAGATCTTCGTGTTCGATTCCTCCTTCTTCTTCCAGCTGCCGAAGGCGTCCAGCACCTACGCGCTGAACAAGGAGATCGCCGACCAGTACCACATCCGCCGCTACGGTGCCCACGGCACCTCCCACGAGTTCATCTCCTCCGTGGTGCCGGACGTTATCGGCAAGCCGGCCGAGGGCCTCAAGCAGATCGTCCTGCACATCGGCAACGGCGCCTCCGCCTCCGCCGAGATCTCCGGCAAGCCGGTCGAGACCTCCATGGGCCTGACCCCGCTCGAGGGCCTCGTCATGGGCGGCCGCACCGGCGACATCGACCCGGCCGTCGTCTTCCACCTCATCCGCAACGCCCACATGAACGTGGACGAGCTGGACGCCCTGTTCAACAAGCGTTCCGGCATGATGGGCATGACCGGCTTCGGCGATCTGCGCGAGGTGCACCGTCTGGTGGCCGAGGGCAACGAGGACGCCAAGCTGGCGCTCGATGTGTACGTGCACCGCATCGTCGGCTACATCGGCAACTACACCGCGCAGATGGGCGGCGTGGACGTGATCACCTTCACCGCCGGCGTCGGCGAGAACGACGACATCGTGCGCAAGATGGTGTGCGAGAAGCTCGCCCCGTTCGGCGTCAAGCTCGACGAGGAGAAGAACGCGAAGCGTTCCAAGGAGCCGCGCGTCATCTCCACCCCGGATTCGTCCGTAGTCATCGCCGTGATCCCGACCAACGAGGAGCTGGCCATCGCCCGCAAGTCCGCCGCCATCGCGGAAGCCGGCGAGGACACCTACGGCAACAAGTTCGCCAAGTGAGCATCGTCAGTTCGATCTGCTGATCAGCTGACATAGAGGAAAGCCCCAACGGTTTGGCCGTTGGGGCTTTCTCATATTCACGTATCGTTACGCTATGCCAGCATGCCCGTCCACATGCCGACGAAGTCGGGCAGCGTCTTGCGCGTGGTCGCGACGTTCACGACCGACACGCCCGACACCGCGAGTCCGATCATCGCGGCGAACGTGGCCATGCGGTGATCGGCGTACGATTCCATCACCGCGCCGTGCAGGTCGGCTCGCGACACCGGCGTGATCTCGATGCCGTCCGGCAGTTCACGGGCCTCTCCCCCGACGCGTCGGATCTCACGCACCAACGCCTCGAGACGATTCGTCTCATGCCCGCGCAAATGCCCGATGCCGATCATGCGCGTCGGCGCGTCGGCGAACACGAGGATCGCCGCCAGCGACGGTGCGATCTCCCCCGCCGCGGTCAGATCAAAGTCGCCCAGACCTCGAATCGCACCGGCGGTCGCCGTCACCTCGCAATAGCGGATGCCGTCACGTTCCGGGAACGTGACCGTCGCGCCCATGCGCTCAAGATATCCCGGCAGCAGTCCGCCCGGCTGGGTCGTCTCGGCCGGCCAATGCGGCACGCGCACCGTACCGCCGGCGATCAGCGCGGCGCCGAGGAACGGCGCGGCGTTCGACAGATCCGGTTCGACGACCACGCGTTCGGGCAGCTGCAGCGCGCCCGGTTTGACCGTCCACACGCGCGCGTCCTCGTCGGCGAGCGCGTGTCCGCCGGCCCCGTTCACGTCGGCGACGGTCATGCGGATATGCGGCAGGCTTGGCGTCTTCTCGCCGGTGTGCGTGAGCGTGAGGCCTCCGGGCAGACGCGAGCCGATGAGCAGCAGTCCGGAGATGAACTGCGACGAGCCGGACGAGTCGATCGCGACATGTGCAGGTTCGACTTCGACTTCGGCTTCGGCGTCGGCACCGGCGAGCGGCACGATCGGCGATGCGGCCGGTGGCGTGATAGTGAACGGCAGGTAGCCGACCTCGCCGTGGTAGTCGACCGTCGCGCCGAGCTGTTCGAGTCCGTCGAGCACGGGTTTCATCGGACGCGCGTAGGCCTGCTCGTCGCCGTCGAACCGCACCGGACCGTCGGCGAACAGCGCGAGTCCAGGCACGAAACGCATGACTGTGCCGGCCAGTCCGCAGTACACGTCGACGTTACCGTGGAATCGGCCGGAAGCCGGCGGCGTGACGGTGACAGTGGTCTCGACGTCCGGGTCGACGTCGCAGCGCACGCCAAGCGCGGCGAGCGCGCCCATCATGAGTTCGGTGTCGCGCGAACGCAGCAGGCCGACCAGTGTAACCGGCTTGGAACCGAGCGCAGCGAGAATGAGGTAGCGGTTGGACAGCGATTTGCTGCCGGGAATGGTGACGGTGGCGTTGAGCGGCCCGCTCGCCGTCGGCGCGGGCCAGGGATCGAGATATGTCGTTGCAGTCATAGGGCTTATCGTATCGGTTCGAGCGAAAGTCAGCGACCGCACGTCCGCTTTCGCGCGCTATGGTGGAGGCATGCGTGTGATCGAACGGTGCTGCCGGGGTAAGAAAGCCGATCAGTCGTTGAATGAGGACGGTCTGGTCGTCACGGACGATTTTGCGGCCGTGGTGGACGGTGTGACGAGCAAGAGCGTGCGGCGATCGTGGCGTCCAAGCGGCGGGGTCGTCGCGAAGGATCTGCTGTTGGAGGCGATCGCCGCGTTGCCTGCGGATGCGACGATGCGGCAGGTGCAGTCGTCGTTGGATGGCCGGTTGCGGGCGGAGTATGCGCGCTGCGGTTGTGCCGACGACGTTGTCGACACGGCGTTGTTCGAACGTGAACCGTGGGAACGGTTACAGGCGAATGCGGTGATCTACAGTGCGCGCCGGCATGAGGCGTGGCTGTTCGGCGACTGCCAGATCATGGTCAACGGCGTGCAGACGCCGACCGTGAAACGTGTGGACAAGCTGCTGGGTGAACTGCGCTCGTTCGCCGCGCAGGCGTTGGCGTTGGATGACAGTGAGAATGACGCCGTTTCGCATACCTCACCTGTTCCAACCGCAACGGCTGGCCCGACATCGATAGCCGACACGAGCGCAACGACCAGCGAAACCGGTGACGTCAAGTCGTTGGATCTGCCGCCAGCCATCATCGACCCCGCACGCGAGATGATCCTGCCGTTCCTGCGCTTGCAGTCACGGTTCGCGAACCGTCGCGGCGAGTATGGATATTTCGTGTTCGACGGGTTCACCGATCCGACGTATCTGATTCGCATGGTTCCCGTCAATCCCGGTGATGAGGTGGTGCTTGCCTCGGACGGCTATCCCCTGCTGCGCCCGACGATGGCCGAATCAGAGCGGGAACTGAACCGTCTGCGTCGCGACGACCCGCGGCTCATCCGCGACTACCGCACCACCAAAGGCTTCGTTCCCGGTCAGGAATCCTTCGACGACCGCACCTACCTGCGCTTCGTTGCCTGACGGGATATCGGATTCTCTCAGGCGAGCGTGTCCTTGATCGCGCCGACGAACGCGTCGAGGTCGGCGGGCGTGCGCGAGGTGATGAACCGCCAGCCGTTTGCGTCGTCGACGGTCACTTCCTCGTTGACGTAGTGGCCGCCCGCGTTTTCGATGTCGGCGGCGATGTAGCGGCACGGGGACGCGGTCTTGCCGTCCATCAGACCGGCGTTGACGAGCAGCCATGCACCGTGGCAGATCGCGGCGATCGGCTTGCCTTCGTGCGCGAACTCCTGCGCGAGCGTGATCGCGTCCTCGTTCACGCGCAGACGGTCGACGTTGCAGGTGCCGCCCGGCACGACGAGCAGGTCATAGTCGGCGGCCTGCACGTCGGACAGCTTCGCGTCCGGCGTGAGCGTCTCGCCCTCATAGCGGTCGTGCTGCACGGTCTCGCACGGCTCCAGTTCGGTCGCCGCGAGCGTCACCTTGGCGCCCGCGGCCTTGAGATCGCGCAGCGGACGGGTCAGCTCCGTCTCCTCGATGCCCCAGTTGTTCACAATAATCAGCGCCTTGGCATTCTCAATGGCCATGGTTCCTCCTCGACGACGTGATGGTTTCCGCCATCCATTATGCCGTGCCGCCGGTCAATCGCCAGACGAACGTCGATCCGTCACCCGTTGCCATGGTCGATTTCAGTCCACGTCCTGCCGTCGTCGTTGAGATACAGATAGTCGGTCATCGACTGTTCGCCGGAGACGAGCGACGCGTCACTGCCGTCGCAGGTGAGGTCGACGGTGGCGATGAAGATGCGGCTGCGTCCGTACCGGTGATAGGCATCATAGATCGCCGACCAGTAGGACGGCGACTCGGCCTTGGACTCATCCTCCAGATCAAGCAACCTATCGGCTTGTGTCTCGTCGTAGGCGATGCGTTCGATCGTGCAGCCGCCGAAATCGGAGAACACCTCGGCGGTCTTGCGGCCGGCCGCGTCGAGCTGTGCCTTGCTGAATTTCGCGGACCGCGAATATTCATAGACGATGTGCGACATGTCGGCCGCACGGTGCGTGTACCAGTAGCCTAATCCCAGTCCGCCGGCGATGAACAGTATCGGCACCGCGACGGCGAGTATCGTCATGATCACCGGCGACAGCCGGCCACGGCCGTCATGTCGACGTCGTTCATGATCATCAGCCTTCCACCCCATGATATGGTTCGTTCCTTTCCCGCATCGGATGCAATACCTCAATTGTTTGCCGCATGCCGCGTCATGGCAATCTGCAATACAGGATTTCTGTATGGGCCCGGTTCCCGGGATTGGGCCGCTTCATCCAGGGAACCGGCAAACCACACAACAGCGAACATTACGGCGACGGGTCAGCCGCAGTATGGCGCGCATATGCATGTTCATATGAACATGGTCTGGTTCCCGGGATTTTCCGAGCGCAATCCCAGGAACCGGACATCCTTCGCCATGAGGTAGTTGACGAATGAAACGTCGCCGATATGCGGATGCCGGACGGCGATCTCGTCAAAACCGTGACGTAGGAAGAACGGCCGTGCGGTGATGCTGGCGTGGACGGAGAGTTCCGCGATATCGTTAGCCGCCGCGTACCGTTCCGCATGATCGAGCAGCCGCGAGGCGACGCCGCGACGCGCGGCCGCCGGGTCGACGAACAGCATGTCGATGTATCCGATGTTGTCGACGTCGATGAAGCCGACGACCGGCAGACCGTCATTCGCCGTCTCCGCGACCCATGTATGCACGGCCGACCGTCGTGCATCCCACTGCGCCGGCGTGCCGGTATGGCCGGCCCACACACGTATCTGTTCGTCGTCGTAATCATGCGATGCGGTACCGGTGACGGCGCGACGGAATACATCCATCGTCGCGGCGGCGTCCTCCGATCGGTATGCGCGGATGCGCACAAGCATCATCCCAGCCAAGCGGCCTCCTACAGACGGTCGGCGATCATCGCGCAATGCTCCCGCACGATACGCGCGGACCGATGGAACTTGGACAGCTCGCTCTCATCAAGATGCAGGTCGACGAAATCACCCACGCCGTCGGCGTTCAACGCGACCGGCAGGCTCAGGAACACGTCGTGCTCGTCGTATTCGTATTCGCCGTCGATCAGCGTGGAAACGGGAACCACGCGCCGCTCGTCCCACAGAATCGTGCGCGCCAGTCCGGCCACGGTAGCAGCGATGCCCTGACTGGTGCCGCCGCGCAGCGACTTGATGAGTAGGCCGCGCCGCCGCGTCCACTCCTCGATGCCGTCCAGCGTGATATCCGCATAACGAGACTGGTTGTCTTGCAGATATTGGGTGAAGCTTTTGCCGACGAACGACACCGTCGACCATGGCACGAACTGGGAGTCGCCGTGTTCGCCGATCACATAGCCGGACACCATGCGCGGGTCGAGTCTGGTGATGTCACCGATGATCGCCTTCATGCGGGACGTGTCGAGCGCCGTGCCGGAGCCGATGACCTGCGCGCGTGGCAGTCCGGTGCGCTTCCATGCGAACCAGCTGAGCACATCGACCGGATTGGAGACCATGATGAGGATGCCGTCGAATCCGGAGTCGCGGATGGCGCACAGAATCGGATCAACGATGTCGATGGCCGCGCCGAGCTCCTGGAACCGCGTCTCGCCGGGTTTTGGCTTCGGCCCGGCCGTGACGATCACGATGTCGGCGTCGCGGCAGTCGGCCCAGTCGCCGCGGCGAATGGAAACGAACCGGCCCGTGTAGTCGGAGCCGTCCATGAGGTCCATGGCCAGTCCGGACGCCTTGTCGGGATTGTGGTTGATGAGCACCAGTTCGTCGCACAATCCCTGCAGCACGATGGCACCGGCGGTCGCGGCGCCGACGCTTCCCGTGCCGGCGATCACCACCCGACTGCGATGCGACGTGACCATATGCCGATCCTTCCTTTCTCCCTCCCGCACCAAACCTTGTATCCGGCACAGGACCAACGGTCATGACGATACCCCTACCGCAACCCGGAACAATGGATACCGCGAATACTACGACCGTTGAACAGAACGACGGGCCAACAATGTACCCGATAACGGCGAAGACGAAATCCCACGGTCTCAAAAACATTGGAATTACACCGTTTCTGTCGGGCTGACAGGATTTGAATCTGCGACATCCTATTGGGATTCGGGGGTTCCTGGTTCGGGCCAGTCATCTTGGTTCACCTCGAAATCATTGGAATCAGGCCATTATCAGGTTTTAGGTTTCTTTGCTCGGACCACTCAGATTGGTGAATCGTGACAGTTGAGTATTTGTTGGCGTGGGGGCCATTGGTTATTGTCGGTGGAGGCCAGGGGTATTGGGGTTGAGGGCCGGCGGCCGTTTGGTTGGGGGCCACCGGCTGGTTTTGATTGTTGTTGGTTAGTTGGTTGTGGTTGGGTGTGCGTGGTGTCGGCGCATGTTGTATTCGCCGGTGTTGATGGTGATGCCGTTGTGGACGATGCGGTCCATGATCGCGTCGGCGGTCACGTCTCCGCCGAGTCGTTCGTGCCAGTCCTTGACGGGGTACTGGGTGACGAACACGGTGCTGACGGTGTCGTAGCGGTGTTCCATGATTTCCAGAAGGAAGGAGCGCATGCGTTCGTCGGGTTTGTCGAGGAGCCATTCGTCCAATACGAGCAGCGTGTACGTGCTGTATTTGCGCACGAGTTTGCGCACGCCGGCTGGTTTGCCTGTGGCGGTGTCGAGCTGTTCGGCGAGGTCGGGCATGCGCGTGTACAGGGATCGGTAGGAGTTCCGGCATGCCTGTTTGACGATCGCGCACGCGAGCCAGCTCTTGCCGCTGCCTGTGGCGCCGGTCAGCAGGATGTTGA
>NZ_JGYN01000014.1 GCF_000741165.1 Bifidobacterium biavatii DSM 23969 | reverse complement strand
GGCTGACGCGGGCATGCTCCCCTCGACCGGCACGGTCGGCGACTCGTACGACAACGCGCTGGCGGAACGCACGAACAACACGTACAAACGCGAGCTGATCTGGGTCAACAAGCCCTACCGGAGTGTGGCCGAGCTGGAGTATGCGACGATGCGGTGGGTCTCGTGGTACAACTCGAAGCGACTGCACGCCTCCCTGGGCTACAGGACACCGGAACAGGTCGAGAACGAGTATTATCAAAAGCAGATGGCACAAGCCGTCTCATAGCAGAGACGGAACAAAAATCAGGCCACTTCATTTCGCTTGTTGCTCCAACGTGTAGTGTGGCCTTCACTGTCGAGTTCGGCCACAAGCTTGGCTTTCGCGCAGTAGAAGTCGACGATGTATCGGCCGATTAGGGTTTGCCGTTGCCAGCGCAGGGTGTGAGTGCTTAGGAACCGGTACCAGAGTGGCTCTTCGTATTTTGGCGTGTAAGGATTGTTGACCGATGGCGTGTAGCTGAGAGTGTGGGCATGGACGGTATATGTACGCGGCTTATGAGCGTGTTTAATGACCCGTTTATGCCCACGCTCCCGTATATGAACCGGATATGCCCACGATCATCACCACGATCATCAGACCAAATGATCCGATTTCCACCCACACTCGGCACGGATCCGATCTTCGATCCGGTTTTCTTATATGGAAAATGACCCGTTTATACCCACACCCGGTATTCGACGGGACCGATCCGTCGTGCCTGCCGGACGTGGTGTGGGTGGGAACGGCACATTATGGGCTCTGGGCTCTTTGCATTGTGGTGTGGTTGAGCTGTGTGGCGGGTCGCGCAGTCCAAAGGTATTGGAATCGCGCTTGCGCGCGATGCTGTGCTTGTTGGCGGCACTGGCGTGCCGCGGACGCTCCCCCAGTCAGCCTGCGGCTGACAGCAACCTGCAATTACGGACAGCCTTCGGCTGACTGCTTGCTGGCTCGCTATCGCTCGCTCCTCGCCTAAAAACAGTCCACTGGACTGTTTTCTTAACGGCTCGGCCTATCCGAGGGGGCCGAGGCTACCGCCAGCATCGTGATGCGTTGAACACTCGCAAGTGCGGCGGCTGAGCCGTCGTCGGGAAACATAGCATTGCACGCGAGCGCAATCTCACAGCAACACAGCATCACGCGACAGCGTGATTCCGACACCACCAGACAACGCCCATACACACCAAAATGCGAAGAGCCCGTATGCGTCGGTGGATTCGCGAGGATGCAGTCTCATTCGCCGTCCTTAATGATTTTCATCATGCTAAAAAGCAGCATATATTGGCTGCCTCATTTTCAGTGTGCCGAACACAGTGGTGTCATGAAGAGTTGGTTCAGCAGCGACATTCGCACCACTCCCGTTCAGACGTGGTTTCCAGATCAACGATATACGTATACAATATGCTTTGTATACGTATAGGAGGTTTGTCATGACCAAACTCACGCTCAGCGTCGACGAGAGGGCCATCGAAAACGGAAAGGCCTACGCACATCGGCAGGGACGCACGCTGTCGTCGATCGTGGAATCGTATCTGTACTCGCTTGCAGCTCCGACAGGAGAGCGCGAAACATTGCCACCGTCCGTGCGCGCCCTTATGGGCATCGGCCGCGGACCGACTGACGAATCGGATTATCGCCGTCACCTGATGGAGAAGCACTGATGCAGCGACTGGTTGTCGACACCAATGTGTTTTTGGACGTCATACTGGAACGTGAACCATTGTGCGACGCATCGGCCCAGATTCTGGCATTGTCGTCGCGAGAGGGTTTCGAGCTGCTGATGCCGGCGCATAGCGCCGCAACCATCGCCTATATCGTGGAAGCGAACACTAAAAGCCGAGACAAGGCCCGCCAGGCTTTGTCTTTATGCCTAGGGCTCGCCCATGTTGCAGCGCTGGACGAGACGGCGATACTGCGTGGTCTGTCTTATGGCTTTAAGGACACGGAGGGCAGTTTCGTCGCCGCGATCGCAGAACGGGATCATGCGACGCATATCATCACAAACAACGTGAAGGATTTCGCGCTTTCGCCAGTCGAGGCCCTCTCCCCCGCTGAATATCTGAACCGCAATCCGTCATTGTTCTGACTTTCCGCAGACTTCCCGCAGTCCTATGCAGGGGCAAAACGTCACGTGCATGCCGCGAAACCTTAGAAACGTGCAATCTCAGGGCATCGCTAACCCTTAAAAACGTGTGATTTTCTCACCTTGCGAAACCTCAAAAACGTGCAATCTCAGCACCACACGAAACCTTAGAAACGTGCAATCCAGTGGTATGCTTAAACCTTAGAAACGTGCAATGCAAGGAGTTGACATGTTCCGCAGGAAGGCATACGACCGGTTGCTCGAGTGGAAGAAGACAAGCGCCGGACATACCGCCATGCTCATCGAGGGGGCACGTCGTGTGGGTAAGTCCACCGTCGCCGTCGAGTTTGCCCGCAATGAGTACGACTCGTACGTGCTGGTGGATTTCACGCGCGTCACCGACGAGTTCAAGCAGACGTTCCTTGACATGCGCAATGATTTGGATGGCTTCTTTCTGTACCTGAGCGCGGCGTTCGGCGTCAATCTGGTCCGTCGTAAATCATTGGTGATTTTCGACGAAGTGCAGCTGTTCCCGCCGGCGCGCGAGTTCATCAAACATCTTGTGGCCGATGGTCGTTTCGACTACATCGAAACGGGATCGCTCATCTCGATCAACGCCAACGTCAAGGACATTCTCATCCCGTCCGAGGAGGAGTCCATGACTATGGGGCCTATGGATTTCGAGGAGTTTCTGTGGGCGATGGGAGAAACCGCGCTTGCCACGATGATTCGGCATTCGTTTGATGCGGATACGGCGATGCCGGATGCGCTTCACCGCAAGGCTGGGCGACTGTGGCGCGAGTATATGCTGGTCGGCGGCATGCCCCAGGCCGTTGCGGCGTACACGCCGTCCCGTGATATGGCGGCAGCTGATCGCGCGAAACGTATGGTGCTCAAGTTGTATCGGGAGGATATCGAGAAATACGGTGATTTGGCCGCCAAACGCATTCGTGCCGTGTTTGATGCCATTCCCGGGCAGTTATCGAAGCATGAGAAGCGTTTGGTGTACACGCAGGTTGAGAACGGCTCCCGATCACGTGATTTTATGACGGCGTTCGCGTGGCTGCGTGAAGCGGCGACGGTCAACCTATGCGTGTTGGCGGAGGATCCGTCGCTGGGACTTGCGCTTAGCGCTGATGAATCCACGGTGAAATGCTATATGGCCGATACGGGTTTGCTGTCCACTATGGCTTTTTCCGCCAGCGGATCGTCCATGCCTGACGTGTACCGTCAGGTGCTGCTTGGCGCGGACGGAGTCAATGAGGGCATGTTGGCCGAAAACGCCGTCGCGCAGCAGCTTGCGGCGTCGGGGCATGATCTCTACTTCTATTCCAAGGCATCCAACGTCCGGGAGGAACGCATGGAGATTGATTTCCTCATCGTGCGCCCGTACCCGGATGCGGCCATGAAGCCACGTATCAGTCCAATCGAGGTCAAGTCCGGCAAACGGTATTCAACCATCTCGCTTGATAAATTCGCCGTCAAGTTCGCCGGTCGCATCGGCACCGAATACGTGCTGTATCCCCGACCGGCCACACGAGAAGGAAACCGCCGTTCCCTCCCGTTGTACATGTCATTCTGTCTGTAAATCGGCTCTTCGTATTATGACGCGACGCCATTATTGTCGGAGACAGTGGCAGTACCCAGCTTGCTTGTTATTCCGGTGGAGTGTCCGCCGCGTGGGCGACGGCGGCGTACGATGAGCCAGCGGACGATGATAAGGCCGAGGATGAATACGGTTGCCGCGACCGAGACGATGGCCGTCGTGTACGTACGCACCGGAGTGTCATAGTCGGTCGTATCCGGAGTCCTCGGATTAGGAATACGATGACCACGCACCAACAGACGATGCGTATTCACCCCATACGGGGTGCAGGTGACCACGGTCGCGTAATCCTTGCCATCCTCGATAGCGAGATTGTCGAGTTCATTCGGGAGGACCACGCTGATCTTGTCGACCTGATACGTATAGGTTTCATCCAACACGTGGAACGCGAACGTATCACCCTTCACCAGAGTATCGAGACCGGTCAGCAGCTTCGCACTGGGAAGACCAGTATGCCCCGAGACGACAGCATGAGTCGTCGCCCCACCCACGGGGAGCGAACTGCCTTCCAAGTGGCCGATCGCGATCTGCAACACGCCCTCATCCGTACCGTGGTAAACCGGAAACCGTACCTTCAATTTCGGGATGGTGACGTAGCCCATGATGCCGGTACCCGACACATCCAGGATCGACTCGTACTCCTGCTTCTGCTCATCAGTCAAACGCCAACGATCCGCAATCGAAGGCAGTTTCGCATTGTATTCGCGGGCGGCCTTCAACATCTCGGCCTTCTTTGCTTTGCTGAGGTCTTCGGTCTGTTCGATATACGTGGCCACCGCGCGAGACTGGTGCATCCGATTCCACCAATCCGCCACCGACGGATACGCAAGAAGCCCGATCCCAACCACAAGCACCACCGCGAAAAACGCGGAAATGATCGTGGAAATCACGTCAATCGGCTTCCGCTTCCGACTACGAGCAGCCATATCCACTGTCCTTTCCACGAGCAACGAGTGCGAGTGAGATACGAGAGAAGACCCTCCCCGACCGTTGGAATAGGAGTAACGAACGATCAGGGAAGGTCTGTTTTGTTGTTATACGGGCGATGGGATGGATAGGAGAACATGAGCACTCACGAGGTGAAGAGAGGTGAGGAATGTGAGTCCCCACGCCCATTCATGCCATCAAGACTTCAATTATTCGTTCCAGCCTCACAGCCGAAACAGGAACTCCCTTTCAGGAAGTAGTCCCTCGGTTTGATCAAAACCAGTGCCCGGCGCACGATTCCAGACACCGACTCCAACCATCACCGCGGGAAGCATTACATTCAGGCTGATTCAGGTAAATAGGAGTTGCGGCTTCGCGCTTCGCGCGCGGAATCGCACTGAGTGCGATGCAGTGCTGCCAGCGGCCTATGGCTGCGATCACTCCGCTTGCGCTCCGTGTAACGGAATCACGCTAACGCGTGATACTGTGCCGTTGGCAGCACTAGCGTGCTGCGACGCTCCCTCAGTCCGCCTACGGCGGCCAGCTCCCTCAGCCGAGGGAGCCTGCCAGGCCACCACAACCACCCCGGTTACCAAAGCTCAACCTCCAACCCAGAAAAACCTTCTGAAGCTGGCGGAGCTCTCGGCTCCCTCGGCTGAGGGAGCTGTCACGCGAAGCGTGACTGAGGGAGCGTCGCGGCCGCAGGCCGCCAATCAAACAGCATCGTGCGAAGCACGATTCCAACGCGCAAAGCGCAAAACCACTACCCTAATACTCGAATCAGCACACTCTTCAGTTATTCGCCTGATGCTTACGACGGACTCGCAGGACAGCCAACCCAGCCCCAGACAAGCCAACCGCACAAGCCGCAACAGTCGACACATTCGAACCAGTCTCAGCAGGCTTCTTGCCCTTATGCTCCTTCTTATCCTCGTGACCGTGATGATCATGATCACCCGGCTGATACGTGTTCACGACCAACACCTCAGTGTTCTCACGATCCACCAACACCGTGTAATGATCAGCAACCACCTTCTCCACGGTCCGCCACTCATGCTCAGCGGGAAGATCAGACCACTCATGCGTCCAATCGTTCGCCTCGTTCAACGAAACCTCGTCATAGATTTCCCCATCACGAAGCAACTGAACCGTGACCTTGGCGGGACGGGATTCACCGTCACCATCGTTCTTCCAAACCTTGGTGACCTTGAGCTTCGTCTTCTTCTCTTCCGGAGTCTGAGGCTTCGGACTGCATTCGGTCTTCGGCTGAAGCGTCACATCCAACGAACCCGAATCAGACGGCAACACCACCAGAGTGGAAGAAGCCTTACAGGTAAGCGAGTCACCATCGAAAGCGTCAACCGTCACCAGATACAATCCCCGCGACAGACCATTGAACACCGCAGTGCCAGTAGAGTCTGTAAGTTGATCGGCCTGCGACTTCAAGCTGTCGCGGGAAATGTACCCGGCAAGCGTTTCAGCCAACTGACGAAACGTCTCAGAATCCGCACCAAACACATTCCAATCCACGGAATAATCCTTGAACTGGGAAGTCGGCGTGAACCCATTATTAGCATCATTCCAGTCGGCCACATGAAAAAGATGAGCTTGAGCCCCAACGATGGGAGCATCATCATCCTGATAGTTCACCGTGATACTCCCCTTATCTTCCGCATACGCGGTAGACACAGGAAACACCACAGCAAAACCCGTTACAAAAAGAGCCAGTGAGCAGACCGCTGCAAGGACACTCGTCACCCAGCGCGCCCCCAACGCTCTCACGCTATGACCGCTCTCACGATCACCGTTTGCGTTAGCCAACATACGTCTCCCCACAGAGATCCCAAGAAAACAGAGAGACTCTTTGCTTCGCCCCGCCTCACAGCGAGGCGAAGCAAAGAACCCTTAGGAAATCCTCAAACGAGGATCATCAGACCACTATTCAGCGGTTGGAGAAGCGACGACGCAGACCGAACCACAGGCCCGCGGCGACGACGAACGCACCACCGAGAGCGTAGAGGATCACCGTGCCCATGCCACCGGTCTCAGGAAGGCTGGAACCCTTCTTGTTCACAATGGTCGTGGAAGCGATGGCCTGCTGGTGAGTGACAGAACCCTTACCGGTTTCCTTGATCACTTCATCCTTGATGCTCCAAGAAGCATCCGTCTTCTCGGTGTTCAGTTTGTCGCCCTTGGTCACAGCGGTCACATTACCCTTGTCATCAGTGGTGACAGTGCCCTTGTAGATGTTCAGCGTCAGATCTTCCGGATCCAGCTCTTTCTTGTCAGCGTCGTTGTTGTCGTAATCGGTGTCGTAGGTGGCTTCGACCACGAAGTACTGGTCTTCAGCCTTGTCGTAACCGAGCGGGACGGTGCTTTCCTCGAGCTTGTAGGTGCCAGAGTCGATTTGCTTCCACGTGAATGTGGTCGGCGTCTTGTCCTCATCAACTACTTTGTTGCCATCGTCGTCGAGCAGGTTGCCGTCAGCATCCTTATGATCCGCATCCGTAGTATCGGTAGCCTTCTTATACACCGGAGCGATCACGGAGACTTCCTTCCAGCCGAACTTGGCCGTTTCACCTTTCTTTGCAGTGTTCTCCCACTTGTACAGGGTGAAGCCGGCACCCTTCAGCGAGGTCGTTCCATCTTCGCCGACCTTGTTGGCTTCGATGGTGAAGGTGAAGACGGTGACCTTGTCCCACGGAGTGTGACCGGACTCGCCGTCACCCTCATTGTTCGGGTTGTTGGAGTAGGTGAGGCGGGCCTCGTTCGGGTTGCCCGGCTTACCAATGACGGCCTTGTCGTTCAGCTTAGCGGTGTAGTCAACCACGATACGGTCACCAGCGGCAACCTCAATCTTGTCACCGTTAGCATCGTAAAGATCCTTGACGTCCTTGAAGGCGATGTCGAAGGTATCACCGTCGGTCGTCTTATCGGCATCCTTGGTAGCACCAGACCACGTCACGGTGTAGTTGGTGTGCTCGACGCCGTCCTTCGTGCCCTTGGCAGGAATAACCGTTTCCTTGGTCTCGGTCTTCTCGCCTGCATCGGTCTTAGTGGTGACGTCGTGCTTTAGAGTCAGCTTAGCGTCGTCGTTGAAGGTCAAGCCCACGCTCTGCTTATCGTGGAAGGTCAGGTGGTACTTCTCGTAGGCGGCGAAGCGGGTCGCATCCTTCGGCAGGGTCGCGGTCAGCTGGAACGGGACATTGTCGTTCACATCGTAGTCGGCGCCGTCCTGCCAATCGGTCGGGTTCTTCGGAGTGGACTTATCAGACTCGGCGGCAGAATCGTTCTTCTCCTGCACCTTCTTGGTCAGGGTCGGCACTTCGCTCTTCGGAGCCACATTGACGTCGGCGACGAGCTGGAGGATGAACTCAGTGTAGGCGGACTTGGAGTTCTCATCGTTCACATCCTCGCCGGTAGCATCCTTGCCCGGCACAGTGGTGTTCAGCACGATGTAGTAACCGGCGTCAAGACCGGAGATCCTGTAACCGGTGATGTCACCGTCCTGATTGTTCTCATCCCTCAGAACCGGAGAGCTCTCATGACCCTTGTCAGTCGTACCCGCGGTTTCATCCGTCTTGTTGTTGAGGTGCTTGCCAACAACCTTGGCGAACGCCTGCATGAACTCGGAAGTCTTGTCAACCGTCGAGGTCTGGCCGCTGAGAACCTTAGCTACATCCTTCGCGTCCTTAGCGTCCTTGAACGGGTTGTACGTAACGGTCTTTTCCTGATCGCCTTCACCCTCGGTCTTGGTGAGCAGCAGCTTGGCGAGGTTCGTATCCTTGGTATCTTTATCGAGGCCCGTCAGCTCCTTCAGCAGTTCGGTTCCATCAACACCATCGCCCCACTCAATGTCGGACAGGGTCTGCCTGCCACTCTCCGTAGACAGGGTGCCAGAGAACACCTGATACGCCTTGTAGGTGTAGCCCTTCACCGTGTTGTTGATGGTGATGGAATACTTGGTGGTAGCCGCAGACGTCTCATCATCCGCGAAGGCGGTGGTGGGGGCGACGAGGCCGGTGACGAGCATCGCCACGGCCGCGAGAAGACCCAACAGGGCCTTGCCTAACTTCTTCATGATTACTCCTTTGAGTGATCTTCCTTGATTTGAATTGGGTTAAGTTATGAAAACTTGATTGGTGGCGGGAAGTCGGGCGTTCCGTAACGCTTGAAGTTTTCCCACCTGGTTCTGTGGCTTGAGGAGGATTTCTGGGATTGTGGAGTGGTGAACACTCCCCCAGTCAGCCTCCGGCTGACAGCCCCCTCAGCCGAGGGGGCCGAGAGCTCCGCCAGCTTCAGAAGGGGTTTTGAGTTATGTAGGGAGCGGCGACTGCTCGCCGGTAGGCGAGCTGACAGCACAGACTCGCCGATAGGCGAGACCACGCCGCGACAGCGGGGCTCCCTGGACTTGAGAAAGGGAAGGCTATGGGGCGCCTCCCTTCGGAGAAGAACCAGTCATGAGCGACGCCTCCTTGCCATGAAGGCCAAGCCGAGCGTCGCCACGAGGACTGCGAACGAACCCGCTCGCAGGAACATCGCCGTACCCTCGCCGCCGGTTGCCGGCAGTTCGGGGCCGTAAATGTTGTTGGTGAACGTGGCAATTGGCTTGGCAGTCTCGCCGCCATTCGCGTTGTTCGACTGATCCGAATTCCACGAGCCGACGGTCGCATTCGCGCCTTCGACAGAGGTACCGGCATCGGTCTTTTCACGAGTCATCGTGTACGACACTTTCAAGCCGGCCCACTTGCCGGACGAATCCTTGGCCTGCTCGACCGTTACGACCACCTTGTACACGGCCTGCGAATACTCGATGAACGGATCCGCGTTAGCCGGCTTCACCTCAGTGATCTTGTACGTGTACGTGTTCGCATATTTATTGCTCGCATCCGCACCAAGGTTGTTGGCGTTAAAGTGCAGTCCCTTGAACACACCATCCGCAGTGAACTTGCCGGTTTCATCGGGCTTAACATCGATCACGCAAGCGGTTCCGTGCTCAATGTCAGCGGACGGAGCGTTGCTGCAGTTGGTCGGAGTCGGGATTGCCTGTTGCGTATCGTTCCCGTACTTCTCCAGTTTGAACTGGAACGCCACCGGCTGGCCATCCGAACCGGTCGGCCAGCTTCCGCCGGTCACCGACTTCTTCACTGGAATCTCGGTTTCGACCGGAGTCAGCGAGTTGTCGATCTTGTTGCCGGTCAGGTCGTCGATCTGCACGGTCGACGCGGAATCGTCAACCTTGAACGTATACGAATCGCTCAGCTTGTCGTAACCGGTCGGAGCCACGGTTTCCGTCAGTGTGTACGTGCCCTTGGGCAGCTTCTTGACGGTGATCGTACCGGCCACGGTATCGGCCACATCCTGCAACGTGGTTCCGGAGCAAGCGGACGTATCGACGGTCGCATTGTCATCGGCAACGCAGTAGATCGCGGTGCCGCCACTGAGCTGAATCTTCCACTGCGAACCGGCGAGCGCGAAGGAGTGTTTCGCATCCTGCTTGTACCACGTCACTTCGGTCGGCTTGTCGTCAATGTACATGACGCCGTTCACCAGTCCAGCCTGGTCACCGTCCCAAGTCGGCACACCGTTGACGACGGTGAACTTGTACACGGTGGTGTTCAGCGTGTAGCCGTTCGGAGCGACGGTTTCCTTCAGCTCGTACGTACCGTCGGCCAAATCCTTGACGCGGAACATACCGGAGGCCGGGTCGATGTCGCACAGGTATCCGGTCGCAGAGCAATCGAACGCAACGGCCTTCCCGTCTTGCTGACCGGCATCCGTTTCTGCAGCGTCAGTCATCCGCTCGGCAGTCGTCTCAGCCGCGTTCGTCTCGTCAACGTCAGCGATCACCGCATCAGTGGCATTCTCGACGGTCGCAGCATCGTCGGCATCGTCGGCGGCATCAGCCTGCGCATCGTCCATGCCGGCAGCCGCAGTCCTCGTCGTCGCGCGCACCGTGCAGTCGGGCATGTCGTCGGTGCCGGAGGCGTTGCTACCGTCCAGCACGATGACCGCACGGCTGTTGAACTTGATGTCCGAACCGGTACCGGCCGGATACCATGAGCCGCCGGCGTTGTTGTTGCCTTGATTGACGATCTTGAACGCCGTATCGTTGCCCTGACGGGGAATACTCACATACATCCAGTCGTCGTTGCACTCGCTGGCCGTCATCTTCGCGTACGACCACGCCGCACCAGTTCTGCCGTAGCCGATGTAGTAATCGTCACCCCAGTTCGGATACGTCTTGAGCACGACGCTCTTCTTGACGTACACGAGCGTTTCGGTACTGTCGGTGACGCGCACGACGACCGACGTCTGCTTGTCACCGGCGTACACGGTGATGGTTGATACGCCCACGGATACGGCCTTGATCAGACCGTTTGCAGTGACCGTTGCCACGTCCGGGGCGGATGATTCCCACAGCGCGGATACTGTGGTGCCGCTCTGCGATTCGACGACGGCGTCCAGCTGGAGACTGCCGTCTTTCGCCATGTCCAGCGTGCTGTTCGCAGCCACGACCTGATTGCCGTTCTTAATCGTAATGCCGGTCACGCTGACGCTGCTGACAGTGACGGTGATCGAGTCAGACTTGGTGTCGTCCGCAACGGCAGTGGCCTTGATGACCGTGGTGCCGGGCTGCTTGGCGATGACCACGCCGTCGGCGGTGACGCTGGCGACGGTTTCGTTGCTGGATGTCCAGGTCACGTCGCTGTCGTTGTCGGTTGTGGTGTTGTCACGATAAGTGATCTTGGCCTTGAAGTGCACGCTCGAAGACTGGTTCATCGAGTGCGTGGCGCCCGCGTCGGCGTTGGTGGACGCGTTGAGGATGTCGACCTTGATCAGGGAACGGGTGTTGTCCTTGATCGTCCACGTTTCGTCGTCGTTGGGACTGTTCGTACCCTTCTTAGTCAGCTGCCATTCGGAACCGGGCAACGGGGTCTTGTTCTTGTCGCCGTTCTCGTACTTGGCCCAGCGGACGGATGCACCGGACGGGGTGTTCGCGATGTTTTCGCCTGCCGTCGGCTTGTAGATGGTTTCGCCGCCGGCTCCGGCCTTGATCTCGTACACCGTATCGGAAGCCGTGTAGTTGTCCGGGGCCTTCAGCTCCTTGATGTAGTAGGTGGCATTCGGCATGAGGTTGCGAACGGTGATCACACCTTCTGTGTAATCGGAATCGTTGCTGCCGTTGTCATCGACCACCAGCAAGGCGTTCTGGTTGGCCTTTGCCTCAGCCTCAGTCTTGTAAATACCCCATTCGGAGCCACCGATCTTCTGCTGAGTGTTCGCATCGACCTTGTTCCAGCCGATCACCGCGCAGTTCTGGGTAAAGTTGCCAGACCAAGGAAGGTTGTGACGTTCCTGATCCATGTTGATCACGGATGTGGTCTTGCCTTCGGAGGTCTTCAACTCGGTGCCGTTGATCTTGATCGTAGCGCTCTCCGGGTTGTACATGGAGAAGTCCACGCCGACCCACACACGGCCGTTCGTGCTCACGTGCGATTCGAGGCTGCCGTTCGGTACGAGGATGCTGCCAAGGAAGGCGGCGGCAGGATCGTCTGTGGTGGTGACGTTGTTGTAGGTTCCGTTATCGGTCGCCTTGTTCTCGTTGACGTCGACCTGCTGGACATTCTTGATCGTGAGCGTGCCAGTACCCTTGCCGCCGAGAATCGTAACCTTCGAAGCGTCAGCGAAGTTCCATATGACCGACTGCGCGGCGTGCGCGTACTTGTTCTTGACCTCGTCGCCGGCCTTGGTACGGTAGCCCTCCGACACGTCAGTGCCGTTCCACCACACACGCCAACCGTTACGGAATGTGATTTCGCTGTTGTTCGCACCGGTCACGTTGATGACCACGGACGCGTTGGCGGGAATGTTCGTGAACTCGAACGAAATGCCCTGATCACCAGACAACATCGATGCGGGAAGACTGAAAAATTGCATCGAGGACTTGTTGTCACCGTTGAACGTGATGACCTTTTCGGTCTGGCCTCCATTGAACTGGAAGCCATAGGAAGCCCACTGATCACTGACATCCCAGTTGTATTTGCCGCGCCATACGCCGTTCAATGATTTCTTGCTGCCATCGTTGCTCTCGCTCGCGCTGGCACCGGCGGTGTTACCCAGTGCCAGAGTCTTGGACAGCGTATCGATTGTCTCGTTGTAGTCCGAATAGTTGTTGGTGTACGACTTGTTGTCGTCATCAGTGCCGGTGACCTTCATCGCTTCGTCATACGACTTGTTATCGGAGTTATCATCCTTGTACCAGTGGCTCTGCTGGCCAACCACCGCATCATGCCTGTTATCGGACTGCCACTTGCCCATCGTGCCGACGATCTGCGACGTGTATGCAGGGCTGGAGGTGTTGACGTCGTAGTTGTCCTTAGATTTCCATTCCGCAGACTGGCCGGTCCATGCACCCTTAGTCCACGCGCCGACATTGGTGTTCACGTTGCCGGTTCGCATGTTCTTGATGGCGGAATTCTTGCCGCCGACAACCAAGGCGGCACCGCTCTTCGGGCGGAACTGCGCGCCAAAGCCAACGGTACCGAAGCGGAAACCAGCGGAGTTCCGATTGCCATCGTTATCTTTGATGCGCCAGCTGTTGTTCAGGGGGTTCATTGCCAGCTTGCCGTTGACAACAGTCAGGCCTTCGGCCTCCACTGCGTATGAACCGTCAGGCGCATTGCCGTCTTCCAGATATTCGCTGTTGTTATTGTTTGCACCGATATACATATCGCGGCCGACATATGTGGCCACACCGGTGTCGGTGGTGCTCTTCGTGATGTCGTCGCCAAGGTTGATGTTCGTGGGCGTGCACAGACCAGCTGCGTCGGAACCACTGGTGCTGTCGGTGGCGTAGGCGGAGATGGGGGCGGTGATGATGCCGGCAAGGGCGGTGCCGAGCATCATGGAGATGGCGAGGGCGGACGCGGCTAGGCGACGGGTGTAGGTCCCTGCCACGGTACGGGTTGTGAATCCCTGCATTGCTCTCTCCTCCGGGCTTTCGATTCGCTCTGCCGCCCTCGGCTTGTTCTGCTGTCAGCCCGAACGCGCGACCGCTGCGAAGCGCGTTCTTGTTGTGCGTCGATGCGTCGGCGTTGACGTTGGACCGTGCATGTCGTCCGATGGTCGGTTGTTGTCCAACCACGGCCGGCATACGTTTGCAAGATTGGTACTTCATCTCTTGTGGAGATGAAAACTTCCTCACCTGCGATGGTCACTGTCTGCCTACCGCATCTCCTTGATGCCCAACCATACTGCGAACGCTTTCAGTCTGCAAATCAAGGAAACATCAGTCTAGAAGATTGCAAGAAAAGGCATCGTTAACAATGGCGGAAATACGCCGCCGAAAGATACCCCAACCATCGGCGTGTCTTGATTACGCTTGCAAAATGCAAGTATTATTCATGGTCAGGGAGTGAGATGGGCGGCAACACTGGTGCGAGAATCTGATATGGACGATTCCGTTGGATAGCGGAATCGCGCTGCGCGCGATGCTGTGTTGTTGGCAGCACTGGTGTGCCGCGGACGCTCCCCCAGTCAGCCTGCGGCTGACAGCCCCCTCAGCCGAGGGGGCCGAGGCTCCGCCAGCATCGCAGTGCGTCGAACACTTATCGTGGCGGCAGCTACCGCTGCCGCTGACGGCACAGTATCGCGTGACGGCGCGATTCCGATCGCATCGCGCAGCAACGCGATATTGAGATTGCACTACCTCGCAGTCTCACGACAACATGGCATCGCGCATAGCGTGATACCAAAAACAACAGGAATCTCGGCACATACGCGCCGAGATATGAAGAGCCGGTCACTCGCCGGATTCGGCGCTCATCCGGTAGAACGCCGCATGTTCTCGGAGATACTCGCGCAAGTAAGGAATAGCGAAATCCACTTTTCCGTATCCCTTGTTCTCAATGACCTGCGCTTCGAGCAGACGGGCACGATAATTGCCCGCATAATTCACTCCCTTGCCGAGACGTTCGGCGATCACGGAAGTAGAGGACGGCCCATCATCCTGTGCCATGGCCAGCAGATACGTTCGATCAACGGACGACAACCCGTCCAATTCCGGACCATGAACGGTCTCGCCCAAACGAGTCAAAGCCTTGCCGATACCTGCCTGAGCATCCTCGATGGTGACCTCAGGATCATCCGGATGATTCCTCCTCGCCTGACTCCAAACGTAATAACCAACAAGCTGGATCATGAAAGGATATCCGAACGTGGCCTCCGTGGCCGCTTGCAAAGGATCCCCAGCCAAGATCATGCCCGTTCCTTCAAAAGTATCCCCGAACGATACCGCCACCGCAGACAAAGGAACATCCCTGAGAGCATGAGGCTCCGCACGGCGCATGAACGTGGTCGCATCATTGTTCAGCCATTTGGAAGACATGGAAGGCAGTCCAGCGAACACGAGAGCGTAATTCCGATTCTCCACGTTCATGGCTTGCGCGGCATTGGCTATGGCGATCATGTCGTTCTTATCCACCGCCTGAGCCTCGTCGATCTCGATGAGCAGGCCGGCGTCTCGTTTCTCCAGTCGACCGATTCGTTCCCTCATGGCACCGGCCAGCGTCAAAGGCATCTGCTGAGGAGACTCATAATGATAAGCACCAAGACTTCCCCCGATGAGCCCCGCCACATTGACGCTCGGATTCAGCGTGAAATCATGCCTTCCCCGAGCCGGCGGCTGCAATTGCGCAACCAGCCTGGCGCACAATCCCTCGGAGGCCGATTCGCGAATGACCTCCCAACCCCGAGCACTGGCGACCTCGGCGAATTTCGACAGCAGCACCGTCTTGCCGATGCCTCGTGCTCCGGTGACACGCATCAGACGCGAAGGCGCCCCCGGGCCGTTGTCCAATCCTTCGACGAAATCGTCAATGTCATCGTCGCGCCCGATCAGGAGCGGCGGAGCATAGCCGGCACCGGGTTTGAACGGATTCTGTTTCGTCTTGTTCATAAGGCGCCCTTCATTCGTCAAATTTCATAAATTTCATAAATTATAAAAAGTATAAAACATTTCACAAGCGGCATCAGGCCCGAGGCGCACGACGACCAGCGTTCATATGCATATGCACGAGAGTCGAAAACCGGCGAAGGACCGCGACACCGCGCAGCGCGTTCGGAGGGTGAGGCGCGGCGGGCGCACGGGCGACGCCGCAATCTATGCTGGAACCATCAACGCTTACCGATAAGGAGCACACTCATGGCAAACGAACGCACCGCATGGGGCTGGGGCCTCGCATCCGTCGACGCAGCCGGCACCACGCTGGACGTCTGGTATCCGCAGCTGACTCTCGGCGACGCCCCGGCCGAAGCCGACCGTCCCAACCACAACTTCGGCGCACTCGCGCACGACAATGCCGACGCGCGCGGCGTCCGCCGCATCCCCGTCTTCACCGTGTCCGACCTCGACGCGCCCATCGCCGACGCGGCCGACGCGTACCTGCGCCTGCACCTGCTCTCGCAGCGACTCGCCAAGCCGAACACGCTCAACCTCGACGGCATCTTCGCGCAGCTCGCCAACGTCGTATGGACCAACTACGGCCCGTTCGCCGTCGACGACTTCGCGCTGCGCAAGATCGACGTCGAATCCGCCGCCATCACCGCAGCCGAAGCGTTCGCCGCGCAAGTCGGACTGCCGCACGCCGCGCCGGCCGCGCAGGTCAACGTGCTCTCCGTCGACAAGTTCCCGCGCATGATCGACTACGTGACCCCCACCGGCGTGCGCATCGGCGACGCCGACCGCGTCCGCCTCGGCGCGCACCTGGCCGAAGGCACCACCGTCATGCACGCCGGCTTCGTCAACTTCAACGCCGGCACGCTCGGCGTCTCCATGGTCGAAGGCCGCGTTTCGCAGGGCGTCGTCGTCGGCAACGGCTCCGACATCGGCGGCGGCGCATCCATCATGGGCACCCTGTCCGGCGGCGGCAAGCTGCGCAACTCCATCGGCGAACACTCGCTGCTCGGCGCGAACGCGGGCATCGGCATCTCACTCGGTGACAACTGCGTCGTCGAAGCGGGCCTGTACGTGACCGCCGGCACCAAAGTCACCGTCTACGACAAGGCCAAGGTCGCGGCCGGCGAACCGCTCGACGTGGTCAAAGGCGCGGACCTGAGCGGCAAGGACAACATCCTGTTCATCCGCAACTCCGTCAACGGACGCATCGAAGCGCGCTACCGCAAGACCGGCATCGAACTCAACGAAAAGCTGCATAAGAACTGATTTCGTCAGTCTTATGCAGCCGTCGCGGCACAGCCGCTCCCCTCACCTACAGACGATCCATCGGATCGTCCGTTTAACGGCTCGGCATAAGAACTAACTTCGTCAGTTCTGCGACTTGAGATACTCGCCCAAATGGGGCACGGCAAATTCCAGCTCACCGTGCCCCGACGGGCGGATCAGCCGGTCCTTGATCAGAATCGCACGATACTTGCTCACCCAACTGCGACTGCGACGCACACGCGACGCAACATCGGCAACCCGCGTCGAACCGGGCGCATCCTGCGCCATCGCCTGCAAAAACAATCGTTCCGCACCGGTCGTGCCATCCAGCGCAGGCGCGCAAACGGCGTCGTCGAACGCCAGCAACGCATCCGACAATCCAGTTTCGACATCCTGCGACGAAATCACGCTCGAACCGCGACGCTGCGCTGACTGCCACATGTAATATCCGATCAACTGCACCATGTATGGGTACCCGTCCGACTTGCGCGCGGCCTCAAGCGCATCCGATTCGCTCATCGACTTACCGGACGCGGCCACCGTCACAAGAAACGCATTCTTCACATCAGGCAGTGGCACATTGTCCAACTCGCGGCGCATCGCGCGACGCAAAAACGTCGTCACCTCATTGTCAAGCAGATCGTTCACCATGTACGGCAGGCCGGCAAACACAATGGCCACGCCCTTCTTGTCAGCCTCCGGAACATCACTCTCATCACTCTCGGCCGTCACATGCTGAATGGCCGTGGCGATCGCAACCAGATCCTCGCGAGACGCGGCCTGCGTTTCATCGATCGTGATCAGCACGCCCTTGCCCTTGCCAACTTTCCGACTGGACAGGCACTTATTCAACGCATTGCGCAACGTCAACGGGTTGGATTCTGCGGAAAACCGAGCCTGGCCAAGACTGGCGGTTGCAACTCCGGCAATACCGACGGATGGGCTGAAATCCGCCTGTTCCAACTTCATGCCCGACGGCGACAACGCTTGCACAAGACGGGTGACCAAGCCTTCCGATGCGGTTTCCGCAATCGTTTCCCATTTGCGAGCCTTGGCGATACGGCGAAACTCGGTCAACATGACGGTTTTGCCGAAACCACGCTGACCAGTCACCAGCATGATGCGACCCGGCGCACCGACTCCATTATCCAATGCTTCGGAAAAATCATCGATCACCGACTGACGTCCAATAAGAATCGGCGGCATCTTGCCAGCGGTGGGTTTGAACGGGTTCATGGTGCGGTGACCTTCCAGACTTGTTTAATGCTCAGGCTTTTGACGCGCGTGCGGGGATGGTTGGCTGGCCCTTCCGTATGCACACCGTTATACATGAAGATACATCAAATTGCACTAAATTACACCAAGTTACACTAAAGTGCACGAATGCACACCAAATTACACCATATCGCACTCGCCGCAATGGCTCGCGTCAGCGAACGACGGTGTTCGCCGACGCGAGAGAAGAATAGCTTCGCCGGCACGGGGCCGAGGATGGAAGATCACCGTTGCCGAGGATCGACCGTCACTGGCTGGTGCCGGCATCCGATACGGTCCCGCCACGGAATGCCGCGCATGCATTATCGCGCTTGGGAACCACCTCAGCCGAGGCGCTACCGCCGGTCGGCGATGGGATTGATCGGATGATTGTTCTGAGCGGCCGGGACCGGGGCCCAGATGATGTTGTTGGTGGCGTATGCGACCGGACGAATGATGTCGTACATGGCGTTTCTCCTTTTGGGATCGATGGTTGGTGCGATGGGGCCGGCACGCCGACCCGTCGAACGCAGGATCCAAAAGGTCGGACGCATGGCCAAACCGCATGGTCAGAACGCGCTTTTGGCACGTCCCACCATCCACTATACGATCATCCGCTTGCATTCGCATCGTGTGTCTGCTCACTGCAAATGTCTTGCGATCGCCGCCATCAGAACGCCGCCATCATCCATCCACCGTGACATCAACCCCGGTACCATCGACCTATCGGGGTTGAAGCCACGCTACACGGGCGATCTGCGTGACATCAACCCCAGTACCATCGACTTACCGGGGGCAATGCCACGCCACACAGGCGATCTGCGTGACATCAACCCCAGCATGACCGACTTACCAGCAACAATGACACGCAACGCACCCCAAGTCGGCACCGTGACCGGCGCAAACCAGCGCAAACCGACATCAACCGGTTTGCGGCACAACCGGCTTCCCGCCAACACCGCCATCAGAACGCCGCGCGCCCCGGAACCGAAGCAAGCAACTCCTTCGTGTAGTCGTCCTGCGGGTTCAGGAACACGTCCGACACCGCACCGCTCTCCACGATCCGCCCGTGATTGATCACGGACACGGAATCGGCGATCTCCGCCACCACGGCCAGATCGTGCGTGATGAACAGCATCGACAGGCCGAGCCGTTCGCGCAGGTCGCGCAACGTTTCGAGAATCTGCGCGCGCACGATCACGTCCAGCGCGGACACGGCCTCGTCGAGCACCAGAATCTCCGGTTCGAGCGCGAGCGCACGCGCGATCGCGACACGCTGGCGCTGGCCGCCGGACAGCTCGTCCGGGTAGCGGCCGAGCAGGTCCTCGTCGAGCCCGACCAGTTCGAGCAGGTGCAGAATCCGCTCGTAGCGCTCGTCGGCGCTCCACTGGCGGTGATGCACGGCGAACGGTTCGAGCAGCGTGCGCTGCACGGTGAACTGCGGGTCGAGCGACGCGTACGGGTCCTGGAACACGATCTGGATGTGATGCGCCTGCTCGTCGAGTTCCTGGCCGCGGATGTCCCAACGGTTGCGGCCCTGGATGATCACGTCGCCGCGGGTCGGCTTCTCGAGCCCCATGACGATCTTCGCGATCGTGGACTTGCCCGAGCCGGATTCACCCACGAGCGCCCGGCATTCGCCGCTGCGCACGGTCAGGTTCACATCGTTGGACGCTTGCAGGATGCTCGCGCCGTGACGGTTGAAGAACCAGCCGGACTGCTTGAGCGGATACTCCTTGTACAGGTGGCGGATTTCGAGCACTTTCTCCGCGTCCGTGAAGTCAGCAAACTTGCGGTCACGAATCGCGGAAAGCTTCGGCACGGCTTCGAGCAGGTGCTTCGTGTACGCCTGCTTGGGCGCGCGGATCACCTCGTCAATCGAGCCGGTTTCGACCTGGTCGCCGCGGTAGAGCACGCTTACGCGCGTACAACGGTCGGCGACGAGCCCAAGATCGTGCGTGATGAGGATCAACGACGAGCCGAGACGGTCGGTCAGGTCCTCGAGCAGGTCGAGGATCTGCTTTTGCACGACCACGTCGAGCGCGCTGGTCGGCTCGTCCGCGATGATCAGCTTCGGCCGGGCGAGCAGGGCGAGCGCGATGAGCACGCGCTGTCGCATGCCGCCGGACAGCTGGTGCGGATACTGCTTGAGCACGCGTTCGGCGTCGTTCAGGCCGACTTCGCGCAGGCGGTCGGCGGCGAGCTTGCGCCACGCGTCACGGCCGTCCTCGCGCGAGACGAGATGATGCGTGCTGATCGTTTCGCGGAAATGGTAGCCGATCGTCCACACTTCATTGAGCGAGAGCATGGGGTCCTGCGGCACGTAGCCGATCTGCGCGCCGCGCACCTTGTACCATTCGCGCGTCGGCAGGCCGATGAGTTCGGTGCCGTCGAGTTTGATCGAACCGCTTACGTTCGCCTTGCCGGGCAGCAGGCCCATGATCGCGTTGGCGACAGTGGACTTGCCGGAGCCGGATTCGCCGACGATCGCGACGCGCTCGTTCGCTCCCACGCTCAACGAGAACGATTCGACGGCCGGCTTGTCCGTGCGGCCGTGCGGATAGGCGATGCGCAGATTGGTGATGTCGAGTGTCATCGGCTGTCCTTTCGAGAACCGAAGGCGTTGCGGATCGCTTCGCCGAGGGAGATGAACGCGAGAACGGTGAGGGTGAGCGCCAGCGCGGGCCACAGCATGATGCCCGGGTTCACGCGCAGCACTTTCTGTCCGTCGGCGATGGCCTTACCCCAGCTGGGGATGTTCGGCGGTAGGCCGATCGACAGGTAGCTGAGCGACGCTTCGGCCGCGATGAGGCCGCCGATGCCGATCGTGGCGACCACGATGATCGGCGCGATGATGTTCGGCAGGATGTGCGTGAGCAGGATGCGCCCGTTGTGCACGTGCAGCAGGCGGGCTGCGGCGATGTACTCTTTGGTGCGCACTTCGAGCGTGGCGGAGCGTGCGATGCGCGCGGTGTTGGTCCAGCCGAAGAAGATCAGGATGGCCGACAGCGTCCACACGTTGCGGTGTTCGGTGACCTGCATGGCGACGATCGCGCCGAGGATGAGCGGGATCGCGAAGAACACGTCGGAGATGCGCGAGAGCAGCGCGTCGACCCAGCCGCCGAAATACGCGGCGACGATGCCGATGATCACGCCCACGGCCGTCGCGCCGAGCGACGAGACGACTCCGACGGTGAGCGACGCGCGTGCGCCGTACGCGATGTTGGCCATGATGTCGCAGCCTTGCAGGTCGGCGCCGAGCAGGTATTCGCCGCCGGCGGGCGCGCGCGAGTCGCCCAGATCGCAGTGGTCGGGCGTGTGCGACGTGAACAGCGACGGGAAGATCGCTAGCACGAGCAGGAACGCGATGATCACGACGGAGATCCAGAACAGCGGCGAGATGCGCAGGCGCAGCCATGCCTGGCCGAAGGAGGAGTACGATTTGCGCGGCTTGTTCGCGCCGGTTTTGGCGGCGTTCGCACCGGCGTTGGAGCCGCTGTTGGCACCGGGGCGCGCGGACTGCTTGACGTTCGGCTCACTCATGGGCGCCGTACCTCACTTTCGGGTTGAGGACCGCGTACAGCAGGTCCACGAGCAGGTTGACCGTGACGAAGATGATGACCAAGACGCTCACGAGCGAGACGGTCGGCGCGGTTTCGCCGCGGATGATGTGCTGGTACACCTGCTGGCCGAAGCCGGGGATGTTAAACACGGATTCGGTGATGATCGCACCGCCGAGCAGGCCACCGAACTCGGTGCCGATCACGGTGACGATCGGGATGAGCACGTTACGCAGCACGTGCGCGAGGCCGATGCGCCACTCGTGGATGCCGCGAGCGCGGGCCGCCTTGACGTGGTCGGAGTTGAGCGCGTCCACCACGCCGGAGCGGGTGAAGCGGATCAGGAACGCGATGGATCCGACCGCGAGCACGAGCGCGGGCACAACCAGTTCGCCCCACGTCGCGAATTCGGATACGGTCGGCTTCATCCAGCGCAGCTTCACGCCGAAGAAGTACTGCACGGCGAACGCGAGCACGAACGACGGGATGCCGAGCAGGATCATCGTGACGGTCATCACGACCGAGTCGAATCCGCTGCCCTTGCGGCGGCCAGCGACGAGGCCGACGAGCACGCCGATCACCGTTTCGATCACAATCGCGATGATCGCCAGACGCGCGGTGACGGGGAACGCGGTCGCGATGACCTCGGTGACGGGCCGTCCGGCGAACGTGGTGCCGAGGTCGCCGTGGAACACGCGGCCCAGGTACAGCGCGTACTGCACGAGGAACGGCTTGTCGAGATTGTATTTCGCGGCGATCGCGGCGCGGGTGGCGGCGTCGAGCGTCTGGTTTTCGCCGGCGAGCGCCGCGACCGGGTCGCCCGGCATGGCGTAGGCCAGCGCGTACAGGAGCAGCGTGGCCACGAAGATGACCACCACCGCCTGTGCGAGTCTGGAGAGAATGTAGCGTGCCAATGCTGCTCCTGTGCTTGTGTGCTTGATTGCTGAGGTTGTTGTTGCTGTTGCTGTTTGCGTTTGCCGCGTAGCGTGCGGCGAGGCCGCGTCTATTCTTCGGTGACGAACCGGCGGATGTCGGCCGATTCGCGGATGCGACTCGCGTCGTCGACGTAGATCATGTGACCGGAGTCGAATTCGCTGACGCGCACGTTGCCGCGCAGTTCCGGTGGGATCTCGAGCAGTGCGACGTCGCTGATCATGCCCCAGAACGGCGTGCACAGGTCGTAGTGGCCGACCTGGTACAGCACGCGCAGCGTGCGGTTCGTGCGCAGCGCCTTGGACAGTTCGGGCAGCACGTGGAACGGGTTGCGGCGGTGGTTCTGCGGCACGTTCCACGGTTTGACGCGCGTCGTGTCGATCTCGTAGCTCAGGTCGTTCTCGTAGCCGACTTCCTGGCGTAGGTACGAGTTGATGCCGGCCGCGAACGCGCCGCGCAACACCTGGTCGGCGGGGTCGCCGGCCGGGGTCTCCCCCAGTCCGTTGCGATCCCAGCCGATGAACCGGCCGTCGTTGCGGCCGACGACGCGGCTTTGCGAGCGCAGCAGTTCGGCGCGGAACTGCGCCGGCGTGACTTTGAGGTCGGCGCGGTCGACGAACGCTTCGTCCAGGCCGGTCAGGCGCGAGTAGGTGGCGATGATTTCGCGACGCTTGTCTTCGGTCAGGCGGTGGCCTTGGTTGAGGGCCCACAGGTAGTCGGTGTCGGCGAAATGCTCGGCTTCGGCGAGCACGTCGTCGAGCGTGCGGTCGGCGTTGAAGCCGTGATAGTGCGCCACGGCCGCGTAGGTGGGCAGGAACGCGTGGTTGCCAAGGATCGTGCCGGGCGCGAAGTCCATGCGTCCCAGCGTGATCGGCGAGGAGATGAGGATCAGGCCGGACAGGTAGATGCCGTAGCGGATGGCGAGACGGTCGGTGACGGCGCTGCCACGCAGCACGCCGTACGATTCGCCGGCGATGTATAACGGCGAGTTCCAGCGGCGGTTGCGGGTGATCCACAGGCGGATGATGTTGGTCATCGCTTCCACGTCGACGTCCGCATCGTGGTACTGGTCGGCGGTTTCGCCAGTGGCGACGCGCGAATAGCCGGTGGAAATCGCGTCGACGACGACTAGGTCGGCGAACGCGAGCGGCGAGTCGGGATTGTCGCGCAATTGGTACGGCGGGCGCTTCGGCGTGACGCCGTCCTCTTTCACCACGTCGACGATGCGCGGGCCGAACAGGCCGAGGTGCAGCCATGCGGACGAGCTGCCGGGGCCGCCGTTGAACAGGAAGATGACCGGGCGTGTGTTGTCGCCGTTCGCGGTGCGGTTGTCGTTGGCCTCGTCGGCGACGTACTGGGTGAGGAAGACGCGCGCCTTGACGGTGGCGTCCTCGGCGAGCGGGCCGCCGATGTTTTCTTCGGTCAGGTCGAAGTAGCCGGCGGTGACGGTGTAGTCGAGGCTGGCGCCGTCGCGCGTGACGAGGGTTTTCTTGGCGCTGGCCGGGGTGAGGCGCGCGGCGAGGTTCGGGTCGGCGATCGGTTCGGCGGCCGGCTGCGTGCGGCGGTCGTATGCTTCGTAGTCTGCGTCTGGCATGGGTGGCTCCTTGGTGGCTGCGCTGTACGGTTGCGGTGCTGCGCATGAGCGGACGGACCCGGTAGCGGGTCCGTCCGCCGTTGCTTCGGTGATGGATCGGTTACTTCTTTTCGACGAGGTACAGCGTGCTGCCGAACACGTTCGTGTGCACGTTGGAGACCTTGGTGGAGTAGACGCTCGGGATCTTCGTGTACCACAGCGGGATGGCGGGCAGGTCCTGGAACAGGATCTCCTGGGCCTCGTTGAACTTCTCGTTCGCGGCGTCCGTGTCCTTCTGCTGCCAGCCTTCCTTCAGCTTGGCTTCGAAGGCGTCGGACGTCCATTCGGAACCGGAGTTTGCGGAGCCGGACGTGGAGTACACGTTGCGCAGCATGTCGTCAAGGCCCGGGTTGAACGGGATTTCGGAGGCACGCCACGGGCCGGTGAACTGGTGGTCGGCGCGCTTCTGCAGGAAGTCGGAGAACGTGGTGGTCGGCTTCGGGACGGCGTTGATGCCGAGGTTCTTCTTGATCTGGTTGGCCACGGCCTCGACCCACTGCTTGTGGGCGCCGTCGGCGTTGTAGTAGATCGGCAGCTCCTTGGTGTAGCCGCCCGCCTCCTTGAGCAGCGCCTTGGCCTTGGTCACGTTGAAGTCGAGCACGTCGGAGCCCTTGATGGAGTCGCTCCAGCCGTTCAGGCCCTTGACGGTGAAGTCCTTGGCGGGCACCGCGTAGCCGTTGAACACCTTGTCGACGATCTCCTCGCGGTTGATGGCCAGCGAAATCGCCTGACGGACCTTCAGGCCGTTGCTGCTCTTCCAGAAGTCATCCCACATCGGGAACGTGATCGTGGTGTTCGGGCCGGTGATGACCGGCTCGACGAGACGGTCGCCGAAATCGTCCTTCGCGGTCAGCAGGTCGGCACCGCCGGGCGAGGTGATGTCAAGATTGTCGGCAAGCACGTCCTGGTAGGCGGCCGAGCTGTCGGTGTAGAAGCGCACATACAGGCCGGTGTTATGCGGCGTGCGGTTGCCCTTGTAGTACTTGTTGAGGTCGAAGTACGCGCCGGTGGCCTCGTCGACGGCCTGGCGCAGCTTGTACGGGCCGTTGCCGACCGGGTTCTTGCGCCACGCGTCAGGATCCTTGAAGAACGAATCGGGCAGCGGGTAGAACGTCACGGAGGTCAGCAGGTTCACGAAGCTCGAATACGGGCTGGTCAGTTCGACGGTGAACGTGTAGTCGTCCACCTTCTTGAGCCCCTCGAACTCGGTGGCGGTGGCCTTCGAGCCGTCGGACGGGTGCAGCTTGTCGTATCCCTTGATGACAGCGAGGTCGCCGGACGCGATCTGCGCGTTGGCGATGTCGGCGCCCCACGTCCACGCCTTGATGAAGTTGTCGGCCTTCACCGGCGTGCCGTCGGAGAACTTGCGGTCCTGGTTCAGCGTGATCGTCCACGTCTGCTGATCGTCGGACGTGATCGACTTGGCGACCTCGTTGCGCACCTTTCGCGTGTCCGGATCGACGTCGACCAGGCCGTCGAACAGCTGCCAGACCAGCGTCTTCTTGCCGGACTCCTGCGAGTTGGTCGGGATCAGGTCGCCGCCGGGCGCGGTGCCGGAAACGCTGACCGGATTGTACGCGGCGGTGGACGTCGAATCGCTGCCGCTGCCTTCGGCGGCTGTGGACGCGCCGCAGCCGGCGAGCACGCCGCCCAGCAGCGCGCCGGCGGCGAGCGCCGCCAGCGCCTTCTTGATCGTGTTCTTGGTGGTCATCAGAGTCTTCCCCTCTTGTCGTGTGCCCTTGACCGGAGCCTTGTTGGTCTTGCCGATCCCCATGCGGTGGTCGGCGGTCCGGCGGAGGCATCCCCTTGCGGATGGCTCACACACTATCGGAAGAACGAGGGCAAAAGTACGGCGTGGCTATACGCTCTGCTTATGGCGTGGTCATAAACCCCTTGTTTTCCAATGGTTTCACGCATATGGCCGGCTACATAACCGTTCCTTATACGTCGTCACAACCAATGCCGATAGTTCCGGCGACGTGTTGGACGGCATGGTTTGGAAAGATGATGCGCACAGTCTTATCGGCACAACGCGTCCGCCAACTCCATGCGGGGACGCATGCAATACAGGGGGAACGCGATGACGGCACACCATGACATTCCCATCCCGCAGCCACTGCTGCAATGGGATCTGGGCGACGGTTTCACGCTGCGACTGGCCGAACCGGACGAATACGAGGCGGTCGGCGACGCGCTGTTCGCCGCGTTCCATGACGGCTGCTGGGTCACCGACTTCTACGGTAAAGGACTCAAACGCATCGCGCAACGCGCCGAAACCGCGCACGTGTGGGGCATCTTCGACCGCTCCGGCGCAGTGCAGGCCGCCGTGCTCACGCCCAAGCCCGAAGACCACCATGAGGCCAACTACACGTTCAACATCCTCGGCGTCGCCCCGTGGGGGCGCGGCCACGGGTTCGGCCGCACGCTCGTGCGTCACAGCCTCGACATCGCCCGCGCATACGGCTACCGGACAGTCGAACTGCATTCCAGCCCGCAGATGACCGCCGCGCACCGCCTCTACTACGCGTGCGGATTCCACCGCCGGCCCGACTGGGAAACCATCATCGTCGACCACGGGCAGCGGCTGCTCACGTTCACGCACACCGACTACGCCGTCGCCGGCTGAACGAGCCGCATCGTCCGATCACGCGCAGATCGAACGCATCATCCACAGCACAGACCAACCATCGCAAGGAACATTTATGACCAACGCAACCTCCACCGACGTGTCCGTTTCGTTCGAGCCGGCATCCTCCGCACGCAAGCTGCCGGCCGGCGGCACCGGCCGACTCGGCTTTTTCGAACCGGCCGCGCCCGCCCTGCCGCTCAATCCCGACGACGCGCTCGCCGACATCGCCGCGGAATCGGCGGGCAACGCGCAGCCGTATCCGCTTGTCCTGTCCGCCAGCCCGCTCGACCCGCGCGCATGGCCGGCGATCATCGCCGCACGCGTGGCCGGCGGAGTCACGATCGGCAGCAGCACCGCCGATGACGTCGAGCGGTCGGCCGCGTCCACGGCATCCGACGCCCCGGCATCGTCCGCCAACTCCTTCACCGTCGACACGATCGACGTCAACGGTGACGAACTGCCCGACGTGACGCTGTACGCGGCGCGCGCGGACGGCACGCGCACGGCTGTCAGCGACGACTGGGCGCGACTGAGCCGGCTCATCGAACGCTTCTCGCCGCACGCCGGCACGCTGTATCCGTCCGCGCTGGCCCGCGACATCGACCGGCTGGACGCGATTATCGACCAGGATCTCATCGGCACACTGTTCGCCGTCATCGCATCGTCCGAACATCCGCACGACGAGCGTCTCGACCGGCGCGACTTCCTGCACGGCGCGCAACAGCACGCCGCATTGCGCCGCGTCTTCTACGCGCGGCTCGGTTGGTTCGACGACATCCTCTCGCGCAGCCCGTATCTGCTCGGCTCCCAGCCGACTGACGCGGACGCGCACCTGTTCGGCGTGCTGCTCACGTTCGACATCGGCTATCGCAACGCGTTCCCCGTGCCGGACGCTGCCGTGGTCGACTATCCGCACCTGTGGGAGTACGCGAAACGACTGTACGCCACGCCCGGACTGGTCAGTGACGACGACCGCCGCACGATCGGCCTGCTGCCTGACACGGACGGCGCGTACACGCAACCGTGGGGCGAGCCGGCGTTCACCGAAACCGTGGACGACATCCGCGCCGCGTGGAATGCGTGACAGCTCCCCTGACAAGGGAAGCCGAGCAATACAACATCACCGTTAAAGCCCGGCAAAGCACTAGCCAACAATAATCAACAACCAACAACAGGGGGAACAATATGGGGAACAACAACGCGCACGACACACACGCTGGGCCGGCGAACGTCGTCGAGACGAACGAACGATACGTGGTCACGGTCGGCCGTCTGATCACCGGAAGGCCGGGCGAATCCCTCGCTGACCAGGCCGTTGCGGTGGACGGGCGACGCATCGCGTGGGTCGGGGACGTTGCCGCACTGCCGGCGGAGTACGCGGATTGGGCGCGCGCCGACTATTCGGGCTACACGCTGCTGCCAGGACTGGTCGAAACGCACGCGCATTTCGGCGCGCGGCCCGGTTCCGCACCCAACGTGTCCGATCCGGCGCGGCACGTGCAGGGATGGAACGCGCTGCACTCCCTGCACTGGGCGCAGCAGCTCGCCTCGCTGGGCGTCACGTCCGCCCAGTCGCTGGGATCGAAGTATTTCACCGACGTGGCGCTGCGCGAGGCGATCAACGCCGGACTGGCCGAAGGGCCGCGCATCGTGGCGGCCGGTTCGATGATCACCACCACGGGCGGGCACGACTGGAAAGACAGCGGCGAAGTCGACTCGCTGGACGACATCCGCCACGCGGTGCGCGACCATCACAAGGCCGGCGTGGACACGATCAAGGCCGCAGCGACCGGCGGATTCTTCACGCCCGGCACCGCACAGTGGAAGGCGCAGTTCACCGTCGAAGAGCTGCGCACGCTCGTCGACGAAGCGCACCGGCTCGGACACCCCGTGGCCGTGCACGCGCACGGCACGCAAGGCATCCGACGGGCCGTCGAAGCGGGCGTCGACTACATCGCGCACGGCACGTTCATCAGCGACGACGGCACCACCCGGTTCGACCCCGAACTCGCCGATCAGATCGCCGAGAAAGGCATTTACGTGGACGTGGCCGCTCCCCCGTCGTATCCGCCGGTCGAAGGCGAGACGATCGCGCCGCGCGCGCTCGACCTGTACCGCCACGGCGTGAAAATCGTCACCGGGCACGACATCGGCGCGGTCATCCCGCCGAACGCGTACCTGTACGGGCTGCACCAGCTCGAAGCGTCCGGCATTCCGCGCGCCGAAATCCTCGTGGCGGCCACGTCGCGCGCGGCCGCCGCGATCGGACTGGCGGGCGTGGCGGGCGTGATCGCGCCCGAGTATGACGCCGACCTGCTCATCGTGGACGGCAACCCGCTCGACGACCTCAACGCGCTCGAACGGCGGCAGCTCATCATCACGCGCGGGCAAGTGTTCCATCCCGTGCCGGTCGAGGAATACCACGGGCGCAAGCGCGACGGCAAAGGGCACACCAACAACGTGCTCGAGGAACGCTTCGCCCGCGTCTCACGCGCAGCCCTGCAGAACTGGTGACGGGCGCGGCGCAAAACTGCCTCCCTGCAAAGCAAAGGGCCGCCCGGGAGCTTCCCGAACGGTCCTCAGATCGCAGATAGCGCAGATCGGCACCCGAATACAACGCACGCATTACCGGCTTTTCGTATTTTGGTGTGTCGGTGAGGCGTGGCTCTGTGGTGTCGGTATCGTCCGCACTGTTCGTGCGTCCGATGCTGTGTTGTCGTGAGATTGCGCGACAGCGCAATCTCAGCATCGCGCTGCGCGCGATGAAAACGGCATTGCACTGCGTGCAATACGCTGTTTCCGGCGGCAGCAACCGCTGCCGCGCTCCTTATGGTTGCAACACTCCCGGATGCTGGCGGTAGCTCTCGGCCCCCTCGGCTGAGGGGGCTCCCGGCGAAGCCGGGTGGGGGAGCGTCGCGGCGCTACGCGCCGCCAACAAGCACAGCATCGCGCGATAGCGCGATTCCGATACAACAGGCACGCGTGCCATACACACCAAAATACGAAGAGCCAGCATTACCCGAATACGCAAAAGAGGGCCGTCCGGGAAGTTCCCGGACGGCCCTCAATGGGTTTCAGCGTGAATCAGCCCTGATAGTAGTCGGCGTAGGCGCCGAACTTCCACAGCTCGAACGAACCGCCGCCGCCCGGGCCGGAGTAGAGCGGCGAGCCGCCGAGCGACTCGCGGCCGGCCGGTTCGAGCCACTTCTCGTAGACGGCCTTGCGGGCGTCCTTAACGGACTGCGGGGTGTGGCCCTCGTCGTCAGTGAACGGGTTGCGCGCATAGTCGCCGTTCTCGTCCGGCGTGTAGCCGAGCGCAAACAGTTCGGCATCGTCGATGAATCCCGGCGTCTGGAACAGGTCGCGCGCATACGCCCACAGGTTCGGGTAATCCCACACGTGCACGATATCCTCGGTGCCGAGGCTGTCGATGAAGCCCGGACGGTAGCCATTCTCGAACGATTCGAGCGTCTGGAACAGGCGCACGTCGCTGTCCGTGTACTGGTCGCCGAACAGGTAGCGACGAGAAGCGAGACGGAAGTCGTAGTCGGCCAGGCGGGCCTTGAAAATGGTGTACGCGGCTTCGGCGGCGCCCTTCGACGTGGCGAAGTTAACCTTGTAGGTGCCGTTGTTCACGTCGTCGAAGATCTGCTGGTTGAGCAGGTCGATCTCCTCGCGCAGCTCCTGCGGGTACAGGTCCGGGGCGCCCTCCTTGTGGAACGGGGCCCACGCGGTTTCCAGATCGTTGCTCAGAATGTGGTAGTTGTTGGTGACCACCTTGCCGGTCTTGAGGTCCACGACCGTGGGCGAGGTGCCACGGCCGGTGAACTTGTCGCCGACGGTCGCGCGGTAGAAGTCGTTGAGCCGGTCGTAGCCGAACAGTTCGGCCACGCCGCCCGGCGTCTTGGTGAGCTTCCAGCCGTCCGCGTCACGGCCGTAGACGACCTCCGGCACGAACGCCTGCTCAAGGCCGAGCAGACGGATCACGATGCGCTGGCGACGGTTCCAGCCGCAGCCGAGCGCGCCGAGCACGTGGTAGCGGCCGGCTTCGACCGGAGCCTGGCCGGGTTCGTCGCCGAAGCGCACGGTGAACGCGTTGCGCTGGCGGCGGAACGCACCGTCCGGGGTCTGCTCGACGGTCGTCTCCTCGATCGGGCGGTCACGCTTATCGTGTCCGGGGCGCGGGGCCGGTCGGACGCCGCACGCGTCCGCGGCGGGAGCGCTGAGGCTGATGGCGGATTCCTTGAGTTCCAGTGCCATGGTTGGGTTCCCCCTTATTCGTGTCGAAGTGGCTGCGCGGTTCCCTCCCGCGCGGGTTGGTAGCCATCTTCGCAGACGCGCCCCCGCGACACGACGGGGTGATTATCGCCGTTCCTTGTGACGGCATATAAGGCCACCCGATAGGCGCGCCGCCGCTCAGCGCTCGTCGAGCGGCACGTAGTCGCGTTCGGTCTCGCCGGTGTAGACCTGGCGCGGGCGGCCGATCTTCGTGTTCGGGTCGGCGAGCATTTCGCGGTACTGCGCGATCCAGCCAGGGATGCGGCCGAGCGCGAACAGCGTGGTGAACATGGCCGGGTCAAATCCGATCGCACGGTAGATCAGGCCCGTGTAGAAGTCGACGTTCGGGTACAGGTGACGCGAAACAAAATAGTCGTCAGTCAACGCGATGCGTTCCAACTCGGTCGCCACGTCGAACAGCGCACGCTCGTCGGCAGGCAGCTTGGACGTGTCCTCGCGTTCCATGATCTTCTCCAGATACGTCTTGGCGATCGCCGCGCGCGGATCGTACGACTTGTACACGCGGTGGCCGAGGCCAGAAATACGGTGGCCGTTCGCCTTCGCGTCCTCGACGAACTCGCGCACGGTTTTGCCGGAGTCGCGGATCGCCTTGAGCTGGCGCAATACGGCCTCGTTCGCGCCGCCATGCAGCGGGCCAGACAGAGCGTTCACGCCAGCCGCGACGGCCGAATACAGGTTCGCGTGCGCGCTGCCGGCGATGCGCACGACGGACGTGGAGCAGTTCTGCTCGTGGTCGGCGTGGATGATGAGCAGACGGCCGAGCGCGTGCACGTACAGCGGGTCGGATTCGAACGGTTCGTACGGCACGGCGAAGCACATGCGCAGGAAGTCGTCGACGTAGCCGCGCGCGTAGTCCGGGTAGAGCATCGGCTCGTCGCGACGGCGGCGGAAGATGTACGACACGATCGTGCGCACCTTCGCCATGATGATGATCGCCGCCTCGTCGAGCTGGTCCGAGTCGGTGATGTCGGTGGTATCCGGGTAGAACGTGGCGAGCGCGTTGATCGCGGACGCGAGCACGCTCATCGGGTGCGCGGTGCGCGGGAACGAGCCCATGAACGTGCGGAAGTCCTCGCCGACCATAGTGCGATGGTTGATCGCGGAAACGAACTTGTCGTACTGCTCGCGGCTGGGCAGTTCGCCGTGGCGCAGCAGCCACGCGACTTCGAGGAAGTCGGAGTTTTCGCACAGCTGCTCGATCGGATAGCCGCGGTAGCGCAGGATCGAATTGTTGCCGTCGATGAACGTGATCTTCGATTCGCACTGCGCGGTGGTCAGAAAGCCGGGGTCGAGCGTGACCCAGCCGTCGTTGCGCAGCGTGGAGACCACGATGCCGTCCGCTCCGGCCGTGGCCTTGACGACCGGCAGAGTGTACTTGCTGTCATCCACGTTCAGCTGAGCTGTTGCCATACTTGCTCCCTCGATTGGTGCGGGCCGATCGGCCCAAAAGTAGGGCTCACTATATGGCATGCGTGTTTCGGCGCAAGTCGGCGTCTCAAAAACGACGAACGGCTCCCCGCGTTGGGGAGCCGTTCGTTCGGTTAATCTTACCGGTCGATCTCGCCGGATCATTGCATCGTCACAGGTTGGTGCGGTCGGTGAAAATGATCGGGCCGTTTTCCGTGATGGCGATGGTGTGCTCGCTGTGCGCGCCGCGGGAGCCGTCCTCGGAGCGCAGCGTCCAGCCGTCCTTCGGATCCTGGTAGATCTCGTCGGTGGTCTTGAGGAACCACGGCTCGATCGCGATGACCAGGCCCTCGCGCAGCTTGTAGCCGTGGTGCGCGCGACCGTCGTTCGGCACGTGCGGGTCGCCGTGCATGATGTGGCCGACGCCGTGGCCGCCAAACTCGAGATTGATCGGATAGCCGTATTCGCGCGCGACGTCGCCGATCGTGTTGGAGATGTCGCCAAGGCGGTTGCCGGGCTTGGCCGCGTCGATGGCGGCGGCGAGCGCCTCTTCGGTGCACTTGATGAGGCGCAGGTCCTCCGGGTCCTTGTCCTTGCCGACCACGAAGCTGACGGCCGAGTCGGCGACCCAGCCGTCGACGCTGATCGCGAGGTCGAGGCTGACGAGGTCGCCGTCCTTGAGGCTGTAGTCGTACGGGACGCCGTGCAGGACGGCGTCGTTGACGGAGGTGCAGATGTAGTGCGCGAACGGGCCAGTGCCGAAGTCGGGCGCGTAGTTGACGTAGCAGGATTCGGCGCCCTTGCGGTCAACGATCTTCTTGTGCACGAATTCGTCGATTTCGAGCAGGTTGGTGCCGACCTTGGTGGTTTCGGCGAGTTCCTTGAGAATGCCGCCGACGAAACGTCCGGCCGGCTTCATCTCCTCGATTTCCTTGGGTGTTTTCAGTTCGATCATGCGGCCCAGCCTACTCGCCGCGCGCTACTTCTTGTTCTTGGCGGGCTTGCCGAACGTGAACGCGCGCACGATCGCGGAGACGCCCATGACGACGAGCGCGCAGCCGCCGAGGATGACGAGGAAAACCATCGAGCTGACCGGGGAGAGGATCACGGCGATGCCGGCGATGATCGACACGATCGCGTAGCACACGGCCCAGCCGGACTTGGGCAGTCGCCACGATTCGGCGAGCGCCATCACGCCTTCCATAATCCAGCCGAAGCCGACGATGAGCGTGACGAACACGGCAAGCGACGTGCCGGACAGCGCTGCGTTTTTCAGCATGATCACGCCGCCGAACGCGAGCAGGATGCCGACGAGCACGTCGAGCACGCGCCAGCCGCCGGGCAGGCCGAGCGTGACGAGCGCACTGACGATGCGAATGACGCCGGAGACGACGAAGTAGATGCCGAACGCGACGGCGAACACAGTGAGCGTCTTGCCGGGCCAGACGAGTAGCGCGATGCCTAGGATGACGGCGGCTGCACCGATGATGCCATACAGGCCGCGGATTGTGTTCTTGGCCTGCTGCGGGAGGAGTTCCTCGATGAGCTTGAACGGACTGAACTGCTGGCCGGGCTGCTGCCAGTAGCCGTTGGGGTTCTGCTGGTTCGGATTCTGCCCGAACGGCTGGTAGGCGAACGGCTGGCCGTACGGCTGGTTCTGCTGGCCGTACGGATTGCCGGTCTGTCCGTTGGCCTGGTATTGGCCGTAGGGCTGACCGTACGGATTCTGCTGGTACTGGCCGTACGGATTCTGGCCGTTTGTGCCGTTCGCGTTGTTCGCGTTGTTCGCGTTGTTCGCGTTGTTCGCGTTCGAATCGTTGGGATTACCGCCGTACGGATAGTCCTGATTGGTCGGCTGTCCGTTCGGAGCGTACGCGCCATATTCGGGCTGCCCGTTGCCGTTCGGTTCGCCGCCGTTCTGACCGTTGCCGTTCTGACCGTTGCCGTTGACGCTGTTCTGACCGTTGGCGCCGTTGATGTTCGGATCGCTCATGATGACTCCTTCGCTTGCATGTTCCGGATATCTCGTGCCGGATGTTCGTCCACCCTCAGTCTAGACACACTGTCTAAATTCACACCATCAGCATAATGCGACAATCTGTCTATTTATCCTACCGCGGCGATCCAGCCCTTCACATTGTGATGTGCACAAGTCATGCAATCCGAAGTATCGGAATCGCGCTGCGCGCGATACTGCGTTGTTGGCTCGCTGTCGCTCACCCCACGCCCACAAACACCTCTGATACTGGCGGAGCCTCGGCCCCCTCGGCTAGGCCGAGCCGTAAAGAAAACAGTCCAGTGGACTGCTTTTAGGCGAGGAGCGAGCGATAGCAAGCCAGCAATAACGCTCGCGAAGCGAGTCCATAATTGCAGGACGCTGTCAGCAGTAGCGGTAGCTGCCACCAAGACAAGTGTTCAACGCACTGCAAAGCTGGCGGAGCCTCGGCCCCCCTCGGCTGAGGGGGCTGTCGAGCGTAGCGAGACTGGGGGAGCGTCGCGGCATGTTAGTGCCGCCAACCAGCACAGCATCGCGCGCAGCGCGATTCCGATACCACCGCGCACATCCACTACACTCAACCCATGAGAGAGATGCCGGCTCTGCGTATTGCGGCGTGTATGCGAGGGGTTGTTGGATCCGCGAGGGACGGGCTTGTTGGCTGGTCATGACGGTCGGCGCTGTTGCCGTTTCGGTTCCGGCGTTGTCACAGATGGTTGTCACAGATAGGAAGATTGAGGCATTTCCGACAAAGTGTGACGGCCGGGCTGCCACACATCGTGGGAAAGACCATGCGCAGATAGGACGTGACAAACCCGACAATCCACGGAAACCTTGGAATTCCAAGCGAAACGGTTCGTTATCCAGAAATTGTCCGGCACGGTGTCCTGTCACACTCTGAAGGAATCCTAGACAATCTACAGGGTCTGACACCGTGCCGTGTCATACCCAGTCGGTCCCATGCTGCTCTACACAAAGCATGACACGCAGCACAACAGGTCCTGCACAATATGACCAATCCGTCGCATCGGAATCGCGCTTTGCGCGATGCTGTGCCGGTTGGCGGCACTAACGTGCCGCGACGCTCCCCCAGTCAGCCTGCGGCTGACAGCCCCCTCAGCCGAGGGGGCCGAGGCTCCGCCAGCATCACAGGGCATACATGTGGGCGCGGCGACTAGGCCGCCAATCTCACAACAACACAGCATCACGCGACAGCGTGATTCCGACACACCAGCCAACACCCATACACGCCAAATGCGAAAAACCACGAAACAATCGTGTGCAACGGCCGATTTCCCGCCCGGCGCAACATCGCGCGACGTCACCGAACGCAGATAGTATGGGCGGCATGACTACAACGCTCACATCCGGACTCGATCCGGCATCGTTCTCATCCGTCATCAAGCCGTCCGACGATCTGTTCCGCTACGTGAACGGACCGTGGATCGACACGTACCGCCTGCCCGACGACAAGGCGCGCTACGGTTCGTTCGACAAGCTCGCCGAAGACGCCGAGTCGCAAATCCGCGAAATCCTCGAAGACGACGACTGCCCGGCCGTCAAGTCGCAGGCGCTCTACCGTTCCTTCCTCGACACCGACGCGATCGAAGCGGCCGGCGTCGACCCGATCAGGCCCGAACTCGAGGCGATCGACTCCGCCGCCGACAAGGCCGCGCTTGTCCGCGCGCTCGGCACGCTCAACCCGACCGGCGGCCCGGACCTGTTCGGAGTCGGCATCTACGGCGATCCGAAGGATCCGACCACCAACATCGCGCACATCGAACAGGGCGGCCTTGGTCTGCCCGATGAAGCGTACTATCGCGAGGACCACTATGCGCCGATCCGCGAAGCGTACGTCGACATGGTCGCCAAGCAGCTGCATAACGCCGGCTACGGCGAGCTCGACGCGACGCAGGAGCAGGCCAAGCGCTTCCTCGACGTCGAGACGCGCATCGCCGCGCACCACTGGGACAACGTGTCCACGCGTGATTCGGTCAAGACCTACAATCCGACCGACTTCGCGCAGCTGAGCGCCACGCTCGCCGACTTTGACATCGCCGCATGGGCCGAAGCCTGGCAGGCCGCGTACGACACAACGCCGGCCGCCGCAGCCCAGCCGGTCAGCGTGCTCGACGTGCTCAAGCGCACGATCGTGCACGAGCCGAGCTTCCTCGAAGGCCTCAACTCGTTCTGGAAGTCCTCCGAGCTCGACGACCTCAAGCTGTGGGCGCGCGTGCACGCGATCGTCGGCGCCGCGTCCATGCTGTCCAGCGCGTTCGACACAGCCAACTTCGACTTCTACGGCAAGGTGCTTTCGGGCGCGAAGGTGCAGCGCGACCGCTGGAAGCGCGCCGTGTCGCTCGTCAACGGCATCTGCGGCGAGGACGTCGGCCGCGAGTACGTGCGCCGCCACTTCCCGGAAAGCTCCAAGCAGCGCATGGAACAGCTCGTTGCGAACCTGATCGACGCGTACCGCGTGTCGATCACGAACAGCACGTGGCTGGGCGCGGAGACGCGCAGCAAGGCGCTCGAAAAGCTGTCCAAGTTCACGCCGATGATCGGCTACACCGAGCACTGGCGCGACTACACAGCGCTTGACGTGCACGCCGACGCGGGACTCATCGCAAACATGGCCGCGGCCAGCCTGTACGAGTCCGGTTATCAGCTCGCGAAGGCCGGCAAGCCGGTCGACAAGGGCGAGTGGGAGATGAACCCGCAGACCGTGAACGCGTACTACGATCCGAGCAAGAACGTGATCGTGTTCCCGGCCGCGATCCTGCAGCCGCCGTTCTTTAACCCGGAAGCCGACGACGCGGCCAACTACGGCGGCATCGGCGCGGTGATCGGCCACGAGATCGGCCACGGATTCGACGACCAGGGCGCCCAGTACGACGGCGACGGCACGCTCAACGACTGGTGGACGGCCGACGACAAGGCGAACTTCGAACAGCGCACCAAGGCGCTCATCGAGCAGTACAACGCGTTCGTGCCGACGCAGCTGGCCGAAAAGTACGCCGACGAGCCGGGCCGCGCTCCGCACGTCAACGGCGCGCTGACGATCGGCGAGAACATCGGCGATCTGGGCGGCGTGAACATCGCGCTCAAGGCGTACGCGTTCGCTTTGGACGCGGAGGCCGGACGCCCGAAGGACGGCTCGCCGGAGGCGATCGAGGCGTCGCTGGCGACCGCGCCGGAGATGGACGGCTTCACCGGCCTGCAGCGCTTCTTCCTGAGCTACGCGTCGATCTGGCGCACCAAGAACCGCGACGAGCTGGCCGAGCAGTACCTGCAGATCGACCCGCACTCCCCCGCCGAATGCCGCACCAACGGCATCGTGCGCAACGTCGACCTGTTCTACAAGGCGTTCGGCGTGAAGGAGGGCGACGCCATGTGGCTCGACCCGTCCAAGCGCGTCTCCATCTGGTGACCGCACACTGACGCGCTGCAGCCGTACTATAGCCGCCGCAGCGCAGCCAAGACACCGGGCCGTCCTCCGCAAAGGGGACGGCCCCTTTGTTGCGTGCCGGCTTTTGTTATCGTCCCGACAACTTCGCCTTCGGCTTGCAGGTTTTCGCCGTTTATCGCTTCTCGCCAATGACGCGATGCCGCCGACGGCTGACGGCTCTTGTGCGTCGCGCTTCCACCGGCCGGATCGGCCGTTTTGCCATCCCTTATAACTACATGACTACCCCCATTCCGCGGCTCCCCGCTCTCACGGGTTCACCAGCGGCGTGATGTCTCCGATGGTGGCGGCATCGAAAGTGAACACGTCCCAGTCGCGCTGCAGGTTCATCCAGAACTCCGGCGTCGTTCCCAAAGCCCTGCCCAAGCGGTGCGCCATCGCCACGCTGATTCGACGTTTGCCGTTGACGATCTCCCCCACCGCCGTTTCGGAGACGCCGATGGCTTTCGCCAGCCGGTAATTGCTGATATGCAGCGGCTCCAGAAACTCTTCCTTGAGAATCTCCCCCGGCGTGCTCAGATATTCGCCAGGCCGTCGTTCCGCCTCGTTCCCTCGCGACCGGTCAGGTTCGCGGTTCGAGGTGCGACTCCGTTCCCAATCAGGCGTGGTAGTCGGTGAAGTAGACATCGTATGCCTCCTGTTCCTCGTCGTTCCAGCGGAACACGAGCCGGTATTGGCGATTGACCCGAATGCTCCAATAGCCGGCGAGATCGCCGGACAGCTTTTCAAGCCTGTTGGCCGGAGGCACCGCCAGATCACGCAGCGAACCTGCGGCCTTCAGCATCTGCAGCCTTCGTGCCAGCTGTCGTTCGCAGCCGGACGGATATCCTCGCGGATACGGTCCGCCGTACAGGAAGTCGCCCAACTCCTTGTCTCGTGTCGCAATGTACATAATACTACCTCTATACGTTAGTATCGCAACGCGTTACTATCGGATGCTGATGGAGGCAGCCGAAGGCATGAGCGAACCCTCAGAAATCGCCGGCACCGAAGTCGTCCGACGGAGGTTCCTCGGCGGGCGGTATGTCGTCAAGGGCGGCAGCTTCCGCCGGCATGGTGCCGTCTCCGGACGGTTCTTCGGACGGTTCGCCGGGCAGCTTTCCGGACATTGAGGCAGCGTTCGCACTCGCAGGCAGGGGCGAGGCCAGCTGCGAAGCCGTACTACGGAACGGATCATTGGCGAGCGACGCGGACAGTGATGCGCCCACCAACGCAGGGTCGGCAGCCGGCCCGTATTGTCCGCCCCGCCCTCCGACCGCGTTGGGATCCATGCCGTTCGGACCACCCTGCCCGTTTGCCGCTCCGGCTGCGCCGTTCGCTCCCGTACCGTCGCGACGCTGCATATTAAGGTGCGAGGTGCCGTAGTTGAGGTCGTGGCCGACGCTACTGGCCTCGAGCACGTTGCGTGACCGTTTTTCGCCGTTGTCGGCGGTCCATTCCTCGGTGGCGAGCATGCCGACGACGATCACCGGCTGGCCGGTGCGCACGGATGAGATGACATTCGCAGCGAGCGCCCGGTACGTTTTGACGGTGATCCATGTGGTCGGCAACGTTTTCCACTGCCGGTTCGCGTCATAGTAGCCGCGCCGGCAGCCGAGGCGGAACGTGCAGATCGAGGGCGGACTGCTGTGTCCGAAGCCCTGCGGCGTGCTGCCCACTCGGCCGGTGATGGTGACGTGTCCTTGCTGCAGTGCCATGATCGGTCCTTTCTTCGGCGCTGACGCCGGCATGACTGCCGGTGAAGTTGGACCGCGCGGACCACGACGCATGGGACTTGCCCTTGAGTGGAGGTGGAGATGCGAGGTTGAGAGAGAAAGGGCTTCCTTCGTCAACCAGCGCGGTGATCCACGCGGTGACACCAACTATGCACGATCGACCGCGATCACCATAGGGAAAACGGGCATTGTGGACGCAGACTCGACTCCTCGGCGTGTTGTGGATAACTCCATGTGGACAACCCGCCGACTTATCCACGGCAATCGTTTGATTCGCTTCACCGCACCGGAGTGACATTCGCGATACGAACCAGGCGTTCCTAGCGTCAATGTCACTCAACAGCCGCTTCTTGCGTGACATTGACGCTACTTACGCACCATTACCGGGGGCTTTGTCACTCAAAGACGTCATTTTTCGTAGCAAAGTCCCCAGCACATCCCAGCTGACCTCCTGTTTGCCACGCAAACGATCGACCTCTCACCCGTAATGCGCTCGGTCAGTCGAACCAACAACGCGATCAATCGACCGGATCAATCGTCAGCAGCGAGAGCGCGTGGGTCGGCAAGGCGAAGCGCAGCACCAGCGGCTCGCCGTCGGCCGGCACCGTCATGGTACGGTCGGCATCCAGCCGTTCAAGCTCGCCGGCGCGGCGGATTGCGTCGTATTGCTCGCCCTGCGGATACGCCGGCCGCCCTTGCACGATCCACGCCGTGTGCGCGTTGGAGTGCGCCGCGTCGACGCGATAGTGCGACAACCGGTACGTTCCCGGACGCAAGCCAGCCACGCGCACTTCGACATCGTGCGATTCGTCGACGTCGATGTCGTCGCAGTGCGAGTAGACGAGCGCCCGCACCGCGCGACGATCGGCAACGTCGCCGCCGGCCGCATCGTTTGTATCAGCAGCGACATTCTCGACCGCATCGACCGTCGCATCACCCACCGTATCGACTACCACATCACCAGCCGCGTCATCAGCCGTATCGACCGTCGCAACGCAGCCGACGACCGTCTGCGCGCCTTCGCCAGTGTATCGCTGCGGCGTGCCCTTGCCGTACGCCTCGTCGATCGAGCGTTCGAGCGCGAGATCCGGCGCAATGCCGCCGCTCACGGCCACAGTCGTGCCGCCGAGCCGCGAGAACATGCGGAACGCGTTGAACACGGGCTTGTCGATGTCCTGCGTGCTGAACGAGCGCGTGCCGGCGAAGCACTCCTCCTGCGGGAACATGAACGCCCACGCGAGCGGGGAGACGGTGATGCCGCGCGCTTCGCCGAGCGTACGGATGCGATCGTATGCCGCGGCCACGTAGGACGCGTAGTATTCGCTGTTGCGGAAGCGCATGTTCGAATTGTCGGCAATGTTGCCGGCCGCCCACGTGTCCGGATCCGCTTCGGACAGCACGACGTGACGGTCGCCGAAGCCTTCCGCCGCAACGATGTCGAGTCCCTGTTCGACCTGGTGTACGAGGTTGCCGACGCTCGGCACGGCCTTGTCGGCGTTCGGCCGGCCGCCCGGGAAGTGCGCGCCCTTGACGTGGAAGGTCACGAAGTCGAGGCGTGCGCCCGTGCCGCCGGTGCATGCGTTCTCACCTTCGCGGCAGTGTTTCAGGAACGTTTGCAGCAGGCGGCGTCCGCTGCCGCCATCGAACACGCCGGTGACGGCCGGTCCGGACAGTCGCGCGCCCGGCAGCACCGAGTGCAGCGCGTTTTCCGTGTAGTCGTACAGCGTGCAGTAGCCGTCGTCGCCGCCCGCCCAGTAGCCGATGTCGGGCTCGTTCCACAGTTCGAAATACCACGTGCCGAGTTCAGTCTCGCCGTAACGCTCCTTGAGATGCGCGGCGAGCGCGGCGATGAACGCATGCCAACGTTCCCAGCTCTTGGGCGGGTACGTCCAGCCGTTCGCGCGGTACAGGTCGACCCACGGCAGGTGCGACTGGTCCTGGTACTTCGGATCGGCGAGCGCCTCGGGCATGAATCCAAGCTCGACGAACGGCTTGTTGCCCGATTCGACGATCGCGTCGAGGATCATGTCGTAGTGCGTGAAGTCGTAGACCGGATTGCCGTCCGCGTCTTCCGTGTAGATGTTCGTCGAGCCGAATTTGGGGCTGCCGTAGCAGTTGCCCGAGCAGAACATGAAGTGGGTGCGTACCCAGTACGGCGCGTCCGGCAGGGCGCCGAACCGGCCGAGCAAACGTTTGCCTTCCGGCATGTACGTGTAGTTGCATTCGTCGTAGCCAACGAACCGCCAGTCGTGGCCCAGCGGTCCGGCTGCGCGCGTCGCGTCGACGTCGATACGGCAGATGTCGTCGCTCATGATGATCTCCTTGTTGATTGGTTGATATTGGTTGACGTTGGTGGTTGGTCCGGATTTGACTGATGCGCCGACTGACTGCCGATTGATCGGCAATCGGTCGATGGCGGCGGTCAGCCCGCGATCGCCGCGTGGAGTCCGGTCATGGCGAACATGGCGATGAAGCTGGTCGTGGCGAGGGTGAAGCCGGCGAGACGCGCGTTGCCGAGCACGCGGTCGGTGAACAGCGTGCAGAACACGGCGGTCGGCGCGAAGCACATAAGCGCGACGGCCTGCCGTGTGGTCGCGTCGAGCGGCAGCAGGAACCATGCGGCGAGCGCGAACAGCACGCTGCACGGCAGTCGCCAGCCGATCACCTGCGCCACGTCGCGCATGTCGTTGCGGGTCGCGGGCAGTTCCATCAGCATGCCGACCATGAGCATCGAGCAGAACGGGTTCGCGTCGGCGACCGGCGCGAGCACGTCCGGTATCAGGCGCGGTATCGGCAGGTCAAACAGCACGACGATCGTCATGGCCATGTACATGTCGAACGGGCCGGACTTGAGAAAGCCGAGTGCGATCGTACGCAACCGTTCACGCAGCGCACGTTTGCGATCGGTTGCAGTCGGCGGCGTAAGGCAGCCGACCGGTCCGTCCGTGCGCTGTTCGGTAAGCGGCCGCGACGGGTCGATTTTCAGCAGCGTCGTGGTCATGACGTTGCCGCCGGCGGTGGTCATGATCGCGTTGCCGATGTCCATCATCGCGCCGATCACGATCGCGCCGGACCCGTAGAACGCCTGCAGCAGCGGGAAGCAGAAGTTGCCGATGTTGTAGCCGGACGTGTTGAGCATCAGGAACGCGCGGTCGGCGACCGGCCGGCGGCGCGTGGCCCAGTACACGAACGGGACCGGCAGGAACGCGGCGAGGAAGCCGAAGAGCGTGACCCACAGCAGGCTCGCGCTGTGCGGGTTCGTGGCAAACGAGACGACGATCGCTGCGGGCAGCGTCACGTCGAAGACGACGACCTGCATGATGCGGTAGTCGCGCGGCTTGAACAGGCCGCAACGCTTGAGCGCGTAGCCGAACAGGATGATCAGCAGAAACGTCGCCGGCTTGAGCAGCTGGCCCATCATGCCTCCTTTGCCGAAGCGGAGTGTCCCGTCATGGCCCTCATGGCCTTCATGGCCTTCATGGCCTTCATGGCCTTCATGGCCCACAAGACCCAAGACCCAAGACCCAAGACCCGCGGCTGCCGTGCGGACGACAAGACAGCTTCCGTTTCCCGATTTCCAGGTTTAACCTTAAACCAATACTGATTATGGCACCGCGGCCAGACGCGACACGCCAACGCATGTTCCGTTTCCCACGAGCGCAGGTTCCTTCAGACTTCCTAATATGGAACCCATGCAGTCCAGCCAGAATGACGCCGACGCCGTTTCGCCAGCCCAAGCCGAACCGATCGACGATCTACCGACCAGCGACCGGCCTTCCGCAGCCATGCCGGCGCAATCCCAGCCGACCCACGAACAACCAGCCGATACCGCACCGGCCGACCCGAACCACGTCGTCACGCTGGCCGACGTGGCGCGCGCGACCGGCTTCTCGCAGATGACCGTATCGAACGCGCTGCGCGACCGGCCCAAAGTCAGCGAGGCCAACCGGCGAAAAATCAAGGAAATCGCGCAGCGCATGGGCTATCAGGCCAACGCGGCCGCAACCATGCTGCGCAACCGGCGTAGCGGCATCATCCAGATCGTCATCGACGACTTCGAAGTGCCGTTCCACGCCAGCCTGGCCAAATATCTCGCGCAGGAGGCGACCGCGCGCGGCTACCAGGTCGCGGTCCGCCAGTCCGAGCGCTCGGGCAGTGCGGAAATGCGCGTGCTGAAAACCGAACGCGGGCTGATCTACGACGGCGTCATCCTCGACGCGCCGAACATCACCGAAGCGCAGGTGCTCGCCCACGCGCACGGTCGACCGGCGTTCGTGATCGGCGACTGCGCCGACTTCTCCGCCGTCGATTCGATGGACACCGCGTGCGCGCCGGGCGCGGCCGCCGCGGCGGAACACCTGTGGGAGCGCGGCTGCCGCGAGTTCTACGTGCTCGGCGCGCCGGAGCACTGGCCAGCGGACGCAGCCACGACAAACGCGACAAACACGACAAACCATATGGACTTCGGCCCGCGCCGGTTCGCCGCGATCGTCGACGCGCTCGCACGGCACGGCGCGTGCATCGACGACGACCACCGCATCCCCTGCGACTGGACGCTGGAAGGCGGGCATGACGCGGCGACCCGGCTTGCGACGCGACTGCGCGCCACGCATACGATCAACGCCGCCGACGGCATGGCCACAGCCGACGACTCAAACAGCATCCGCCATTCCAACACCGGCAGCGAATCAGCAGCGGTCTGGGCAACGGACGTCCCCGTCGGCGTGCTGTGCCTGACCGACACGGTCGCGTTGGGCGCGCTGCGAGCGTTCGCCGAACACGGCGTGCGCGTGCCGGACGACGTGCGCGTCATCGGCTTCGACGGACTGGCGATCGACGCATACGCGGTTCCGTCGCTGAGCACGGTCGCCATGGACGTGCCGGCGATGGCCGCAACCGTCGTCGCGCGGCTGGTCGCGGCCATCGAAACGCAGCCGGCGAGCGCTCCCCCGGCCGGCGCCATGCACGAGACAATCCCGTACCGTCTCGTCGCGCGCGAATCATCCCGCTGAGCAGTCCGGACAGCGCAGCACAGCACAACGCAGCAGCCCCGGCGCAGCCCAACGCAGCCCAACGCAGCCCAACGCAGCCGGACATACGACGGCGGTCCGTTCCGAACAGGTCGGAGCGGACCGCCGAGCATGCAAATCGCGCGATCAGTCGCCGTTGGAAGCAGGCGCGGACTCGCCGCCCTGCTCGGCGTGCTTCTGGTCGAAAACCTGGCGCATGTACGGGCCGAACGATTCGATGATGTGCGCCGCGCCGATCAGATCGTCGTGCAGCTTCTCGTCGCCCGGCGTCTCGCAGTGAGAGCCGACCGGCTTGCCTCCCTCGAATTCGACGACGATGCGGCCGAGCGGCAGCGTGTTCTGCGGCGGCTCGGGACGATTCGTAAACGCGTAACGGCGGTAAATGCTGCCGTTCTCCTTCGACTTGGGCAACACGTCGTACAGCTGGGAGACGAACGCGAGCAGCGCGCCGCAATTGTCGACATTGTCGGTGATAAACGACGACAGCGAGAACTCGAGCTTCGTCTTGCCGTCCTCGTCCGGCTCGTCGACGTCGATCTTGGCGATCGCGCCAGGATCGTCGACAGTCACGCCCATGTCGTACGCGTAGAAGTAGCCGAACACCTTCGACTCTCGCTGGCCGCCGTTGCCACCATTGCCATCATTGCCGGGCGCGGCGTTCGCGGCGGACTCGTCGCCGATGGCGGCCATGTCGGCGGCGATCGACGCGATGTCGGTGATCGCGTCGGCCGAAGCGCCGCCATCCTCGGCAGGCGCGGCGGACTGCGCGTTCGCGGCGTTCGCATCATTCGAGGTATCGCGTTCAGCCTGCTCGAGCTGGCCGAACAGCTGCGGCAGGTGTTCGGTCACGCCGGCAACCAGACGCTGAGCTCCGACCAGTACCTCCTGCTTGAGCTGGCTGTTGATGGCGCAGCGATGCGAGATGGTCACGCCCTCCTCGCTCGCGCCGAATTCGGCGGTGAACCGCGCGACCGGCATGACGCCCTTGGGCAGCTCCTCGGTGCAGGAGAACGCGTAGCGGCGGAACGTGATGTCCTTCGCGTTCGCATCCTCGTGTTCGGCGAGCGCCTGGCCGAGCAGCTTGACATCGGCGAGCAGCAGCTGGCGGTTCTCCGCATGCTGCTTGATGAGGTCGCCAGCGTGGATGCTGATCTCGCGCTCACCGCCCTTCGGCTGTTCGAGCGACACCCAGATCAGCTGGTCGGAGTCCTTGGGATCGTTGTCGGCGTCGAATGCATAGAACCAGCCGATGATGCGCGGCTTGTTGTCCTTGTCGTCCTCCGCGTTGGCGTTCGCGTTTGCCGCATCGGCGTCGTGCACGATGCGCTCCGCCTCCGCCACGGCATCGTCGGCGTTCATCTTGTCTTCGTTGGCCATGATGGGTCCTTTCTGGTCTTGTACCGTGTCCAAGACTACGCCATATACGCCATATGCGTCGTTCAGTTGAGGCTTTCTTCAAATTGAGCGGCGTATGACCGCCCATGATCACGCTCTTCTCCGAATCGAGCGGCGTCATCATGCCTTATCGGGCCCGGATCGGACACCGATCGATCCGAATCGGCTTGGAATCGGGGTGCATATTCGTTGTGGCACCGCTCAATTTGCGAATCGACCCATACCAGAGGCGTAAAACACCGCTCAATTTGAAGAATGCCCGTCAAACGTGCCACAAAACGCATCAAGCCCCTCGCGAAGAGGGGCTTGATGGTTGTACGACGGGTCATACGTAGCCACACGTTGGCCATATGCCTCCGTATGAAGACCTCGCGAATCAGGCCAAACGATCGACGATCGCCGCGACGGCGTCCTCGACCGGGACGGCGACCGAGTTGTCACCGTTGCGGTCGCGGACCTCGATCGTGCCGTTGTTGACCGTGTCGCGGCCGGCGACGGCGATCAGCGGCACGCCGATGAGCTCAGCGTCCTTGAACTTGACGCCCGGGGAGACCTTCTTGCGGTCGTCGTAGATGACCTCGACGCCGCGCGCCTCAAGGTCGGCAACCAGCTTCTCGGCAGCCTCGAACGCGGCCTCGTCCTTGCCGGTGGCCACGACGTGCACCTGCGCGGGGGCGATCACGGCCGGCCATGCGAGGCCCTTCTCGTCGTGATGCGTTTCGGCGATACACGCGAGCACGCGGGAGACGCCGATGCCGTAACAGCCCATCCACACCGGCACGGCCTTGCCGTTCTGGTCGAGCACCTTGAGGTCGAGTGCCTTGGAGTACTTGAGGCCGAGCTGGAACACCTGGCCGATTTCCACGCCGCGCTCGAAACTCAGCGGGCCGGAGCCGTCCGGGCTCATGTCGCCGTGGCGGACCTCGACGGCCTCGACCACGCCGTCGGCCTTGAAATCGCGGCCGTAGACGAGGTTGTAGTAGTCGACCTCGTGCTCGTCGGCGCCGGTGAACCATGCGGAACCCTTGACGACGTGCGCGTCCACGAGGTAGCGCAGCGGTTCCTTGACTCCGGCGGCCGGGCCTTGCGGCCCGAGCACCATCGGGCCGATGTAGCCCGGCACGAGTTCCGGATGCTTCTTGAGATCCTCCTCGGTGGCCTCTTCAAGCTCGGACGGAGCGAACTGCGCCTCGAGACGCTTCATGTCGACCGTGCGGTCGCCCGGCACGCCGACAACGATCAGCTCGCGCCACGGTTCGTCGTGATCCGCGTCCTCCGGATGCTTGACGGCGATGACCACGTTCTTGAGGATGTCGGAGGCTTCCCACGAACGGCCGTCGGTGCGCGGATGGTCGGCGTTGGCGCGTTCGATCATCTTGTCGATGGTCTTCGCGTCCGGCGTGACCTCCTTGGTGGCGGCCGGGGTGTTCGTGGCGTCGATCTCGGGCAGTTCGGGCGTGTGCAGCGCCTCGACGTTCCACGCCTTGCCGGACGGGGCGAGCGCGAACGTGTCCTCGCCGATCGCCATGGGAGCGAGGAACTCCTCGGACGCGGAGCCGCCCATCGGGCCGGACATCGCGAACACCGGCACGTACTTCAAATCAAGCCGCTGGAAGATGCGCTCGTACGCGCCGCGCTCGTCCAGATACGCCTTGCGCATGCCCTCCTCGTCGATGGTGAACGAGTAGGCGTCCTTCATCACGAACTCACGGCCGCGGATCAGACCCGCGCGCGGACGGAACTCGTCGCGGTACTTGGTCTGGATCTGGTACAACGTGACCGGCAGGTCCTTGTACGACGAGTACATGTCCTTGACGAGCAGCGTGAACATTTCCTCGTGGGTCGGCGCGAGCAGGTAGTCGGCCTGGTGACGGTCCTTGAGACGGAAGATGTTGTCGCCGTACTCCTCCCAACGGTGGGTGGCCTCGTACGGTTCGCGCGGCAGCAGCGCCGGGAAGTGCACTTCCTGCGCGCCGATGCCGTTGATCTCTTCGCGGATGATGTCCTCGATCTTGTTCAGGACGCGCAGGCCGAGCGGCAGCCAGGTCCAGATGCCGGGCGCGGCCTTGCGGATGTATCCGGCGCGCTGCAGCAGTTTCGCGGAATCGACGTCCGCGTCGGCGGGGTCCTCGCGCAGGGTGCGCAGGAACAGGGTAGACATACGAAGTGCTTTGGAACTCATGCGTTCCAAGGTACTCAATCAAGCCGACAGGGTATATGAAGAAAAGAGCTCTTCGTATTTTGGCGTGTATGACGAGGCTGCTCTCTGTATCAGAATTGTTCCGCGCGCAATGCTGCGCTTGTCGGCGGCACTAGCGTGCCGCGACGCTCCCCTAGTCGACCTGCGGTCGACAGCTCCCTCAACCGAAGGGACCGAGGCTACCGTCAGCGCCAGAAGCGTTGGACTGAAGCTGACACGGCAGCCATGCAGCCGCCGGCAACCCAGCATCGATAGACAGCATCGTTAGACAGCGCGATTCCGCGCTCAGAACAGTTCGGCCTGCTCGAATTCGGGGTCGGCGCCCGCCCCGGCGGATCCTCCCGAGCCGGCGGAACCCACCAGCCGCGGGTCGAACGCCTCCGGCCCTTCCGCCTCCAGCCGCATCGCCGCGTCGGCCGAACCGGCGCGCAGGTCGCCGTCAAGCATCACCGCGTCGGGCGAAACGTAGAACATGCGCTCGCTCACGCCGGCCAAGTACAGTCCATCCATCGACTCCACGCGCGACAGCGCGACGTAGCCCATGCCAGGCGCAAACGTTCGCTTCAAATCCATGACCGCACGATCCAGCGTCATGCCCTGCGACTTGTGGATCGTAATCGCCCACGCGCAGCGCAACGGCACCTGGTTGATCGACGCGAGCACCGTCTCGCCGTCCGTCATCTCCCACGACGCGGGCTTCATCGTGACCACGTTGCCGTTCTCGAATCCGACGATCGGCCAGCCGCCCTTCGACTCCGGCGCGAACCCGCGCACCGTGCCGAGCGAGCCGTTCACGTACTGCCGGTCGGCGTCGTTGCGCAGCGCCATCACGGCCGCGCCTGTCTTGAGTACAAGCGTTTCCGGCGCGAGCATGTTCTTCTTGAGCCGGTCGACCATGGTCGCCGGGCCGGCCTCTTCGGCGTGGAACGTGTGCTCCTCCGCGCCGATCTGCGCGAGCCGCAGGTCGTTGAGCCCGTCGGCCTGCCGGTTGACGGGGAACAGGTGCACGGCCACCTCGCCGGGCTGTGGCTGCAGGCCCAGCCGCGCGGCGAGCACGTCGTGGTCCTTCTGGTCGACGCGCCCCTCGCGGATGTCGGTGAGCACGGTGAGCAGCGCGCCTGTGTCCTGACGATGCTGCTCGGTCAGGTAGCAGATCGTCGGCGCGAGCTCGTCCCACACCAGCGATTCGGTGACGAACCCGTCCGGATTGCGCCCGGCCCGCGCGTAGCGTTCGCGCGCGGCGACGAATTCGGGCGGCGGGGCAATCACGTCGTGGTTGCGCGACGCGACGCTCACCGGCGGCAGCTGGAAGAAGTCTCCGGACAGCACGACCTGCAGGCCGCCGAACGGGCGCGGGTCGCGGCGCACGTCGCGGCAGACCTGATCGACCATGTCGAACAGCCACGCGTGCATCATCGACACCTCGTCGATGACGAGGATGTCGGTGTCCTGTATCTTGCGCCGGCGACGCGTGCGGATGAGCTTGAGCAGGCTGGTCGTGAGCGCCGTGGACACGCCGACGCCGCTCCACGAGTGGATCGTCTGGCCGTTGACGTGCGTCGCGGCGATGCCCGTGGACGCGGTGACGGCGACGTGCGCGCCGGCTTTGCGCGCGGCGGTCACAAATTCGTTGAGCACGTAGGTCTTGCCCGCGCCGGGAGCGCCCGTCAGAAACACGTTTGCGCCGGCGGCGAGGATGGCGAGGGCTTCGGTTTGGAGCACGGTTCCTGCGTTTCTGCTGATGGTCTGACTGTTGGTCCGCTCGTTGGGCCGACTGTCGGACCGCTTGTCGAGCTGTCTGCCGGACTGTTGTTGGATTGTTTGCTTGGGCTACTTGTTGATGCTCGTGGCGACGATGTCGGCGGCGATGCGCTTGGCGGTCGCCTCGTCCGGGCCGGGGGCGGGAGCCATGACGGCCTCGCGGTAGTAGCGCAGCTCGTCGAGCGATTCGATGATGTCGGCGAGCGCGCGGTGGCCGCCGTTCTTCGGCGGGCGGTTCTCGTACACGGCCGGATACCAGCGGCGGGCGAGCTCCTTGAAGGTGCTCACGTCGATGCTGCGGTAGTGCAGGTGGCTCATGAGGTTCGGCATGTAGTGGTCGAGGAACTTCTTGTCGGAACCGATGGTGTTGCCGGCGAGCAGCGGGCGCACGCCGTCCGGGGTGAAGCGCAGCACGTATTCGGTGACCTTCTTTTCGGCCTCGGCCAGCGACAGGCCGTGCTCCCATTCGTTGATGAGGCCGGAGCGGGTGTGCATGTTGCGCACGAAGTCGTTCATGTGCGCGACGGCCTTGTCGGAAGGCTTGATGACGTAGTCGACGCCTTCGTCCAGCACGTTGAGGTCGAAGTCGGTCGGCACGACGGACACTTCGACGAGCTCGTCGCCGCCGAAGATGTCAAGTCCGGTCATCTCGCAGTCGATCCAGATCAGTCGCGAATCCTTCGAAGTGTACGTTTCCGCATCATGCGCATCCACCATTGTGGAACCCCTTTCCTTGGCTGTGCCCTGGCTGTGCGTCAGTCCCTTATCGAACAGTACAGGCTACCGCGCCGACGCTACAAGTCCGCGCGTCCGCGGACCTCACGGCAGCGCATACGCAAATGGCTCCCCTGCCGCACATGGGCAGGAGAGCCATTGCCAGTCAGCCGATTCGATCAGCGGATCAGTTGTTGTGGAAGCCGCTGTAGTTCGGCGCTTCGGCGGTCATCACGATGTCGTGCGGGTGCGATTCGCGCAGGCCGGCGTCGGTGATGCGGATGAAGCGGCCCTTCTCGCTCATCTCCTTGATGTTGTGCGCGCCGATGTAGAACATCGACTGGTGCAGGCCGCCGATCATCTGGTAGAGCACGGCGTTGAGCGGTCCGCGGTACGGCACTTCGCCCTCGACGCCTTCCGGCACGACCTTGTCGTTGGAGGTGACGTCGGCCTGGAAGTAGCGGTCCTTGGAGTAGGACTTCTTGCCGCGCGGAGCCATGGCGCCCAGCGAGCCCATGCCGCGGTACAGCTTGTACTGCTTGCCGTGCAGGAGCACCTTCTCGCCCGGGGCCTCCTCGCAGCCGGCGAGCGCGCCACCGAGCATGACCGAGGACGCGCCGGCCACGAGGGCCTTGGCGATGTCGCCGGAGTAGTGGATGCCACCGTCGGCGATGCACGGGACGCGCGSCGGCCTTGCAGGC
>NZ_JGYN01000013.1 GCF_000741165.1 Bifidobacterium biavatii DSM 23969 | reverse complement strand
GCCAGCATCAGAGGCGTTCGTGGGTGAGGGGCGAGCGGCAGCGAGCCAACAAACACAGTTAGCCGAAGGCTGTCCGTTTGCAGGCCCAGCATCGTGTGGTTCTACGGTCTTGAAGCCAAACCCTATAACACGCCTTGCAGGCCCCCTCGGTTGAGGGGGCTCCCGGCGGAGCCGGGTGGGGGAGCGTCGCGGCCGAAGGCCGCCAGCAACACAGCATCGCGCGGAGCGTGATTCCGATACAACGGACGGCCAGTACATGCGCGCCATAATGCGAAGAGTTAGAAAAGGTCCGCCTGTGTCTCTCAGGCGGACCTTCCGGCGTTACTTCAGCTCGTCATGTGGCGAGTGGCTATCGCGCCACATCATGTAGACCGTAATGTCCATCATGAGCGGATCGGCCGTAATCGGGTCGATTTTATTGCTAATGGTGACGACAACCAGCGCCATCAGCCACATTGCCGAGCCAGAGCGCGGCTTTTCTGAGTTGCACATATCGTGTGCCTTTCGCTAAGCCGCGCCGCGTACTACGACGCGGCACCTTCACCCACTATTTGTGGATGGTCGACTGTTCTCCCCGCTAAAGGATTTGTCGACTTTGCTAGCATATCGGTTATGATAGAGATGCCGGTTGAAGCATCGCTACCGATTCCAACCCTTCTGGTGGCCACAGAGACTTTGCGGAATCGGGCCGAGGCCGGTGGGGTGGTTTTCTGAGTCCATCCCCGTTAAGCTATAGGCCGCCGGCATATGTCTCAATGCCGGCGGCCTTTTGCTGTGTATCGGATAGATGCACTGTTTTTGGGGTCGGCTGACAGGCGTTGCGGATGCGGGTGTGTTCGTCATCGCGGCGCGAAATAATGGGGATATGACTATCGCAACCGCAGAACGCTATGCCGAAATGCTGGACGCCGCCCGTCATGGCGGCTACGCCTACCCCGCGATCAACGTCACAAGCACACAGACACTGAACGCCGCGCTGCAGGGCTTCGCCGAAGCCGAATCCGACGGCATCATCCAAGTGTCGGTCGGCGGCTCCGCCTACTTCTCCGGACAGTCGGTCAACGACCGCGTCACCGGCTCCCTCGCCTTCGCCGCGTTCGCGCACGAAGTCGCCAAAAAGTATTCGAACATCACCGTCGCGCTGCATACCGACCACTGCGCCAAACAGTACCTCGACGACTGGGTGCGTCCGCTGCTCGACATCGAAGCGGCGCAGGTCAAGCGCGGCGAAGAACCGACGTTCCAGTCGCACATGTGGGACGGCTCCACCGTGCCGCTCGAGGAAAACCTCGACATCGCGACCGAACTGCTCGAGAAATCCGTTAAGGCGCACACCGTGCTCGAAATCGAAATCGGCACGGTCGGCGGCGAAGAAGACGGCCATTCCGCCGAAATCAACGAAAAACTGTACTCTACGCCAGCCGACGGCGTGCGCGTCGCCGAACGGCTCGGCCTCGGCGAACACGGCCGCTACATGGCCGCGTTCACGTTCGGCAACGTGCACGGCGCATACAAGCCAGGCGTCGTCAAGCTGCGCCCCGAACTGCTGCGCGACATCCAGAACGAAGTATGGGATGCGGCGCATGATGGACGGCTCGGCTCGATCGCGTCCGCGGACATCGCGTCCTGCACGCTGCCGGATCTGCCCGACCATAAGCCGTTCGCGCTCGTATTCCACGGCGGATCGGGCTCAACGCCGGACGAGATCGCGCGCGCGGTCAGCTACGGCGTGGTCAAGATGAACATCGACACCGACACGCAGTACGCGTTCACGCGCGCGGTGGCCGGACACATGTTCTCGCATTATGACGCCGTGCTCAAGATCGACGGGGAAGTGGGCAACAAGAAGTTCTATGACCCGCGCTCGTGGGGTCGCGAGGCCGAGTCGGCGATGGCGGCGCGCGTGGTCGAGGCGTGCCGGCAGCTTGGGTCGGCGGGGCGCGCGCTCAAGTAGGGTTTCTGGTTCCCGGGATTTGGCGGGGGAATCCCGGGAACTGGGAATTGCACATTTTGGAACATTGTGGACGTGGTGATTCCTTGGAATGTTGCGGATTCTGGTGTTCATATGAACATGAGCCGGTTCCCGGGATTTTGCTCGGGGAATCGCGGGAACTGGGGGAGTGAGTTGTGACGCTCCCCCACCCGGCTTCGCCGGGAGCCCCCTCAGCCGAGGGGGCCGAGGCTGCCGCCAGCTTTTGCGGTGTTGTAGATGATGGAAGAATGACGTGCTGGGGCAGTTCTTGGGATTTTGCTCGGGGAATCGCGGGAACTGGGGTATTCTTTGACATAGTGTCAATGTTGATCAGGAGGTTCGAGGATGAGCATGATGACGCAATCACAAGGCAAGAATGACCGGGGAACGACGGGCATGACGGGTGCGGCGACCGGCAATGCGGCCGCGGCCCAAGCTGCCAGCAAGCCTGCCAAGACTGCCAAGACCACCAAGAACGCTGCGCCAGCCTCCACACCGACTCCCGGCTCAGCCGCCAGCCCCACCGTCAAAGACCTACCGGCTGCCAAGGTGTGGGCGTTCGCGACCGGACAGTTTGGCTGGGCGCTGCTGAGCGGCATCATCTCCAACTGGCTCGTGTACTTCTACCAGCCCGACGCCGAAACCATCGCCCAAGGCCAAACCGTCTTCGTGCCGCAGGGCCTCGTCATTCTCGGCATCGTCACCGTCGTCGGCGGCATCACCGCGTTCGCGCGCTTCTTCGACGCGTTCGTCGATCCCGCCGTCGCAAGCCTCTCGGACCGCAGCAAGTCGCCCAAAGGCCGCCGCATCCCATTCCTGCAGTTCGCGGCCCTTCCGCTCGCCGTCGTCACCGTGCTCGTCTTCTGGAGCCCGGTCAACACGACCAGCTGGGCGAACGCGGCGTTCCTGTTCGTGACCGTCATCGGCTACTACATCGCGCTCACGTTCTACTGCACGCCGTACAACGCGCTCATCGCCGAACTCGGCCACGACTCCAAGCAGCAGCTCAACATCTCCACGACCATCTCGTTCACGTTCATCGCCGGCACTGCCGTCGCGTACGTCGCGCCGGTCATCTGGGGCACGTTCGTGCCCGGACTCGGCCGCGTGAACGCGATCCGCGTCACGTTCACCATCCTCGCCGCGATCGCATTCGTATGCATGCTCGTGCCCGCGCTCACCATCGACGAGCGCGAATACGTCGACTCCAAGCCGACCAGCGAGGACACACTCACCTCGCTCAAGGAAACGTTCTGCGACCGCGAGTTCGTCAAGTTCGTCATCTCCGACATCGTGTACTGGATCGCGATCACCATGTTCCAGACCGGTCTGCCGTTCTTCGTGACCAGCCTGCTCAAGCTCCCCGAAACGAGCACCACGATCTACTTCGTGCTCATGACCGGCGTATCCGTGCTGTTCTACCTGCCGGTGAACATGTTCGCGGGGCGCGTCGGCAAGAAGCGGCTCATGCTCGTCGGCTTCGTGATCTTCACCTGCGCGTACGTGTTCGCGTCACTGCTCGGTTCGGGCGTGTTGGGTGCGGTGCCGGCGATGGCGCAGGGCGTGGTGCTGTCGGTCGCGTGCGCGATCCCGATGGCGATCTTCGGCATCCTGCCGCAGGCGGTGGTGGCGAACATCGCGGGCGCGAGCTCCAAGACAACCGGCGAGGACCGGCAGGGCATGTTCTACGCGGCCCGCACGTTCGCAATGAAGATGGGGCAAAGCCTGTCGATGCTGCTGTTCACCGGCCTGAGCACGATCGGCGCGGGTTCCGGGTTCGGCTACCGCGCGGCCGCCGTGTGCGCGGCGGTGCTATGCGGACTCGGCGGCCTGATCTTCGCCTTCTACGACGAAAAGAAGGTGCTCGCCGTGCTTGAGGCATGAGCCTGTTCGGCTGCCTGTACCGTCACTAGCCTGCACCGTCACTAGTATTTTGTCGGACTTAATGTGACGGGTTCTGACTACCCCTCAGTCACTGCGTGACAGCTCGTCCTGCAATTATGGACGGGCTGCGCCCGCGTTGCACTGGCTCGCCTGACGGCTCGCACGTTGCCTGCAAACAGCTCTGCTGTTTGCTTCACGGCAACGTCCTGGCAAGGGGAGCCGAGAAAATAGGAACGCCGCGGTTTAAGCCCGACGGAGTACCAGCCTGTACCGTCACCATGTGCGCGCGATCGCGATATGGGCGCGCACAGAGTGACGATAAGCGGGGTGGGAACATCACTATGTTCGCGGCCTGTTCGTAATCGCGCGAACATAGTGATGATCCGGCGTGTTGCGGAGAAGCGCTGCGGCGGAATATCGGATGGTGAGACGGAGTAGGGGGGATTTTCGATATAAACGGCGTTGATATTCCGCCATAAACGCGGCACTACCGCAAACGCCCCAAAAAATCAAGACTGTTTTTTCCGGAAGTTTCCTCGTAGGTTATTGCGCGGTGGGCGAAAAGCCCGCATGCGCATATGAGAGGAAGCTTCAGGAATGTCGAATCGTGCCATGATGACCGCTGCCACGGAGCCCGTGGCCAGCAAGTCGGTCGCGCGCACGGCAATGACCGCGATGACGACCAAGATAACGGTCGCCGTGATCGCGTTCGTCGCCGCGTTCGTGACCATGCTGGCGCTCGCCGTCGCGCCGCTGACGACCTCGAATGACGGGACGGCCGCCCCGGTTTCCGTGATCCTGCCGACGGCCGGCGTCGCGTTCGCCGACGATAGCAGCAGTGTCGACTATGACACTTGGACGGCCGTCGCCAAGGCTATCGACGATCAGCTGCAGGACGGACTCAAGGAATACACGTCCGGCAATACGGCCGGATCGACGTCCAAGTTCATGGCCGCGTACAACACGATCTATATCGCGTCCAACTTCACCGCTGTCGTGCGCGACTCGGTCAGCTCCGACAAGCAGGCCAGCCAGCAGCAGGCGTTCCAGGACATCCAGAACCTCTCGTACACGGGCGGCAACGACGATCAGCTCAAGCAGAAGATCGCCGATCTGGTCAGTGACCTGAACGCGACCGCGCAGCAGCTCGACGCGAACACTAGCCTTGCCAACCCGAAGAAGTACTCCGAGGACCTGCAGGCGCAGATCGCCAAGGAGCGCAAGGAACTCGACGCCAAAAAGAAGAAGAACCCGGGCAAGGGCAACCGTTCGTGGACCGACGTGGCCAACGAAATGACCCCGATCCTCGACAACGCGTACAAAGCGTATGCGGCGGGTGACGCGGCCAAGGGCGCCACGCTCGTGAACAACGCGTACTACCAGTACTACGAGAAGCTCGGCTTCGAAAAGAACGTGATGAACGCGATCAGCGGCAACCGCGTCTCGCAGGTCGAATACCAGTTCAAGATGTGCCGCAAGTCGATGAACACGGGCGCGGATCTCAAGAGCACGAAGAAGCTCGTCGACGATCTCAAGGCCATGCTGGTCAAGGATGCGGGCATCCTCGACGGCGGCGCGGCCGACAAGGAAGGCGGCTTCACGAAGTTCATCACCAGCGCGGTCGGTCAGGCGTTCCTGATCCTCATCCGCGAGGGCCTCGAGGCGCTGCTCGTGGTCGCGGCCGTGGTCGCGTACCTCGTCAAGTCCGGCAACAAGCGCTTCACCAAGTGGATCTACCTCGGCGTGCTCGCCGGCCTTGCGGGCGCGGGTCTGGTCGCGGTGATCTTCGTGCTGGCGTTCGGCGGCTCCGGCCCGATCCAGGAGATCATGGAAGGCGTGTGCGCGCTGATCGCCATGTGCATGCTGCTGTGGACCAGCAACTGGATGCTCAATAAGTCGAGTGTCGAGGCGTGGAACCGGTATATCAAGAACAAGACCGAGGCGGCCGTCAAGTCCGTCTCCGCGCAGGTCGAGGCGGGCGACCACGTCGCGTTCGGCACGGTCATGTCGCTCGCGATGCTGAGTTTCCTCGCCGTGTTCCGTGAAGGCGCCGAAACCGTGATCTTCTACCAGTCGATCTACTCGATGAGTCAGGATACGAAGGGCATGTGGACGGGCGGCATCGCCGCGGCCGTGGTGCTCGTGATCATCTTCCTCGTCATCCGGTTCACGTCGGTGAAGATTCCGATCGGCCCGTTCTTCCTCGTCACGTCGATTCTGATGTCGGTGCTCGTGGTCGTCTTCGCGGGCGGCGGCGTGCACGCGTTGATCGAGGGCGACGCGCTGCCGGCCAACTACCTGCAGGGCGTGCCGACGAACGACTGGCTCGGCTTCTACCCGTACGTCGAGTGCATCGTGGCGCAGGTGATCGCGGCCATCGCGGTGATCGCGCTGTTCGTGGTCGGTTTCGTCAAGCAGCGCAAGGCCAAGGCCGAGCTGGCTGCTGGTGGTTCCGGCAAGGCTGGCAAGTCCGGAAAGTCCGATGATCCGGACGATGACGCGTCGACCGCCGCCTCCGCTGTCGTGACGACCGCGGCGGTCAACTGACGATTGACCCGAAACCCCAAGATTTTCCCCAAAATTTCATCCAACAACAAAGGAAGAGAAATATGAAGAACAAGAAGATCGCCGCCCTGCTGGGCGTGCTGCTCGCCGGTTCGATGGCCTTCTCGCTGGCCGCCTGCGGTTCCACCACCGCGTCGAACAGCAACACCAAGTCGGACACCTCCACCTCCGACACCACCAAGTCGGACGACACCAAGTCCGACGACTCCAGCTCCTCCGACGCCGGCACCGGCTTCGAGGAAGTCCCGGTCGGCCCGTCCGGCACCGCCGAAGAGCAGGATCAGGACAACGGCCCGCTGACCGTCGGCGCCGTGTACTTCCAGCCGATCGACATGGAACCGGCCTCCTCCGGCCTCAAGGCCGCGGACGCCTCCTTCCACCTCGAAGCCGACATCCACGCCAACGAGAAGGGCACCGAGCTTGGCTACGGCAAGGGCGACTTCGTGCCGGACCTGACTGTGAACTACACGATCATCGACAAGTCCACCGGCAAGGAGGTCGAGGGCGGCAAGGCCACCTCCGGTACCTTCATGCAGATGAACGCCTCCGACGGCCCGCACTACGGCGCCAACGTCAAGCTCGACAAGGCCGGCACCTACCAGCTCAAGCTCTCGATCGAATCCCCGGCCGCCAAGGGCTGGATGCTGCACGTCGACCCGGAGACCGGCGTCAAGGGCCGCTTCTGGACCGAGCCGATCGAAGTCACCTTCGACAACTGGGATTACACTCCTCGTCAGTGGTAATGAAAACCGAAGGTTTTCGTTACCACGACGGAGTGGCCGAGCCGTGAAGCAAACAGCCCAGTGGGCTGTTTGTAGGCGAGGGCGAGCGATAGCGAGCCAGCAACAACGCGTTCGCGACAGCGAACGTCCGAATCTGCCGGCAGTATCGCTGATTCCATTGTGGTGAAGAACAAACCGAACAGAGCCCCCTCGACTCCGAGGGGGCTTATGTTGGTTTTAGACGCATAACCATTGGTCTCTCCCTCAGTCAGCCCTGCGGCTGACAGCTCGTCCTGCAATTAAGGACGCGCTACGCGCGCAGTTGTCTGGCTCGCTGGTCAGCTCGCACATTGCCTACAAACAGCTCCGCTGTTTGCTTAACGGCAATGTCCCATCAGAGTGAGCCGAGGGATGAATACGGAGAAAGGACGCGAATGCTTGAACAATTCGTGGCGGTGATGCCGGGGACGCTGACCCCCGCATTGCTCGTGATGTGCCTGAGCGTGATGCTCACGGTCGGCGAGGGGCGCGACAAGCCGATCAGCTCGCATTGGCGTCTGGGCGGCCTGATCGTCGGCACGGTCGCGGCGATCGTGTTCGCGGCCCTGCGCGCGTCGGCCGTCATCAACCAGCGTACGTTCATCAACTATCCGGTGCTGTGCGTCGCGGTCGTCGTCGACCTGCTCGCGATCGCGGTCGTCGTCTGCGCGCGTAAGATCACCGCGAACTGGCAGCAACACGCGGTCTGGATGCACGTTGCGAACGCGATCGCCGCGCTCGACATCGCGCTCACGCTGTTCTACGCGCTGCCTGATGTCATCCTGCAGCTGACGATCTGGGTCGAGCCGGGAGACCCGATCTTCACGTCGGCGATGCTGCTGCGCGCGCTCGGCTTCGCGCTGGGACTCGCGATGTCGATCGTCGTCGCAGCGATCTTCCGTACGATGCGTTCGACTGCGGTACGGCTCGCGTTCACGGTCGCCGTCGTGCTGACCATGGCGATCCTGTTCGTGCAGCATCTGACCGGACTCGCGCAGATCCTGCAGGCGCGCGGATTCCCAATGAACCACACCGAGTTCGTGCTGCTTGCATGGTCGATCAACAACAATCGCGGCATGATCATGGCGCAGGCGTTCACGTTCCTGATTCCGGCCGTCGCGTCGATCGTCGCCGGATTCCGCATGCCGATGACCGGTCCGAACGAGGCGACCGTGCGCAAGCACAAGGCGTTCCGTCGGCGCGCGATCGCGGCCGCCGCGTGGAGCGTGATCGCGGCGCTCGGCGTGGCCGCGACGCTCACGTTCGGCGTGGCCGCAACCCAGCAAGAGGTCACGCTCTCGCCGCCGGAAGCGTATTCGCTGAAGGACGGCGTCGCGACGATCCCGTTCAGCCAGGTCGAGGACGGGCACTTGCACCGCTTCGAATACAAGGCGAAGGACGGCACGTCGATGCGGTTCATCATCATCAAGAAGAACGGCGGCGCGTACGGCATCGGCCTCGACGCGTGCGACAACTGCGGCGACGCGGGCTACTACGAGAAGGACGGCAAGATCATCTGCAAGAAGTGCGAGGTCGCGATCAACCTGGCGACCATCGGCTTCAAGGGCGGATGCAACCCGGTGCCGTTCCCATACAAGACCGGCAACGGCAAGATCACCATTCAGACTGCGGATCTGGACGCGCTGAGCGCCCACTTCCAGTGAAGGCACACTTTTACCCCCCCCCCCTCTTGGCTCCCCTTGTCAGGGGAGCTGTCAGCGAAGCTGACTGAGGGGTAGTCAAAGCTTTGGAACGTCTGGCTTCTGACGCTCCCCCAGTCAGCCTACGGCTGACAGCCCCCTCAGCCGAGGGGGCCAAGGATATACGAAAAAGGAGGAACACGTTGTTCTTTCTGCGAATGATCGCGCGGTCGTTCACGCGCCAGCTGCGCAGGCGGCTGCTCATCGCGCTCACCGTGTGCTTGTCGGCCACGGTCAGCGTCTCGATGCTGGGCGTCGTCTTCGACGTCGGCGACAAGCTCAACGCCGAACTGTCGACGTACGGCTCGAACATCGTCGTGCAGCCGAAGGCCGACGCGGTCGTCTCCGACCTGTACAACACGACCGGGCTTACGGGAGCGGCCGCGCAGGCCGACCCGACCGCGTTTCTCAAGGAATCGGATGCGGCCAAGATCAAGACGATCTTCTGGGCGTTCAACATCACCAACTTCGCGCCGCAGCTCAACGTGCACGCCGAAGTCAACGGCACGAACGCGCCGCTCGTGGGCACGTGGTTCAACAAGGAGCTCAAGCTCGCGTCCGGCGAGACGACCGTGGTCGGCGTCGAGGGCATGCGCTCGTGGTGGAAGATCAGCGGCGCGTGGCCGAAGGACGACACCGATCAGGGCATGATCGGCGCGACGCTCGCATCCCAACTCGGCGTCAAGATCGGCGATACAGTGACGCTCAAGAAGACCACGGCGTCCGGCAAGCACAACGAGCAGGCGATCAAGATCGTCGGCGTGTACGATTCCGGCGACGACGAGAACGGCTCGCTGTACCTGTCGAGTTCGGTCGCGCAGGTGCTCGCCGACCTGCCCGACGCGGCCGACAAGATCGAGGTGAAGGCGCTCACCACGCCGGAGAACGACCTCGCGCGCAAGGCCGCGCAGAACCCGGCCGCACTCAGCCAGGACGACTGGGAGACGTGGTACTGCACCGCGTACCCGAGTTCGATCGCCTACCAGATCGAAGAGGTGATCCCGGACGCGGTCGCCAAGCAGGTACGGCAGGTCGCCGCGCTGCAGGGCAACGTCTTGCAGAAGACGCAGGCCGTGATGATTTTGATGACGATTCTGAGCCTGATCGCGGCGGCCGTGGCCGTGGCGAACCTGATGGTCGCGTCGATCGGCGAACGTTCGGCCGAGCTGGCGCTGCTCAAGGCGATCGGCGCGACGGACGGCGCCGTGTCGCGACTGATGATGGCCGAGACGGCGGCGATCGCGCTGCTCGGTGCGATCGTTGGCGCTGGGCTCGGTTCGGGCGTGGCGCAGCTGATCGGGCACGTGGTGTTCGGTTCGGGCATCACGATGCGGCCGATGGTGTTCGTGCTCGTGTTCGTGCTGCTCGCGATCACCGTGCTGCTCGCGTCCGCGTCGTCGATCCGCTCGATCCTGAGCCTCAAGCCCGCGGAGGTGCTGCATGGCCGGTGAGTTTGCCGCACAGTGTCATGTCGAGTGCAGCGGAGCGGAGTCGAGAAATCTCTTCCCTGCGACGCGCGCGATGCTGTCCCGTGTGCAGTCGTTCATCAGCGAGAGAAGATTTCTCCGCTCGGCTGTCGCCTCGGTCGAAATGACGGGGTTACGCATCGGTACGACGAGAAAGGAGTGGTGAGATGACGAATACTGGGATGTTCTTCCGCATGCTGTTCAGCGCCGTGTTCCGGCGGCGCTCGCGTGCGATGATGGCGGTCGTCGCGTCGCTGGTCGGCGCGGCCACGCTGTTCTGCCTGGCGATGATCTGCATCGCCGTGCCGCAGCAGATGAACGAGGAGATGCGCGCGTACGGCGCGAACCTGATCGTCACGCCGACCTCGTCCACGACGTCCGGTGACAAGGCCGGCATCGATTCCGCTATGGTCGACCACACCACCGAAATGGTCGCGGCGAAAGGCTCCGAAAAGCACGCGACCTACCGCTACGAGAACGTGCGCGTGAACGCCGCCCCGTACGTGATGGCCGGCGTGGACGCCGCACAGGTGAAGAACCTCAACCATCACTGGGTGGTCGACGGTTCGTGGCCGTCCGACGGCAAGGTGCTTATCGGCCGCGACATCGCCGATGCGATCGGCCTCAAGGTCGGCTCGCGCATCACCATCGGCTACCGCGCCTCCGACAACTCTTCCTCTTCTACTTCGGGTTCGACCTCGCAATCGGGGAATGACGGTTCTACCTCTGACGCTGACAACGGCTCTGGGAACACCACCTCCTCGGCCCCCTCGGCTGAGGGGGCTGTCGGGCAAAGCCCGACTGGGGGAGCGTCAGAAGGTTCCGCATCAAGCGCCAGCGGGACGTCCAATAGCCAGTCGTCCTCCGGCCAGCCCATGCAGGACGGCCGCGTCTCCAGCGACATCATGGACACGTCCGGCACCGAATTCCGCGTCGCCGGCATCGTCGACACCGGCGGTAGCGAGGACTCCATCATCTACGCGACCAACGCCGACGTCGACAAGCTCACCGGCGTCACGCGCGGCGTCGACGTCATCGAATACTCCGCCGGCGCGAACGATCTCAACGCGCTCGTCCAAAGCATCAACGACATGACGTCCATGCACGTCAAAGCGCAGCAGGTCACCAAGATCACCGCGTCCGACACGCGCATCATCACCATGCTGCAAACGCTGTTCTGGATCGTCTCGCTCGTCGTGCTCGTGCTCACGCTCGTCGGCGTCGGCACCACGATCAGCTCGATCGTCTCGCAGCGACGCAACGAAATCGGCCTACGCAAGGCACTCGGCGCCAGCTCGTCGGCGATCGGCGTCGAATTCTACGTCGAATCGGCCATGTACGGCCTCATCGGCGGCCTGATCGGCACCGCGGTCGGCTACGGGCTCGCGCAATGGCTGTGCGTGGCCGTGTTCGAACGGTCGATCGGCTTCAACTGGGGACTCGGCGTCGCGTCCGTGCTGCTCGCGGCGCTCGTCGCGGTCGTCGCGTCCATCCCGCCCGTGCATCGCGCCACGCGCATCGACCCGGCCGTCGTGCTGCGCGAGGAATGACTGACACGTCATCGTTCGGCTTCGTGAACAACGCTGGTGAATAACGTAAGGAAACACTATGGATATGCTGCTTGAACTCGACCATATCTCTAAGATCTACGGCGACCTGCACGCCGTGGACGACCTCAACCTGACCGTGCCGCAGGGCGAATGGCTGGCGATCGTCGGTTCGTCCGGCTCCGGCAAGACCACGCTTATGAACATGATCGGCTGCATGGACACGCCGTCGAAGGGCTCCGTCAAGCTCGAAGGACGCAAGCTCGAAGATCTCAACGCCGGCCAGCTTGCGGACGTGCGCAAGAACATGATCGGCCTCGTGTTCCAGAAGTTCTACCTCGTGCCGCACCTGACCGCCGTGGAAAACGTGATGGTCGCGCAGTACTACCATTCGGTCGTCGACGAAAAGCAGGCGCTCGAGGCGCTGGACCGCGTAGGGCTCAAGGATCGCGCGCACCACCTGCCCAGCCAGCTGTCCGGCGGCGAACAGCAGCGCGTGTGCATCGCGCGTGCGCTCATCAACGATCCGAAGCTGATCCTCGCCGACGAGCCGACCGGCAACCTCGACGAAAAGAACGAAAAGATCGTGCTCGACCTGTTCCGTCAGCTGCACGAGCAGGGCACGACGATCATCGTCGTGACCCATGATGCTTTGGTGGCGAGCTGTGCGGAGCGTGAGATCATGCTCAACCACGGCGTGCTCGTCGGCGAGAAGTGGAACGATTCAGACGCACAGGAAGCGTACGAGGCGGCGGGCGGACGCCCGGCGTCCACGGGCGCTCAGGTTGAGGGCGCACAGACCGGCGAGACTGCCATCGGCTTCGCGGACCCGACCAAGGCTGCGAAAACCGGTGGGGAAGAAGTCGCGGAGTAGGTAAGGTTGCTGGTATGAGCGATACGAACACGTTGAAGAAGTCCGTGGTCGCGGCAGCGGCCGGACTGGTGGTAGCTGGCGCGATGCTGGCCGGGTGCGGCGAGCCGAAGGCCACGCCGATGAACGACGAATACTCCGGCAATTCGGGCGAAACCGAGCAGTCGCAGGAGGAGCAGTCGCAGTCGTCCGGTTCTGATTCGAGCGATTCGAGCGGTTCTGACAGCTCGTCGTCCGGTTCGTCGTCGACCGGCGCGGGCAGCCGCGACACCGGCACCAAATCCGACAAAAAGGACACCGGCAACTACGCGGACGGCACATACTCCGTCAACGGCCAGTACGGGCCGATCGGCGAAGACACCATCGACGTGCACGTGACCGTCAAGGACCAGAACGTCGAAACCGTCGAAATCGTGGGCCATCCGTTCACCAGCATCTCCAAGAAGCACCAGACCGATTTCGCGAACGCGATCAACGGCGTGGTCGACGGCAAGCCGCTTAAGGACCTCAAGGTCGACACGGTTGCCGGCGCCAGCTGGACCACGGACGCGTTCAACGCGGCGCTCGAGGTCGCGCGGCAGGAGGCGTCCATTCAGTAGTGGGCGTCATGTCACGTTGTTCGTGACCATGCCCTGATGAGGAAAGCGTGACACGAATCCGTGCCACGCTTTTCAGGAAAAGCCCGTTTCGCGATTTAAGTGACAAGCGTCATGGCGGGGAACGGTACTCTCGCGTACGCGCATCGTTGGCATCACGGTACGGCTGTTGTCATGCTTTAGACATGAGGTGCGGATAACGAGATGCGTGACGGGCCATTCTGTCATGCCTTGACCATAATGCCGGTTTTCGCAAGAGCGTGGCATGATCTTTTGCCATACTTTGAACAACATGACCGATCCGGCCCAAGCGTGACACGGCATCGTGATTGGTGGCCGGCACTGATAGCGTGGGGCGCATGAGCAAAACATCAGCGGTATCAACGACGAACGAACGCATTCCCGGCGACGTGAACGGCGACGGCGTCGTCGACATCGACGATCAGCGACTGCCGCTCATCGCACGCATCTACGGCATCATCCTGCTCATACAGGGCCTGCTCGCCGTGCCGGCCATCGTGCTCACGACGATCTACGCCGTACGCGAGCTGATCGCCGGGCGCGTGCTCATCAATCAGCCCGACCTGACTGCCATACTCAGCTGGCTGTCGGTCGGCGTCGGCGCGATCGCGACCATCGTGCTCATGATCTTCGGCGTGCTGCTGGTCGTCAACAAACGCAAGCACGCGGCCCGCTGGACGTACGTGCTCATCCCGCTGACCATCCTCGAAGGACTGTTCACGCTCGCGCTCAAAGGCTTCGGAATCGACCTGATCGCGCCCGTCGCGCAGCTCGTGATCCTCGTCGCGCTGTCCGTCAGCGTCGACCCGGCGCTGCGCGAGGAACGCCGGCTCAAAACCGCGCTGTGGCGCATGGACAAGCTCTCCGCGTACGAGGACGCGCTCGCCAAAGGCATGCCCGGTCGCGACCTGAGCGGCAAAGGCTACATTTCGCTGGATTTCTTCAACATCTTCTGGCTGTTCGTGGTCGGCTGCGTGTTCGGGCTCGTGGTCGAGACGCTGTACCATTTCGCGATGTATGGCGGCGAATGGCAGGATCGCGCGGGACTGCTGTGGGGGCCGTTCTCGCCGATCTACGGCTTTGGTTCGGTGATTCTGACCGTGCTGCTCAACCGGCTGTGGCGATCCAACTGGCTGCTGATTTTCTGCGCGAGCGCGGTGATCGGCGGCACGTTCGAATACCTGACCAGCTGGTTCATGGAAGTCGCGTTCGGCATTACCGCGTGGGATTACACCGGCCAGTGGCTGTCGATCGACGGGCGCACGTCGGGCAAGTACATGTTTTTCTGGGGATTGCTCGGCCTGGCCTGGGTCAAGCTGATTCTGCCGCGACTGCTGACGCTGATCCAGCGGATTCCGTGGGGATGGCGGTATTCGCTGACGCTCGTGTGCTTCGCGTTCATGCTGATCGACGCGACGATGACCGTGATGGCGCTCGACGCGTGGTATTCGCGCATGGCCGGGATCGCGGTCGATTCGCCGGTCTCCGACTTCTTCGCGCGGCATTTCGGTGACGAGTTCATGGCGAACCGCTTCCAGACCATGAGCCTCGATCCTTCCAAGGCCGGGCGCATGTAGGTTGGGTGCGATTGGATGCGGCTGGGGCGGCTGGGTGGCTGGGTGCGGTGTCGGCCCGGCTTATTGTTCCTGTGATGACTCGCGCGTTGCCCGGTCTGTGATTGGATGTTGCTTGGTTCGGTTTGGGACCCGGTTTTGGGAGTCTTGCCGAGAAACTCCAGCACGTTCTGCGGCAGGGGGGCGTCGCACAAGCGCAGGTAGTCGTATCCGGCGCTGCCTTTGCTGACCGCGTATATGTCGGTGGGTTTCGCCATGCGCGCGCTTCCTGTTGGGATTGAGCGTATCGTCGCCGAGCGTATCGTCGTCGCGTGGGGTCGAAACAGATGCTCCGAATCTACTCCGAACTTACTCCGAAGTTACTCCGAACTTACTCCGCAATACTGCGCTGCATTGCGAGGTACTCGGCAGGATTTTGCATCTACTCCGACATTCATGTGTCGGAGTATGTCGGAGTAGAGCGGGTTTCATCCAGCGGTTGCCTCTCGAATTGAAATCGGCGTACGAGTACTGCTATCTATGCAGACTCCGAATTTACTCCGCAGTACTCTGACATACTCTGACATACACATGTCAGAGTATGTCAGTCTTGGCTGTAGTACTGTTTGGGATCACGCGGCCCGGACCCGTGCCAGTGCAACAATCCCTGCTGAACGAGCTGTTTCAATGTTCTTGATGCCGTACGTGAATGTACTCCCACCTTTTCAGCCAACCGTTTGGGAGTCACTTTCCCTTCGACTGTGGCGATGGTCAAGGCTTCACGCTCGATGTCGGTCAGTCCGGTGGCTTCGATTCCATGCGCTTCTCCCCGCCATCCGCGTCGACATTACCAAGGGCAAGCCTACCCGCATCGGCACGACCGCAGCAAACACTGGCCGGGAACCCCCAGATTCACCGGCATGCGACCATACCGCGTCAAATCTGGGACGCCGGTACAGAAAAACCCTTGAAGGTGTTGCCTGCCAAGGGTTGAACTGTGCCCCCTGTGGGATTCGAACCCACAACCCACGAATTAAACGAATCGGATTCCGGTCATTCGATAGGGGCTTTCTTATGTTGTGAGACCAGTGTACAGCACTTGGAACCGTTGGGGTTTCAGCGGGACTGACCGGCCCCGCGAAAGCCCATACGGCCGTAGGCGACACGCCCGTCCTTTTAAGCTTTTATTTAAGCGGATTGGACGAGGGGCCGCCGCGGCGCCTTCTCCGGGCGGTCTGGCATGGTGCCGTTCCCCGCGTCCGGCGCGGTTTGCCGGGGTCGCAAAAGGGAGAACGCGATCATGGAGTTCAAGGATCGCCGGCAGCCGCCGGACAGCTGGATACCGTGGCTCGACCAGTGGGTCGCGGACATGCGCTTCCGCAATCTGAGCGAGCGGAGCATCGGATACTACTGGTACAAGATCACCGATCTTGCCAGGCTGACGAACAAGCCGCCGTGGCAGATCGTCCAGGCGGATCTCAAGTCGTACATCGTGCGCCCGCCATCGAACGCGGCCCGCCGCTCGACGATGAACGCGGTGCGCAACTTCTTCGGCTGGGCCAAGAAGGCCGGCCTGCGCACCGACAATCCCGCCGAAGACCTGCCGCCCATCAAGCGCGAGACCCGTCACAAGGTGCCGGCCCCGGAGACCGCCGTCGGCCAGGGGCTGCATGACGCCGACCGGCAGACCCGGCTCATGGTCATGCTCGCCGCCGAGGCCGGTCTGCGCCGCGCGGAGATCGCGATCGTGCGCCGCGAGGACGTGACCGAGGACCTGTCCGGGCGCAGCCTGATCGTGCACGGCAAGGGCGCGAAGGACAGGATCGTGCCGCTGACCGACGAGCTGGCCGACGCGATTCTCGCCTCGCCCAAGGGCTGGCTGTTCCCGCACGTCAGCGGCAAGGGGCCGGTGTGCGGCGACACCGTGTACCGCAGGATACAGCACGCGACCGGCTGCTCTCCGCACACGCTGCGCCACCGATTCGCGACCGCCGCATACATCAGCTCCGGCGGCGACATCCGTGCCGTGCAGGAACTGCTCGGCCACGAAAGTCTTGCCACCACGCAGGCGTACGTGACCGTCACCCCGCTCAACCTGCGTTCCGTAGTCAACTCCGTCAAGAAGTACGGCGAGGGCATGAACGTCGGGCAGGCCGTGTCCGCCAGTGGCGGAATGATGCCGGCGACGGAATGACAACGTAAGCACAAACGGTCTCTCCAAGTTATCGAAAGAGACTTGGAGAGACCAACGTTTCGTTAAACGATTAGATTTACAGATATTGTAAATGAACGGTAAACGCAGTCTAAACTTCCCGTGCAGGTGTGCAGATTGAATGGCTGTTAACGTTGTCATAAATACGGTTCTACGCTACCGTCTTGTGCTTCGGGCTTGACGGAAAGGGACGAGTATGGTCAGCAATGGCCGGCCCGCTTCAAGGACGAACCACCACACGCGCCGCAGCGTCGGCGACGACCAGATACCCGCACGTCTCTCCCTGGCCGTGCCGGCGTATCGGAAAGCAAGACGAGAGAACATGAGCAAGAAGAACATGATGCCCGAACCGTGGAACGACTGGGTCGACGAATGGTCCGCCGACATGCGGCTGCGCAGCCTGAGCGAGAACACCATCAACCTGCGCCGCTACCAGATCGGCGCGTTCGCCCGGCACACCGGCAAGCATCCCGGCGAAGTCACGGCCAGCGACATCCGAAAATGGCTCGGCCGCAAGGGACTGGGCAATGCGGCCAAACGCGGCGACCGATGCATGTTCTCCATGTTCTACGGCTGGGCGCAGCGCAACGGGAAGCGCCTCGACAACCCCGTGGAAGGCATGCCGACCATCAAACGCGAACAACGCAAGAAGCGAGCAGCACCAGAACAGGCAGTCCTCATCGGCCGCGACAGCAGCGACCCGCGCACCCGGCTGATCATCATGCTCGCCGCCGACGCCGGCCTGCGCCGCGCCGAAATCGCCCAAGTGCGTGGAGACGACCTGATCGATGACGAACTCGGCTGGAGCCTGATCGTCCACGGCAAAGGAGCCAAGGACCGCATCGTGCCGCTAAGCGACGAACTCGCCCGGGAGATCCGCCGCCACGGACCGGGCTGGCTGTTCCCCGGCGAGAAGGGCTGTGACCACATCTGCGGCGACACAGTATACCGTCTCGTCAAGGACGCCACCGGGTATCCGCCCCACTCCCTGCGCCGCAGGTTCGCCACGGCCGCGTACATCACCTCCAACGGCAACGTCATGGCCATCAAGGAACTGCTCGGCCATGAAAGCCTCGCCACCACACAGGGCTACATCACCGTCAGCGGCCGCATGCTGCGCACCGTCATCGAGCAGGCCCGCGGATACGAGGCGCGAGGAACGGGCGACGGATAGGCATTAAGGAGATTGGACGGCGATGCGCCAGACGATGTGTATCGCCGTCGATATGATGTCCGTTAACCAGTCTGTTCCGAGGTGATGGCATATGTACGACCGAGAGCGATTCAGCCTTGCGATAGTGGACAACGACCAGTTGACGCTGAAGATGCTGATGCTGTTGATTCGGAAATCGTTGCCTAAAGCGGACGTGAAATGGGCATGCCGCCGAGGTCATGATGCGGTCGCCCGTTGCCTGTCGGCCGATTCCCGACCGGACGTGCTGCTAGTGGACATGTCGTTGGAGGGGTTGAGCGGCGTCGAGGTGTGCCGGCAGGTGCGCACGGCGACGGCCGATATCGTTCTGATTGGAGTCACGTCGTTTTCGCTGGAGCATTATGCAGCCGACGCACTGGCCGCGGGCGCGCAATGCGTGATGGACAAGGCACAGGTATCGGACATCTGCGATGCGGCGGTCGCACTGGTCAACGGGCGGACGCCACAGACCCAGTACGTGTCCGATTCGACTGCCAAACAGTCGCATGTGTTGCTTGCGGCGTGCAACACAACCGACGTTACCGATGGTCTTCCAACGCGACCGGCGACTGCTGAGACTGTCGCCTCTCTAACGGATCGCGAGCGTGAGGTCATGCGCTTGTGTGCGCAGGGTCGGAGTTCGCGTGAGATCGGCGAGTTGCTTGGCGTTGGCGAGTCGTCGGTGAAGACGTATGTGATGCGTGCGGCGAAAAAGCTCGGTGCGCGGAATCGGACGCAGGCGGTGGCTGAATGGCTGATGTTGCAGAATTAGTTCGCCGCGCGGGCGCTCGTATCCGTGCCGCCGGCGTGGGGCCGGTCATGTGGTGCGTCGTGCTGTTGTCCGCCGGGTTGACGGTGTTGGAGATGTTCGAGTATCCGGCGCAGCTCGTGGCGACCACAGTGTTGACGGTCATACACATCCTGTGCTTGCTGGTATTGCCGTTTTACCCGTTGCCGGTGAGCGTGGCGGTCGCCGTTACGTATGTAGGGTGCGCTTTCCTGCCGGATATGAGTGGCGCGAGTTTGTTCTATGGCATGTGGGTCGCATTGGCGGCGGTCGGCCGGTACGGTCGGTCGCGATGGTGGTGGCTAATGCCGCCGCTGATCGCCGCGGTGCGTTGGATGGTCGCGGCTCGCGCCGGGATCCCGTTCGGCGACTACGCGATATTGCTGGTGTCGTTCTTCGTCGTGTATGCATTCGGCCGTGCGATGTCATGGAGGGCTACGGCCGTGCAAGCGGAGCAGGATCGACTGCGTTACGAACGGGAGCGCGACCGAGTGGAGGCCATGCGCCGCGACGAGCGCGCTGCGAGTCAGATTCATGATGCGGTGACGAGCGATCTGGCGTATATGGCCATGCGATTGGACTATGAACGCTCACGTTCAGGGAATGATGAGCAACATGCGGCACTGTTTGATGACTTGTATCAGCGCACGATCGACACGCTTGGTGAGGTGCGTACGGTCATCAATATGCTCGACGGGAACGGTAATGGCGACGCTAAACGTGCCGGCGATGACGGCAATACCGAAGCTGGAAGTTCAACCGCGACATCTTCATCTTGTATCACGTTTCCCGATCATATTCGCGACGTACTGGAGCATGGTGATCAATATCTTGCGCAGCTCGGCTTCACCGGCGATTCCATGATGATTGACAACCTGTCCGAACGCGAGTCGCCGGATGTGGACGACATCATTCGCGAACAAGAATCCGCCGTAATCGACCTGCTGCGTGAGCTGTACACCAATATCGCCGTACACGGAGAACCCTCTGGTGAATATCGGGTTGTCGTACGCCGTGATAGCGATGGCCTGTCCGTCGATCAAGTCAACGACATCGCCACGCAATCGCTATTGCCAGATAAACCTCACTCCGGCAAGGGACTGACCCTGCACCGCGAGCGATTCGCTGCTCTCGGCGGCTCAATCAACACTTCCGCCGAAGACGGCACGTGGATTCTGCACGCGACTTTACCGTACGTTCTATCACCGGAGTGATTCTGCTGTTCCGATGAGCATGTCATCCATAGTTGACGTCCGACGCTGTGCTTTCCCGGCGATCATTATCATTGACGGCGTTGGGATATGTGGAAATGGTCGCATCCGGGGGAAGCGATATGGGGAAAGCATCAAATGCTGCGTTCTGAACGCGGCCGCTCGGCGGCTGCGGTCGGCATGATGATGGCCGGTTCACTGGGTATTCAGACCTTGTCGTCCTTGTCGGCATCCCTGTTCGACTCTTGGGTCCGATTCCGGTCAGTTCGATACGTATGCTCGTCGCCGCGATCGTCATGCTCATGCTCATCCGCCCGAAATTCACGCGCCGACCATCACACTCACGGCCGTATTCGGCGTCATCGTTGTCTCCTTCGCCGGAGCCCTGCTCGTATGGGCGTCCGCGAGGGAGACGACAATGCTTTCTAATCATGTTTACGTAGGAACCGGATTAGAAGGACAAGAGCCACAATTCCCAGCACATCCACCCCGAGACTGGAAATCATGACGATGGGGATGAGTATCTCGCTCATGGTTACCTCCATTTGACATCGTTGTCGATATAGACCGCATCCCCTAGGATGCAGTTTCCATAATGCGTCGCGTGAGGGCAAATTGCACGTTTGCGGACATGACTGTCGTCTTTAGACGACGTGATTCCTGTCTAACTGGTCTGATTCTTCTTTTACGGCCATCATTGATGGTATGGGCACGATGCTAGGCCTTGAAGAGGAGAATGACCATGATCGGTGACACAGTGCAAGTCCCCATCAAGAGTCACACGGGCGCGAGCGAGGGACGGTGGCGTCTGTTCGCGGCGGCCGGAACCTGCGCGTTGTATGCCGTCGTGCTGGCCGTATGCGGTCTCATCCGATATGGATGGGGTACGGAATGGTTCTGGGGCTCCGGCTCGCTGGCGGTCACGTTTCTCCTGCTGGGAGCCGGCTCACTTGCCGCGGGAGGATTCGCATATCGCGGCAAAGTGGCCGAACGGCTGGAGCCGGACGCCCATGACCGGTTACTCGCCGATAGATCTGAGGCTATCGCCGCGAAGATAACGTTCATCATCTGCATCAACCTATGCGTCAACATGTTCACCATCGCCTTGGTGTTCGGCATCAAACCACTGCAGTATCTGGCGCGGGGCATGGCATTGGCCTGCGTGCTGTATGTAGTGATTTCGATCATCGTCAAAGAATTGAATAAGTACCACCATTTTTGATGGGATTCCAAGATAAGTCGATACTCGCAGTTTAGCCATTTCTAAACTGGTGTAATGTAGGGAGGATTTAGAACATGCTGTTCGTGTTGATCGTCTTGCTTATATGGTCAGTTCGGTTATGTTTCTCCACGTATTGGGATGCGAAGAATGGCCGGTTAAAGAGGAATTACCAGATCGGCATCAAGACGCGTTGGACCATCGCATCGGATGAAACATGGGAATACATACACCGCAAATACGCGTTCGTATTCCTCGGTAGCGGCATTTTGGTCGCCTTGATGCCGGTGGACGTGGCGGTCGGCATGATCACGACCCGCGATATCAACAACATGGACATGATCTGGTGGTGGATACTCCTCGGCCTTGCCGTCCTCCTCGTCGCTTGGCTCGTCATCTGCGGAATCATCGCGAATCTCGACGCTAGGAAACACTACCTGGAATCGCAGTCATAGGAGCAGGACTCTGATGCCGACGCGAAGCTGCTTGTTTTTGTGATGAGTAACCCAAACAAGCAGTGATTACCGCCGTCTCGTGTCGTCTTTGGTTGACGAATACTTCTCCGATTGGCGTGATCCCGGGTGGGTAATCATCATGGAGGGGTGAGACGCAGTAATACGCAACGACAGGGTTCTCGCAACGACACGACGATTTCGGCGGCAAACACAAAGCCAGCAGCCCGTTCATCATGCTGAAACCCGATGATTGGCACGCAGATAAGTCAATTTCAAAAGTCTTGATGTTCTACGGAGGAAGGTTTCTATGATTGAGATTGCCGGTTTGTCAAAGACCTATGGGGATAAGCATGCGTTGAATGACGTGTCGTTCCGAGCCGAACCGGGCGAGGTTACGGCGTTGATCGGGCCGAACGGCGCCGGCAAATCGACCTTGCTGCACATCCTGCTCGGATTGGAATCGGCCAGTAGCGGAATGGCCGCGTTCGACGGTAAACGGTACAGCGAATTAGGTCCCAACCCACTTATGACCGTTGGTTCGTTCATCGACGGGTTGATGCCGTATCCATCACGGACGGGTCTCAATCATCTGCATTGGATCGCACTGGGTGACGGCATCCCGTTCTCCCGGTGCGACGAATGCCTGCGGCTTGTGGGCTTGTACGAGGCCCGCAACCGTACGTATAAGACCTATTCGCTCGGCATGAAGCAACGGTTGGGCATCGCCGTCGCGATACTGACCGATGCCCCGTATCTCATTCTGGACGAGCCGTTGAACGGTCTCGACCCTGAAGGCATCAAATGGGTGCGCGACTTCATCAAGGACTACGCCTCGGGTCACAGGACCGTCCTCGTCTCCAGCCATTACATGGCCGAACTGGAACTGGTGGCCGACCACGTCGTGGGCCTGTCGAACGGGCGGAAGGTGCTCGATGACGACATCGACACGCTCCTCGACGGTTATGGCAGCCTGGAACAGGCGTACTTCAATGTGGTGAAGGAGTGACCATCATGGGAACGAATGTTTCACTCCGGTATGTGTCCTGCTCGCTGGTGCGGTACTGCGCGAACCGGCAATTCTATTGGTCGGTATTCGCTGTGCTGGCGCTCACTGCGTTGTTCGCGGTCCTGGACGTGCAGACGATCTCCTCGACGGTGTCCATCGCTGCGGACGGCACCGTACGATCGACTGATTCTCTGGACCCGAATCCGGCGCATATCGTGTCCGACGCCGTGCTCGCCTCGCCCTACCAGACCTCAATCATCCTCATCCCGATCATCGTGGCGTTGAACGTCGCAACCGGTTTCCGCATGGGCGACGAACGCCAACTGCGACTGCTGATCAACCGACCTTGGCCGTTCGCGATCGGGGACGTACTCGCGACCGTGATCTACTGCGCCAGCGTATCACTGCTGTCGTCACTGTTGAACGCAGTGATACTCGTCGCGACATTGAATCCCGCCCTGCGGCCCATGTTCCTCACCGAGACCGTCGTCACGACGCCGTTTCGGGTCGTGGCGTTCGCCGTGGTCATGGGACTGGTCGGCTACATCGCGGCCACAGTCACAAAACGCGACGTGCCGGCCTTAGTCGCGATCTTCCTGCTGCTCATCGTTTCACTGTCCGGCGTACTGAAGGTGATCCACGCGGACGTGCTGCTACCGATGATCGGCGGCAAAAGCTTCGCGTTCGGAAGAGTCGACGAGACGGGCGATCTTCCAATGGGCGCTTCCGTAATCGTCATAGTCTGCTGGCTAGCCATAGCTCTCTGTGCGGCCGTGATCGTACGCGGACAGTCTTTTCGGACGCCGAAGGCATAGGAAGCGGTCTGCATATGATTAAGACTCTGCTCTACAAGGATGCGACAGCACGATCTTTGCAGATTGCATGCCTGGCGGCCGTGTACTGGGTGATCGTCGTATACGCGGTCGCGTTGATGCCGATCAGCATGGATGAGTCTGGGAACAATCCGTTGAACAATGTAAGCAGCATGACGCTTGCGTCGCAGGCGACGGTGATCATCGCCGCCATTCTGGCGAACATCGAGATCAGGTCGGGCGAAACGATGATGGCGGCACTCATCGCCGGTTCCCGTCGCCGCATGGCCTGTGCCCTGATGGTGGAGAAAGTCGCGATCATTGTCATCGCCGGACTGTTCCTGACCGCGCTAAACACCATTGGCAATGGCATCATCTATGGGATTGGCGATACCGGCCGCCTTGCGTTCCAGTACCTGTTGTTGGCTGTGATGGACGGCATCGCAGCGCTGTCTCTGTCCTTGTTCACGAGGAGCGTGCTGCTCGGCCTATCCGTCTACGTGTTCGTGCCTATGCTGCTCAAACCGTTCATCGTCTACCTGATACCTGCTGCGAATGGACTGTTCTATCCGGCGGCGATACGCGGGGCGACTGCGGTGGACCATTCACTTGCCGGGATACTAGTGCTGATCCTATGGCTGTTTGTCTTTCTGATCATGGGTTATGCGGCGGCATCCAGACGTGCATGTCGTCGGTAGTTGACGTGCCCGCATCACGTCAGCAGGCTGATATAAGATGATTCTCAGAGCCAGCCCTGCGGGGATATGGAAGTTGAGACCGGTGCTCCCGTGATTCACGGGACCCGGTCTCCGCGTATCTACGTCAGTGCAACTTGCTCGTCGATGACCTTGGTGTCGGTGAACAGATTGAAATCCTGTAAGCCCAGTCTGGTGTCCACATATGCTCCAAGAGCCTGATCCGGCAGCCACAGGAGTGGTTCGGCGTCTCCTCGCATATGAGTGATTCTGATTCGCGAGACCACGCCCGTACGTTCCAGTTGCATTCTGTGCGCGTTGTCCGCTTTATTCAGAGCATCGGTTCTTGCTTCCAGAACCAGCTGTTCGACGCCGTAACCTTCAAGGATGGGAAGCAGTCGTTCCAAACACTTGCGACGCGCGCGTTCGTCCTTCATGTGCGTCATCCGTTCGCCGACCACGATGATGTGAAGCGATTCCATTCCCTCCAAGGATTTGATGACCTCGTTCTTGAATCGTGGCGTCATGTCGTGCCAGTGCAGTTTCTTCGCGCCGGCGGGTTTCAACCGCATGAGTTCGCTTCTGATAGAGTCCGGATTTCCCTCGATCAGGGATGCGCCCATCAGATACCAAGGGTGATCCAGATCCTTGTTTCTGATGCTTTCGTCGCCCCAAGCGGTAGACAACATCGTGAACCTCCTGAAAGCGGTGCCGGCAGATAAAGTCATCATGATATCAGACATGACTGCGTATTCGGCCCGTTGCAAGCCTCATTGCAAGACGCTGCAATAGATCGTGACATTCAACGAGGATTCTTTCTCGGACAGCCGGTCATATGCCGTTTCGTGTCGTCTTTGGTTGACAAATGCTCCTCCGATTAGCTTGATCCCGCGTGAGCACTCATCATGGAGGGGTGAAACGCAGCAATACGCAACGGCAGGATTCTCGCAACGGCATGACGGTTTCAGCGGTGGAACGTCGTCAGCAGACCATCATCGGAATGTTGACCGTCGCGATCATCGCCGTTCTGCTGGTCGTGTGCGGTGTTGCGTTGTATCGCAGCATGTCGGTCAATCGCTCCGCGACGGAGGACGCCCCACAATCGGAACAGGCCGCACATGACGCCCTGCGCAGGGTCAAGGTCAAGCCGTCGCTCGCGGACGACCAGGGCGGCATCCTGATCTCCAAGAACGGGTACGGCAGCAGGATCGACGACGTGCCGACCGTCGGCATGTATCTGGAACCGTTGTGCCCGGGTTGCGCGCTGGTGAGCCGTACGCTCGATCCGACGATCAAGAGCATGCTGGATGCGGGGCAGATCAATCTCGACCTGCATTTCATGACGTTCCAGGATTACAAAAGCAGCGACGAGTATTCGACCCGAGCGTTCAACGCGGCCGTCACGATCGCGCAGCAGGACCCAAACCCCGACCATCTGCTCGGATATCTGATGAACATCTACGCGCAAGACTTTCAGCCCGGCGAACTCGGCGAATACCGCAGCGTGACCGACGACCGGCTCAAACAGCAGGCGCTCGACGCCGGCGTAGACAAGGCAACAGTGGACAAAGCTTTCGATGGCCAATACCGGTACCGGGCATGGCTGAAGGCGGCGGACGACTATACGATCCTTCGGCCGGAACTCTATGCGCCGGGCAAGAGCGGCTTCTCCACGCCCACCGTCACGATCAACGATCGTCGCTGGCAGATGGACGGCAGTGATCTGAAAGGCAGCTTCCTCACCGCCGTCGGTTTGGATGAGAACGAAGTCGGCGATCCGACAGCCAAGCCAAAAATCTGATTGCAACACGATTGAATCGCAGCTGATGAAGCCGATTCATACCGATACCGGCGACCCCTCGAACGATGGCAACCAATTACCGTGCGAGGTTCTCTCTGATCGCGTGTAATGCGTCAGCACACTGCATGGCCAGCGGCGGCACCAAAGGCAGGAAGTATCGGCTGTTGATGCCGACGACGCCGGCCTGCCCGGTCAGCGTGAACTGCGTCCATATCGCTACATACACCAGCGTCACGCATCCCATGATCGTCGTCCACGACATCAGCCAGAACAGCAGACGTTGCCGATCACGTCTCCATACGATGACGGTCAACATCAAGGCCGCAAGCGCGAGCATCCAGAACAGGAATAGCAGTGGCGGCTCCCACCATGACCAGCCCTGCAAACGGACGATACTGTAGAACATCCGCGGCAGGAACCTGTGCGGGGCAGCCAGCAGTTCCCGTTGCCGTCGCAGCACCTCGTCGTACGGAACACGAGACGGGTTCGTAGCGAACCCGGTCCCAAACTTTAACCATGTCAGCAACAACATAACCGACAACACGCACCCGGCGACGAGGATAAGCCGTGAACGCATGGGCATGCGGCGATGAGTGATTATCAGCATCAAAGCCATGAGCAGGCACGGTGCATATGCGAACTTCGACAACGCCAATATCCCGGTCAGGCCGATCAGCAGCACGCAGTCGCCGGCTTCGAGCCGGTCGGCTTGCAGGCAGCGGATCAGCATGCAGGTCAACGGCAGAGACAGTGCGACCACTGTCGAGTCGGGAGAGAACATGAACGAATCAGGCAACGCCAAACACACAGCCAACAACCCGGCCAACATCCGAAACCAACGCGACGAAGGAATCCCGGCCAGCACACGCAAACCGATCCACACGGCCATGAGATAGACGGCCAACTGAAATACTTCGGCGAGATAGAACTGCCATGTCACATTCAGATGCAGCAGCCGTCCGACAACGAAGGCGGACAGCTGAGGCAGGTACGCGATCGGCGGGTACACGGCGGTGTTATCAAACGGCACCTCGCTGCGATGCCCATCATTAACGGTGATGGACGCAGCATCAACCAAGCCGGATACATAATGACGGTCATTGGCCAGCGAGAACGCGATTACGTCATCATTGACCCAGCCGCCTGTGTTGTGCGCCGCGTTGGGATGATAGTCGGACATCGCCCGTACCGGGCGGGCGATTACGTCGCCGTTGAGCATCGCGTCCACCCGGTACACGTGCGCCCACACGTCCGGCGTCGACCCCGGAGGCACGGTCACGATGCCCAGCACTCCGCACAACAGCACCAGCACAAGAACGATGACCGGCGTTCGACCTTGACACGACCGGTTAACGTGATCATTCGGATACGGATTCATGACAAACCACCACAGGATTCCGCGACCGGCACCATGCCGGACGGATTCCATGATGACCATATGCTGGCGATTCACGCCAATCGAAGCGGAATCCGTCATCTTTAGACGACAGCGTGATCGGGTTCGCGGAACTGTTGCGCACTCCACGCCCGCCGATCAACCGTCCCGAAGCGGTGGAACTGGCCTCATTGTCCGTGCTGGCCGACCGGCATCGGCACGGCGTCGGGCGCATGCTGGTCGAGGCCGGCAAACAATCCATCGGCAACGACCGACTCGCGCTGTGGATTGCCGGGTTCAACGACAACGCGCAGGGCTTCTACCGGCACATCGAATTCCACGAGACCGGCCGCACCCAGACCGAGGACATGGGACCGGAACTCGAAATGATTAACTACTGACAAGTTCTGGTGGAACTGTAAGAGTCATCAAGCATAGAGCTATGAGCGAATGGCACATATCTCTAGCATCTTTGATGCAGATGGCCGCATCAATACATGAAGGATCTATCTTCGGAAGGCTCATAACGTCTGCTCGAATCTCCAGCATTGGAGTGATCAATAAGACGATCAAGGATTCCTGAATTTGGCGGCTGCTCATAGTCGGCGATATGGTCTGTCGATGCAACTGACTCCGTAACAATAACGGCAACAGACTCGGGCTGTGATTCCGGTTCAATCGGGATCACAGCCGTCTCGGATGTTTGTGGCCTAGCGTCATCTACCGTCGCACCGGCATCGGTCAATGGTTCAAACAATGCGCTGAGTTGCCGCTGTGTGAGCCCGAACTGCTCGCCGATCCCACGGCGCGATACCCCGTAGTCGCGGGTGTAGTCCTGGACTAACGGTCGTGCGGTGTCCAATGCTCTGGTGAAATCGGTGAGCGCGTCGTACAGCGCCGCGGTGCGATTCTCCCGTTCCTTGAGCTGTGCCTTGTATTCTTCAAGTGATTTGCGTACCCAGTCGGCGCGTTCCTTGCGACGGTTTCCGACGGCCATTCTCGCCTCCTTTGGCTGTGTGCTCGATGTCGCAGCGTGATTATCCTTGCGTGACCATCAGCGCTGTGATGATGCGGTTCAATCGCCGGTATCGGCGTTAGGAATCGAGGTTAGTCATGGCATGTTCAGGTGGTGGTCCCGGATTGTTTTTTGAGTCAGGTCAGGGAATAGCAAGCATTGCAACCGTACGTACGGTTGCGCGGATTCCCTGTCGGTCATCCGCCGCGGGACACCCGCGACCCGATAGGCGATGGCCATGAGCTGGCAAGACTCGCACCCCAATCGCTGCCGTCGCAAGACGGTCACGTTCACTCCCGACGAGTGGGCCGAGGCGAACCGTTTCTACCAGCGGGTGAAACGATCACGCGGCGGAGTCCTGTCGTTCTCGGCCCATGCCCGTGCGCTGCTGATCGACGCGCATACGGTCGTGGTCACGGTCGCGCTGGACCCCGGCATGGTTCGCGCGGACATGGCGCGTATAGGCAACAACATCAACCAGATCGCCCATGTGGCGAACGCGACAGGGCTGATCACGAGCGGCGATATGACGCGCGTGCTGGACAGCCAGCGCGAACTGACGGCGTTGCTGCTGCGCATGTGCCGGGAGCGTGACGAAGCGGTGGAGGCGGCGCGATGGCGGTCGTCAACATGAGTCAGATCACCGTCACTCTGCACAAGGCGATCGCCTATATCGCCAATCCCGATAAGACCGAGCATGGCGCTTTGGTCTCGGCGAACTTCAGCGACGATGCAACGAACCCCGCGGAGTTGGCGCGGCGCATGATGGACACGGTCGAACAGTCGGTCGGCGGGAATCGAGCCAACGGCGTGATTGCGCATCATGTGATCCAATCGTTCAGTCCAGAGGACAGTCGACGCATGACCGCGCGGGAACTGCACGAATTGGGTGTGCGGTTCGCCGATGCGTTCACCGGCGGCGAATACCGGTACGTGATCGCCACGCACGTCGATCGCGGACACACGCATAACCACATCATCATCTGTGCAACCAGTGACGTGACATTCCATAAGATGCGCACCAAACCGGGAGCGACGATACGCAGACTGCGCGAGATCAGCGACCGGCTGTGCCGGGAAACCGGACTGAACGTGCTGCCCGAACTGAAACCGGCGCGAGAGCGACGCCGTCATGGCGTGAGCTTCGCGGAACTGTATGCGTCGGCGAAAGGCGACGCGATCAAGGATCGTATTCGCGCCGCGATCGACACGGCCGCAGGCGCCTCCACCGATTTCGATTCGTTCGCACGCGAGTTGAACAGCGCCGGCGTGACGGTCGTCGTGCGCGGCCGGCACTTGACGTTCACGGACATGGCGAGCGGGCTGCGTGTACGCGACGTGAAACTGGGACGCGCCTACGACGAGCCGAACGTTATGGCCCGCATCGGCCGGCATACGGTTATGCCGATCAGCTTCAACCGTCGGATGATCGCCGAACAAACCGACAACGCGGTACGCGTATGGCTGCCCGGCACGAGACGACGACTGCTGATTACGATTCCGTTGACGCGGATCGTGCGCGACGGGGACACGTATCGCGCGTACCTGCCGGCGGCATCGCAGCAGGTCGTCACGGGCCGGCGAGGCCGTTACGTCAAGCAGATGCGTGCGGAAGACCTGTACGGGTACTTCTCCCGTCCGCCCATGCTGCTGGAGCCAGTCGTACGCGAGCGGATGCCGGTCACGGTCGGCAAATCGGATGCGCAGCGCCGCTGGTACGCGATGCAGGCACGTCGACTCGATGAACTGCACCAGCTGGCAAATGAGCTGAATACGGCCAGTCGTCTCGTCGCCGATGGCACCACAGTGGACGATGCGATCGCCGGAACGATGCGTCGCATCGAGGCCGAGCGGGAAGCGTTTCAGGCGGAGTTGGTCGCGGTCTGCGACACGGCCGAAACGGACGGCGACGAACCGCCGTCGGACAAGGCGGTTGTTGAACTGCGGGAGCGTGAACGCAGACTCGACGAGTTGGCTCGCGAACTGGACACGTTGCGTCGCGTGCGCGCTCAGGCCCAGCATGTCAAACAGCGGCGGCATATCCGCCAACCCGAATAGACGACGGTTCATACACGGAAAGGATCAACGATGATCGAGGAACGATTGGAAGACACCGGCAGACAGATTATTATGGGCGTCGGTCGCGCCGGCGGCGGTCTCGCGCTGTGGGTCGGCGAGAAGACCGCCGGCTGGTTTCTGCGATTGGGCGGGCGCGGCTTGTCGGCAATGCGCGGCGTGATCCGGCGAGGCCGCGATACCGGGCGGATGAGCGAGAAACGATTGCAACGCCTGACCGGCGGCGATATTCATGCGATCGAGTTGGAGCGGCATCAGGTGCGTGCAGTGGTACGCAGTCTACGTCGCGCGGGCGTGCGGTATTCGGTGGAGCGTGATAGTCAGTCAACGTGGATTCATTTCGAGGGGCGTGATCTCGATCATGTGACGCACGCGGTACGACGTGCACTGCAGGATGTCGGCTATGAGCTGCGGATCGACGGCCGGAGGCCGGTCGAACAACTCGGGAGCAAGGATACGCAGGTGCAGCCGGCAACGGACCCAGGCCGGGATGAACCGCGGGAGCCTACACCGGTGAAACCCGAACAATCATCACCAACGCTTTCCGATGCCGCTCAGTCAGGATCGCGTGTCCCGACCGCAACGGCCGAGCGGCGCGACGAAGCATCCCCGGCAGTCGTGGCGGAACAATCCGCACAGCCGATATCGGACGATGAGCAGCCGCCGCAAACCCCGGTCGTATCATCACCGGCTGCACATGGCGAGACTACGACCACCGCCGATGAGGCCAATCGCCGGACCATGCCAGAACATGCTCCATCGGAACCGCGTGCACCGGTTTCGCCGAAGCCGACGGTGCGATGTGGGGAACGGAAAGTCAGCCGGCGTGACACGCTCGCGGAACTCCGTGCACGGATCGAACGCAAGCTCACCGGCAAGCCGGTGCAACCGGTCGCGACGCGGAAACCTAACCGTTCTCAGAGCAGATAGGGGTTTTCAGGATGGGAACGAAACGATACATGATCGTACGCGGCGAACTCCTCGCCGACCCGGTGTTCACGATCTCCGCCACGGGCAGCGAACTGGTGCAGCTGAGGGTCGGCGTGCGCATGCCGAGCGGTTTGGCCGAGCCAGTAATCATACAAGGCGGCTCCGTAATGCCCTCGTACTGTAAGGCGCAACAACTGGAACAAGGCGACCTGATCGTGGCAAGCGGCTGGACCGACGCCGGCAACACATCCCACGACATCGTCCACACTGAAGTTCGGGTGAACGCGGACATGATCGCCGCTTCCACGTCAATGAACTGGAAGGAACCGTCATGATCGAGCGGAACATGTCAATGACGCTCACACGGCTTGACCGACTGATGTGCGGGGAGCACGAGGCATCCAGCATTGAATGGCACGGAACGAACATGCTCGTCATCGATTGTGTGGATAACTCTGTGGATAACTCTGTGGATAACCTTTGTGGGGTGGCATCTGCGTCAGGCGAAACAATGACGGAAAATACGGGCGCCGGCTCATCGAACGGCGGCCGTCGGATCTCAGTCACACCACTCGCCGCCGAACTGCTGCCGAATGCGACGGAGTCTCAGGCCACGTCCCAACCGAACCAGGATGCTGCATCACTTACCCGTGAGATGGTGCTGGAATCACTAAGGCGTCGCACCAATGAACGGTTACAACGCAAACAGTCGGAGCAGCGTGCGCGACTAATGGAAGGCGCGGTGCGATGAAGCGTTTCCCCGTAATCTGTCTGACGATATTGTCCGCCTGCCTGCTGCTCTACCTCGGCAATCGCGTGTGCCTGCAAGTGCGCGGCGACATGACGGCCGGCCTGTCCATCAGCGAAATCATCGACCGGATGTTCATCGGGATAACGGAACGCCCGCTGTTTCTGTCCCTGCACCAGGTCGATCTTCTTGCCGGACTGGGCGCGGTCGCCGCCGTCGGATTGGCATGGCTGTATCGGTGGTCGATGCGACGTGATCTCCGCGAGGGTGAGGAGCACGGCTCGGCCAAGTGGGGCACGCCGGCCGACATCAAACCGTTCAGGCAAGGCGGCCGGCGAGATCTGCTGATGACCGCAACGGAATCACTGGGCATTGATGGGCGGGTGACGAAACGCAACCTGAACGTGCTGGCGATCGGCTCGTCCGGTTCCGGCAAGACCCGACGGTATGTGCTGCCGAACCTGCGGCAGGCGAACATGTCGTATGCGATCACCGATCCCAAAGGCGAAATACAGAATGAGGTCGGCGAGCTGCTGCGCGGCAAAGGATACGCGATCCATTGTCTGAATCTCATCGATCTTGAACGTTCCGACCGGTTCAATCCGATGCGCTACCTCAACCCGGCCGACCCAGAAGCCGGCATCCTGCGTCTGACGGAAAACATCATCACGAACACGGCCGGAAACAACCGGCAGCCCGGCAACGGCGACGGGTTCTGGGAACGCGCCGAACGCAACCTGTTGAACGCGCTCATCGCATGGGTGCGGTTCTCCGAGGACGAGCCGGATCTGAACCGGGTCACGGACATGCTCGACCGGATGGAAGCCAGCGAAGCGGACGAAACCATGCAATCCGATGTGGATCTCATGTTCGACGCGGCGCGTGAACTCGTCGCCGAATACCATGCAAACCCCGGCCGGCATGACGCCGAATCACGGCAGACGCTGGAAGGCCTGGACTTCGCCGCACGCCAGTACCGCAAATTCCAGCAGGGAGCCGGCGAGACGAAGAAGTCAATCATCATCTCCCTGGGCGTCAGACTCGCCCCATTGCAGGTCGGTAGCGTGCGACGCATCCTGTCCGGCGACGACATGCGGCTGGATGAGATCGCTTTGCGACCGACCGCCGTGTTCCTCGCCCTGCCGGATACGGAGAACACGTTCTCGTTCCTCGCGGCGATCCTCTACCAATGCCTGTTCGAGTCCAACGTGTATCAGGCCGATCATGCGAACATCTCCGACTGTTCGGCGCGGCGATTGCCGGTGCACTGCTTCCTCGACGAGTTTGCGAACGTCGGTCGTATCCCGAACTTCCAGCGGCTCATCGCCACCATCCGCAGCCGGAACATCTCCTGCTCGGTCATCATCCAGAACTACGCGCAGGGCAAGGCCATGTACCGCGATGATTGGGAGACCATCGTCGGCAACTGCGACTCGATGCTCTTCCTTGGCGGTACTGAAACCAGCACGCTCGAATGGGTGTCCAAACGATTGGGCTCCCAGACCATCGACGTCATGGACGACAGTGAAAGCAAGGGCGTCAACGGCTCGTACAGCGTGAGCTGGCGGCGCACCAAGCGCGAGCTCATGCAGCCCGACGAGCTCGGCCTGCTGCCCACCGACGAGTGCATCTACATCCTGCGCGGCGTCCGCCCGTTCCGCAGCCGCAAGATACCGATGTAATGCGCCCTCGTCGCAACATGGCAAGCGGCCACGTCAGCAGTGTTTCTTTGATTCTTTGTTTCTTTACATACATAAATACAGAAAAACTACTGGCCGGCACACTCTATCGGCAGTCGTACGGTGACGGTCAAGCCTCCGTGCGGGTTGGCGTGCAGGTTCATGGTGCCGTGGTGGAGTCGGACGATTTCGTCGCAGATGGATAGGCCGAGCCCGTGGTTGGGTGTGCCGTGTCGGTTGCTGATTCTGCTGTCCGGTCCGCGGTTGAATGTGGCGAGCAGTTCCGTCGGGTCGATCTGGGTGAGGTCTTTGCCGGTGTTGGCGATGGTGAGCGTCGCGTAGTCGTTGCCGTTGCCGTCGTCATGGTTGGTTGCGGTGGTGATGCCGATGCTGCCGCCGGGTATGTTGTGTTGCGCGGCGTTGAGGATGAGGTTCGTGGCCAGTTGGTTGATGAGCATGCGGTCCGCCGATAGTGTTGCGGGCATGAGCGATGTCGTTACCGTCAGTGGGGCAAGGGCGTCATGCTCCTTGCCGAGAACATCCAAGACGATGTCGGCGAGATCGATGCTGGTGAGGTCCGTGTGGTCGAGGTGTTGGATGCGGGCGAGTTCGAGCAGTCGGAGCACGAGCGCCGTTCCGCTGCGGTTGGCATCGAGCGCCTTTTGCACGAATGGGCGGGTCGCGTCGTCGAACAGTCCCGCGTCGAGTGGTATTTCGAGGGCGGCCGAGGTGGCGGCGAGCGGGTTCTTCAGTTCGTGGGATGCGTTGGCGATGAACTGTTGCTCCCGTTCGATGGCATCGTTCAGATCGTGGAGCATGGCGTTATAGGCGTGGACTATGGTCGTGGCCTCGTCGTTGCGTTCCGGGATGCTGACGGCGTGGCGTGCGGATAGTGGCCCGTCCGCGTTCGTGATCTGCTTGGCCACCGTGTTGATGCGCTTCTGGCTGTTGGTGGCTATGGTCCAGGTGAGGATGGCCGCCAGCACGCCGAACGTGAGGATCGGCGCGATGGTCGTGGCGAGCATGAGATCACGCGTCCGGTTGTCGCCCGCCGTCGCCTTGAGCGACAGTCCGTCTCCCCTGTCCTGGTTGACGTGAATGGACGTGTAGCCGGAATCGTCGCCGTCGGGATCGTGCGATGACGGCTGGCGGAGCGACTCGTCCGCGGTGTCGGAGTCCATGCTCGTGTCGATGCCGCCGACCGTTATGGTGGACAGCTGCCGGTCCACGATGAGGAATGTGCCGGTGGTGACGGCGGCCGTCAGCAGCAGGAACGCGATGATGATCGTGGCGGTCAGACGGCTTCGCGTCGACCATTGCGAGGGGCGGAGAATGCGCGGCCGCGGCTTGCGTGTGGTGTGCTGCCGGCTCATGGTATGCGGTATCCCTGTCCGGGTACGGTCTCGATGAGGTTCGGGTCGCCGATCTTGGACCGTAGCGTGTACACGGTGCTTTTGACGATGCTTTTCGCATGCGCGTGGTCGTCCTGCCAGACCTCGTCGTACAGCCGGTCGACGCCGACCACCGCGCCGTGCGCCTCCACCAGCATGCGCAGCACGGCGAGCTCGCGTTGGCCGAATCGCAGTGGTTCGCCGTTCATGCTGATGTCGCCGGTGTGGAAATCGGCCCGGAAGCCGCCCCGCACGAACGGTCCCGTATCGGCCAGACCGAGTCGGCGTTGGACGGCTTCGACGCGGGCGAGCAGTTCCGCGTACGCGAACGGCTTGGTCAGGTAGTCGTCCGCGCCCAGTCCCAGGCCTTGCACGATGTCGTTGGTGCGGGAAGCGGCGGTGAGCATGAGGATGTGGACGGGGTCATGTCGCGCCCGCAGCCGCCGGCAGATCTCGTCGCCGTGCACGCCGGGCAGGTCACGGTCGAGGATCAGCAGATCCCACCGGCTGTCGTCCAGTTCGTCGATCGCGTCACGTCCGTCGTAGATGACCGTCGTGTCGAAGCCCTTCATGCGCAAGCCCATGCCGACCACGTCGGCGAGGTTCACGTTGTCTTCGACGACCAGCACGCGCATCGACGTCTCCTTTCCGGTTGGTTGGTTGCGGCACATCATATCGGCCGTGGCGAACGAGGTCGGAAATCGGTCAAAAACGGTCGGAACCGGGTCGGAACCGCCAAATCCCATCGAACCGGCTTCTACGGTGTGTTCCCGTCAAGTCAATGTTCAAACGAAAGGAGCACATCATCATGCTGTCGAAGCGGATGCTGCGCGTGGCTGCGGCTGCCGGTGTGTTGTCGGTGGTGTTGGGTTTGGGGGCGTGTTCGATGCCGGGTTCCGGGAATGCCGGCTCGTCGGATGGGGGTTCCTCCTCGTCTTCGTCGTCTTCCGGATCGTCGTCGTATGAGGCGGAGTTGAAGCAGGCGTTGCAGTCGGCGTCGAGCGATTTCGAGCGCGGGGTGTTGGAGCGCGCGGTCAAGGCGGGCAGGATCAGCGAGTCGGATTACCGCGAGGCGAACGAGAAGTACCAGGAGTGCATGGCCGCCAAGGGCGATGACGTGGAGTTCGACACGGACCAGTCCACCGGGTTGATGCAGGAGCACATGAACACGGACGATAATTACGATTCGGCCAAGGCGAACGAGGACAGCATGGCGTGCGCGAAGGGCACGAACCTGCAGATCCGCGACCTGTACGAGCGGATGGTGCAGAACCCGTCGAACGCGGACGAGATCGAACTTGTCGTGGGGTGTCTGAAACGACGCAAGCTGGTGCCTGATTCGTTCACGAAGCAGGATTACCTGACCGAGATGGGCAAGCCCGAGGGGTCGTCGAAGCTGGACACGTCGTCGGACGCGTTCTCCCAGTGCCTGGCGAACCCGGGCAAGTAGAGGAGGGGTGATGCTCGTGTTTCGATCGGGAAAGAACAGCGCCCGCACGCGTCGGCGGGTGAACGGCGTGGGGTTCGTGGCGGCGTGCATGGCCGCGTGTCTGGCGGCGGGCATGGGCCTGGCCGTGGGGTTGGAGCGGACGGTGACGCCGCCGTCCCTGTCGGCTTCCACGGATGCGGGGAGTCTCGTGTTGGGGTCGGAGGAGTTCGACGACGCGCGTTCCCTGAACGTGGACGTGACGGCGTCGCCGGCCAGCGGGGTCGCGTTCCCGGTGTCGGGCAGGGTCACGTTCGCGTCGTGTCCCGCGGACGGGGTGGTGCGTTCGGGGTCGCACGAGTACGACGTGGACGGTACGCCGCTGATGAGCCTGCACACGGACACGCCCCTGTATCGTGATCTGGCGTACGGGGACAAGGGCGACGACGTGACGGCGTTGCAGGACGAGCTGGCCGCGCTCGGCTACGGCGGCTCTCGGTCGGGCGTGTTCGACTGGGCCACGTGGGACGCGTGGCGGCGCCTGTACGCGGCGAACGCCGGCACGGCCGCGGCGGCGGCCCGAGTCCAGCAGGGCGCGTTCTCCCGCGCGTTGGCGGTGTGGTTGCCCGCGCAGGCGATGAGCGTGTCGTGCGCGGCGTCGCTGGGTTCGACCGTGACCGGCGATTCGACGGATTCGCCCGCGTTCCGCGGCCTGGCCGGGGTTGCGTCGGTCAAGGCCGCGTCCCTGCCGGACGACCGCATCCAAGGTGATCGCGTGGTCGAGATCAACGGCAAGGACTATCCCATCGGCGACGACGGCATCGTGTCGGACACGGCCGCGTTGCAGGCGATGGCGGGATGGTCCACGTACACGGGCGCGCGCAAGGACGGCGAGGACACTACGAGCGTGACCGTGACCTACAAGCTCAAAAAGCCGATCGGCGTGTACTCGGTGCCCGCGTCCGCCCTCACCGGGCTTAAGGGCAGCGACGGATGCGTGGTGGCGACCGACGGCACGAGCGTCAAGGCGCACGTGGCCGGCAGCTCATTGGGTCGCACGCTGGTCACGATCGACGGCAAGGCTCCCGCGCGCATCAAGGCCGATCCGGGACAGGCGGCGTGCGATGCGCGTTGACCTCGACCACGTCGGCCACCGGTACGCCGACGGTCCGCTCCTGTTCCACGATCTGACCGCGAGCCTCGTGCCCGGACACGTGTACGCGTTGACCGGGCCGAGCGGCGCGGGCAAGTCCACGCTGCTCGGCATCATTGCCGGCTGGACCACGCCCGCCGCAGGCCAGGTGACCCGACAGGGCATCGAATCGATGCGCTGGATCTTCCAGAACCCGCACGGCGTGGCCCAACGCACCGCGATCGACCACGTCAGCCTGCCCCTGCTCGCCAAGGGGCTCCCGCGCCGCGAGGCCGAGGAACGGGCGCGCACGCTCATGGACCGGTTCAACCTGACCCGGGTCGCCGACCGCAGGTTCGCGGAACTGTCCGGCGGCGAGGCCCAGCGCCTCATGCTCGCCCGCGCGTTCGCGGCCCAGCCCTCGCTCATGCTCGTGGACGAGCCCACCGCCCAGCTCGACATGCACACCGCGGCCACGGTCAGCGAATCCCTCTCCCGTATCGCCCGCAACGACACGATCGTCGTGGTCTCCACCCACGACCCGAACACGCGCGACGCGTGCACCGACATCATCGACCTGAAGAACTACCAATGAACCACACCACGATGAAAGCAACCTCCGTCATCTCCGAGGCATGGCGCTCCATCACCAGCGGCGCCGCCCGCCTCGCCCCGGCCGTCCTCGCTCTGGCCCTGACCGCCGCCGGCATGGGCGTCATGGACATCGCCGCCGGCTCGACCATCCTTAATCAGGCAAGCGCATACCGGCAATCCGGGGCCGACATCCTCGTGCTCAACGCGCCCGACGGCATCGACGCGGCATCCTGCGAACGCCTCACCAGCCTCACGAACGTCCAAGCCGCCGGAGCGATCCGTACGACGGACCCGCTCACCCTCGCCGCACTGCCCGACACCACCACACCCCTCTACCAGATCACCCCCGGACTGGCCAGACTCCTCGACACGAAACAGGACACGAACACGACCGGACTGATCGCCTCCCAACAAGTCGCCGAAACGCTCGGCACCTCCACCGGTGGCACGATCGGCCTCGCCGACGGGCGCACCGCGCACGTCAAGGGCGTCTACCAATACCCCGACGACGGACGCACCCCCGGATACGCGTACGCGCTCATGGAGGAAACACCCGCCACCGGCACGTTCGACGCCTGCTGGGCCAAGACCTGGCCGCAAACCAGCCAGACCCGCAACGCCCTATGGTCCACCCTCACCCCGAACGCGAAAACCACCGGCGACGACGCACCCACCCTCGGCCAGCTCAACACCACCAAAGGCGACGGCTTCGACGGACAAACCCTCTACCGGCAACGCTCCACACGCATCCTGCCCGCCTGCGGCGCGCTCATCGCCCTCGCCATCGGCTACCTCCTCATACGCGGCCGCCGGCTCGAAATCGCCTCCGCACTGCACTGCGGCGTCCCCAAACCCGCACTCGCCACGCAGATCATCATCGAAACCGGCATCACCATCCTGCTCGCCACCGCCATCAGCCTGCCCATCGACATGACCGCCGCCAGACTCCTCATCGACACCACCGACCGAACCGCCATCACCCTCAACGCCATACAAACCACCATCACCACCAACACCGCCTACCTACTCGCCACCACCATCACCACCCTCCACATCAAAGAACGACACCTTTTCACCTACTTCAAAGAACGCTGACAGGTTAGGTTCCAGTGTCTCCCCAGTGAATTCGTCCCGCCACGCCGATTTTTGGATTGTCTGGCGGAGGTGTGTATCTTAGTGCTGTTGCCCCTTTAGCTCAACGGTTAGAGCAGCATCCTTTTAAGTTGTGGGTTGTGGGTTCGAATCCCACAGGGGGCACAGTTCAACCCTTGGAAGCCAATGTTTCCAAGGGTTTTTCTGTTTCTGCACGACTCATTGAAAGCAAGAATGCCGGCTCAAGGAGCCGGCATTCCGAAGTCACAGACGGGACTCACCCCGTCCAGGCATATTTAATCGTACCAGAAAAACTGTCTTGAAGAAACCTCTGAGCGGGTGGCTTTGTCACTTGGCAGAAAGGATCGTGTTCAATTCTCTGGCAGCGCGACGTAGCGCCGCCGTATCTATCCAGTTTTGTGTGAACGCGGGGTTGATTGAGTTCAACAGGGACATGGACGTACCGATGATTTTGTTGACATTGCGCGCTTCCTTGTACAGGTTGTCGTAATGCGCTTCGTTGTTTCGTACCCTACGGATGTACTGCAGCCCAAGAGAGGTTTTGATGCGTCCAGTTTCCCCATCAGACGCATAAGGAAAAGCATTCCGAGTGGCTGTCATCCACAGCTCTTGCTGGTCCAAAGTCTTTTCGCTGGTTTCCGGGTTGCCTATCAGCTTAACCCAAGTGCCCCACATCAACTGGGAGAGCACGTCGTCATGGATGACTTCCGCATTAGCACGGTGACTACCACGGCGTACTCGCTGACGAGCATCGGCTCGTGCACGATCATTGGCATCATGAAGTGTTCCTCGGATGAGTCTGTTGACCAGATCCGGGGCGTTGCCCGGAAGACACCAGTCCTGTGATCCTTTTTCCCGGAAGGACAGTTCGCGTAGTTGGCGATCCAGTGTGTTGCGCACAGCAAGCTCCACATAGCCAAGCTGCGAATGGAGTATGCCGGCGAATCGTTGGTTCCACTGGCATAAGGCTATGGCAAGATCAACATCGCCGGCGGCATCATCAAGATAACGTCCAAAACGAGCCTGACCAAGCAGTGCCGCTCCCTCATCAGCCCGATTGCGGCGCTCCAGATCCGTTCCTGAAGAGGTATGGCTGGAGCCATCACTACTTTGCGCATTATCTATTGCGTCGGACCTGACCATATCTGACCTCCAGATTCGATGTGATGATAAATATCAAGGATAGCGTCACCTTCGGCGCCTCCTGCCATGTCCAGATATTGTGACGATCCGCTGGGCAAAGGTAAACCGTCGGCATATCGGGGATATGCCGACGGTCTGGATGGATTAACTTGCGTTGGCGTGGGGTCGGGAATGGCCGCTTGCGTTTGCATGAAACGTGACGGTTGGTGCCGGGTCGGGACGCGGGGTTGCGTTCGCGTTTGCATGTGATCCCGTGCCTGCTGTCAGAGGCTGCCATCCCGGTTGGGTAGGCGATCTGTTTGCTGGCCGGGAACGTTCCACGAGGGTGCTGGCTGCGGCGTGGACGGCTGGTACTGCGGCTGCTGTGGCTGCGTCGGTGCCGTCGCCTGTTGCTGCGTGGACTGTTGCTGTGCGGACTGTCGTTCGCGTTCCTCTTGCTCGCGTTGTTCCCGCTGCCGTTCCGCTTCCTCAGCTTTTGCCTGCTGCGATTCGACCGTCGCGGCAAGGTCGGCGATTTGGCGTACGGCTGCGATGGCATCGGCCAGGTTCTCCTCGGTGACGGTTTTGTCGCGCCATGTGTCGGCAAGCTGATTGAGCCGTGCATGTTCGTCGGATTCCGGCGCTTCGCGCAGCTTGTCGGCTCGGCCGATCGCCTCGCCGAGGGTCTCGGACGTCTGACTGGTCGTGTCGTCTAGCGCCGTAGCGTATGAGGCTTCCAGCTGTTTGGTGAGCGCTTCCATGTGTTCGATGTCCTGATCGTCCATAGCCTGTTCAAGCTGGCTGGGGTCGATTCGATCGGCGATGGGACTGCGCCTGATGCGTTCGAGCAGCGCCTTTGCGACCGTCATTGCATCATGCAGACGTTCTGCTTGCCTACGTTCGTTGTCCGCCTGCGTCGGTTGTTGGATAGTCGGTGCGACATGATTCGTCGCGGTGATGACGCGAACGCCCGCGATCATGCCGCCGACCAGCAGCAGCGCGGCCAATCCGACCACCGCCGGTTTGACGGCGTTTTCCGGCAATCGTGGCGCGAACCGACCGCTGTCGGCACCGGGATACCCGTCATCGTTCTCGTCATCGTTGCGGTCATGGCATCCGTCCGGTCCGAGGTTCAGAGGCATGGCATCGGCGGCATTATGAGCGATGTTGGCCGTGGAGCCTTCGCATCGTCGCGGCGGAGCATCCATACCGAGGACTTGGGTCGCGCCCGGATCTTCGTCATCGATGGCGGGGAAGCTGGACGGGCCGAGATTAAACGGTACGTCGGTCATGATCTTGTTCCTTTCCGTGACGCGTGGCCGGTTACAGGGCGTCGGTGTCGGGAACGTAGGCGCGTTCCCTGTCGTGGCTGATGATCTTGCTGGCCTTGTAGCCGTCACGGTCGAAGTCCGCGTAGTAGACCTCCCAGATCACGCCGGACTCGGTCTCGACCACGCATGCGGCCGCGTCGTCGTTGATGGCGACCTTCACGTAGCCGTTGCCAAGCGAACCGGCGTCGTCGTGGCGTATGCGTTCGACCGGTATCTGCAGGCCTTCCGCGTCCTCGGTGAACAGGTCGCTCAGGTTCCGGTCGCGGTCGTCCCGGTCGGAAACGTACGCCTGCACGGCGAGCGGCGCCATCAGCACGCACGCTTCGTCCGTGCGGTAGACGTCGATCCTCTGCCCGTTGACCGTCGTATCCGATTTCGGTTCGACCGTCCGGTTTTGATCGTTGCGCACGACGATCGGGGCGACCGTATGCCGTGCGGGCATGAGCGTGCGCAGACATGCCGCTCCGAGCAGGATGACTGGAATGAGCGCGACCGTGACAATGATGATCAGATTGCGTTTGGGGTCTCGATTGTTCATGGATGCTCCTTTGCATGATGTGGTTCGGTCAGTGGATGAAGTCGATGTTCGCCCGGTTGTCCGCGAGCTGCTGCGCGGTGAGCGTGCGCAGGGTGACGCGGGCTGCTGCGGCGCCGCTTTCGGAGATGATGATGTCGCCGTCTTCGTTGACTTCCTCGACGATGGCGACGTGCCCGTAGTAGTCGTCGGCGCCGAGCGTGCCCGCTTGGAAGACCATGACGTCTCCGGGGCGGGGAGCCTTGTCGATCGGATAACCGAACCGTTCGGCGCTGGCACGCCACATGTGCCCGTCGCCCATCCACGGGTCGACGGGCTTGCCGATCTGCTCGCGTCGGGACGCGCCCCACCATGTGCACTGCCAGCGCTCGTACGAGACGATTTCGGGCAGGTTCATCGCGTCCACGTTCACGGCCGAATCGTCGCCGTTCATGACCAATGGCGGTTCCAGCGAGCCGATCACGCTGCCGGTGACGGAACAGTCGCCGCCGGCGCAGCCCTGCTGCGTGGCGTTGAAGCCGGGCAGCCATGACAGGAGCGCCATGAGCGTCGCGAGCACCATGATCGCGGCCGTCGCCAATAGGAACACCGGCATGCCGACCGCGCCCGTCACGGCCGAAACGACGGATGCCATGATCCTGCGCGCGCCGTCGACGGCCGCCCGCATGAGATTGGACAAGCCGTCCGCCGCCTTCGCCACTCCCTTGGCGGTATTTCTGGTGCCACGCGTCGCGGAACCCGTGGAGCCGGGCGTGAATCTGGACAATGGCGACGCGAAACGTATGCCTCCGGCCGTTCCGTGCGCCGTGTTCCCCGCACGGCGCATCCCGCCTGTTGTTCCGGATTGCGCGAGCCGGCGTGCGACGCCGCGGGTGCTGCCGGGCGGCGTGCTCAGCGTGGCAGTGGGGCTCGGAGCCGTGCCGGATGACGACGTGACAGGCGTATGACGAGCCGGACCGTTCATGATCGGCCCGCCGTCTGCCGGTTCCGCGAAGACATCCAAGGTCGGTTCGGCATCGGCGATATCGTTCAATGGCTCCGTCGTGGTCGTCGGTCGCCGAACATGTTGCCCGCCGCGTCTGCCGGTGTTTGGTACAAGTCGGCCGGCGGAACGCAGCCCTTGCCCGACATCAAGGATCGCGTCAGCCGGGTCGATACCGTTTTCCTCATGCTCGTCCGTTGTCTCTGTCGCGGTTTGCATGGTGTTGCGGCCGAGCGCGGCGGCGTCGCCGGCGAGCCTGACCGTGGTCGAGCGCAGTCGGCCCGTCAGTCCTTCGCCTTCGCGGATGCGGCCGGTGTATGAGGTGAGCTTGCCGGCGGTGCCGGTCCGAGGGTCCATGAGTTCGACCATCAGGTCTCCCCGAATTTCGTGGTGAACAGCCGGTAGAGCGTGGAATCGGTCGGGATGCGCCCGTCGAACGGGATGAACGCCTCACCGGCCTTGAGCAGGCCCTCGCCGGGGCGTGCGCCGCCCAACCGTTCCTTCAGTTCGGGCGACAGATGCCACATGTCGGCCAGTTTCGCCGCGTCGGTGGGCGTCTGGTTCATGAGCAGCAGGAACGCGGAGTTGGCGAGCATGAACCGCGCCTCCTTGCTGGCGAGCAGTTCCTCGATGTTCTGGGTGACGCCGGTCATGCCGAGACCCCATTTGCGGGCGCGTTTGAACATGTCGAGGAACTGTTCGGACGCGTACCTGTTGGAGAACATGCGGTGGAACTCGTCCACATAGATCCAGGTGCGCCGGTCCGCTTTCCGGTTGCGGGCGACCTGGTTCCACAGATGGTCGAGAACGACCATCATCCCGAACGTCTTCAATTCGCCTTCCAACGCGGCCACGTCGAACACGGTGAACCGGTTGGACGTGTCCACGGTGGTCTGGCCGGCGAAGCCCGACAGGCTGCCGAGCGTATACGATTCGAGGCTCAGCGCCAGCCCCCGCGCCTCCGGCTCGCTGCTGGCCACGAGCCTGCGATGCAGGTCGGCCAAGGTGGGTTGCGGCAGGGAGGGATTGTTGCGGTATTCGCGGTACAGCCCCAGTGTGCACCGGTCCACGATGGAGCGTTCCGCGGCGTTCAGCCCGTCGGAGCCGCCGATGAGCGCGCCGATCATGGAGATGACCGCGTTCGCCTTCGTGCGGATCGGGTCGCCGTCCAGTGTGGCGTCGAGCGTGATGTCCATCGGGTTGATGCGGTCGGCGGAACCGGCGCTGACGATCACCCTCGCGCCGTGCAGCGCCTCGCACAGGGGCGCGTACTCATGTTCGGGGTCGACGATGATCAGATCGTCGTCGGGCCGTGACAGGAACAAGGCGGTCATTTCGGCCTTCGCGGCCTGCGATTTGCCGCTTCCGGTGGTGCCGAGCACGAACCCGTTCGCGTTGATCGTGGTGCGGGTGCGGTCGACCATGAGCGCGTTGCCGCTGCGCGCGTTGACCCCATAGAACACGCCTTGCTCGTCCATGATCTCCTGATTCGTGAAAGGCATCATGATCGCTGCGCTGCTCGTGGTCAGCGTGCGTCGCATCGGCAGCGGGTTCACGCCCAACGGCAGGCTTGCGTTCAACCCGTCGAGCTGCATGCAGGCGAGGGTTTCGGCCGTGCAGGAGAGCTTGCGGCAGGCGGCGAGCACGTCCTTGACCCGCTGGTCAAGCAGCGGGCGTGTGGGGGCCGAGACCGTGACCGCCGCCAGCGCCTCCACGAGCCGTTCGTTCGACCGGCGCATCTCGTCGCGAAGATTATGCGCCTCCTCCAACGAGTCGCGCAGGTCGGCGGGCAGTTCGTCGGCGGGAATGTGCCGGCGCATGTTCCTGCGGCGCTCCTCCAGGCGTTGCATGTCCATTTCGGCGATCTTGCGGTCCACCAGTTCCGCGCCGACGCTGCGATCGTACGGCGCGAGATGAATCGACACCGTGCCTTCGGTCTTCAAACCGGTCAGTTCGGCGATCAGCCGGTCGGACATGATCGGCGGGAAGTCGCGTATCCACAACGTCGAGCGCAGCGTGTCGCCCGCGGCGTTCGACAGTCGCAATACGCGCGCGTCCGTCGCGTCCACGCACCACGGCGTGACGAAGTCCTTCGACGTGGCGCGGCCGGATTCGACCAGCTTGTCGTCGTAGCGGAACGGTTCGCCCGGACGCAGCAGCAGGGCCAGCAGGCGCAGTCGTTCGCCTCGGCCGAGCGGCGTGATCTTGCATCCGTCCAACGTGGAAAGCTGGCTTTCGGACGTTTTGACAAGTCGGTTCAGCGTGGCCTGCGCGCGTTCCGGGTCCTCTTCCGTGATCGTGATCGTCAGGTATTTGTCGGTGACCGCGTTGCGGGAGCGTTCTCCGAGCTTGGCGAGCATGATCCGGTTCGATTCCGCGCGCAGCGCGTCGAACGGGCCGCCGTCCAATCGCATACCGACCATCGACATCACGTCATGGGCGTCGAGCGTGCGCGTCACGCAGGTGACCTGCAGCCGGGTGGAGCCGTCGAACGTGTTCAGGAACTCCGCCCACGCGTTGATGAGCTGCGCCTGCCGTTCGCGCGTGGCCGTCTCATAGTTGATGTCGGACATGCGCACGGTCACGCTCCACCGGTCGTCGCCCAGATACGCGATCCCGTTGGAGAGCATCGCCTCGTAGCCGATCAGCTCCTTCGCCGTGCGATACCCTCGCTCCCGCCGCCGGCGAATCCTGCGCCCCTGCCTGTCTGCCGGTTTGCGTCGTGCCATGATCATCCGTCCTTTCGTTCGCGTATGGCCTTCCTGCCTCGTTTTCGCTCCCGTCGGCGAGGCCGTGCGGGCCCGTCGATGAAATACCGTTGCTGTCCGAACCGGCATGCGATCACGTATCCGAACCAGACCTCCGGTTTCAGCCCCTTCGGGCGCAGCCAACCCCATGCGGCCAACGGCAGGTTCACGAGGAACACCACGTACTGGCCTATGTCGGGGAGCCCGAGCAGGCGCCAGAACACGAGCCACACGCCCGTCGACAGGCAGCCCATCATCGCGGCCGCGGCGAGCTGCCGCCAGCTCATGCCCCACATGACCCGCGCCTCGGTGGCCGTGATCTCCTTGTAGATCCTGATCTCCAACGCCATCGCCGCCGCCTTCCCTGATCTCGCGTCTATTCGCCGAACACGGCCTTGGCGGTGGCCGAGGACACTATGACCAGACAGCCGAGCATGATCGCCCCCAACAGCAGCGTGCCGAAGTTCGCGATGATGTACTGCCACAGGTCGCCGCCGTCCACATAGCCGTCGAGCCGCAGCGCCTCGCCGACGAACGTGCGGTACAGGATCACGCCGACCGTCAGGGTGATCGCCTGGAACGAGACCTGCCCGTAGCGTTTCAGATAGCCGACGCCCATCATGCGCGTATGCTCCGAGGCCATGAACACGATCGGCAGCGACGCGAAACAGGTCAGCATGTAGATCTGCATGAACCGCATGTACACGACCGCCAGCAGCACCACGCCGGCGATCTGCGAGGCGATGAACGGGATCAATACCAGCACCATGAGCCCGCTCTGGCCGATGAGGCCGGCATCCTCGATCGCGGAGCGCATCTGATCGCCCAGCAGTTGCGTCTCGCTGCCGGGCGCGGCAGCGAGCACGCCCGACGCGGCGGACACGATCTGCGAGACGACCGCGTCGATGCCCTGCAGGATCAGCGCCGCATTGGACGCGAACAGGAGCACGAGCGCGCATTTGAGCAGCACGCCGCCGATGATCTTCACGCCCAGTTCGCGGTCGCCGTCCGCGCGGGTCGCCGCGCGGGCCAGTTCCAGCGTGAACACGATGCTGGCGATGGTGGCGGACACCGGTTTGACCGCGCTCGTATGCACCGATCCCGCCATGCCGTACAGACTCGCGTTGAACTCGGCCGGCCCCAATGCGAGCCGGTCGAGTATGCTGCCGTCAATGCCGCCGCCGATCGCGTTGAGCATGTTCACGCACGGTTCCACCAAGTCCGCCATGATCAAACCTCCCGTTCCATACGGTCATCCGCTGCCGATTGGGTGTTCGATGAACAATGAAGGTTCAGAAGCTGAGGTTGGCGAACAGGGCGGCCGCGGCGATGATGACCGCGCCGCCGACCAGCTGCCATATGCCGGACTGGGTTTGCGGGCCGGAATGGTCCTTCAAACCTCCGGCCAGGGTGATCGCACCCCATACGCTCCAGATGCCGCCGCCCAGCAGCGCGGCCTTCTGCAGCAGTTCGAGAATCGTGGTGATCGTGTCCATGACGGCTCCTTTGCGGTGATGGGACTCAACGGTGAGTGGACGGCCGTTCGGTGTTGTCGAAAGCCGGACGGCCTTGGCGACGGGATGCCGCCGACCCTGTCTGACGGTCGACGGCATCCCCGTAGGAACCGTTGCGGTCATGCGGATGATGCCGTGGCCGCAGCGGAAGTCAGCTGTCGGAAACCGGGTTCCGGCGATGCGCGTGGGCGATGCGCAGCATGGCGAACCCGATCAGCAGGACGAGCATGCTGGCCGCCATGATGCCGGTCAGATCGACGCCGGTGTGCGGCAGCATGCGTTTCATGTAGGCGCTCCAGTCGTCCGGTTCGCTCGTGATCGGCGTGTCCGTGCACACCGTGCCGGGTTCGACCGGCTGCGCGGGCTGGTCGTCGAACGGGTCGTCGTCCTTCGGCACGCATTCGATGACCGGCGCGGCCTGCACGGTCGCGCGATCGGTGTGCAGGTCGGTGACGCCGGTCAATATGCCGGTCACGTCCACGGATTCGCCCGGCTGCAATACGAGCGTCGCCCAACCGTCCGGGTATTTCAGGTCGGTGACCGTGCCGTCGCCGGCGATCGTCTCGTCGGACAGTTCGAGACCGGTCAGGGGCACGTCGCCGGTGTTCGTGATGCGGAACACGATCACCGTGCCGTCGCCCGTGATCTCCAACGCGTCCTTCGTGTCGTCGCGGTCGCCCGCCTCTAGGCCGGACGCTTCGTCGAACTTCTCCACGCCCACGGACGGGGAGCGTTCGGACGTGCGCGTGGTCACCGTGTTCGACGGGCGTTCCACGCCGTTCAGCGTCTCCGTGAACGTATTGGAGAACTCGCCGGCCTTCACCCGTCGGAACTGCACGTACGCGCGCCATGCCTGCGCATGCGCGCCGTCGGCCGACACCAGGTCGAGATAGCGCTGCGTGGCTGCGACCGTGAACGAGCCGTCGCGCATGTCCAGAGAGAACAGGTCGCCGCCGAACCTTGCGGAATCGAAGCCGCTGCCCGCGATGCGCGAGCCCTTCGCCGCGATCACACTGCCGGCCGCGTCGTGCAGGTCCTCGGCCGCGTACACGGCCCACTGGCCGGCGTATTCATCGCCCGACTCGTCGTAATCGTCGTCGATGCGCCACTGCGTCACCTGCGGGTAGGCGCGGTTCGCGGGCAGCAGGGAGGAGTCCAGCCGGTAGAGGAACAGCTGATCCTTGTAGATGCTCATGCCGTCCGCGCTGTCCGCGCCGACGTCGACCGTCACGTCCTTGAACGGGTCGAGTTGTGCGAGCACGTTCGTGACCGTGTTCGACACCGCGCGGCGCTTGTTCGTGACCTGCACGGCCGTGTTCTCGACCGAGCCGCCGTCCGCCGCCGCGATGGCCGTCATCGGCAGTACCAGCTGGTACGTCTTGCCGAGCAGCGACTGGTCGATGCCCGCGTCACGTTCCGCGGACAGTTCACGCCGCGCGTATTCGGCCAGATCGGCGGGCTGCGGATCGCCCGGCAGCACCGTTCCGTCGGCAAGCGTGGTGTCCACGGTCTTGAAGAACGCGTAGACGACGCCATCGGCGACCTGCACGTTCACCAGGTCGGTCACGTCCGCGCCCTGCTCGCCAAGCATCTGGATGCCGGCCTCGTCCACGTCCAGCACGGTTTCGTCGTAGTCGTCGATCACGCCCAGCCGGCGCACCGGATACGCCGGGTCGGCCAAACCTGCCGCGTCGATTGTGATCCGGTAGTACAGGCGGTCGCCGACCAGTACGGTCCTGCCGTCGATGTCCACCGACGCGTCCGCCTGCGTGTCCTGCTTGACCGGCTGCGGGTCGACCGGCCGGTTCGTCACCTCGTTCGACTCCAATCCGGAATTGTTCAACGTCACCCAGCCGCGGTTCGAGATCACCGTGTCCGTGGCCGCATCCTCGGACACTGTCGCGTCGAACTCCAACCGATACCGATGACCCGTGTACGGATCCCAATGCTCGTCCAGCCAGTCGCGCCGGAACGAGACCGACAGTTTGTGCCCGGCGTCGTCCCACTCCACGTCGTACGCTTCGGCCGGCACCGTCACACCATCACGCGCATCGATGACCGTCAGGCTCTCCTTGACCGGCGTCGTGCGCACGTCGTACTCGTCCACGAACTCCAGCGTGCGCAGCGTGTAGTCGGATGCGGCCCCCACCTGCAATTCCAGCTCATAGGTGACCGTCTGGCCGGGCAGCACGCTGCGTCCGTCAATGCTCGACCCGTCGCCGCCCTCCGTTTCGCTCGCGGTCACATCCTTGTCGAACTCCGGGCGCACGATGCACAGGCGAGGCTCGTTCGTTTCCCAATACTCGTGATCGGCCCAGAACACGCCGCCGCGGTTGACCAGCTCGTGTTTGCCATCGCTGCACGTATTGTCGATCGACCCGCTGCGCGTGCGCATCGCGTCGATGTCCCGCTGCAGATCCTCGCGCACGTCGAACCTCACGTCGAACGGCACCAGCATCGAGAACTGCAACGACTTGCGACGTTCCCTCAGGTCCAGCGACGCCAGATACTCGGCCGTCGCCTTCGCCGTGACCGTCATGCCCTCCGAGACGATGTCGAAACGGTCGGTCACATCCTCGCCGGTCACGTTGATGCCATCCAGCGAGGGAGCATCGTATTCGTCCATTTCGGCCACGTACACGCGTACCTCGGACACGTCCCGCACATCGAGATACCGGTCCACCAGCGTCCAATCGTCCACCAGCTCCAACCGGGTGGGCTCATCCCACCACGGCACCGTGAAATTCACCGCCGCCGCGACCACGTCGCCGTCAAGGAACGACATGCCGTCCGCGCCGACGTGATTATCCCGCTCGGGATCGGAAACCATCTGCCAGACGCCGTCGTCGTCCATGCGCACCCATGCCTTGTTCGGCAGATACCAGCCCAGCGACGCCGTATCCGCCGTATTGCCACGCCCGCCGGCCGTACCGCCGACCACGCCGCCGCTTCCGGCGCCGGCTGTGCCGTCCGGCGACCCCAACGCCAGCATCGGCGACACCAGCAGGCACACCGCCGCGGCGATGGCCGCCGAGACACAGCATTTCCTTCCCAACACGCCCATATGGAACACTCCCTTTCACGAGGAGCCAGCCCCGGCCGAAGGCCGCCGCCGCGAGAAAAAGGGAGAGAGAAACCCGCGACGGCGAACGACGAACCGGAAAGCCCGTGCGGATCATTTGACCGGAGCCCACCATTGGCGCCCCACCGCACGCCAGCCAGTATCCGGCCCCGCATCCGTCGCCCGTGGTCCCGAGCGGATATTGGAGTGCCGTATGCCTTGAGAAAACACGAAAGCCCCCGTCGCGCGATTCCGTAGGGTTGCGCAACGGGGGCGGTCGTGGAGCGTTTATTTGAGCAGACGTCCCTTGCGATGGGTCATGACGGCGATGGCCGCGCCGCCGGCGGCGAGCAGGCCGCCGATGACGAGAAACAGGACAATGCCGCCGCTGCCGGTCAAGGGCAGATTCGTGATCGTGGTGACGTTGAGCACGAACAGCAGGCCGTTCTTCTCGATCTGCACGAGCGAATCAGCCAGTGAGGGCACGCGCTCGAACACGACCAGCGCCGCTTTACCGGGATCTGCGGTGATCGTGACCTTGAACCGCACGTCGAGGTCACGGTAGCCGTCCGGCACTCCGGTTTCGCGCACCCAGTACGTGCCGGCGGCCAGACCGTCGAACCTCACGAGGCCGTTGCGGTCGGACGTGGCGGTCACGTCCTCGTCGGGACGGTCGGCGCGACGGTACTTGGCGTCGTCCGCGAACGTGTCCGCCGTGTAGAGCGTGAACGTCGCGCCGGCAAGCGGCGTCTTGCCGTCTTCGCCGATCTTGTCGAATTGGAAGCCGTGCGTGTACACGGTGGTGTCCGGAGGCGTGAGCTCTCCGGTCTGGTTGGTTTTCGGATCGTTCGAGTACGTGAGCATGACCGTGTTTGTGTTGCCGTCGCCGTCGATCGTCGCATGCTCGGTGAGCGTGGCCGAATAGTCGACGCGCAGCAAACCGCCCGCCATGCCGTCACGGCCATTCGTGTAAACCCATGCGCTCAGATCGAGATCGATCGTGGTTGCCGTGCCGCCATCGGACTCGCTTGCCTGCAACGTGTAATCGTCACCGTCGAGTGGACGCCATGCCTGTCCGTCCTTGCTGGCCGTGACGGACAGGTCATCGTTGAACCGCTGGCCTTTCGACAGGGTGTCCGCCAGGCGGAACACGTACGGGTTGGCCGCATCATTCGTGTATTTCGTGGTATCGGGGATGAGGGTTTCAATACGATAGTCCACGATATCGCCCACATTGCGGTCGTCCGTCAGCGTCGCATCATCGCCGTTGATGATGTTCTTGCCGATCGTGACGCGCTGGTTCTTGATCTCGGCTGTGCCGTCGGCGTTGCCGATCGGTGGTTTCGCGGCGGTGATCGCCGTGCCGACCAGTATCGGCGCCGAACGCGTGGTACCGGTCAACGCGGTGTTCGCATCCTCCAGCAGGTACAGGCCGGGCTGCAATCCGGCGAATATGACCGAGGAAATCGTGCCGTCGTCGGCGGGCGTCGTCGTGCCGGACATGACCGGCGCATCCGTGACGGAAACGGTGGCCGCCATGCGATCGGCGAACAGCCGCCAAACCGGGGAATCCTTCGCATCGCCCTGCCGTGCCAGCCACACGATCGGATCCTCGCCGCCGGAACCCGTGTCCGCCGCGCCACCGTTGCCCCGTGTCGTCCCGCTGGCCGTTTCGCCGTCGGCATCGCCTGCGCCGGCCGGGTACTCGCTGTCGCCGACTTTCGGCAGCGAGGCGATCACATCGCCGCGCACTGTATCCTCGGTGCGCACCGTCACAGCGGACCCCTGGATCGCGAACCCGGCGAGTTTGACCACTTTGAAGTTCGCGCCATTCAGCGACGAGCCCGGACCGGCGTTCAGCGTGATCGAATCACCCAATACGGGCGTCGTCTCGCCGGTTTCATCGGCATGGGCGATGCCTCCGGCCGACACTGTGGCCAGCAGCAGCGCGGCCGCCATCGTCACGCGCAGCAGCCGGCCGAACCTGCGGGAAGAGAACATGATCGGAATCCTTCACTATCCGCATCCCCCGAGACCAAGGCACGAACCGCGCCGACGGGGAAGAGAAAGGAAGAGAACCCGACGGCGCGGCCATGTCATGAGAGGGAAGGTGCGGAACGTTTACCCGAACCACCCTTGGCCCGACCGCACACCCCTCATCCTGTCGCCGCCCGCCACGGCTTCGTGGTCCCACCACGATAATCGTCACCGTCCCCGATACCACCCATCAGCCGGTAGTTTCGTAGCATTTCTTTATGTTCGTATTTCTTTGTTTATGTGGATCTGGCATGACTTCCTTTCAGGAAAAATCCCTTGATGCCGGACCATGACGTGCGGTAGCATATCTTTACGAAAGGAGGCGTGTCATGGTAAAACTCGTTGATTTGTACACGGTGGATAAGGACAGTGCCGAATGCGACTATCTGCGTTTGTGCGATGCGCCCCTGCCGCAGGATGTGTTGGAATTTCTCGGCAAATCCTCTGAAGCGGAGCCGGGCGCTGTCCCGTCTCCTCGTGAACAGGTTTACGCTTGAGCCGTTGACGGAGCAGCAGAGTGCCGGTTCGTTTTCGTTTCGCCGACAAGTCCGATCAGTCGCGGTTCACTAGTTTCTCTTGCACTGATCCCGTACCGGCCAACCGTCAGATTGACGGACGATGGGTCAAAGGATCACAGCTTCATCCGGAACCGTGGGCGCTTTTGGTGCAACGTCTCATCCATAACAGTCCGATATATCACGACAAGGATTGCTGGATTCGCGTGGGCGTGGACGATGAGACCGGCAATCTGGCTTCATACTGTGCGGTAGCGCATAAGGGTAACGGGGTGTACGAAATCGCGGTGATCGCTGTATCCCGCAGGCTCCGAGGCCTGGGATTAGGTACGCAGGCCTTACGCGACGCGATGGCGGTTGCGACCCGCGATGCCGTCCAACGTGACTTAAACCCGGTGTTCATCGCCACTATTGATGAAAACAACCGTGCCAGCGCTCATTTGTTCGCCTCGTTCGGATACCAGCTCATCCGCACATATGAGAAGGATCGTCACGGCTTCGTGTTCAACCTATGGGCGAGACGCTGATCCATCACGATTGGCTGTATTGCTGGTACGACTGCAAGGAATGTCTCCGCTGCGGCGCACCAGCAATAACTTCACTCGTGCCGGTCGAGGTATTCGGCGAGGGCTTGGGCGACGAGGTCCTGCATGCGGATGCCCTTGATGCCGGCGGCCGCTTTGATGCGGTTGCGCAGCGAGGTGCGGATCTTGATGCTGGTGACCATGTAGGGGTCGTTGGCCGGTTCCTCGCGGTAGATGTCGTCGACCGACGTGATCTCGCGTTCGGCGGGCAGATAGCTCAGGTTCCCCTTCATCGTCCGACCGCCCGTCTCAGCTCGTGCAGGACGAGGCCGTATTCCCAGAGTTTGGTCGGCCGGTGTCCGAAACTGGTCTTGATCTCCTGCCGTTTGGGCACGATTGTGTCGAATCGCGGCGTATCCTGCGTTTCGAGCGCGTGCATGGCCTGCCGGAACGCGACCGTGTTCGTTTCGACGCGGTTGAGCAGTACGGCGGCGGGCGTGCGTCCGGCCGCGTTGACGGTCGCCCATGCCTGCTGCAGATCGACGGGCGATTCGGTGGTGGGCACGATCACGAAGTCGGCCATGTCGAGCGCGGTCTTGAGGCCCGCGTGCGTGGGCGGCGCGTCGATGACGAGCCATTCTCCCGGCGTGGTGCGGATTGCGGCGAGTTCGTCACCGGAAGCGGCCCGCACGTTGAACGGCAGCGTTTCGTTGCTGAGGTTGGCGATCCTGTCCCACAGGGTCGCGGAGTACTGCGGGTCGGCATCCAGAAGTGTGACCCTCTTCCCGTCGCGGACGAGCGCGTGGCACAGGTATTGCGCGATGGTGGTCTTGCCGACCCCGCCCTTTGCGTTGGCGATGGCGATTCTCATGGTGGTCTCCCTTTGTGTATGTTTTTGTGTTTTTCTTTATTTCTTTATTTCTTTGCGGATGTGTCCGGCTGCGCCTGTTCGTCGGACGTGTCCGGTGGATCGCGTTCGCCTGGTTTGAGCCGGGTGAGCCTGCGTGGCCGTCCGAGCGGTTCGCCGTTGCCGGTTTTGCGTGCGCGTTCGTTGCGTCGCCGGTTGCGTACGATGCTGTGGATTTCGGGGTGCGCGTCGAGCCAGTCGAGCAGCAGCCGGTACGGTTGGGTGATGTCCGCGGCCTTGCGGCCGGGCAGGACGTCGTGGACGATGACGACACGCATCGCGTACTGGCGTTCCTTGTAGGTCATGCCGCCGAGGATGCCGTGCGTGACCGGGCGCAGCAGACTGCGGGCCAGGCACGGCATGAGCATCGGGCATTGCGCACACAGGCGTTTGGCCGCGCCGCGCAGCATCTGGTCGGGACGTGAGTTGCCGGCGGCGTCGAGTTCCATCCAGATCATGTCGTACAGGTCGAGCTGCGCCTGCGCGCACAGGCCGCCGGGCGGCAGCATCGACGTGTGTATCCACTCGTCGCCGCCCGGGTCGCGTGCCGGTTTGCCGGCCGGCTTGCCGGTGGGACGGAACCCGTTCATCATGCGTTCCGTTCCATGCTCAGCATCCTGTCGAACTCGGCCGGCTGCTCTTCCTTCCGCCGCAGGTGTTCCTTCCAGCGTTTCGTCTGTTCGTCGGCCTCGATTCGCGCCCGCTTGACGGCTTCCGTGGTGCGCGCGTTGCCGTGCAGCGCCAGGTTGCGTTCGTCGTACGCGCATACCGGGCACTTGTCCCGGCGAATGGAGCCGTTGAGATGGTTCTGCGCGAACGCGATTCGACTGTTCGATCTGCCGTGCTGGAACGACGAGTAGCCGAACACCGGGCACCGTGTGGCGGTTTCGCACGAGACCAGCACCGCGGCATGCGGGTCTTTCTCCTCCTCGTCTTTCGCCGGCATGGTCCCGGCTTTGATGCGTTTGGCCCTGATCTGTCGCTGTTCGATCTCGCCGCGTCGCTCCTGCCGCAGGCGTTCCCAATGACGCGCGAACTCGGTCATGCTCAGCGTTTTCGCACGCCAGAACGGATTCTTGACGGTCCACAGCACCAGCTCCAGAATTTCCATCTGAGAGTGTTCCGTAAGCAGTTTCGCCGCAGCGCGTTGATCTCGTGCCCGCACTGGCTTGGCCATCACTTGTTCGCTGGCGAGCAGTTCGGCGAAACCGTGCAACAGCGCATCGCAATCGAATGCGGAAACGTTGTCGTCACCAAAATCGCGGTTCGATGCGTCGGATGATTGACTGGTGGTTGGTGTGACCTTCTCGGTCGAATCTCCCCGTGGGGAGATGTCCCCTTTAGGGGACAGAGGGGTAATAGGTTCATAGGATGGTTTGGATGACTGCACGGTCACCGGGCTGGTGACCCTCAATGCATCGGGCGTCTTGCTGCCGCCCGGTGCTTCTCCTGCACCCGGTGACTGTGATGCACCGGGTGTCTGTGATACGCCGGGTTCGTCATCTGAGCCGCCGGTATTGAACTCCTGCGCGGTATCATCGCCCGTTGCACCGTCTCGCGTCGGGTCTTCGCCCTTTCGGGACCCGCGTGGTTTGCGATCGGATGATGCGGGCAGCGTCTCGTCGCGATCCATGCAGATTTCCCACACGGTCGGCCGCTTATACTCGGGCAGGTACTGGATCACCTCAGTGGCTTCCGACTTGCGGATGAAGCCGTTCTCCTCCAGCCAGCGCAGCTTGCGCTGCACCGACCGTTCGCACATGCACGAGTTCCTGGCCATCTTTTTGATGCCGGGGAAGGAGTTGCGCCCGTGCTCGTCGGCGTTGTCGGCGAGGTTGATGAGCACGAGCTGGGCGTACGGGTCCTCGATCAGCCGCTTGAGCGTGAACACGCGGCTCAATGCCTGGATGCTCATCGGCGCTCACCTCCCGCCGGATGCGCGGCCACGGCACGCCGCAACCGGTCAGCGCGGCTGACCGATTCGTCGAGATACGGTGAAACCGTGATATAAGACTTTCCCTCAAAACCGTGGGTTTCCGGGCTTCCGCACACGATGACGGTCACGCGCGCGGGTATACAATCCTGCTTGTAAGACATAAGAATCCAATCTCTGTCTGCACCGCGAAAGCCTTCCTTTCTCTTCACAAAATTCGGGCTTTCTTGGTTACCTTGATTGGAATCCGGGAAACGGTTTTGACCGGCCGCCTCCACGGATCCCGAACGGACCTGGCCCTCTCCCGCAAGGAGAGGGCTTCTTCTATGTGAAGGCGACCACCTCCTTCGCCGTCGAAGGAACGGGATCGTCAGACAGGCCGAGCAGCCAGTCGCTGGAAACGCGGAAATGCGACGCGATGCGCCGAATGTCGGGCAACGTCCAGTTGATGTCGCCGTTAAGCTTGCCCGTCACCGACGACTTCGACAGCCGCATGATACGAGCCAGCGCCGCGTAGCTCACATAATTCGGCTCGCCCATCAGCATGCGCACGCGGCGCGTGGTCACGCCGTCACGACGCAACTCGCGTTCGCTTGCCGCACCCTGCCCGTCAGGCACGCTTATGCCACGGTTCGAGGCGGGAACCAGCAGAAAACGGGTATCATGGGATTGAGGAACGACACCACGCCCGAACAGGACGCGCGAGGCATCGGCGAAGCCGTCAACGGCAAACACCGGCGGCAACGCGCACGCGGCGGAGGCACTGGTCCGAGACATGGAAACACGCTTTCCATGACCGGGAACCGTTCAAATTTAATCCGTGAAGCGGGTCGGGGCAGTACGTTTAATCCCCGAAAAACCCACGACTTAAAAGGACGCTGCTCTAACCGTTGAGCTAAAGGGGCAACAGCACTAAGATACACACCTCCGCCAGACAATCCAAAATCGGCGTGGCGGGACGGGCTCGCCGAAGGGGCACTGGAAGGGACAACATAGAGACAACATGAAAGACGTAAAACGTCCAAAAACGTCACAATCTCCCAAGCGATTAGAGCTGTAAAAACCTAGTATTTTCAACGGTTTACAACACTTCTCGCAATCGGTCGTTATCTGCCATTTCTATATTGAAAAAGAATCGTGGGTTGTGGGTTCGAAGTTGTGGGTTCGAATCCCACGGTGGCACAACAAAACCCTTGGAATTTCAACGATTCCAAGGGTTTTTCTGTTCCAGTGAGAAGTATGGGTTAAGCAAAGACCGTAGATTGTGCTGGAATCCGATCGGTCGGATATGATGAAACCAACCAATACCCACCCGAGGTTGCAGATCGCCGCTCTGACATGTGGTGGGTCTTTTTGTCTGCGGTATCGGAAGGGAGTGTGGCGATGGCGTCTATTACCGTGCATCCGGCCACGCTCCGGTGGGCCGTTAGGCAGAGTGGTGCTGATCCCGCGGCTGTGGCGCGTAAGGATGGTCTTGCTGAGTTTCCGCAGTGGTTGAACGAGACGGGTCCGTTGAGTCTGTCTTTTGCCAAGTTGTCCGCGATCGGTTCCGCGTTGCAGGTGCCGTTTGGCGCGCTGGTGCGTTCCGTGGTTCCCGAATCCCACGAGGATGAGTTGATCCGGTATCGCACGATTGATAACCACGGGGTCGAAGCGAGCCGGAATCTTCAGGATACGATCGCGGTCATGCGCAACCGTCAGGATTGGGCGCGTGACGAGATGATCGCGCAGGGCTTCGGGGAGAATCTGCTGGTCGGCAGTGTGCCGTCCCATGCGACCGCGGGTGAACTTGCGGAGCGTATTCGCGAGGGATTGTCTTTGGACGTTGGCTGGTGCCGGCATAAGAGCAGTGCCGATCGGTTCCGTTTCCTGCGTGGCAGGGCTTCCGACGCTGGTCTGATGGTGATGGTCGACTCCCGGGTGGGAACGTCCAATGCGCGCCGTCTGGACGTGCGCGAGTTTCGCGCGTTCGTGCTGTTGGATGACGTGGCGCCGCTGATTTTCGTCAATCGCAATGATTCCTATGCGGCGATGCTGTTCTCCCTCCTGCATGAGATCGGTCACGTGCTGCTCGGTTCCAACGAGGTGTACAACGACTCCTCCGTGGATGGCGGCAATGGTGTCGAACGCAAGATCAACCAGGCCGTCGTTCTGACGGTCGTGGATGACGAGCAGGAATTCCGCGCGTATTGGAAGAAGATGGTTGCGGATGGTGCTCGCGTGCAGGACATTGCGGATGGTTGCGCGAAAAGGTACGGTCTGAGCGCTTTGGCATTGACGATTCACGCCCATAAGCTTGGCTTGGCCAGTGACGAGGACGTGCGTCTGGTCCGCGCCCTGAGCGAACGGCGTGTGACGGATACGGAGGCCGCCGGTTCCGGCGGCAATCAGAACCTGACGAACGCTTCCCATCTGGACACGAGGTTCGTGCGCATGATCCGGGACGGTGTCGACCGGGGAAGCCTGCCCTATTCCGATGGCCTGTCCCTGCTGGGCGTCAGGTCCATGCACGCCTATGACGGCCTGCTCAAGGCGAAAGGCTTGGATCAGTGAGCGATCTGTTTTTGCTGGACTCGAACATTTTCATCGAGTCCTACCGCACCCATCACCCGTTTTCCTACAAGGAGTTTCATCCATTCTTGGTTACCTTGATTGGAATCCGGGAAACGGTTTTGACCGGCCGCCTCCACGGATCCCGAACGGACCTGGCCCTCTCTCGCAAGGAGAGGGCTTCTTCTATGTGAAGGCGACCACCTCCTTCGCCGTCGAAGGAGCGGGATCGTCGGACAGGCCGAGCAACAAACCTGTTGCGGAATAGGATGATTGATTTAAATAAAGAAACCTTGAAAGATCAACGTTTTCTGGACACGGGGAGCTTTCGTTGGTCCACCGACTTAAATAAAACCGTCTGCAAGTTCCGATGAGGGATTGGCTCCATCTCTCCATGAATGATCCTGTTCGTATCCACTACGGCGCTCTGGAATAACGTTGTGAAATCGCGGTATCGCGTTCGTCACTTACTTCCCATCTAAGGTCTCGCCGGCATCGTTGTCACGCAAAGCGGACGCGAAATCAACGGATCCGAATCCGCCGGTGCTATCCAAGCCGATCGTCCCTTCCAAGTCTTCGGCCGTAACCAGCGGACGATGCCCTTCGCGGATGATCATCAGTTCCTCCGCATCCATCGACGGCAACTCGCTGTCATTGGCCCGGATAAAACCGCGCGTATCAACCTCCATGCCCATCTGAATCTGTTTCACGATCGAGTCCAACTCTGGTCCGAACCTGACGTCGATACGACTCTGAGTGACACGGTCGATAAGGCCAAGCGTACGATGCGTGGTTTGCAGGATGATCTTATCCACATTGCCGCGCACGTGGCCGAACGAACGACATGAGATCGCGTTTGTAGCAGAGAATGATCGTTTCGCGGTCGTATCTGCTGCTGAGGGATCTGCTGTGGGATCATTACCGTGTAACTCTGCTCCGTACATCATCCGTTCCCTTCCCTCCGGACCAGAACGCCGGTATAGGGACGACGTAAGCTGCGTCGCTTGCCTTTGCTGTATGTCAGTGTATGAGAACGATTGTCCATTGCGAAGCGGCGGGAATGTTCCCGAATCGGATAGTATCTGCGTTAATCGGATAGTTTGAACCATGATCTATCCGATGCTTATCGTTGAAAAATCAACGTTTGATGCCATTCCCGAGGCATCTAATCGGATATTTTCAAACTGTAATCGGATACTTGCGACCATGTTCAGGCGCATGTCCGCTGCCTCAGCACTGACGTCTGGGCAATGGCCGGACGGATGATCCGGAAACGGCTTGAAGCAAGAATGCCGGCGCGCAGGCCGGCATTCTGATATCACGGACGAGACTCACCCCGTCCAGGCATAATCATCCTATCGAAAAGCCGGTTATCCGTAAAACAAGCGGGATTTCGTCGGAGCCGGGTCTTTGTCAAGCGCCCCTATGTCAAACAGTCTATGCAAAAAGCCGGCGCCCTTGGGCTGACCGGCTTGCTTGTGGCCTTTAACGTCTACCGCGGTGACTATCCACCCCGCCTTTTGGCGGAGCGTTCCCCACGATGCTTAGCGTCCCCGTGGTGGGACTGGATACGTTCCGGGGCTTTGCAACTCCTGACGCCATTCGTATCGGGCGGCGGAATCCTGATATACGTGCGGAGGCCGACACGGCGGAACGCGAGTGCAAACGAACGCATCCGCTCCGCATTCCCTAGCGTATCAGCGGGCGTAGTGAGAGCGCGGCAGACTCGGAAAGATCGATGGACGGCATGCGTCCGCGCTACTTGCCGATATCGGCGCGGAATAACGCGAACGCATGCAAGCCTGCGGACAGGGTGCCGAAACGCGTGCGCGAAACAATTACTCGCCGTCGACCGTGGGAATCCAGTCGGCGTAGCCCTCCTCGGCCATGCGGGAGCGCGGGACGAAGCGCAGGGCGGCGGAGTTCATGCAGTAGCGCAGGCCGCCGCGGTCGGCGGGGCCGTCGGTGAACACGTGGCCGAGATGGATCTGCGTGTCGGCGGTGCGCACTTCGATGCGGTCGCGGCCGGGGATGCGGTGATCCTCGTGCTCGGTCAGCGAATCCGCGTCGATCGGCTTGCTGAACGCGGGCCAGCCGCAGCCCGAGTCGAACTTGTCGCGCGACGAAAACAGCGGCTTGCCGCTGACGATGTCCACGTAGATGCCCGGCTCGAACTCGTGATCGTACTCGTTGACGAACGGCCGTTCGGTCGCGGCGAGCTGCGTCACGGCGAACTGCTCGAGCGTCAGGTCCCAGATCTTTTCGACGTACTTCTGCCGGTTGCGCACGTTCGCGATCGCGGCGATCGGCACATGGCAGTAGCCGCCGGGATTGTTGATCAGATAGTCCTGATGACGGTCCGCCGGATAGAAGTTGCGCAGCGGCTCGACGAGCACGGCCGGACGCTGCGGCTGACGGTCGACGAGCTGTTCGAGCGCGGCGACGTACACGGCCTGCTGCGACTCGTCCGTATACCACATGCCGGTGCGGTACTGCCGGCCGCGATCCTCGCCCTGCTGGTCGACGGAGAACGGGTCGATGACTTCGAGAAACAGCAGCGACAACGTACGCAGCGTGACGCGATCTGGATCGAACGTGACCTGCACGGTCTCCGCCGCGTCCGTCTCGCCCGAGCACACCTGCTCGTACGTGGGCGACTCCGTTTTCGACTGCGCGTATCCGACCGTCGTGTCGGTCACTCCGTCCACGTTCTGGAAATACCGTTCCAATCCCCAGAAACATCCGCCCGCAAAGTACGCGGTTTCGGTCCGTGCATCGTCTTTCGGCGTATTCTCGGCGCTCGCCGTCGCATTGTTCTCGCTCATGGGCTTCACGTTACTCCACGTTCCGCCCGCCTGTGCTCGTGGCGGAAACGCTCGCTGACAGGCTCCTCACTGAGGCGTTTCTGCCACGTGCTGCCGGATTGCGTGGCAGAAATCATCCGTTTGGGGGATGCGGAGCGAGTTATTTCTGCCACGCGGGAGATGGGCGCGCGATGTGTGGTGGTGCTTGGTGCTTGGTGCTTGGTGCTGTGCGACGACGGCGCGCAATGTGATGTATCTGACAGTGATGATTTTCGGCTGCGCGACCGCGGCGCGGACGCTGCGACATAGTGCGACACGCCTACTGCCAGAACGGGCGCAAACCCTATATCTAGTGACGGAGTGTCCGACACGCCACAAGAACTAGTGTCGTGCATGGTTGTAGTCTAGTTCCTCGGCAGTTCACAGCATCGACCGAATGGAGGCATCACATGACCGTTACCGTCTTCACCAAACCGCGTTGCCCGCAGTGCGACGCCACCAAGCGCCAGCTCACCAAGCTGGGCGTTCCGTTCGAAACCGTCGATCTGTCCGAAAACCCGTCCACGCTCGAACAGCTGCAGGAGGCTGGTTTCAAGCAGGCTCCGGTCGTCATCACGCCGGACAATTCGTGGACTGGATACCGCCCCGACCTCATTCGCGAACTGGCGAAAGCCATCGCGGCCGAATCCGCCGCCGAACACGACACCATCTCGGCGACCGGCGCCAACGAACGCATTCTGGTCGCATGAGCGATCCGGCAACGCAGTCAAGCGCGTCCGTCATCGCGACCGCAGTCGCATCTGACATGGCGACCGTCGCAACCAGCGCATCCGACTCGGTGACCGCCGCGGCCGAACGGTCGTCGTCGGCAGTTTCGGTGACATCGGCCATCGTTGCGACAGCCGCTCATGCAACCGCAGCTGGACCGGCCGCATCGTCGCCGCGCCACGCCGGCGCCGTCGTCTACTTTTCATCCGCGTCGGAAAACACTGCACGATTCGTCGCAAACTGCCGACTCGACGAACTCGGCATCGCGTCCTATCGCATCCCGCTGCGCCCCGGCGACGAACCGCTCGCCGTGCACGAACCGTACGTGCTGATCGTGCCGACGTACGGCGGGGGAGTCGTGAGCAAGGCCGTGCCGCCGCAAGTCAAGCGATTCCTCAACGATCCCGACAATCGCACGTGGATCCGCGGCGTGATCGCGTCGGGCAACACGAACTTCGGCGACGCATACGCCGCTGCCGGGCGCATCGTATCCGCAAAATGCAAGGTGCCGCTGCTGTTCACGTTCGAACTCATGGGCACGCCGGAGGACGTGCGCAAGACGCGCGACGGGCTGGCCCGGTTCTTCGCGGCTGCTGCGCCGACTGATACGGTGCCGGACACTTCCCTTGCGTGACATGCGGCCAGTACCGGTGCGATGGTTGTCAGACCTAATGTGATGGGTTCTGACTACCCCCTCAGTCACTTCGTGACAGCTCCTCTGACAAGGGGAGCCGAGAAAAGGAATGCAACAGTTTAATCCGACAAAGTACTAGCGGGAATGTCACGCCAAATGACCCGGTTCCGTGACATTCGGGATAGTGCAGCCCTGCTACTGGTCTGAATGTCACGCAAGTGGGCTGATCTGCGTGACATTCGGCCCAGTAATATCCGGCAAACCTCGCCAATGCCACGCCAATAACTCCATTCAACCAAGAAAGATCTTCCATGACCACCACCTACGACCCGTCCACCGACTACCACGCGCTCAACGCGATGCTCAACCTGTACGACGAGCACCACCGCATCCAGTTCGACAAGGACAAGGAAGCCGAACGCGCGTACGTCGCCAGCGAAATCGAGCCGAACACGCGCCGCTTCGCCTCCACCGCAGAACGCCTCGCGTACCTGATCGGCAACCAGTACTACGAGAAGCGCGTGTTCGACCAGTACACGCCCGAATTCCTCGACTCGTTCTACGCGCGCGCGGCCGCCAGCGGCTACGAGTTCGAAACGTTCCTCGGCGCGTTCAAATTCTTCCGCTCCTACGCGCTCAAGTCGTTCGACGGCAAGCAGTACCTCGAAGACTTCCCGCAGCGCTGCGCCGCCGTTGCGCTCGCACTGGCCGCAGGCGACGAGCAGGCCGCCATCGCCTACCTCGACGAGATGATCGCCGGCCGCTTCCAGCCGGCCACGCCCACGTTCCTCAACCTCGGCAAAGCGCAGCGCGGCGAAGCGGTCAGCTGCTTCCTCGTGCGCATCGAGGACAACATGGAATCGATCTCGCGCGGCATCAACGCGGCCCTGCAGCTGTCCAAGCGCGGCGGCGGCGTGGCTCTGCTGCTGAGCAACCTGCGCGAGCTGGGCGCGCCGATCAAGCACATTGAAAACCAGTCGAGCGGCGTCGTGCCGGTCATGAAACTACTCGAGGACTCGTTCTCGTACGCGAACCAGCTCGGCGCGCGACAGGGCGCGGGCGCGGTCTACCTGAGCGCGCACCACCCCGACATCATGCGCTTCCTCGACACCAAGCGCGAGAACGCGGACGAGAAGATCCGCATCAAATCGCTCGCGCTCGGCGTGGTCGTGCCGGACATCACGTTCGAACTGGCCAAGCAGAAGGCGCAGATGGCGCTGTTCAGCCCGTACGACGTCGAGCGCGTGTACGGCAAGCCGTTCGCCGACGTGCCGATCAGCGAGAACTACGAGAAGATGGTCGCAGACGATCGCATTCGCAAAACGTACATCGACGCGCGCAAGTTCTTCACCACGCTCGCGGAACTCCAGTTCGAGTCCGGCTATCCGTACATCGTGTTCGAGGACACCGTCAACCGCGCCAACCCGATCGACGGCCGCGTGACCATGTCGAACCTGTGCTCCGAAATCCTGCAGGTGCAGGAGCCGAGCGCGTACAACGAGGACCTCACGTACGCGCACGTCGGCCGCGACATTTCCTGCAACCTCGGCTCGCTCAACATTGCCAAGGCGATGGATGGCGGCCTCGGCGGCACGGTCGAAACAGCGATCCGCGCGCTCACGTCGGTCGCCGAACAGACCAGCATCGCCGCAGTGCCGTCGATCCGCCGCGCCAACGAGGAAGGCCACGCGATCGGCCTCGGCCAGATGAACCTGCATGGTTTCCTCGCCCGCGAAGGCATCCAGTACGGCTCCGACGAGGCGCTCGACTTCACCGACATGTACTTCATGACCGTCGCCTACCACGCCTACCGCGCGTCGCACGACCTTGCGGTCGAGCGCGGCCGCGCGTTCGTCGGATTCGAGCGATCCGCGTACGCGAAGCCGGCCGGACAGGGCAACTATTTCGACAAGTACACCGACGGCCGCCGTTCGCTGTCCCCGCGTACGGACCGGGTCCGTGACCTGTTCGCGCAGTACGGCATCGCGATCCCGACCGTCGACGACTGGGCTGCGCTGCGCGACGCGATCCTGCGCGACGGCATCTACAACCAGAACCTGCAGGCCGTGCCGCCGACCGGATCGATCTCGTACATCAACCACAGCACGTCGTCGATCCACCCGATCGCCTCCAAAATCGAAATCCGCAAGGAAGGCAAGATCGGCCGCATGTACTACCCCGCGCCGTACATGACGAACGAGAACCTCGAATACTTCAAGGACGCGTACGAGATCGGCTGGAAGGCGATCGTCGACACGTATGCCGAGGCGACGCAGCACGTCGATCAGGGACTCTCGCTCACGCTGTTCTTCCCCGACACGGCCACCACGCGCGACGTGAACAAGGCGCAGATCTATGCGTGGCGCAAGGGCATCAAGACCCTCTACTACATCCGCATCCGCCAGCAGGCGCTGGAAGGCACCGAGGTGCAGGGCTGCGTGTCTTGCATGCTGTAGATGGCTGCGGCTCTGCCGCGTGGTGCGGCGGCATATGTCGCTCGACACACTCAAGGCCGTTCGGCCAAGCTTACGGTCGAGCAACACATGCCGCACCACGCTGTGCGTTCAGTTGAAAAGACGCATACGAAACGCAACAGCACGACGTAACTGAGCGACGGGAGCCGGCATGTGTTGCTCGACCGTATGACTTGGCCGAGCGGCCCGGAGCGTGTCGAGTAATACATGCCGGCTCCCGTCGCGGCAACGCACACACTCATATCGACACACTTATATCGTCACATTTATATATCGTCACGTCAATCGCATCGAACAAAGGAATCCAAACATGGCACCGATCTCCATTCCGCGCAAACCGTTGAAGCTCATCGACCGCGTCAGCGCGATCAACTGGAACAAACTCGAGGACGAGAAGGACCTCGAGGTCTGGGACCGTCTCACCGGCAACTTCTGGCTGCCCGAGAAGGTCCCCGTCTCCAACGACATCCCCAGCTGGCAGTCGATGAGCGAGGAGGAGCACATGCTCACCATGCGCGTGTTCACCGGCTTGACCCTGCTCGACACGATCCAGGGCACGGTCGGCGCGGTGTCGCTGATTCCGGACGCGCTCACCCCGCACGAGGAGGCCGTGTACACGAACATCGCGTTCATGGAATCCGTGCATGCGAAGTCGTATTCGAGCATCTTCTCGACGCTGTGCTCGAGCGAGCAGATCGACGCCGCATTCGCGTGGAGCGAGGAGAACGAGTTCCTGCAGCGCAAGGCGCAGATCGTGCTCGACTACTACGAGGGCGACAGCCCGCTCAAGCGCAAGGTCGCCTCGACGCTGCTCGAATCGTTCCTGTTCTACTCGGGCTTCTACCTGCCGATGTACTTCTCGAGCCACGCGAAGCTCACGAACACGGCCGATGTGATCCGCCTGATCATCCGCGACGAGGCCGTGCACGGCTACTACATTGGATACAAGTATCAGAAGGGCCTGGAGCTGGTCGGCGGCGAGAAGCGCGAGGAGCTGCGCGAGTACACGTACGATCTGCTCAACGAGCTGTACGACAACGAGGTGGAGTACACCGAGTCGCTGTACGACGGTGTGGGCCTGACGGAGGACGTGGAGAAGTTCCTGCGCTACAACGGCAACAAGGCGCTCATGAATCTCGGCTACCCGGCGCTGTTCCCGGCGGAGATCTGCGACGTGAACCCGGCGATCATCGCGTCGCTCTCGCCGAACGCGGACGAGAACCACGACTTCTTCTCCGGTTCCGGCTCGTCGTACGTGATGGGCAAGGCCGAGGAGACCGACGACGAGGATTGGGACTTCTGATCTTTCGGGGTGTCTTGGGGCGCTCGGGGCATCTTGGGCGTCCTGAGGCCTCGGACTGTCGACGACGGCCAAATTGTTGTGGTTTCTCTCATCTGTGAGGCGGTTTTCGTCTTTTGCATGGCTCTATCTGCGATCTGTGAGGCAGCTGGTCGGTCAGTCGTCGGGGATAATCCCCGTGATATTGCCCGTTTCCGCCAGTTGTTGAGGTGATCTTTCGAATAGCTGCCTCACAGATCGCGAGTAGACCCGTGCAAGTGGCAAAATCTGCCTCACAGATTGCAGAAAGCTGCGAAAAAACGGTGAGCCGGGTGGCAGAAACGGTCAGCGCACGATGAGCATGCTGTTGCGCTGATCATATTCGCAGTTGTCGTCGAGAGGAATGCCGGTCAGGTCGTCGGTCGTGTACTGTTCCGCGCATGCGAGCCGTGTGCCCGTATCGACGCAGTCGCGGCTGACAACGCGCAACCGGCCGTCGCTGACCTGCATGATCGTCCAGCAGACGTCGGCCTCGCCGCCGTCCAGTTCGAGCACCTTGAACACCCGGTTGAGATTGCCGGAAAACAGGATCGCTGACACGAGAAAGTCGGGGTCTTCGAGTTCGAGATCGCGGTTGTCGTGCGGCTTGCGGACGAGCCGCAGCGGAAAATCGTCGTCGGTGCGCACGCCGACCATGTCGTACGGCAACTGGACGATCACCGAATGCAGGGCCAGCCAGCCGATCGACCCCAATACCAGCAGCCCGACGGCGATGAGCACGTACTCCCACGGCGATATACCGTCCGGGAACAGCGGCCGGCCGATCGTGTCGCGCACGATCCACACGCAGATGACGCCGATCACGCCGAGCGCCGCCACCACGACCGCCGGGCCGAACGTCTGCCAGAGTCGCCGGCGGATGAGCTGTCGTACCGGTTGACGGCTTCCCTGCCATTCTTCGGGCGAACAGGCCGATTCCGATTGCGGTTCCAGCTCCGATCCCGGCTCCGGTGTGCGGTGTGCGACGGCGTTTCCCATGTGTTCCACTGTAGGAGGGTTTGCGCGAGCGTACGCTGCGACGCGCCGCCCTCGCGTCGGTACATGAGCCTGCTACTCTGCAATGCTCTGTAATTTTCCCGCAGTTTGTTCACGGTTTGACGATCGAGAGGCTGATTTCGCCGAGTGATGAGGTCAGTTTGACGATTGAGAGGCTGCTGCTCGCCGATACTCCGGTCGGAGGCCGATTTGCCGGGACGTTTTTGGCGGTTTTGGGTGGTTTGGATGGCGTGCTATCGAAAGTGCGGTGAGAATGTAGCCTCTCGATCGTCAAACTGACCTGTGCAAGTTCTGGAATCAGCCTCTCGATCGTCAAACTCTCGTCGCGTTGACCATGAGCGAACGGCCTGAGGCCACTTTGAACCGTGTCACTGTTCGGGCAGTCGCTCCCACAAAGGCAGCTTGTGCAGCGCGCGCACGACGTTGCACTGCGCGAGCAGGTCGCCGTCTCCCGCGCACATGGTCGGATACCACATGCGATGGCGGAGTTTGGCCGCCGCACCCGCGTTCGGGCCTCCGCGCAGCAGCGCCGCCTCGCTGCTACCGTACTGGAAGTGCAGGTGGCTGAGCAGACCCTCGTGACCGGCCTGTTCGACCTGATCGGCTTGTTTGGTGTGTTCGGTGCGTTCATCCAGCACGGCCTGTTCGGCCCGTGACGGCATGGGGTCCATCGCGATAAGCACCCGGAACGGGCTGCCTTCCGGCGCGGAGTCGGCGTGGAACACGTAGCACGGCTTGCCCTCGAGGCCACGGTCGATCATGTGGTCGAGCTGGTAGGCGTAGCGCCCGATCACCGTATTTTCGCCGCTGCGCCATTCGAGCGCGAACCCATTGCCGGCGTTCTCGCCGTATTCCAACGGTTCGATATGCCATCCGGCGATCGGCGCGTGACGGTTTTCGCGGCAGGTCGTGCGGCACGCCCACCGCCAGAACCGGCGGATGCTTCCTCCGAAAAACGGCAGCATGAGCGTGAACGCGGACCGGTGCGCGCGCATGGCCGCTTCCGATTCCGTCCACGCGCGTTCGAGTGCGGGTTCACGGCTGTTGATGAGCTGCTCGAAGCTGATCCAGTCGCCGGTCCATTCGGCCGGATTCAACGGCGATTTGCTACTTGCTGCCGAATTGGCCGGCTCGTGTGTCGATGCGGCCGATTCCAAGACGTTCGCCGCTACGCCCGGTTTGACGCGGCTCTCCGATATGTCCGATGCGGATGGTGCCGCCGACGGCGAGGTGACGTCGGCCGTCGCACGCGTCGGTGCAGGAGTGTTGCCGGGGATTGCCGCAGATTCCGTCATGAGTTCTCCTTGTTCGTTGTGGGGCCGTTGCCGTCCAGATCGATGATGCGGTCGCACCACAGCGCGGCGAGCTCCTCGTCGTGCGTGACGACGAGCACGGCCCGCCCTTCGTCCGCGAGCCGCCGCAGCAGCGCACCCACCTGCATCATGTGCGCGCGGTCGAGGCCGCTGGTCGGCTCGTCGAGCACGATCAGCTCCTTGCCGCACATGATCGCCGACGCGATCGCCAGCCGTTGCTTCTGCCCGCCCGACAGGCTCATCGGATGCCGTTCCGCAAACGGCAGCAGGTCGAGCGATTCCAGCACGCGATCGGCTTGTTCGCCGAGGGTCGCGGGGTGCAGTCGCGGCGTTGCCGGGGATGTGGTTGTGCTCGACAGGTCGATTGGCTGTCGGATGGCATCGTTTGCATCGCCGAGCCCGAGCAGCAGTTCTTCTCGCGCGCTGTCGGCGAACAGCTGATAGTTGACGTCTTGCATGACGAGGAATCCAGCGCGGGTGAGCGCGGCCGGTTTCGCCGGCTTGCCGTGCAGCAGCACATGTCCCGCGAGTGGTTTCTGCAGCCCGCACAGCGTGCGCACGAGCGTGCTTTTGCCCGCGCCGTTGCGACCCATGAGTCCGACGATCTCGCCGCCGCGCAACGCAAGATCGGCGACATCGCGCCGGAACGCGTGCCGATAGCCAACGACGAGATTGCGCGTAGTGATGATGGGGGCGTTGTTGCCGATGGATGGTCGTTGTTGCGTTCCCAGCGTGGAAGAATGCCGACTTGCCGAGTCGATGACGGGGCTGGCCGATGCCGCGATCGACGCGTCGAGCGACTTGGCCGATGGCGTCGCGTCGGCTAACTCGACTGATGGTGTTGCGCTGGATTGCGGAACATCGGCCGGTGCGACACCGGTTGCACCGGTTTTCGCCCGCAGCTCCGCACGATACGGCGTGAGATCGAGCGCTCGCAACCCCCATGATTCCAACTGTTGCGGTGGCAGTGCGGAAAACTCGGCGGCCGTGTATTCGCCGGCGATCGTGCCGCCGTCACAACGCACGTACCGGTCGATCAGATCGGCGCACCACGCGAGCCGATGCTCGGCGATCACGACCGTCACGCCGTCGCGTTTGAGCGCGGCGACCATGTCGTGCAGGTCGCGCATGGCGGTCGCGTCGAGGTTGCTGGTCGGCTCGTCCATGACGATGATGCGCGGGTGCAGCATCGTCGCCGCGGCGACCGCGAGCCGCTGCTTTTCGCCGCCGGACAGCTTGAACACGCTGCGGTCGAGCAGATGTCCGATGTTGAATCGTTGCGCGATGTCGTCAACGCGCGCGCGGATGGCCGCCGGCTCCATGCCGATGTTTTCGCACGGAAACGCGAGTTCGCTGGTCGTGTCCGCGTTGAAATACTGCGTTTTCGGATTCTGGAAGACGCTGCCGACGAGCGGCACGAGCGCTTCGATCGGCACGGGTGCAGTCATGTTCGCATTGTTCGCGTCGTCTGCTGTCTCGATGTCGCCGCCCAGTCCGCAGATGGTCTGCGAGCCGGTCAGCGAACCGTGGAAGAAATTCGGGATCAGGCCGTTGATGAGTCGCGTGACCGTGGTTTTGCCACAGCCGGACTGTCCGCACAGCATGACGGTTTCGCTGGGAAGGATGGTGAGATTGACGTGCGACAGTGCGAGTTCGGATGGGACCGCAGATTCCGACATGATTGGGACGGTGCCGGTTGGTGTGGATGCCGTGGGCGGGTTGTCGGGACCCGTGCCGGCGTCGTCATGCGCGTATCGGAACGACGTGTCGGATATCAGGACGATTGGTGCGGACGGCGATGATGCGGCGCGGGATAGGATTTCTCCGCTCGCTTCGCTCGGTCGAAATGACATGGTTGGGGTACCGTTCGGTCGAAATGACATGGTTGGGGTACCGCTTGGTTGAAATGGCGTAGTGGAAGCTTCGCTCGGTCGCGATGACGTCGTGGGGGCTTCGTTCGGCGGGGATGACATGGTGGGGGAGGGTCCGCTCACAGCACGCCTCCGATCGCGAGAGCCAGTGGCGCGGTGCACATGGCCATATACGCCCAGTCGAACCAGTGCATGCGGATGGTGGTCATGCAGGTGTGTTCGCCGGCGATGCCGAGCCCTTTGGTGAGCGCCGCGACGGACAGGTCGCGCGAGACGAACGTCGCGTTCATAAGCAGTGGCACGATGATGAATTCCAATGATTGCACCGGATGCCGCACGAGCGCGAACCGTCCGGCCGCGATGCCGCGCAGGGCCATCGCGTTGCGGATCTGCCGATAATCGTGCGCAATGGTCGGGAAGAAGCGGATCACAACCATGCACGGGATGACGATCGCCTCGGGCACGCGCATGCGCCGCATCGCGCACACGAATTCGCTGATCGAGGTCGTGGTGAACGCGTACGCGCCGGTGATCAGGCACGGCATCATCATGCGGATGCCGACCGACAGCAATCCGGCGACGTGCCCGGCCGTCGCCATTACGGACGTCGCGGACGCCGCAGTCACAGCGACGTTTCCGGCCGCAACGGCCGTGCCGGACGGTCCTGCCGCCGAACCCGTCGCGCCGCCGATTACGCCGATCAGCGATCCGCCAGAACCGCCCGATCCGCCCATCGTCGCCGCGTCGGACCACAGTCCCAGCCCGAGCAGCGCGACGTACAGCACGGTTAGGCGCAGTCCGTTCCGCCACCGTCCGGCCGTGAACAGCGGCAGCAGAAACAGCGCGACCATGATCGCCTCGCCGCGTGTGTCCACGTGGAAGAACAGCAGCAGGTTCGCGAGCAGCAACAGATACAGTTTCGCGCGCGGGTCGAGACGCACGCCGGAGCGCGCCTCGACCCGCGGTGCAGAGCAGGACGCGGCGCGCGAATCGGAATTCATTCCGGCGCGCGAATCAGCGCGGGCGGAGGATGCTGACGACGAATTGGTCATGTGCGACGCCCAATCGTCAAGCCGCTGCAACGAACGCGTACGTTCGCACAGTGCGGCAGCATGCGAACGTACGCGCCGGCCCACCGATCACGTACCGTAATCATCGCAGCCATTTTGGTCATCAGGCGATGCCGGCCTTGACGAAATGCTTCTTGAGGATGCGCTGGCCGAACCAACCGCCGATCAGGCCGCACACGAGGATCGCGGCCATCGCCACGAAGAACGAGCCGACGCTGATCTGCGCGAACAGGTCGTTGATATACGCCGCGCTTTTGCCGCGCGCTTCGAGCGAGGCGACGTACGCGTCCTTCATGAACCACAGTGGCAGGATCGGGCCGGTCAGGCCGTAGCAGAACACGACGTAACCGATAAGGATCGTTAGACGATTCTTGTAGTTGCCGATGCGCGCGATCAGGTCGCCGACGAGTGGAAAGACCACGCTCGCGACGAACGAAAGCGCGAAATGGCCGGAGACGAACAGGAACAGGCCGATCACCACGCCCATGACGGTGATGCCGCCGAACTTGCCGACGCGCGCGACCGAGAGCATGAACACCGGGCCGCAGATGAGCGCGGCGACGGCCGGCAGGAAGATCGTGCCCGCGCCGGCGATGAGCGTGGAGACGAGCGTGGCGACGCACACGCACACGAAGTACAGGGCGGTGAAAATGCCGATCGAGATGAGATCGGGGATGGCGAGGCGGCCGGGCTTGGCGGCGGACGTCGGCTGCGGTGCCGGTTCAGCCGGGGACGGGTTTGCTGCGGGCTGATGCTGGGTCATGTGATCTCCGATGAGGGGTGGAACGGTTTCGGTTTCCGCTCTCGACGGAACGCGCGAAATGGACAAACTCCATTCAATGTATCGGGCATCGGCGCGCGACACAATACCCCCGTTCGCGGCTTGGTGAGATCCCCCGCATCGTGGTGTGCATGGTGTTGGCGTGACATTGAGCCTAGTACTTTGTCGGACTTAATGTGATGGGTGCTGACTACCCCTCAGTCACTACGTGACAGCTCCCCTGACAAGGGGAGCCGAGGAAAAGGAAGCAACAGTTTAAACCCGACAAAGTACTAGTGATGTTGACGTACTAGCGGCGATGTCACGCTACAAGGCCGATTTGCGTGACAATGACCCCGGTTTGATTGACGTACTAGCGGCGATGTCACGCCAATGCTGCGGGAACCGTGGTTCACACTCGCGAAAGAGCCGCCGCGGCGCGGGCCGTGGCTTGTATGCAAGTGGTTTCGTCGCGATCAAGAAAGCCCGGCGGGGTTGGCGCCGGGCTTGCAGAGAAAGAAGAGAAGAGAGAGGAAAGAGGTTAAGTTATATCGGCCTTGCGGCCTGAAATACAGGATAGGACGGTGACCTTCAGCGTTTCCCGCGGTTTTGCTGGGCAAGACGCCCGGTTTTGCTGGGAAAACGCTTGGAATCGCGGATCGGCGCGCTGTGATGCGGCGTGTGCAGGCACATGCGGTTTAACCGTGATGGTGCTTGTGTGCGCGGAACCGCATGATGCGTTCGATGCGTGTCCGATCCGCGACGCGGATGCGCGGAATGGTTCACGCAGCGCCGTTCGACGGCACGCCGATCAGACCGGTCAGGCGATGATGCCCAGTTCCTTGAGCTTCTTCTCGATGTCCGTGGCGGACGGTTCCACCTGGAACGCGCCGTCCGGGTACAGCACGACCGGAATGTGCTTCTGACCGCTGATCTCGACCGCGCGGTCGGCGGCGCCCTCCTCGGATTCGATGTCGTGCCACACGTACTCCGCGCCCAGACGCTGCAGTGCCGCCTTCGCGCGCTTGCAGTCGCCGCACCAGTCCGCGCCGTACATCTCAATGGCCATGATGATTCCTTTCCGTTTGATCCATAATGCGATGCCGGCCATCCGCCCGCGGCCCAATCGGCCGGCCGGACGAACCCCGGCACCCGTTATCACCCACACTACCGTCTCACGATCCCACGGCCCATCCGCCCAACCACGCCATCCGCGAACGTTTATCGACTCTTCTGACTTCTCTGACTTCACGTTTCCCCCATAGACGGCTCAAACTGAGTCCCGGTGGTGGGGTCGTGTATCGGATACGGCCGTTTTGGGGGTGGGAACGGCTCAAACTGAGTCCCGGTGGTGAGGTCGTGCGCCAGATACAGTCTTTTTCGGCATGGGAACGGCTCAAACTGAGTCCACATGATGTAGAACCAGTGTCCCTGCGGCCATGTTGCCGTACCGGCACGGCCGCACCCGCTCCTAGAGTGGATCACATGTCATGCACCACCATTCTCATCGGAAAATCAGCCAGCATCGACGGGTCCACGATCATCGCGCGCGACGACGACTCCGGCTCCGGCCGCTACGATCCCAAGCGCTTCGTCGCCGTCCGGCCGCAGGACCAGTCGCGGCACTACCGCAGCGTGCTCAGCCACGTCGAAATCGACCTGCCCGACGACCCGTGCCGGTACACGATCGTGCCGAACGTGCTCAACAACCGCGGCGTGCTTGCTGAAGCCGGCGCGAACGAACGCAACGTGGCGATGAGCGCGACCGAGACGATCGCCGTCAACGAGCGCGTCGCCGCGGCCGACCCGTTCGTCGAGCTCGTGCCGGCCGCCGGCGATCCGGGTTCGCCCGACTACCAGCCTGAACAGCCGGGCGGCATCGGCGAGGAGGACATCATCACGCTCGTCCTGCCGTACGTCTCGACCGCGCGCGAAGGCGTGCGTCGGCTCGGCGACCTGCTGCAAACGTACGGCACGTACGAGTCGAACGGCGTGATTATCTCCGACACGGACGAAATCTGGTACGTCGAGACGATTGGTGGCCACCATTGGATCGCACGCCGCGTGCCCGACGACTGCTACGCGACGATCCCGAACCAGCTCGGCATCGACCGCTTCGACCTGGCCGACGCGTTCGGCGAACAGCGTGAATACATGTGCAGCGCCGACCTGTGCGAGTTCATGGCACGGCATCGGCTCGACCGGACGATGGGAGCGGGCGCGGCTAGCGCTGCGCCGGATTCGCTGCAGACGGCTCTGACTACCCCTCAGTCACTGCGTGACAGCTCCCCTGACAAGGGGAGCCGAGAAAACCCGACGACCGAAACCGCCGTGCCCGACGTGTTCAACCCGCGCCTCGCATTCGGCACGAGCACGCCGAAGGACCACATCTACAACACGCCGCGCGCCTGGTACATGCAGCGCCGGCTCAACCCGAGCGACGACTGGGATTCGCCCGCCGCCCGCTACACGCCCGAATCCGACGACATCCCGTGGTGCCGCGTGCCCGAAAGCAAGGTGACTATCGAGGATGTTGATTTCCTGCTCTCGTCGCACTTCGAAGGCACGCCGTACGACCCGTACGGCACTACCGGCACCGCCGAATCACGACACCGCTACCGTCCGATCGGCGTGAACCGCACCGGACACATGGTCGCGATCCAGCTGCGCCCGTACGCGCCCGCCGCCAGCCGCGCGGTCATGTGGATCTCGTACGGCTCCGGCCCGTTCACCACGGCCGCGCCGTTCTACGCAAACGTCGACGACACGCCCGCATACCTGCGCGACACGACGCCGGACGTGTCGACCGGCAGCCTGTACTGGACGAACCGGCTGATCGCGGCGCTCGCCGACGCGCACTGGTTCGACACGCGCAACGCGATCGAACGATACGCCGAAAACGTGCGCATCTTCGGACACCGGCTGCTGGGGGAGACCGACGCGGCGCTCGCCAGCGGACGTTTCGACGACGGCATCGACGGCAACGGCGACGGGCGCGCGGACGGCGACGGCAGCCGCGACGGCATGCCCGTGGCCAGCGTGCTCGCCGAGGCGAACGATCGCATGGCCGACTATCTGCAGACGCGCACGACCAAGCTGCTCGGCGAGGTGCTGTACACGTCCAGCAACCTCATGCACAACGGCTTCGCGATGTCCGACCGCTGGGTGTGATTTCACGGTCTCACGGGTGGGTGTGTTCGTGAGGTCCGGGATATGAGTGTGTGGGCATAAACGGTACGCTACGAGGGCCTGAGAGGCCTCTTAACGTACCGTCTATGCCCACGCTCATCTATATGGACGGTTTATGCCCACGCACGGTGGGCCGAAATGTACCGTCTATGCCCACGTCAGGTTCCAGGAGGTTCCATCCGGTCCGGATGCTCGCGATTCCGTAAGTGTTCCTGTACCGTCTATGCCCACACCCGTCCGATCACTGTCCGTCCGATCATTCGCCGAACGATCGGACAGTCCCGTTACCCCTCGATTCGGTACGTCTGATCGTGGAAGTCGCAGGTGACGACTGTGCCGTCCGCGAACACGGACCGCTGCACGAGCGGGTCGCCGCCGACGAAATCGTGCCGCACGAGCTCGCTCATGCCGACGCGCTCGTGCAGCGCGGCCACCGCGTTGCACCGTTCGATGTCGTTCTCGGCCTGCGCGCGCTGCTCCGGGCTCATGTCGCCGTCCACGCCGACGTATGCGGCGTCGCGGATCAGATACGGCGCGCCACCGTTGAGCAGCGCGTACAGCATGTAGTCGTCGCCGCCGGCCACGCGCTCCATCATCCACGGCTCGATCACGCAGTCGTGATAGACGAGGTTGTACAGCGGCACCGGCACGCCCTGTCGCGGCGCGGACGGATCTCGCATCTGGAAGTCGTACGGCGCGTAATGGCAGAACACGAGGCTCGGCACGGCCCAGTCCGATACCTCCTCGGAGCTGGAGAGGATGCCGTGCGAGAGCAGGTATTCGAAGCATTCCGCGCGGCGCTCATAGCAGTCGCGGCGCGTCATGCGGTGCTCGGGATTCGCGCATTCGTCGCCCTCGTTGCAGGTGAACACGTCAAGGTACGCGCAGTCGAGCCTGACGCCGTTCGCGGCGATTTCGGCGAAATTCCGGCGCACGTAGTCGGGCGCGAGTTCGGCGCACAGAAAGGTCTGGTGACCGCCCGCCCAGATCGTCTGCTCGGGGTTCGTGCCGTCGGGCAGACGGACCGCGTTGTTGCGGTCGAACGTGCGCGCGTCGAAGTAGTAGTCGCGGTACTGGTCGTGCGTGCCGAACAGGTCGCCCCGCGCGTGGCACGCGTCGACGAGCGCCTTCATGCCGGCCCAGCCGCCGGCCTCCTCGCACGCGGGCAGATAGTCGGGATGCTGGTTGTCGTAGCCCGGCTCGGCCCAGCCGTCCAGGTGCATGTAGATGCGTCCTGCGCCGAGCTCGTGCAGGGTCGCGAGTTGCTTGGCGCGCGCGGCGAACGATGTCACGTGCAGGTTGTTCTCGGGATGCTCGCGATCGTAGAAGCGCGACTCCGGCTGAACGACGGTTTTGATGCCGACGTGCATCCACGAGCAGCCGATAAGGTTGCGGACGGACGGATTGCGCGCGGCCTTTTCCGCCAACGTGCGCAGTCGGCCGCGTTCGTCGACGTATGCGCGGTACGACTTGGCGACCGACGTGTGGTCGGCGTCGCTCAGGAAACGGTAGCGCACGACGCGGCGGTAGTCCATGCGGCCGAGGCTCGGCTCGAACCACATGCCGATGCACGTGCCGACGAACGTGCCGGCTGCGACGTTGCCGGCCTCGGCCGGCGTCTCGCGTCCGCCGGCGGGATGTTCGATCGCGTAGCCCGCGTTCCACGGTGTCTCGCAGATCGCGATGTACGCGGGCGCGCCGGTCGTCGTGGGTCGGCTGTCATCGTCGCTGATTCGCGCCGATCGCGTTGATTGCGTGTCGCGGCCGTCGTCGCGGCCGTCGCGATCATCATGCGGCTCGTCGTTCCCGTTCTTGCCGCAGTCGGCCTGCGATCCGCGGATCTGCGCGAACCACGGCATGTATCCGCCCGCTGTTTCGAAACGGCCGCCGAACACGATGTCGCCGTGCGCCGAACTGACCGCCGTCGGCCACGTGTTCGGGATCATCACGCCCTGCTGGTGCGTGATCAGCGTGACGTCGCGGTCGGACTCACCGTCGAACGTCATCTCGCCCGGCCACGTCAGCCGCGTCACGGACAAGCCGGTCTCGTCGAGCGGCATCCACTCGCAGATCACGTCACCGGACGCGCGCTCGACCCACACGTACGTCGCAAACGCGAAATCGGGCGCATCGCCGAATCCGCGGAACGTGCTGAACACGCCGACACCGGTGCCCGTCTCGCGCAATTCGTGCGTGATCGACGCGGCGTCTGCGAACGCGAACGTGCGTATACGGTCGTTGGGATTGGACTGGTCGGAATCGGCCGATGTGGTGTGTCCGGGAACGACCGTGGCTGCATCCGCGGGACGACCGGCAACATGGCAATCGAATGATGGCATGAACCCGTCACGCCACGTCCAGTCCGCGCCGTCGCGGCGGAAGGCGAAGCGCAGCGTTTTCTCGTCGAAGCGAACGTCGGTTCCCGAACAGGTGAATTGCATGGCCGTCCTCCCTGAAGGCTTGGTGTGCGGGGTAATTTGTCTACATCTTAGACAAATTACCCCGCTGAGAGGGCTCTTGGCGAAGCGATCCTCCGAAGGTCTGTCGGGTTTGCTCCGCTGAGAGGGTTTAGCGTGGCAAACCGGCTGGATCTTCGGAGGATTGCTTCGCTGAGCAGGCTGCCATCGGGTTGGTTTTCCGAAGGCCTATCAGGTTTGCTCCGCTGAGAGGATTTGACGTGGCAAACCGGCCGGATCTTCGGTGAATTGCTTCGTTGGGTGGGCTGTCAGCGGGGTGGTTTTCCGAAGGTCTGTCGGGTTTGCCGCGCTGACGAGTTGCGGCGAGGTGAATCGGATGGTTTTTCGGTGAATTGCCTCACTGAGTGGCCTTTTGGCGGGGCAATTCGCCGAAGGTCTATCCGGCTCGCTTCGCGCAACGGACGATAGACGGCGCGCGAAGCCGCGTGTCATGCCGCGGTAACGGATCGATACAGGATAGATTGCGGATCAGTTGAAGCCGACGACGCGTTCGGCGATGGCGTAGCGTGGCGGATGATCCAGCGGCCGGCCGAACCGGGCAGGTTGAGCGCGCGCGACATGGCCTTGCGGCGCACGTCGCGGCCGATCGCCGGCGAATGCGCGGCGATGTCGGCCCACAGCCGGTCCTTCTTGCGATAGTTCTCCGGATCGCGCGAGAGGATCAGGAACACCGACGTCACGGAGCTTTCGATCGCCAGGAAGTGGATCATGTACTTGTACAGCCCGTCCGGCACGGTGCCCGGCTCGGGCGTCGCCTCGACCATGCGGTGGTTGACGAGGATGAGCTGCTCGACGCGGCGGATCATCACGTCGGTCTGCACCGACTGGCCCTCGCGGCCGATGAAGTAGTGGTAGAACGGCATGTCGAGGTACAGCATCGTGCGCACCTTGGTGAACGGCTGGTATGCGTAGATGAAGTCGACGTAGAACGTGTGCTCGGGCAGCACCATGCCGGATTCGCGCACGACCGCCGTGCGGAACGTGAGCGCGTGCATGAGGATGTATTCGGCGAGACCGAAGTGCCCCAGATCGTCCCACGTGAGGATTTCGCCCGGCCGCATGGCGTGACGGAAGTTCACCGTGTGCTTGCGCCGCTTGCCGACTTTGTCGTAGACGTAGTTCGTGACGACCATGTCGACCGGCCGGTCGGACGCGCACTGCTCGCGCAGCGTCGCCATCATCGTGTCGATCGACTGCGGGTCGATCCAGTCGTCCGCGTCGACGACCTTGACGTACGTGCCGCGCGCGTTCGCGATGCCCGTGTTGACCGCGCCGCCGTGACCCTTGTTTGGCTGGTGGATGGCGCGTACGCGGCCCGGCCAGCGACGCTCGTACGTGTCGGCGAGCTGCGGCGTGGAGTCGTGCGAGCCGTCGTCGACGATGAGCACTTCGATGTCGCCGTTGTCGCGCGCCTGCAGCAGCGAGGATACGCAGCGTTCGAGATACTCCTCCATGTTGTATGCGGGCACGATGAAGGTCAGTGTGGTCGCGTTCTGGTTCATGGTCTCCCTCGGGATTGTCCCTCGCCGCCGGTTTGTTGCTCATCCCAAGCTAGCACCAGCGTCTTATCTGACGCTAGGCTTCGGCCGGATCCGCACGTTCCGTGGCGTGAACGGCCGAGTCTGCTTCGTCCGCCGTGTCCGTTGCGGGATGATTATGCGCCCGCTTGCCCTCGAACCGCAGCGCCGGCTTGGAATCGAGTCGCGACAGGCCGTGCCACGCGAGATCGACGATATATGCGGCGAGCTGCTCCTTGCTGACCTTCGGTCGGTCGGCCCAGTACTGGCCGGTGAAGACGATCATGCCGACGAGCATCTGCGCGTAGTACGGCACGCCTTTGACCGACAGTTTCTGCCGTTTGAACGAGGCCGTGAGCAGGTCCTCGACCTGCAGCGAGATGTCGCCGAGCAGCGAGCTGAACGATCCGGCCGGATCGGTGCTCGGCGAGTCGCGCACGAGCACTTGGAATCCGTCCGCGTTCTGTTCGATGTACGTGAGCAGTGCGAGCGCCGCGCGTTCGACGATCTGCCGCGGATGCATGTCCGGATCGGTGAGCGTGGCCGTGATCGTACTGGTTAGCGTCTGCATTTCGCGATCGACGATCACTGCGTACAGGCCCTCCTTGCCGCCGAAATGCTCGTAGACGATCGGCTTGCTCACTTTCGCGCTTGCGGCGATCTCCTCCACGCTCACCGCCTCGAACCCCTTGGCGGCGAACAGCGCGCGCCCGACCTGGATGAGCTGTTCGCGGCGCTGGAGTGATGTCATACGTGAAGTATTGGCCATGCGCTCCAGTGTAGTTGCGCGCCCGCCGTGGCCGAATCGGGCGATTGGCGGGAACGGCTCGGACCGGGGAGTGGTTCGGCAGTTTTTCGTATTTTGGTGTGTATGGGTGGGTTCGGTGAAGTGTGGCTCTGTGGTATCGGTATCGTCCGCACTGTTCGTGCGTCCGATGCTGTGTTGTCGTGAGATTGCGCAAGAGCACAATCTCAGCATCGCGCTGCGCGCGATGAAACGGTATTGCGCTCTCGCGCAATCCAGCATTCCCAGCAGCAGCCATCGCTGCCGCGCCCCGAATGGTTGTAACGCCGGTGATGCTGGCGGTAGCTCTTGGCCCCCTCGGCTGAGGGGGCTGCCACGCGCAGCGTGACTGGGGGAGCGTCTGCGGCGCTACGCGCCGCCAACAACACAGCATCGCGCGACAGCGCGATTCCGATACAACAGGCACGCGTGCCATACACACCAAAATACGGAGAGCCGGCTTGGTGCTGGTCTGATTGCGGTGCGCGATGGTTTGTTCGGATGCCGGTTTGGGAGGGATTGCGCTGGTTTTCGGCTGTCCGTTGCGGTTTTTAGGCTGGGAGCATGGATACCAATATGATCATCGGCATTGTGGCCGTCGTGGCTGTCGTTGTCGTGGCGCTGATTGCATGGGGAGTGGTCAAGAGCCGTTCCGCCAAGCAGTCCGCCGCCGCGGAGGAAGCCCGTCGGGCCCAGCAGGCCGCCGAAGCGAAGGCCGCGGCCGAACGTGCCGCAGCCGCCAAGGCTCAGGCCGCGAAGACCGAAAGCAAGCAGGCCGAAGAGGCTGGTGCGAAACCCGTTGCGAGCCCCTCCGCCAAGAAGCCCGAGCCGGAACCGACCGCCGAATCCGCGGCTCCGTCCGCTCCGTCTAAGCCGTCCACGCCGGCCGTCGCCAAGCCCGCATCGGAACAGCCGGAACAACCGGAACCGGCCGAACAGACCGCGCCCGCCGAATCCGCGAAGCCCGCCGCCGAGCAGCCCGCTCCGGCCCCCGCCCCGGCTCCGGCCGAACCCGCCAAACCCAAGGCTGAAAAGCCCGAATCGACGCTTTCGCGCATCCAGCGGCTCAAGGCAAAGCTTGCGAACAGCTCCAACCCGTTCGGCAAGGCCCTGTTCAATATCCTCGCCAAGGACAACCTCACCGAGGCCGACTGGGAGGACGTCGAGGACACGCTCCTGCTCGCCGACGTCGGTGCCGAAGCCAGCGAACAGCTCGTTGACGACCTGCGCAAGGACGCCCGCATCACCGGCAAGGCCGATCCGGCCGACGTCCGCGCCAGCTTGCGCGAGAAACTGCTCGACCTTGTCGGACGCGACACGGACCGCCGCCTCAACGTGAACAAGCCGGGCGCGAACAAGCCGTCCGTCATCATCATGGTCGGCGTCAACGGTACAGGCAAGACGACCACGGCAGGCAAGCTCGCGCGACTGTTCGTCGCCGACGGCAAGCAGGTCGTCATGGGCGCGGCCGACACGTTCCGCGCCGCCGCCGCGGACCAGCTCGAAACGTGGAGCGCGAAGGTGAACGTGCCCGTCGTGCGCTCCGACAAGGACGGCGCCGACCCGGCGTCCGTCGCGTTCGAAGCGAGCGCCAAGGCCAAGGAAGCCAACGCCGACGTGCTCATCATCGACACAGCCGGACGTCTGCAGAACAAGGCGAACCTGATGGACGAGCTGGGCAAGATCCGGCGCGTGACCGAAAAGAACCTGCCGGTCGACGAAGTGCTGCTCGTGCTCGACGCGACCACCGGCCAGAACGGCATGACCCAGGCCAAGGTGTTCGCCGAGGCGATCGGCATCACCGGCGTGGTGCTGAGCAAGCTCGACGGTTCGGCCAAGGGCGGCATCGTGATCTCCGTGCAGAAGGAGCTCGGCGTGCCGGTCAAGCTCGTCGGGCTCGGCGAAGGCCCCGACGACCTCGCGCCGTTCGACCCGGAAGGCTTCGTCGACGGCATTCTCGCCTGACCGCGTTCCGGCCACATCCTGAAACGTCCGCTCCCTCAGTCGGGGGCGGACGTTTTTTCGTGTCAAACCGCGGTGCGGCGCCGATTCGCCGAATCGCGCGCGCCGACGCCCGCCCGCTGCGTTTTACATGCGCGTAACCTCCCGTAACCTACAGAAAACGCGGCGGGCGTTCCATACCGTTGTGTTAGCCCCCGCCACGGGGGACGGCAATAACGAGACAATCCGACCGGTTCGGGCAACGGGCCGGCGGACAAGACGAAAGAAAAGAGAGGGAGGTTGGCATGGACACCGGAAATGCTGCATGGATGTTGACATCCGCGTCCTTGGTTTTCCTCATGACGCCGGGTGTGGCGTTCTTCTACGGCGGCATGGTTCGCGCCAAGGCCGTTCTGAACATGCTCATGCTGGAGGCGGCCGCGCTGTCGGTCACCGCGATCATCTGGACCCTGTGGGGCTGGTCGATCGCCTACGCCGGCACGTCGATCGGCGGCATCTTCGGTGATCCCGCCACCGGCTTCCTGCTCAAGGATTCGATGGTTGCTACGGACGGCGTGTTCGGCGCGGCCAACACGTCCGGCAACTATCCGGGCAGCATCGACGTCGCGTTCCAGACGACGTTCGCGATGATCACCGTCGGCTTGATCTGCGGCTCCATCGCCGAGCGCGTCAAGTACAGCACGTGGATGATCTTCGTCGCCCTGTGGATTACGTTCGACTACGCGCCGATGGCGCACATGGTCTGGAACCACGGTCTGCTCTCCGGTGACGGCGCGATCTCGCAGGCCATTGGTGCGGCCGCGCACGACTTCGCAGGCGGCACCGTCGTGCACATCAACGCGGCAGTCGCGGCGCTCATCATCGTGCTCATCATCGGCAAGCGCAAGGGCTTCGGCACGCAGCCGATCCGCCCGCACAACGTCCCGTTCGTCATGCTCGGCGCGTTCCTGCTGTGGTTCGGCTGGTTCGGCTTCAACGCCGGCTCCGCGTTCGGTGCGAACGGCACCGCCGGCTACGCGTGGGTCTCCACCACCGCCGCGGCTGCGGCCGCCATGCTCTCCTGGGGCTTCACGGAGAAGATCCGCACCGGCCACTACACCGCCATCGGCGCGGCCTCCGGCATGGTCGCCGGCCTCGTCGGCATCACCCCGGCCGCCGATGTCGTCTCCCCGCTGTGGGCCATCGTGCTCGGCGCGATCGTCGGCATCCTGACCTGCCTCGCCTGTGGTCTCAAGTTCAAGCTCGGCTACGACGACTCGCTCGACGTGGTCGGCGTGCACGGCGTCGGCGGTCTGACCGGCACCGTCCTCATCGGCTTCTTCGGCGAAGGCACCGGCCTGCTGGCCGGCGGCGATTGGAAGCAGCTCGTCGTGCAGATCATCATCGCGCTCGTCGCGATCCTGTACTCCGGCGTGATCACCGCGATCATCGCCTTCGCGCTCGAGAAGACCGTCGGCTGGCGCGTCACCGAAGCCCAGGAGGTCGGTGGAATCGACCTCGCCGATCAGGGCGAACGCGCGTACGATTTTGCTGGAACCGCCAGCTCTGTTCTCAAGGAGGTGAGGTGAGATGAAGCTCATCACCGCTATCATCCAGCCCCATAAGCTCGACGACGTCAAGGAGGCGCTCGCCGCCGCAGGCGTGCACGGCCTGACCGTCTCGGAAGCCAACGGATACGGCCGTCAGCGCGGCCATACCGAGGTCTACCGCGGTGCCGAATACACCGTGGACCTGATCCCGAAGATCCGCATCGAAGTGCTTTCCGACGATGCCGACGCGGACACGCTCGTGGGCGTGATCGTCAAGTCCGCCGGCTCCGGCACCATCGGCGACGGCAAGGTCTGGGTCGCTCCGCTTGACTCCGTGACCCGCGTGCGCACCGGCGAAACCGGATCCGCCGCGATCTGATCAAATCGGCCCGGGTCGCCGGTTACGGCTCGGGTTATCAATAAGACAGGTCCCTGCACGCGCCTTGCGCCGTGCGGGGATTTTTCATACTTCTTGTCATTTCGACCGAGCGTAGCGAGCGGAGCAATCTCTTGTCGCAAAACGCATTAAAGGATTCTTCAACTCGGCTGATACCTCGCTCGACATGACGCATCATGTGCGAACATGCGCACTGGAAAGGATCGATATGTCGGCGGTCGACAAACTCAAAGCGCGGTTCATGGCGATGAGCCAGCCCGATCCGGACGGCATCTACCGCGACGGTGCGGCCAAACGCAAGGCGCGCACCGATCTGGCGATGGACTGCCTGACCAGACTGTGGGCCGAAGCGGTCGACGCGGTCCCGTTCGACGTGCCGGCCAAGGGCGTCGGCCTCGCTGCGGTCGGCTCGCTCGCCCGCGGCCAGATCGGCCCCAGCTCCGACCTTGACCTCGTCATCATCTACGAATCGCACGCGCTCAACGACCGCCAGCTCAACGACCTCGCCAACAAGCTCTGGTATCCGCTGTGGGATTCCGGACTCGACCTCGACCACTCCGTGCGCACGCGCCAACAGTGCGAATCCGTCACCGACAAGGACCTGCCGGCCGCCATGGGCTGGCTCGACGTGCGCCCGATCGCCGGCGACACGCAGCTCATCGCCGACACGGCCGCGTCCATACTCGAACGCTGGCGCAAGGCCGCGCGCAAACGCCTGCCCGAACTACTCGACTCCGCGCAGAAACGACTCGACGAATTCGGCCGCCTGCCCTACCTCAACCAGCCCGACATCAAGGAAACGCGCGGCGGCCTGCGCGACTCCGTGCTCGTCTCCGCGCTCGCCGCGTCGTGGTTGGCCGACCGCCCGCACGGTGCGTATGACGACGCGGTCGAAGCGCTGCTCGACGTGCGTGACTGCATCCATCTGGCCGCGAACAAGGACACGAACCTGCTGCTCACGCCGTATCAGGCGAAGGTTGCGGCGATGCTCGGCTTCGCCGACCCGACCCTGCCCGAAGGAGAACGTGAGGCGCGCTCCATCGACGATCTGCAGACAAGGCTTGCGCGGCTCGGCCGACAGATCGCGTTTGCGCTCGACTCGACCGCCTCGCGCGCGCAGCATTCGATCACGCACGAAAAACCGCGGTTTTCGTTCTTCCAGATGATGAACCCGCGAGCCGGCGGCAAGCGCGAAGCCCCGAAATTCGACGTGCTTGCGCCCGGCATCGTCTCGCACGAGGGCGAAGTGGTGCTGGCTCCCGGCGTCGACCCGGCGCGCGACGCGGCCCTGCCGTTGCGCGCGGCCGTCGCGTCGGCGGAATCGAAGCTGCCGATCAACCCGGCCACGCTGGCCAACATGCGTCACGCGCCGATTCGCGACTCGGTGTGGAGCGGGGAGACGCGCGACCTGTTCGTGCGGCTGCTCGCCAGCGGGTCCGAACTCATGCGCGTGTGGGATGAAATCGATTTTGTGGACATCCCCGGCCGCTGGATGCCTGAATGGCTCGGCATCCGCAACCGTCCGAGCGCGTCCGCCGCGCACCGCTACACTATCGACCGGCACAGCGTCGAGGTCGTCTCGCGGCTGGAACGGGTGTCGGCCGCGTCGGGCCGGCAGTACGACGAGGCGCATTATGCGGCGCTGCTGCTGGCCGGCCTGCTACACGACATCGGCAAGCGCCCGTTCGTGACCGACCATGCGGCGGAGGGTGCGAAGCACGTGCCGGTGATCCTGCGGCGCATGGGCTACGCGCCGGACATCGTGGAATGGGCGACGCTGCTCGTGCGCGAGCATCTGACCTTGTCGGAGTTCGCCACCGGGCGCGACCCGAATGATCCGGCGACTGGCGCGGAACTGGCCGCGCGTGTGAACGGCGACCGCGCGCTGCTCGACATGCTCTATGATCTGACGCGCGCCGACGGTTCTTCGCTCGGCGCCACGGCCGGCGAGCAGCTCACCAAGCAGTACGGCTGGTCGCGGTGGCGCGAAGCGGTCGTTCGCGGCGTGTACGCGGCCGCGCGTTCGGCCATGATTGAGTGATGATTGAGCGGCGGTTGATCGGTGATCGAGCGGTGTCTGCGGCGCGGTGATCGAACGTTTTGCCCGAGCGGTGATTGAACGATGACTGCGGCGCGGATCAACGCATCCAGCGGTCGGTGCGGACGCGCAGGCCATTGGCTAGGCCGCGTCCGCCCATGAGCACGAGGTTGAACAACGTCCACAGAGCGACCGTGCGGGCAAGATCGTTCGGCAGAACCGGTGTGACCGTGGCCGCGTCGGCCAGCGCGAGAACCAGCAGGATGTACGCCGCGGCGGTGGCCGTGCAGGTCGCGGCCAGATACCGGTAGTCGCGCGCGCCGATCAGGATGCCGTCGATCGCCATCATCCAGCCTTGGAGCGGGAAGAACACACCCATCGTCACCATGCCGGCGGCCACGAGCAGCTGCACGGCCGGCGTGGGGGAGAAGACGTGGCCGGCGAATAGGCCGATTATCGTGAACGCGACTCCGATCAGCGCGCCGACAGTTAATCCCGCGTGTCCGGTCGCCGCGGTCAGCCGACGAGCCTGTGCGCGCCCCGTGCCCCCGCCCGCGCCGAGCGCCGTCGCCACGAGTGCCTGTCCGGCGATGCCCACGGAGTCGAGCATGTTCATTGCGAAGTTCCAGCACGAATTCACCGCCTGAAACCCGGCCAGCACGGACGTGCCCATGCGGGCCGCGCACGCCACGGTCGCCACCATCGCCGCGCGGATCGCCAACGTGCGCACGAACAGCGGCAGTCCGTCGCCGCCCGCCGCCGCAATGCCTTCCAGTCGGGGTCGCAGGCTCGCACCGTCCGCCTTCGCCCACAGCATCGCTGGAACCGTGAGGAAAAGTCCCATATACCATTGCGCGATCAGCGTCGCCGCGCCGGATCCCGTGATGCCCCAGCCGAGCACGATCACGAACAGCACTTCGAGCACGGTGTTGAGCACGGCCCCGCTCACCGCGGCGATCAGCGTGATGCGCACCTTCTGCAATCCGCGGAAAATGCCGTTCGTTGCGTAGACGAGCAGCATGCCGGGCGCGCCGAGCACGATCGCGCGCGTGTATGCGACGGCCTGATCGAGCACGTCGCCGCGCCCGCCGAGCGCCCGGCACAGCGGTTCCGCGCCGGCGAACAGGCCGACGCCCAGCACGACGCCGATGCCGAGCGCCAGCCACAGTCCGTCGATGCCGGCCTGCAAACCTTCGCGCCGGCGGCCCGCGCCCAACAGGTGCGCGACCTGCGCGGTAGTGGAATACGCGAGGAAGATGCACAGGCCGACCGCGGTGAGGATGATCGTCGAGCCGATCGACAGTCCGGCCAGTGCCGCGTCGCCGATGTGCCCGACGATGGCTGTGTCGATGAGGACGAACGTCGGTTCGGCGATGAGCTGGCCGAACGTGGGCAGCGCGAGCGCGAGGATGCGCCGGTTGACGGTGGCGTCCGCCGCGATGCCTGAGGTGGATGCGAGCGCGGCCGTTGCGTTTTCGTCCGTGCCGGCGACGTCCGCGGCGTGGTCGTCGGCGTGGTTGTCCTGATTCGTGTGCGTGCTCATGATGTCCTACCGTACTCGGGCCGTCGGCTGGATTTGGCTCGTGGTCTTGCCTGATTGGCCGGATGGGCGCAGGGTGCGTGACGGATACGTGCGCGGATGACCGGAGTCGGGAGAGCGTGTCGAGGGTGCTCGCATAGTGCAGGCGATTGCGGCAAATCGCACATGGACGATGTGCGGTTTACGGCGTGACGGCGAGTGGCCATGACTTATATCACAGCGAGGTCGTGCGTGCAAATCGCGGTCTCACGCACGCTCGGTCGTCCACACGTTGTCCCCAACTTATCCCCAAGTTATGCACAGAGTTATCCCCAATATGTGGATAACTTGGTGGATTACCCACCGAATTATCCCCGAAATGTGGATAACTCGATTTCAGTTATCCACATCGCAGCAATCCGAGCGTGTCGTGCCCGCGTCGGCAAGGTGAACGCAGGGTGACATATGTGCGGTAATGTTCGTCGCTACGTTGCGGGTCGCATCGGCGTGGGCGCGAGCGTTGCGCAGTCGTTGCGCAGGCGGCGAGGTCGGGATCCTGTTCACGAGCAATTCACTCGATTCGGCGCGCGGTTTGGCCTGAGCTGGTGCGTCGCGCCGGGTGCGGTGGCATGATTGAGACGGGCCATAGGAAAGGACCTGAGATGAGTGACGGCAAGGATGTTGAGTACTACCACGGCGTGTACGGATACGTTGAGGATCCGACCGGCAACAAGCTGCTGGTGATCGTGCGCAAGGACGGCCCGTACGCCGGCAAATACGATCTGCCGGGCGGCGGGCAGCTGCCGGGCGAGAACCGCGACGAGACGCTGAAGCGCGCGATCGCTGAGCAGACCGGCGCGCAGCTGCTGTACGGCGACGAATACCTGATCACCCGCGTGGGCGAAACGGAGCCGGTTGCGGAGGGCGATGCGGCGGAGGCCAAGGACGGTCTGGCCGCGGAGTCGGACGCCTGCGTGCGCAAGCTGGTGCACACTTGCGAGATTGCGCGCTGCGTGGTGGACGTGCCCGACGAGAAGTCCATGTACGAGGGTGACGCCGACTATCGCTACGTCGCGAAGATCGCGATGAACGAGCGTAACGCCTCGCCGCTCGTGCTCATCGCGCTTGAGCACTTCAACGCCGTCGACCCGGACATCGCGGAAAAGTATCGCTGATTCGGTCGTTCGACTGAGCCGGCGTTTCCCGCCAATTCCGCATTGCGGATGAGTGGACGTGAGTAATAGTCAGATTGACCATATGTAGGTATAGCGTAACGGTAACGTCCGGAAAGGGGCGGCGCAACACCTGCAACACCGTTGCGCGCCTCTGTTTGGACCGCGCGGCGGACGGCGACGCTACAAGCGTTCGCCAGCCCGCCTGCGCCACGAAAGCTTGACCCGGGCAAACCTGCGACGCGCACCTGCGCCGCGTGCCCGGAGGGAAAGAACAGAGAGGCACCGTTATGAACGATCTGATGAACGGCGTGAAGAACGCCGTCGACCCCAAGCGCGTCGCGCGCGAACTGCTGGACTTCAAGCCCGGCGAATTCACTTTGATCGGCGTGATGCTGCTCGCGCAGATCATCTCCTTCATCTTCGCAGGCTCCTACACCGCCGCCGACTGGATCGGCCTCGTTTCCGGCATCTGCATCGTCTTCAACCTCATCCTCGTCGACCGCGGCCGCCTGACCAACTACCTGTGGGGCTTCCTCGGCTGCGCGACCTGGCTGTGGGTCGCCGTCATGAACCACCTCGTCGGCGACATCTTCTCGCAGATCTTCTACGTGATCATGCAGTTCGTCGGCGTGTACGTCTGGCAGCGCCAGCTCGACCGCCAGCAGGCCGCCGGCTCCGACTCGTCCGCCGTCGGCTCCGCTGAGGTCAAGGCTCGCAACATCACTTGGTGGCAGGGCCTGCTCGCCGCCGTCTTCACCGTCGCCGTCTACCTGATCGTCGTGTTCACCTCGCACGCGACCGGCGGCGTGCAGATCTGGCTCGACGGCACGCTGCTGCCGCTTGGTATCATCGGCCAGGTGCTCATGACGTACGGCTACCGTTCGCAGTGGATCGCATGGCTGCTGCTCGACGTCATCAAGGTCGTCATCTGGTGGAACCAGCTCGCCGCTGGCGGCCCGGGCGCGATGTCCATGTTCGTGCTGCAGGTCGTCATGCTCGTCAACGGCTTCTACGGCACGTGGGTCTGGTTCCACAAGGACAGCGTCTCCGCCGCGGCCGAGAAGGCCGAGCAGCTCGGCGCCCAGTCCGCGCGCACGGCCGCCGCGCAGGCCTGAGGAAAGCCGTCCCGCCATGCCCAGCTGCAACCTGTCCACCGCGCCGCTCGCCGGCTCGCATTTTGCTGTTCTCGTCAGCCGCTTCAGCCCGCTGCACGTCGGCCTTGAACAGCGTATTTACGATCTCGCCTCGCACTATGACGGCGTGATCCTCGTACTCGCCTCGCGCCCCGACCCGGCCGACGGCATCGGCCTCGACTCGCTCACCGGCCTGAGCGCGCGCAACCGGTACCGTTATCTGCGCGAAGCGTTCAACGACGATCCTGCGATCAGCCCGAAGAAACTCATCTGGTCCGACGAAGCCGCAACGGTCGACGCGCCCGCGTGGATCAAGCGGCTGCAGGATGTCGCGCTGTCCGCACTGGCCGATCCGTCCGCGGCTCGCGAGATCACCGTCGTGACCGATATCACCGCGGTCGACCGCACGCTGCGCAACGTGTGGCCGGCGGCCGAAACTGCATCGTCGGCATCGTCGTCACCCGCGGCGGCCGCGGCAGTCGACGGGCAAACGCAAGCCGTGTCGTCCGAACGCGTCCGCTGGAGCGTCGGCGATTTCGTCGCCGGCTCCGACGACCTGCAGCGCACGATCTGCGACGATCCGCACAATCGCAAGTACTGGCCGGTCATCAATCACACGTTCCGCCGCGAATTCACGACCGTCGTGCTCGTCGTCGGCAGCGCGTCCGTCGGCAAAACGACCATGGTCACGCGACTGTCGAAGCTGTTCGACGCGCCGATCGCCGTCGAATACGCGCGCGAGTTCGAAGAGGCGCGCAACGTGGACGACGACGAGCTGACCGCGTTCGACTATCAGCGGCTCATTCTGAGCAAATTCGCGCAGAACGAGCAGGCGCTCGCCTCGGACGCGAACCACGGCATCGTCTTCCTCGACACCGACGCAATGGTGACCAAGACGTACGTGAAGCGCTACCTGCCGCCGGAGGAGGCCGCGCGGCTCGACTCGACGTTCGACATGGTGATTCGGCAGGAACGGCCCGACCTGGTGCTCGTGATCCCGCCGGTTACCGAGTACGTGGACGACGGGTTCCGCGCGATGCAGTGGGCGTCCGACCGGTACAAGTTCCATGAAACGCTCATGGACGTGCTGAACGAGTCGCCATACGCGGACCGGGTGGTCCTGCTGGACGACAGGACCTTCGCCGAGCGCGACGCGCACGCGATCCGCGTGATCGGGGAGCGCACCGGGTTCACGCCGAGGAATTGAGTTGGGGGACTCGGTTCCCGGGATTGCTCACTCAACAATCCCGGGAACTGGGCCTGTGCTGTTTTCCATGCGGAAACCTATCCGTTGCATCCGCGCCAGTACTCGTACCATACCCTCTCCGATGTCACGCAAAAAGTGTCCGTAGAGTGACATCGGAGAGAGCATGAGCCGCGTAGTGGGGAAAATGTCACGCAACGGAGGGGATTGGCGTGACATTCTCCCCACTACGCGCGAAAAGACCTCGGCGAGGTAACGCATCCGGCCCGAGCGGGGGGGGGGGCGGGTTCTCTGCAAGGTAACGCAGCATGGGGTGCCGGGGGCAATCTATACTCGGGGACTATGGCAGAAGGAACCAACTGGGAAGACAGCCGCCCCGAATCGTCGGACAACGGCGGTGCAGGCGCGCCCGTGCGCGACGCGTTGTTCGACCGCGTGCCGCCGCACGACGACGACGCGGAAATGGCCGTGCTCGGCGGCATGCTGATGAGCAAGGACGCCATCGGCGAAGTGTCGCAGATGATCGACGAAGCCGACTTTTACCAGCCGAAGCATCAGACGATCTACGACGCGATCATCACGCTGTTCTCCGCGTCGCAGCCGGTCGACGTGGTGCTCGTCGCGAACAAGCTGCTCGCCGACGGTGATCTCGACAAGGTCGGCGGCGCGGACTATCTGCACAGTCTCGTCGCGTCCGTGCCGACCGCCGCGAATGCCACGTACTACGCGGAAATCGTGCATCAGCGCGCGATTCTGCGCAACGTGATCGCGGCGGGCACCAAGATCGCGCAGCTCGGCTATTCGGCGGAGGGATCGCAGGCCGAGGACGTCGTCAATCTCGCGCAGGCCGAAGTGTACGAGATGAGCGTCGGCAAGGTGCGTCAGGACTACACGGCGATCGGCCCGGTCGTGCACGACGCGCTCGACCAGCTCGACAAGCTGCAGCAGGGACTCGTCAACAAGGGCGTGCCGACCGGCTTCCGCGACATCGACGACGTGACGCAGGGCCTGCAGCCCGGCCAGATGATCGTCGTCGCAGGACGCCCGGCCATGGGCAAGTCGACGCTCGGCATCGACTTCGCGCGCGCGGCCGCGCTGCACCACGGGCTCACGTCGATCGTGTTTAGCTTGGAGATGAGCAAGGTCGAGCTCGCGCAGCGCATCATTTCGGCAGAAACGAACATTCCGCTCGTCGCGCTGCGCCGCGCCGACGACGACAACCTGACGCCGGAACGCTGGACGACGCTCAACAACTTCTGGGACAAGATGCGCAACGCGCCGCTGTTCATCGACGACTCGCCGAACATGAGCCTGATGGAGATCCGCGCGAAATGTCGCCGGCTCAAGCAGACCAATGATCTAAAGCTCGTCGTGATCGACTACCTGCAGCTCATGACGTCCGGCAAGCACGTCGAAAGCCGCCAGCAGGAGGTCTCCGAATTCTCGCGTGCGCTCAAGCTGCTCGCCAAAGAGCTCGAAGTGCCGGTCGTGGCGCTCTCGCAGCTGAACCGCGGCCCGGAAATGCGCAACGACAAGAAGCCGCAGCTGTCGGATCTGCGTGAATCCGGCTCGATCGAGCAGGACGCCGACGTGGTGTTCCTCGTGCACCGACCGGACTTCTACGACAAGGAGGACCGGCCGGGCGAGGCCGACATCATCATGGCCAAGCATCGCAACGGTCCGACCGAAACGTTCCATCTGGCGTTCCTGGGCGCCACGTCCAAGTTCAAGGACATGCCGCAGGACTACAACGCGAATCAGGGGGTGTGATATGGCCGGCAACAAGACCGACATGACCAGCGGGGCCGCCAACGGGGGCAACGGCGGAGCCGACAGCATGGCCAACAGGACGTGGAATTCGTTCGCGACGCCCGCGATCGGCAAGCTCGTGCGCGCGGCGGCCCGCGTCACCAAGCACGGCGGATCGGCGTTCCCCGGCAAGATCGTCGAACAGATCGACCCGGGATTCCTCGCGCGAACGCTCGCACAACTGCCGCTCGGCGTGGTGCTCGTCTCTGGCACGAACGGCAAGACCACGACCACGCGCATGGTCGCGTCCATGCTGTCCGACCTGGGATTGCGCGTGTTCACCAATCCGACCGGATCGAACTTCACGCGCGGTGTCGTCTCCGCGCTGCTGCAAACGGTGTCGCTCGGCGGCCGGCTCGACGCGGACATCGCCGTGCTCGAACTGGACGAGGCGTACGCCGTGCACTTCGTGCGGCAGGTGCGTCCCCGCTATGCGCTGCTGCTCAACGTGATGCGCGACCAGCTCGACCGGTTCGGCGAAATCGACAACACCGCGCGGCTGCTCGGCCACGTGGCCGCGGCGACGACCGGCACGGTGGTCTTGAACCGCGAGGATCCGCGCATCGCGCGACTGGCCGAGCTCGTGCATCAGCCGGGTGCTTCCGTTCGGTATTTCGGCTTGGGCGACGATCTGCGCTCGTTCTTCCCGTCCGACGACGACATGGCGACGACCGTGGCCGTGGAAGGGGCTGCTGACGGTGCTGCGAGCGGTGCTGCGGCAGACGTCGAGGACGATGCTGCGAACAGTGTCCCGGCGGACGCCGGCGCCGTGCACGATGCCGGAACGACGGGGGAGCCCGGTGCTTCTCGGCCCCCCCTGACGAGGGGGCTGTCGGCGCAGCCGACTGGGGGAGAGGCAGGTGGTTCCGGCCCCGAAAACAGCGCTCCGGATCGTTCGTTCACACCCAATGATGGAACTGGCACTTCTGGCATTTCCGGCGAGCGGCGGCTCCCCGCCGACGTGACACTCACCCGCGTGGGCGATCACGAGGCCGACTTCCTGTTTGCCGGCGAATCGGCACCGCGCTCCACTACGGTCAGGCTCGAAGGCGTGTACAACCTGTACAACGCGGCCGCCGCGCTCGCCGTCGTGCGCGCGGTGCAGGCCGACGCGTCCGCCC
>NZ_JGYN01000012.1 GCF_000741165.1 Bifidobacterium biavatii DSM 23969 | reverse complement strand
GCGGGCGCAACCGGAACGGTCGGTGCGGTCGCCTCAGCGGCAGCGGCCATCACGTGCACGTCCGGCACGCTCGGCAAGTCGAGCGCCGGCAGGCTCGGACGGAACGCAGTAGGCGCGGTCTGCGCGGCCCGCTCCTGCGACACTTCGGCGATGTGCGCGAGTTGGGCCAGCGACGAATCGGCCGGTACGGACGACGGTTCGGGCACGGGAGTCGACGTTGCGGCAGACGGCGTCGCAGGTTCAGCTGCAACGGGCGCAACGGCCGCAGCGGACGCGGCCGACGGAACGGGAGCAATCGGCGCGGGGGCCGGAGCGGACGACACGGACGCGGTTTGTGCGACCGACGGAGTTGTCGGCGTGACGGAAGCGATCGGAGCGGCCGGAACCGGCACGGCAACGGTCGGAGCAGCGACGGTCGGAGCGGCAGTAGCGGTCGCCGCCGTGGCTGCAGCGGCCGGCACGACCGGCGACACTGGCGCCGGCGCGAAAATCGCCTGCTCGGCCTTGTGCAATGCGTCAAACGATTCGGCTTCGGTCTTGCCGTGATCCGCGTTCTCATCGGCGGCCGGTCGCGGCGCGTCGGACTCCGGGATCAGCGGGGAAACGCCCTGTGCGGGACGTGCGGCGGGCTGCACGGCGGCATCGTCTCGGTCGAGATCGGCGACGCGCGCAAACGATTCAAGCCGGCTCAGCAGCTGCACGCACGCATTGAGGAAATAGTCGACCTGACGTTCGTCGTAGCCGGCTTTGCCCTTGCGCTGCGTGAAGATCGCGGCGCTGACCGACGCGGACGTGACGTTCTTAAACTTGTCCGCGTCCTGCGCGTTCGCACCGTCCACCGCAAGTTCGGCTGCGGCCTTGTCGACGATGTTGTCGATCAGGCGGTCCACCTGCTTGCGATCGTAGGACGGGGTCTTCTTCTGTCCGTCCTGGAAGCGTTCCCGGTGCGCGCGCGAAGCGTGGCTCGCGATCTGACGGTACAGGTCCTCGGTTTGCGCACGCCATGCGACGCGGCCCTGATCGGCGATCTGCGTAGCCGTCTGGCGGTCCACGACCGCGCGTTCGAGACGGGACAGTGCGGCGTCGACCTGCGCGATGTCGTAACCGCCCTTCGCCAGATCAAAGGAGACGTTCTGGATGTCGCGCTGCGTCAGCGCCGACTCGTCGCTGTCGTACAGGGCGTGCGCACGGTCCAAAAACGCGTCTACCTGACCGGTATCGTAGCCGAGCTTCCGCTTTCCCGCGCGCGCGATCAACGCCCCGCTTCGTCCGGCATCAGGTTCCTGCGCCATCGATATCGACCTCCTACGGATAGTTGCATACGGCTTTACTGTACGTTGCGCTTGCGACGCCGCTTGCCGCGACGCCTGCGGCGACATCTGCGCAACCGGGCCGAAACGCGGTGCGACGCGCCGGCACGATTCGCTGTGCTCGGCCTGCCGCCGCCAAAAATCGGGGCGCCCGTCCGCATGCTTCCCTGTCCGTTCCTCGGTGACGTCGAAGCGGGCGTGTAGTGTGCTCTCAGTTGCGGGCGATTAGCTCAGTTGGTTAGAGCGCCACCTTTACACGGTGGATGTCGGGGGTTCGAATCCCTCATCGCCCACTCTCGAAAACCGGCGGAATCCCGTCGGTTTCTTTGTTCTGAACGCCTATTGCCCCATTTTTGAACACAATTTGACCACCATATTCATATTCCCCCGAATCCCGTCTTGAAACCATCTCGACGCTTATGGCCGCCTTGAGCGCCGCGCCCGATCTGCATTCCATTCCGATGGGGTCTCACTGGAGTGACATTACCCCCGGTTCAATCGGCATACTATCCTCAATGTCACGCCGCACAGCCATTTTGCGTGACATTGTCCCCAGTTCAATCGATCTGTTGGTGGCAATGTCACGCAAACGACCATGACGAGCATATGCAAAAGGCCGCCGGAGCGTTCCAGCGGCCTTGTACGGTTGCGTATGACGTGATGTGCGGCTCAGCGGCCCTTGCCGAAGGCGCGCAGCTGGATGCCGTTCCAGTCCTTGCTGACGGTGAGCGGCGTCGCGGCGTTCATGCCGGCGGTCTTGGCGGCGGACTGCACGGTGCTGGAGTTTGCCGCGCCCGGACGACCCGGCTTCGGGGTGAGGACCCACAGCGGGCCGTCGTCGCCGAGCACCGCGTACGCGTCCACGATCACGTCGGACAGCTCGTCCTCGTCGTCGCCGTCGCGCCACCAGATGATCACGCCGTCGACGTCGGAATCATAGTCCTCGTCGACCAGTTCCTCGCCGGTCAACCCTTCGATTTCGGCGCGGACGGAATCGTCCACGTCGTCATCCCACAGCCACTCCTGGACGAGGTCGCCCTTGTGGAACCCGAATTCTTCAGCGTTAGCAGATGCCGTTTGATTCACGCATCACACAATACCAACAAGCGGCGAACAGGAACGTTAACGGTTCACGGCGCGTCGCGGAACGCAACGTCCGACTGATCCCGACCGCGTCGCATCGTCGACTCCAGCTCCCCACGCATAGTACGCATCGCATGCATCGCGCGCATCGCGCGTATTGAAATATCAGCACGCCCGGAGGCACAACGTCACTTGGCCGTGCAGTGCGCCAGCGTCTCCCCCTCGCCCTTGCCGATCGCCACCAGCGCCCGGTATGCCTCGTCGAGCGTTGCGACCTTCACGTCGCGCAGGCCAGACGGCACGTGGCCGACGACCTCGCTGCAATTCGATTCGGGGGCGAGGAACCATGTCGCGCCGTCGCGTTTCGCGCCGAGCATTTTCAGCCGAATGCCGCCGATCGCGCCGACCTTGCCGTTCTTCGACATCGTACCGGTACCGGCGATCGTCTTGCCGCCGGTCTCGTTGTCGGGCGTGAGCTTGTCGATCAGGCCGAGCGCGTACATCATGCCGGCCGACGGGCCGCCGATGTCGTCGACGTGCATGGTCACCTTCACGCCGTCCGTGTCCACGCCGAGTTTTTTCGCGTACGCGAGCGCGGCCGCGGTGGCCGTGTCCTGCGACGAGCTCATTTCCTTGCTGCTTTCCTTCTTGTATTCTTCCGCGGTCTGGCCGACCGGCACGACCGCCTCCTGCGGCATCACGGTCTGGTGCGGGTCGATCCACGCGTACAACGTCTGCGCGTTCGTGACGGGATATCCGGGCACGCCGGACGCGTTGACCGTGACGAGCAGCAGCTTGCCCTTGTCCTGATGCGTCTTGGCGCCAGTGACGGCGATGACCTGCTTGCCGCCGGTTTTGCCGAGCACGTCGGCGGTCGGGCCGGGACTTTCGACCGCGTACGCGCTCGGCAGGCACATGACGATCACGGACAGCAGCACGGCGACCATGCCGGTGAAGTACTTGGGGTTGAGTCCGCGGTACGGTTCCAGCCATGCGCCGATCGCGCCGGGCACGCCGGCGATGCGCCGCAGCAGGCCATGCCGGGATGACGGGGACGAAGACGAAGACGCGGCCGCGCCGTCACGCGCATCGTCACTCATATCGGCGGCGTCCGATTCCGTCGCGTCAGGGACGCCGTCCGGCTCGGCCTGCGCAGCATCGGCGTCGAATATGCCTTCGGCTTGAGACTGGCGTTTCTGGTGCATTATCGGCATACCTCCCATACTATGGAACCAACCGACGTTAACACATGAGGCAGGGAACGGACTATGGACGACAACGCAATCCACCAGTGGCTGATCGAATGCTTCGGCCCGATCCAGGGCGAGATGGCCTACAAGCAGCTCGAGAATCTGCCCGAACCGATCCGCGAGCAGCTGATGAGCCAGGATCCAAGCAAGCTGCCGAAGCCGGCCGAAGTGCAGTCGCTCATGCAGGCGTTCACCGCGGGCGGGCTCAATTCGGTCAGCGACATGCAGCAGACGGTCGCGGCCGGGCCGATCAACGTGAAACTGGCGCGTTCGATCGCGCTGCAGCAGGCGAACGGCGAAGGTTCGCAGGCGACGGTGAGCGCCGTGACCGGCGAGGCGGCACGCCGTGCGATGAGCGAGGCGAACCTGTGGCTGGACACGGCATGCGAGATGAATCCGGCCGCCGGCGAGCCGCAGGTACTGACGCGCGCCGGCTGGGTCGAGGGCACGATCGACGCGTGGGCGAAGTTCGCCGCGCCCGTGGCTGAGTCGATGAACAACGCGCTCGCCTCGGTGATTTCGGAGCGTCTCGGTGACGCGTTCAACGGTGAGATTTCGGGCATGTTCGCCGGTCCGGTGCCGATTCCGATCCCGGACGGCATGAAGGATCCGGCGCAGCTGATCAAGCTGCTGGGCAACACGTCGTTCGCGATGCAGCTCGGCCAGGCGGCCGGCAAGCTTTCGCACGAGGTGCACGGCAGTTTCGATCAGGGCATCGCGCTGCTGTCGAATCCGGCGGGCGGCCTGATCGCGCAAAACGTCGAGGAGTACGCGAAGGCGCTCGACATTCCATCCGACGAGGTGATGTCGTTCCTTGCGCTGCGCGAGATGGCGCACGCGCGCCTGTTCGCGTCCGTGCCGTGGCTGATGCCGCGGTTCGAGGCGCTGATCGGCAAGTACGCGCGCGGCGTGGACATTGACCTGGACGCGATGGAGGAGCAGCTGCGCGAGGCGACCGCGATGGACCCGGAGGCGATCTCCGGCGCGGTGAACCTGACGAAGGTCGGCATCGCGGATACGCCGGAGCAGAAGGAAGCGCTCGCCTCGCTCGAGACGATGCTCGCGCTGGTCGAAGGCTGGGTCGATTGCGTGACGTGGCGCGCCGGCATGGCCCATATTCCGCATATCGAACAGTTGCGTGAGATGATGCGCCGCGAGCGTGCGATCGGCGGTCCGGCAGAGCGCACGTTCGAGTCGCTGCTTGGACTGGAGTTGCGCCCGAAGCGGATGCGCGAGGCCGCGGCCGTGTGGGAGAAGCTTGGCGCGGCGGAAGGTCCGGAGGCGCGCGACGCGAAGTGGTCGCACCCGGATCTGCTGCCGGCCCTGCCGGACGACACCGCCGCCGCGCCCGCAACCGGTTCGGCCTCAACCGGTTCGACCGCGGGCGATCCGACCGTTACCGGCACCGCCGCCAACGGTTCTGATTCCCCGACCGCGCCGGTCACACCAAACGGCGATAACCCGACTGGCGACGGTTCCGCTCACCCGGCAGGCACCGACTCCCCCACTTTCGGGGCCGGACAGTCCGGCACACCCTCCGGCGGCATCGACTGGGACGCCGAACTCAGCAAACTCCTCGAAGAGGATGCCGGCAACGACCCAGACGATTCGGACGATTCATCCGATTCGCCGGATTCACCCACCGCCGAGTGATCGCCAAGCGACCAGTTCCGCGCATGCTGACGCTGTCTCCCTGCGATCGTGGGCATAAACAGTACATCGTGAGCCCCAATTCGTGGGCATAGACGGTACATGCAGACGATCGTGGGCATAAACGGTACATCATGGGCCCCGATTCGTGGGCATAGGCGGTACACATAGACGATCGTGGGCATAGACCGACCATGTACAGGCCAATAATCACCTCTTCATGGTTGGTTTATGCCCACGTTCCCATGAACGACCGGGTAAATGGACGGTCTATGCCCACAACCCGGCAAGCCGAGAGATCGTGCGCGCGATTCCGCAGCTCCACGGCCGTCCACTAGGCCACGAAACGGCTGGGGACGCGGGGGCGGGAGCCGACGTCGCCGTTTTTGGTGACGGCGTAGGAGAGGTGGAGCGTGTCTTCGGCTCGCGTGACGGCCACGTACATGAGCCGGCGCTCCTCCTCCAATTCGTCGCCGGCGTTCGGCGAGCCGAACGGGATCAGGCCTTCCGAACAGCCGATCAGGAACACGTGCTTGAATTCCAGGCCCTTCGATGCGTGAATCGTCGAAATCGTCACCGCTCCCGTTTTCGCGGCGAGGCGCGCGGCCGCCGCACGGTCTTCACCGGTCGCGGTTTTCCCGGTTTTCCCATCGGCGGTCGGGGCATCATCATGCGCGGCATTCGCCGCATCAACACCAGCCACGCCGGCACCGGCCGCAGCTCCGGCACCCCGCACAGCCGCAGCATCATCCGCACGCGAAGCCTCGCGCATCCCGTCCGCAGAATCGCCCGCACGCGCCTCAGTCACACGCACCTCACCCACACGCGACTCATCCGCACGCGCCTGCATCGCATCGACCAGCATCTGCCGTTCCACGGCGTGTTCGTCGACGAGCGCGGTGCCCTCCCAACCCGAGTCGCGGCGCACGCGATACCGCAGTCCGGCTTCGCGCAACGCCGTGCAGAACACGTTCTGCTGCGCGTTGATGCGGGTCAGGATCGCACAGTCGGACGGCGAGACGCCGCGCGCGACGAGCCGCATGATGCGCGAGACCACGCCCTTCGCCTCGTCCTCGTCGCTCACGTATCGCGTGCGTTCGATACGCGCTCCCGGCTCGCGCGCGGAGACGAGCTTGAGATAATCCGTGCGGTCGGGCGATTTGGCGAGCACCTGGTTCGCGTATCGCACGACCTGCGGCGTGGACCGGTAGTCAGTATTGAGGCTCACGTCGGCGGCGAGCGGGCCGAACTGGTCGGGGAAGGCGAGCAGGTCGTAGCTGCTGGCGCCGGCAAACGAGTAGATGGTCTGCGCGGGGTCGCCGACGACGCAGATGTTGCGGTTGCGCTCCCCCAGCCACAGCGTGAGCAGCCGGTGCTGCAGGGGCGAGACGTCCTGGTATTCGTCGACGGTGATCCAGCGCAGGTTGCGGCGAATGTCGGCGGCGATCTCGTCGAAGTCGTCGAGGATGTGGCAGTCGATGAGCAGGATGTCGTCGAAGTCGATGAGTCCGTGCGAGGTTTTTTCCTGCTCGTAGCAGTCGTACGCGTCGGCGAACTGCTGCGGGCTGAGTCCGGCTGGCGGCTGGCGGTGCGTAGCGGCGGTGACGCGCAGGTAGTCGTCGGGTGCGACGAGCGAGATTTTGCACCAGTTGATTTCGGCCTGCACGTCACGCACGGCGAGACTGTCCGCTTCGATGCCGTCCTGGCTGCGCTGCATGGCCTGTGCGACGATGCGCTGCAGTTCGCCGGGTTCGCCTGCGATGCGCGGCATGGGCGCGTCGCAGATGTCCTCCCACGCGTTGCGCACTTGCCGCAGCGCGGCGGAGTGGAACGTGGCGGCGGTCACCGTGTCGCCGACGCCGAGTCCGGCGATACGCGTACGCATTTCGGCGGCGGCCTTGACGGAGAACGTGACGGCGAGCACGCCGGCCGGATCCCATTCGCCGCGCGCGCACGCGTAGGCGATGCGGCGCGTGACGGTGCGCGTTTTGCCCGCGCCCGCGCCCGCGATGATGCGCACGGGACCGTGCAGCGTGGTCGCCGCGCGCCGCTGCGCCTCGTCGAGTCCGTCGAGGATGTGTTCCGCCGATGCTGCCGATGTTGCCATGCGCCCATTGTGCCAGCCGCGTGGGAAAGCCGCGCGGGAAAGCGGGCGTGCTCCCGGGCGTGCCCGTAGCATGCCGGCGTGTCGAAGAATGACATTTCGGGCCGCTTTCCGACACGGTTTGAGCGGCGCATGTATTAGGGTTGAACTGTGACTGAACGTAGCAAGCTCATGCTGGCGGCTTTGACCTCCGCCGCCATGCCCAACATCGCCGTCGCGGGAGTGCGGGGCGACGACCAGACCAGCGCGACCGACGAGGAGACCGGCATCGATCACGCCGTGGTGCAGGATGCGGCCGGCCGCCTGTACGACGTGTTCGCTTCCGACACGGAGGCGGGCCGCAAGCGTCTGGCGAGCCGGGTGCGCGCGGCGCGCACGCTGGCCGAGGCGCGCGAGCCTGGTGGATTGGGGTTTGCGCTGGACCGGGTGCTTGCGTTTGAGCCGGGCGCGAAGAAGGATGGTCCGACCGGGGATACTGCCGTGATGGTGCTCGTGCATCGCGACGGTCAGGCGCGCAATCTTGACTTGCTCACGTTCGACGACAGTGCCGCGATCGGCACGGCGATCGGCGCGATTCACCGTCTGGCCCCGTCGAGCGTGCAGTCGGCCGGCTATCCGATTTTTGTCACGTCGCAGATCCGCGCGCAGTTGACCGCGTGGATCGGGCGGCTTAAGGCGGCGGGCCACATTCCGCCGGAGATCACGGACAGTTGGGCGCGCATCCTCGAAACCGAGGGATTGTGGTCGTTCAACACGTGCTTCGTGCACGGTGGGTTCACCGACGGCGACGTGCTGTATTCGGGGTCGACGATCACGGCGGTTACGAACTGGCAGAACATGCAGGTGAACGATCCGGCGCGCGATCTGGCGTGGATTTTCGCCAAGCTGGACGAGGATCATCGCAACGCCGTGCTCGCCGCGTACGGCCGCATGATGGGCGCGCGGCTGGACGATCTGATCATGCTGCGCGCGAACCTGTGGCTGCAAATGGAGCAGGTGGGCGATTTCATTCAGGCGATCAACCGCGCCGACAACGTGAAGATCATGCAGTTCAAGGCGCAGGTCGACCGTCTGGCACATCAGCTCGGCATCGTCACGCAGCGTGCCAAGGCCGCGACGGCCGCCGTGTCGTCGCGTCCGACCGCGAACGGCAACGGACAGTCCAAGCCGCCGTCGACGATCACCGTCGGCACGCTGCTGGCATGAGGGCGAGCGTCGTCGCGCGGCCGCGCAGGACGCACAGCAGGCGGCGGGAGGCAACGGACAGGATGCCGGATCGTCGAACGCGCGCGACGACACCGCGCAGACCACGGTTCCGTCGCGCGCGTTCGCACCGTCCGCACAGTCTGCACCGTTCGCGCAGGGCATGCCGTACGCCGGCGAAGGCACGGACCCCGATTCGACCGGCGACATGGACCGCACCGGATCGTCCGACGTGGTCGCCGCGGCCGACGATACTGCCGATCGCACGCCCACGTCGACGCCGGCTGCCGACGCTCGTCCGTCGACGTCGCCGACGATCATCGTGTCACGCGCCGAAGTGCAGGCGATGATGGACAGCATCGCCGACGAACTGTCCGACGAGACGAACGACGCGCAGCCGGCCGACGCGTCGGCAACCTACGCAAGTCAGTCCCCTGTCGCACAGTCCCCTGCCGCTCAATCTCCGGTCGCATCGACGCAGGCTGAGCCGGCCGACGACACGGCGTCGTCGCAGTATCCGGCGGCGTACGCTGCTTCTGCGGGACAGTCGGGACAGTCTTACGCGGCGGATGGGCAGCCAGTGGAAGTGCCGGAAGCGCAGTATCCGGCGCAGACGAACTACACGGAATACCCGTCGGCGGCCGATTCGACCGACTTCACGATGCAGTCCGATTCGGCGGCGCAGACCATTCTCATCCCGCTGCTCGAGCAGGAGGAGCGGGCCATGCGCGACGCGCAGATGGGATTGGCGACGCGCACCGGCATGCATCCGGCGGCTCCGGCGGATGCTCCCGTGAATCCGGCGAGCGGCGTCACCATGCCGGTTTCGTTTGCGCCGACTGGTTCCGAGCCGGCGGCTTCCGCTGCGAACCCTGCTGCCGGTACGGTCGCGGATCAGGCCGCGGATCAGGGCGCTCCGGCAGCGGATCAGACCGCTCCGACCGCGGGGACCGCCGCGGACTACGACGATGACGACACCGGCGAAACCACGCCGAAAGCGTAACGTTCGCATGCCAGCCACCCGTTTTGCCGAGCGGCTGGCAGAATGGACGCATACGGGTTGGGCGCGGCCGGATGCGGCCGGGTGCAACTGGACAATTGGACAACCGGACGCAGCCGGGGCAACCGGATGCTAACCGGGCATAAAGGTGGATATACAGGATATAAAGGTAAGGAGCATTCATGGATATCGAACTGGGCATTCGCAATGTGGCGCGTACCGTCACGTTCAGCACCGATCAGGACGCCGACACGGTGAACGCGGTGATCAGCAAGGCCGTGGCCGAGCATCAGACGATCGAACTGACGGACGACAAGGGCCGCCGCATCATCGTGCCGGCCGACGCGCTCGGCTACGCGATCGTCGGCTCGGAAACCAAGCACGCCGTAGGCTTCGGCGCCCTCTGATCCGGGTTCAGACTGCCCGCAGTATCGGAATCTCGCTGCGTTGCGCGATGCCGTATTTCCAGCGGCAGCAACCGCTGCCGCACCCCGAATGTTGCAACGCTCCCCAATGTTGGCGGCAGCTCTCGGCCCCCTCGGCTGAGGGGGCTGTCACGCGCAGCGTGACTGGGGGAGCGTCGCGGCGCTACGCGCCGCCAACAAGCACAGCATCGCGCGACAGCGCGATACCGATACAACACAGGCATGCGTGCCATACATATCAAAATACAGAAGAGTCACGAGAGTCACTAAAGACTCTAACCCTCATGAAACAGTTTGCCCGGTGCTTTCGCACCGGGCAAACCATTAATTTTATATGGAGGAGCCCAAGCGAGTCTCCTACGGTTCGGGTTCTGTCAGGCGAAAGTCTTTGGCGCCCGCCTCGAATTGTTACCCGACAGCTAGCGCAACCCTACCCGCTACGACACAGCATACCACCGCACCACGAACCTCCAGTACACTTAACAACACCAAACCGAATACTGCTAGCGCGGCTTCGGGGAGGTGGCGCCCGACCAGCCGGCCGAACGCCATAATTTATATGGAGGTTTTTCATGGAATCCAATTCCAATGGAAACCGCCCAGGCGATCGCGAATTCCGCGAGGGCCTGATGACAGGATTGTTGGCCGCTCTGGCCGACAAGGTCGACCCCACATGGTCGACGCTGATCATCATCGGCGCTCTCGTAGTTCTCGCGTATAGCCTCCGGCGAGGACGCTGAATATATCTCAGCGTATTACGGCGGAACCTCACGGGGTTCCGCCCCTCGCCAGAAAAATAGATTCTTTGCAATTCATATGTCGATGAATATCAATGACTCCACAAGTTTTCGCGTTCTGACGGGCATAGGATGGCATTCATGGGTGATCTGCCATCCCGTGCCCGCTTCTTGGGGTCATGCGATGGCAGATCGACGGGTTTTACTGTCGCGTGACGGGACCTGTGATCACGGGATGGTGCAACGGCGTTGATTACCATCCAGTGACCGATTGACGAACAGGGAAGAAGGGCATGCGATGGAAAACAATGGTTGATTATCATCCAGTGACCACTTGCAGGCAAACCGCATAGTCACACGATGGCGAAATCTTGTGATACGCCATCCCGTGACCAAGCAAAAACAGGTGCTTCTGCCGTTTTCTTCGCGAGAATGCGCAGACCCGTTTTACGCAGCTTGATCCACTTTTCGTCGGTCGCATTACGCGGAGCCCCATCTGCAGGCAGCGTGTAGGCCAGAATCGGCCTTGTGCCGCTGTCAGTCATGGTCATGGCCGTCTCCTTCCAATTCGCGTGCAATGCCAATATACTACGGAGCTCTTTGCTCACCCCGGAGGCCCGCTGCGAGGTGGTATGCTGTGCCATAGCGGGTAGGGTTGCGTTACCTGTCGGGCAGCAATTCGAGGCGGGCGCCAAAGACTTTCGCCTAACAGAACCCAAACCGTAGGAGACGGCTTTCCGGACTCCTCCTGTATTCAATTTGTAGAAGGGGCGTTCACCACAATACGGTGGACGCCCCTTCTGCACTGAACGCTATTCCAAGTATCGCCACCAGTAGCCGCCGGCGGACCGGTTGTTTTCGATCGCGTGGATGATGGTCATGCGCCATTGCGTGCCGATGGAGTCGGCTGCGGCTTGCAGCGAGGGGTAGGTTTCGAGCACGTTGCCGTCCCGGTCGGTGCGGCAGACGACGCGTCCGTGGCCGATGCGCGGGGGTGTGCTGAGGGGGCGCGTGTCGCCGACCCATCGCCAGAGGTAGCCGGCGGATTGCATTTGGCGTCGGCATGCGATGCGGATCATTTTGGGCAGTACGTGCATGGTTTCGGCGGCGATGATGGTGTTGTTGTATGTTGCGATGGTTTTGAGCGTGATGGGGTCGACTTGTTCGACGGCTCCTTCGCGTCGGTTGCGTCCGTCGAATGGTGCGATGGTGCCGTTGCGCTTGGTACGTCGGCGTTCGCGCGTGGCGTTCGACGCGGTTGTCGTCGCGCCGCGCGTGTTGCTTTCCTGCGCCGATGACGTTGCATCGTCGGAGATGTCGGTGCTGTGCGACGATGCCGATGCTGTGGCGACGCTGTCGATCGTGTTGCCGCGCGACGATGATGTCGCCGCCGATTGTTGGGATTTGGCTTGCGCAGTGTTGTTGGCTTGCGCCGATGATGCATCGTTGTTGCCGGCGATGCTTGTATTGTCATCGTCGCCGCCGGCCGCGGGCCGCTGCTTGTGCAGCGACCATTGATACCCGCAGTATTCGCCGCCTTGGAATACAGCTTCCCGCAGCCCTGCCAGTTCCGCCGTTTCCACTCCCCGCTTCTGCAGCCAATTCAACGCCTTGCGATAGCTGGGAAACGCTTCCACCCCGTCATCATCCCACCGATACAACACCATATTCTTCGCCTCCCTCCAGTGGGTTTCCTGTTTAAGCTGTTTCGGAATCAGCCTTCGGCTGATGCTGTGTTATTTGGCTCCGCGGCGGTGCCGCTCCGCATTGAATCGCGCTTCCACGCGATGCTGTGTTGCCAGCGGCGGCCCAGCCGCCGCAGTGGCAAGTGTTCAACGCACTACGATGCTGGCGGAGCCTCGGCCCCCTCGGCTGAGGGGGCTGTCGACCGAAGGTCGACTGGGGGAGCGTCGCGGCGCCACGCGCCGCCAACAAGCACAGCATCGCGCAAAGCGCGATTCCACTCCCCCACTCATCACCGCTCATCCTCAAAGAACGACTCCCAATCATCCCCACCAGAAGCACCGGAAGAACCACCATCAGCGCCAGAAGCCACCTGCACCTTATTGGTCATCCCGGTGGAATGCCCGCCACGTGGCCTGCGACGCCGCGCAACCAGCCAGCGGACAAGGATGATGCCGAGGATGAATACGGTTGCCGCGACCGAGACGATTGCCGTCGTGTACGTACGCACCGGAGTGTCATAGTCGGTAGTATCAGGCACCTTCGGATTCGGGATGCGATGACCACGCACCAGAAGCCTGTGCGTGTTTACACCGTATGGGGTGCAGGTGACGACAGTCGCATAATCCTTGCCATCCTCGATATTGAGATTGTCCAACTCGTTGGGCAGGACCACACTGATCTTGTCAACCTGATACGTGTAGGTTTCATCCAACACGTGGAACGCGAACGTATCACCCTTCACCAGAGTATCCAAGCCAGTCAGCAGCTTCGCACTCGGCAAACCAGTATGACCCGACACGACGGCATGGGTCGTGGCACCACCAACCGGCAGGCTGCTGCCTTCCAGGTGGCCGATCGCGATCTGCAGCACACCCTCATCCGTACCGTGATACACCGGGAAACGCACCTTCAACTTCGGGATCGTGACGTAGCCCATGATGCCGGTACCCGACACATCAAGAATCGACTCGTACTCCTTCTTCTGCTCATCAGTCAAACGCCAACGATCCGCAATCGAAGGCAACTTCGCGTTATACTCACGCGCAGCCTTCAACATTTCCTGCTTCTTCGCCTTGCTCAGGTCTTCCGTCTGCTCAATGTACGTGGCCACCGCACGCGACTGGTGCATACGATTCCACCAATCCGCCACCGACGGATACGCCAACAAACCAACACCCACCACGAGAACGACAGCGAAAAACGCGGAAATGACCGCGGAAATGATGTCAATCGGCCGTTTATAGTGTTGACTAGTCATCGTATCCCTTTACGTTGATTGCGCTCAGAAAATTCTCATGATGGAATTTGTTCTTGCTCATTTGATGTAGAAATTATCGGCTGATTTTCCAGATCGATTGGCGTGAAATGAATTCTGTTTTCAAGCATTAACCACTGGAGAAGGTTACTCCCTTTTCGTTTGTCGGATAGATCATCACCATATCTACCAATCAGTCTGATTGCAGGAAATAGGAGAGAGCCGAACCACTTTGATTCATCTGGGTGACAGAAGAATAATTGCACATTGCTGTTAGCCAGATCGACACAGTCGAAGATGATTTTAAAATACGAGTAATCGGACATACTTAACGAGTGTCCATAGAACTTGATAGCGGTTACATTTTGTCCATTATCCAGAACTTTGGTAAATGGAGCATAATCATGTAACCGAATTTGACGAGTTAACAGGCGGTAAGTTTTAGTGAAACGGATAACATCATCTGACTGAAGATTAGTACTACCCAGAAGCCCATCAGAGTCAATACCGATAATGATATTACCCTGATCCAGTACTCCATGTACATTGCACCAATCTCCTTCATTTATCAAACGGTCAATACCAGGCGACATGGGTCTAGTGTAATTAAAGGAAATCACTAAGCATGATCCTTCATGACATCCGCCAGCATTGACTATTCTTTCAAAAAGATAATCAGCAGATTTATTATACTTTTCCGTATGCTCATTCAAGAATTTATTCATATAAGAGGTAAAATCTTTTTCAAATTTATCCTGCTCATCTAGGAGAGCAAATCTCCATTCATTGCAAAATGCTCTTACGCTTTCATCATAGGATTTCTCATCTTGACAAGCATCAGGCCAAGGATGAAAACTTGGAAAACCACTTTTGCCTTTATCCGACAACTGTAATTCATCAAAAAGATGCTTCAAATGTTGAGCAATGGGCTTCACATTTTCTGTAGATGCCTGAAATATCGTCTCCAAGCCCTCTGATGATAAAATCCATTTCCGAATGGTCCCCTCGACATCACTCCAGTTATTTTTTCCATTCTCCTTATTCGACGCTAGAAAAACGTTCCACAAGCTATGAATATCAAAATTTTTCTTAGACTCTAAATTCGACAGAAATTTTTCAGAACTTTTAAAACGATCAAAAAAATAATCAGAAAAAGCTGACGGCACCCCGCACTGCTTATCAAAACCATTACCAAGAATAATAATCTGCGAACCAATACGAGACACCGTATTCACCTCCAAATTCCTTATAGATGAATAATTCTTCCTATTCAATCCCGATCGACGAATAAACATCTGTACTACGGATTAACCTTTAAAAATACTTTCAAGTCCTGCAGCCACATCAGTAGCGACTTCTGGATAATTAGTAACCATGACCAGCAGGAAACACGCTACAGCCAAGCGTAATCCGACCGAAACCGCCTTATCGACATCATCCGCAGTGAGCGTCGTCAATTTACGCAAGAGACTATTACCATCGGCGAGTTTCTTAGAGGAACTACCTGTTCCGTTACCATCTATAGGCAAGATTTGAGGTATATCCGTACCAATGCGACTGGAAGCCGAGACCGATGACATATCCTCCGTTCCTAACGCTTTGGAATCAACCGCGCTCTTGAGATCATGATCATTGACCGCGTTGGACATGTGAACATGTGTAACACCAGCCGCACTGTTAGCATCTGAGGTCACAGCATTATTGGCACCAACGCCATCAAGAGCAATGCCCGAAGCCGGTTTGGTCGTAGAATTATTAGCAGACGATGAGTGCGAGGTTACCGCATGAGTCCCAGCGGAACCTGTCTGGCTATCGATTTTCCCAGTCAGACTGACCTCGACATTACTGGAGGACGGTGCCGCAATCCCACCAGAAACATGGAACTCCGCACCAATCCCTTCAGCCCGTTTTCTCTCATCCTTCTCTTGCTTAGCATGTGCATCGCGAACCTTTAGCAGATCAACAATGGAATCCGCAGCCAGTTTGATTACAAAGAAGCACAGGCCCATATATACAATGGTTTTATCCCAATCCAAATTCCGCGTACGCAATGCCGCCAGAACCGCAATAACCCCCATACTAAGCGGAAGAGGAATAATTAAATATCGCAATGGCACCAAACGCCACAATAACAACATGAGCGAAGCAGCAAAACAGATTAAAGCAACACAGTCAAGCAGGAATACACACATGCTGGCAGGATCTACTTTGGGTTCTCCACCGAAAAGCAATCCCTCATGCGCGGCCCATATCGTAATAGCCAAACCAACTAGCGCAAAAACAACGCCGAGCATTCTTCTACAAATTTTAGGGCGGCTGTTATTCAGCTTAACAGCACACGAAACTTTTCTCGAATTCCCATCATCATTTGACGACTGAGAAAAATTTGATACATCTTTATCCATAATTGGCTGAAAGTATTTTGTATATAGATCTTCTGTTTTCTTGTACTTCTTTTTAAACCACCACATATTCTTCTCAGGCTCCTGATTTCGATCCAAATACAAGGGAAGACCTTTCCGGCCGTCGGAATAGGAGTAACGAGCGGCCGGAGAAGGTCTGTTTTGTGTTATACGGGCGATGGGATGGATGAGAGATCACGAGGATTCACGAGGTGAAGAGAGGTGAGGAATGTGAGCCCTCATGCTCATTCATGCCATCAAGTCTTTAATTGTTCGTTTTCAGACCCATGTCTGAAACGGGACTTCCTTTTGAGAAGGAAGTAGTCCCGCGGTTTGGCCGAAGATCAGTGTCCGGCGCACGATTCCAGAAACCAATCCCCAACCATCACCGCGGGAAGCATTGCATTGTACTGATTCAGACAATACGAGCAGCAACCTCGCGCTTCGCGTTGGAATCGCACTGCGTGCGATGCAGTGCTATCAGCGGCCGTTGGCCGCAAACGCTCGCATCGCTCGCGTTATGGAATCACGCTACCGCGTGATGCTGTGTTGTTAGCAGCGCTAACGCGCTGCAGACGCTCCCCCACCCGGCTTCGCCGGGAGCCCCCTCAGCCGAGGGGGCCTGCTAGGCCACCACAACCACTCCGGTTATCGAAGCTCAACCTCCAACCCCAGAAACCCTTCTGAAGCTGGCGGTAGCCTCGACTCCCTCGACTGAGGACCGAGCCATTAACAAACGCCAGAGGCGTTTGTAGGCGAGGAGCGAGCGACAGCGAGCCAACAACACAGTCAGCCGAAGGCTGTCCATAATTGCAGGACGCTGGCCGCCGCATGCGAACTGAGGGAGCGTCGCGGCCGTAAGGCCGCCAACAAACAGCATCGTGCGAAGCACGATTCCAACGCGCGAAGCGCAGAGTCAAAAACCCTGAGACTCGAATCAGCACACTCTTCAGTTATTGCTCTTATGCTTGCGACGCACCCGGAGCACAGCCAAACCGGCACCCGACAAGCCGATCGCACAAGCGGCGGCAGTGGTCACATTCGAACCAGTCTCAGCAGGAGGAGTCCTCGACGGAGGCGTACTCGGCGGCGGAGTCTTCTTTTTAGGAGGATTCGGCGGCGGATTGTACGTATTCGTGATGATCGTCTCATCTGTTTCACGATCCACCAGAACCGTGTAATGCTCAGCGACTGTCTTCTCCACGATCCGATACTCGTGACCAGCGGGAAGATCAGACCACTCGTAAGTCCAATCGTTATCCGCATTCAGCTCGGCCTCTTTATAGACCTTGCCGTCTTGCAGCAATTGGACGATCACCTTGGAAGGACGATTCGCTTCCGTATCGTTCTTCCACACCTTCGTGACCTTCTTCTTCACCTTCTTCTCGGTAGGAGGAGTAGGCGGCGGAGTCTCCCGCGGAGAACACTCCGTCTTCGGTTGCAACGTCACATCCATAGAGCCGGAGTCCGAAGGAAGAACAACCAACGTAGCCGACGGCTTGCAAGTGAGCGAGTCACCGTCGTACGCGTCGACCGTCACCAGATACAATCCCCGCGACAGACCATTGAACACCGCAAGACCGGTAGAGTCTGTAATGTGATCGGCCTGCGACTTCAAGTTGTCGCGGGAAATGTACCCGGCAAGAGTTTCAGCCAACTGACGGAAGGTTTCGGAGTCCGTACCGTATACGTTCCAGTCCACGGAATACTCCTTGAACTGGCTCATCGGCGTAAACCCATTATTAGCATCGTTCCAGTCAGCCACATGATAGAGGTGAGTTTTTGCACCGGGAACCGGAGCATCATCATCCTGATAATTCACCGTGATACTCCCCGTATCTTCCGCATACGCGGTAGACACAGGAAACACCACAGCAAAACCCGTTACGAAAAGAGCCAGTGAGCAGACCGCTGCAAGGACACTCGTCACCCAGCGCGCCCCCAGCGCTCTCACGCCACAACCACGATCAGTACCGTGGCCACTGTTTGCGTTAGTCAACATCGTCTCCCCACAGAGATCCCACAAAGATACAAGAGGTTCTTTGCTTCGCTCCGTCTCGACAACGAAGCGAAGCAAAGAACCCTAGGAAATCCTCAGAATGAGGACTATCAACCCACTATTCAGCGGTTGGAGAAGCGACGACGCAGACCAAACCACAGGCCAGCAGCCACCACGAACGCACCACCAAGCGCGTAGAGGATCACCGTGCCGATGCCACCAGTTTCAGGAAGCTCGGAACCCTTGACGTTGACGATGTTCGTGGAGAAACCGGTGTTGTAGGTGTGCTCAACCTTGTTGTCGGTGGGATCAGTTTCCTTACGATTCGTCACCGACCAGCTATCCTTCAGTTCCTTGCTCTTATCAACCACGCCAGAAGCATCGGCTGAATAGAACTTGAATGTCACCGTGGTCGGACCCGGAGTCGTCTGATCATGATTAGTGGAATAAGTGGCTTCGACCGCGAAGTACTGGTCGTCAATCTTGTTGTAAGTGCTATCCGGCGTCTGGATCTCAGAAAGCTTGTAGGTACCAGAATCAACGCCAGTCCACTTGAACGAAGTCGGCTTGTCGGCATCCTCAGTGGCATCAACCCTCTTACCGTTAACGAGCTTGTAACCCCACTGGTCCGCAGTTCCAGCGGTAACGGAGTCACTAGCTTCGGCCTTCTGCCACGGACCCTGCTCACCCACGGTCACCCAAGAACCCTGCTTCGCCTTCTCGTCAACAACCCACTTTTCCAGGCGGAAGCCGGCACCCTTCAGAGGCTGACCATCCTTGTCGACCTTGTTGGCGTTGAGGTCGAAGGTGAAGACGGTGACGTCATCCCACGGGGAGTGTCCCTCACCCTCGTCGTTCGGATTGTTGGAGTACTCGAGGCGAGCCTTGTTCGGGTTGCCCGGCTCACCAATCACAGCCTTAGAATTCAGCGTGGAGTTGTAGTCGACGACGATCTTGTCACCAGCAGCAACAGTGATCTTGGTACCAGCAGCACCATCTTCAGGAGCGGTATAGAGATCCTTAACGTCGGTGAAAGCAATACGGAACGTATCACCATCCAGCGTCTCAACCTGAGTCGGAGCCTGAACCGTAAAGTTGGGGTGATCCTCCACGGTACCCTGAGCATTGGTCTTCTTGCCAGTCTGCGGGATCGTGGTAGTCGTCCGACCGTCCTTCGAAACGACCGTGACCGTGAAGGTGCTGGGGGTGTCCAGACCCCCGCTCTGCTGATCACGGAAAGTGAGCTTATAGGTATCGTAAGCAGCAAAACGAGTTGCATCGTCCGGCAGAGTGGCAGTCAGCTGGAACGGAACCGAGTCACCGATATCGTAGTCGGCGCCATCCTGCCAGTCGGACGGGTTCTTCGGATCAGTGGTAGAAGTAGCAGCGGAGTCGTTCTTCTCCTGAACCTTCTTAGTGAACCCCGGCACCTTGCTCTTCGGCTCAAGATCCTTAATATCCTTGACGACCTTGAGCATGTACTCAGTGTAAGCAGCATCATCAGTGGACGGAACACTGTCGTTCATGATGATGTAGTAGCCGTCGGCGAGACCAGAGAACTTGTAACTAGTGGTCTTGTCACCTGCCATCTGCGCCTCCGCAACATGCTTCTTAGTAGCGTCGTCGGTCAGGTGCTTAGCGACGATCTTAGCGAAGGCCTTAGCGAAATCCCTGTTAGTGTTGTTCTGGCCGAGCACATCAGCCACATTCTTCGCAGCATTCGCATCGTCCGCGATACCAGCAAACGGGTTAACCTTGTTAGTCTGCTGTTGGCCACCCTCACCCGTAGTCTTGACCACGATCAGGGCAGAACCGCTGTCAGTCTTAATGCCTTTCAGCTCGGTCAGAATCTCAGAGCCTTTGACGCCTTCGCCCCAAGTGATGTTAGACAGAGTCTTCTCATCATCACTCAACGTGCCGGCAAACACCTGATAAGCGGTATAACTATAACCAGCTACATCATTCTTGATAGTGATCGTATGCGATCCAGCCGCGAAAGCGGTGGTGGGGGCTACGAGGCCGGTGACGAGCATCGCCACGGCGGCCACGAGGCCGAGAACGGCCTTGCCTAACTTCTTCATGATTACTCCTTTGAGTGATCTTCCTTGATTTGGATTGGGTTAAGTTATGAAAATCTTGGTGAGGAGGCGGGAGATTGGGCGTTCCTTAACACCCGTAGGTTTCCCCGCCTAGTTCTGTTGCTTTTGGAGGATTTCTGGGTTCGTGGAGTGGTGAACGCTCCCCCACCCGGCTCCGCCGGGAGCCCCCTCAGCCGAGGGGGCCGAGAGCTACCGCCAGCTTGAGAGGATTCTTGAGCTATTGAGGGAGCGGCGGCTGCTCGCCGGAGGCGAGCTAGCAACACTGTCTCGCCGTAGGCGAGGCCGCGCCGCGACAGCGGGGCTCCTTCAACGAATGACAGGGAAGGTTATGGAGGACCTCCCTTCGGGGAGAGACGATTCATGAGCGACGCCTCCTTGCCATCAGGGCCAAGCCGAACGTCGCCACGAGAACGGCGATCAGGCCGGAATGGAGGAAGACGGACGTACCCTCACCGCCGGTCGCGGGAAGCTCCACACCCGGGTTGTTCGGGATCTTGTTGCCCTCGACATCTTCTTCCTGCTCGGAACTCAACGGCACGATACCGAAATCGGACAATGACACATTCCCAGACACGTCGGCATCGGATTGTACTGCTGACGTCGAAGTCACAGGACGATGAATCTGCACCGTACCAGCCGTCGAACCGATCGTGAACTTGTACGTCACTGACGACAAGTCATATCCAGCCGGCGCCACCGTCTCCACCAGCTCGTACGAACCGAACTTGAGACCGGTCAGCTTGATGATGCCGTCAGCCTCGTTCTGCACGTTGCCGGATTGATCGGTCTTGCTTACATCAGACAGCTTCTCACCGGTACAAGTCGGCTTGCTGTCAGACTGGGCGATATCACCTTTACCATCAACCACGCAGTACACGGTGGTATTAGTGCCAGTCGAACCAGTCGGCGGAGTAAACGTCAGCTTCCACTGCGCACCCTTCAGGTACGTATCAGCGGTTGGGTTCTTATCCTCCGAACTCACCTTGTACCAAGTGATCTCGGTCGGCTTGTCGGAAATGGCATTGCCATCACCCGGCTTCAGGTTCTTGTTGAAGTCCTGGTTGGCATTCGCCTTTTCGAGGCTCGGCCAGCCGCCTTCCCAATTGACCTGAAGAGCGCCTTTCTCGTCCTTGTCGATCGTGATCTTGTACACGTTCGCATTCACCGTGTACCCGTCAGGCGCACCGGACTCGGTCAGCCAGTACGTGCCGGGGTCAAGATCGATGACCTTGAACTCGCCCGCGTCGGAATCCACATCATCCAACGTGTCAGCCACAGCCTGCGCGTCCACGACAGCCCGCGTCTTATGCTCGACCGTCTCACCGGACTGCTCTTCGTCCGCAATCGCATCGGCCACGGCATCCTCGGCACCAGCTGCTGCATCGGACTGACCGGCCGCAGCATCCGCGGCATCATCCGCCGTATCCGCGGACCGATCAGTCGTATCAGCATCATCGGCGGCAGTTTCGCCGGACTCAGCAGACTCGGCAGCGTCAGTCAACGACGCTTCGTCAGCAACATCCGCAGACTGCCCATCCGCAACATCAGCCTCGTCCAGATCAAGCGACATCGGCTTGACCGGGGAACACGACGAGTTAGACGGATAACCGGCAGTCATATTGCCGCCGGACACGGTCACGGCCTCAGCGTTCGCCGGGAACGTGAAGTTGCCGCCGCCATTCTTGCCGTACCAAGCTTTATCATCCCCGTTACGCTTGAACCCGAATTCCACATTGCTCGCGGTCACTCGCGGAATACGGGCGACCTTCCAGTTGCCGTCGCATGTGGCGACGGTCATGTTTTCGGAATCCTGCCAGTTGCTGCCGGTGCCGTAATGCACCCGCATGATATCCGCGCCCCACGCGCCCTCGCCGCTCGACGGGAAGTAAATGTACGTGTACTGCACCGGGGCTTCGTTGGTCACGTTCACGATGATCGCGCGCGACTGCGTGCCGGCGGTTACCGTGATGCTCGCGGTACCAGCCGCGACGGCGGTGATCTTACCGTTTTCGTCGATCGTGGCGACGCTCGTATTGCTGGATGCGTACGTTGGCGTGACGGCGGCACCGTCCGCGGTTGTTGCGGTGACGGTCAGCTGCGCGGTGCTGTCCTTGATCAGATCGATGCTGCTGCCGTTCGGCAGTTCCGTATTACCGTGCTTGACGCTGAATGTCGAGACGTCGGGAACGTTCGCGGAGACGGTGACGGTCAGATCCGCGCAGACCGGCTCGACTTTATTGCCGTTGCCGTTCTTCTCGGACACGGTGCAGACAGTCGCCTTGACCGTGCCAGGTCCGATCGTGTACGCGGTGGACGTGCCGTCGTCGTTCAGGTCGATGCGCAGGATGTTCTTGTAGTTCTCGGTCTGGCTGCTCCAGTAGACCTTCTGCACGGCGGTGCTCGGCGTGACCTTGGTCGTCAGGTTGACGGTCTCGGTCATGTTCATCGTCAGCTCGGTGATCGGGTTGGCCGTATCCGAAGTACGGTAGATGCTGACGCCGTTTGCGCGAACCGTGTTGTCCTTGACGGTCCATGACTGGTCGGCACCGCCGTTTTCACCCTTTTTGGTGAGCGTCCACGACGAACCGGCGAGCAGGGACGTGCCGTCTTCCTTGGTCTTCTTCCACGTCAGGGACGTGCCCTTCTTGTCGTTGCCGATCTTGCCGTCGGGCGCAACCTTACTGGCATTGTTTGAGACAGTGCCATCAGTGTTGAACTTGGCATCCGTACCGTATTCAACAGTGACGGTGGTGCCTTCCTTGCCGGACTTGACCATATATATGGTGTCGCTCGGCTCGTAGTCCTGCGGGGCGCCGATCTCCTTGACGTAGTAGGTGGCGTTCGTGTTCAGGCCGCCGACCTTGATGATGCCGTCCGCGCCGTTGAGGTCGACGATCGGCTCGTTGTCGGTGACGAGCTTGAGGGGGTTCGTGCCGTTCTTAGCATCATTCTCAGTGGCGTAGATCGCCCAGCTGGAACCGGCGAGCTTCTTCGATGTGTCCGCAGCGTCAACCTTCGTCCACTCGAGCGCAGCGCACTGCGACGTATAGTTACCCGACCACGGCAGATTGTGACGCTCCTGATCCATATCGATCACAGAAGCAGTCTTCTGACCACCGTCGTTGATGAACGCCTTACCTTCACCATTCTTGGTGTTGCTCGGATTGTACATGGAGAAGTCTCCGCCAACCCATACGCGGCCATTCGTGCTCACATGTGACTCGAAATTGCCGGTCGGTACCAAGATGGAACCCATCATCGCAGCAGCGGGGTCATCATCAGTGGTGATGCCGTCCGCATTGTTCCACGCATTGTTATGGTTGACGTAATTCTTCACTTCCACGTTGCCGGACGCCTTACCGCCACGAATGGTGACATTGTCGGCATCAGCAAAGTTCCAGAGGATCTTAGAAGCTCGTTCCGCATACGTTTCAAATGCGGTCTTCTGCTTTTGATCGGTGCTGTTAATATACGACGGGTCCCAGTAGCCATTAGACAGGTCAACCGTATTCCCGTCCGTGTCAGTCCACAGAAAACGCCATCCGTTATGGAAATCGATGTTCTTGTTGCTACCAGTCACATTGATGACGATGGATGTGTTTTCGGGGATGTTCTCGAACTTGTAGCTGATACCAGTCTGATCGCTGGTTGTAGCCAGCATGCTGGAATCCACGTTAAATACCTGCAACGCGGACTTGCCGTCACCGTGGAACACCAGCAGCTTCTCTTTGAGAGAGTTGTTTGCAAATGTGAATTTGTAGGAAGTCTCCTTGCCCTTGCCGTAGTTGTACTTATAACGCACATAATTCGAGCCGGGGTTGTTGACATCATCCGTGGTCAAATCGTTCTCAGCGACGGTCACCTTCATCTCGTCGGTGCCCTTGTAGCTCTTCATCTGAGCGGACAGATCCTTGAGGTACTGACCGTAATTAGAGAAATCAGAGGAGTCGACATTATCGCCGGCATCATTCTTCAAACCGTGAATGCTCTTCAGCGTATCTGACTGGTTCCACTTCACGTGATCTTTGGTACCGGAATACGGTGTCACGGCAGAGAATATAGTTTGACCGTCATAACCGTACAGCTGGCTTTCCGAACCGGCAATGGAAGCCGTGTAATTCGACTCGGCACCAGTCTCATTGTTGATCTTGTAGTTATCGGTAAGACCAACAACAGACCGGCCCTTATCCTTATCCGGCGTCGGAGCTTCAGGGTCCTTCCACGCATACGCGTGACCACTCGGAATAGTGCTGTTGGAATTGCCTCCAACCGTAAGCACCTGCGTGCCCTGCTCCGGCACGAACTGCGAACCGAATGCAACCATGCCCATGTTGAAGAAACCCTTCTTCAACTTCGAGTACAGGTTGCCGTTGACTATGGTTGCACCTTCGGCCTCGGCCGCATACGAACCATCAGGACCACCACCGGTAGCACCATTATTGTTTGCCAGATTATTGCTGCGCTTGCCGATGAACATGTCACCACCGACATAGGTGGCGACACCAGTATCAGAAGAGTTGATATCGCTGCTGGAATCACCCATCGTACCGACGGTAGGCGTGCACAGACCAGCTACACCGTTTTGATTAGCGCGGGCATCGCTGGCGTAAGCGGCAATGGGAGAGGTGATGATGCCGGCGAGAGCGGTACCGAACATCATGGAGACGGCGAGGGCAGACGCCGCTAGTCGGTTAGCGTATACCCCCCCCCCGCTTACGGGTTGTCAGTGATAGCATCGCTCTCTCCTTCGGGCGTATCGCTTGGGTGCCGCCCTCGGCCGTGTGGTCGTTCGTCGTTCCGACTCGAATGCGCGACGACTGCGGGCGCATCCTCATCCGTTGCCCAGTCAATAGCAGGCAAACAGCACAGCGTACGTTTGCAGGTGATCGTCGCCGCTTCTGGCAGCCTCTCTCACCTGCGTAGGGCACTGTTCTGTCTACCGCATCTCCCTAGCCCCCTACCATACTGCGAACGGTTTCATTAGGCAAGCTGGGAAAGTGGCAGTCGGAGGCATGATGCAAAAAAGGTCGCGCTAACAATGGCGTTATTCCGCCATTTTCATAAATTTTCAACCACGGCGTGTCGTGATTACGGTTGCAAAACAGCTCTCTTTCATCATCCACATACCGAGATGAAGTTCTTCCCAGGCTGCCACACCGTATATAAGCAGTCGCGCCTATGCTGCGCCGCGGGTGGCGGTGCGATGCCGGCACAACAGTCACGTCAGTGTCATACACGACGCCACAATGCGAAGGGTCAAATCGAGAAGGAACGGGCTGAGGGAAAGCTGCGACTGTCACGGCCTTGATTGTGGAATCGCGCTGTGCGCGATGCTGTGCTTGCTGGCGGCGCGTAGCGCCGCGACGCTCCCCCACCCGGCTTCGCCGGGAGCCCCCTCAGCCGAGGGGGCCGAGAGCTACCGCCAGCATTGGGGAGCGTCGCAACCGTTCGGGGTGCGGCAGCGATTGCTGCCGCCGACAACACGGCATCGCGTGACAGCGCGATTCCGATACAACAGGCGTACATGTCATACACACCACAACGCGAAGAGCTGATAAAGCTGCATACTGTTGATTTCGTGTAAGAAGAGTGCCACGGGCGGGGATTCCGGCTACCGCCAGAGG
>NZ_JGYN01000011.1 GCF_000741165.1 Bifidobacterium biavatii DSM 23969 | reverse complement strand
GGTTAAACGAGCATGCTTGTTTAACTGTTAATTAAAGATTTGCGGCGGTCATGGCCCAGGTGAGACGCCCGGCTCCATTCCGAACCCGGAAGCTAAGGCCTGGCACGGCAATGGTACTGCACCCGACAGAGTGTGGGAGAGTAGCACACCGCCGCATCAACACATATGAATGGCCCCGGTCGAGCACAATGCTCCCGAGGCCATTACCATACCCACACCAAACATTGCATCATTTGTATTACGGTTACTACCATGCACTACTTCGTTCCCAAGCGCTGTACCGAATCAAACAAAATCATGTATCACGACAAGGCGCAGGCGGAACAAGCCGCCGACCAAAGCTTGCGTGAGCGCGGCGCGGAACTGTGGGTATATCGCTGCGAATACTGCGGCACATGGCACTTGACGCATCGCGATCCGAACAACAGTTATCGCGCGGTGCCGCTCAACCAGCAGCTTAAGCCGCACTCACGCAAGAAAGGCTACAAACCGCGCCGCCGATAGTCGCGATGGCCATAACCGGTCGCGGCTTTCGACCAGAGCCGAAGTCATACGGCGCACGATTCCGCGACGATGCGGCCGTTCGACCGTCAGTCGTTCCGGCGACGGTGACGACGATCGACAATCGCCTGCGAACCGCGATCGGACAGCTGAGACACCGCTGCGCCGACCGCCGACGACAGTGCGGAAAACAGCACGCTCATCATCAGGCTTTCCTTCTCGTCGACCACGCCGTCGCCGAGCGAACCGGCACCGGCTGTGCCAGCCGGCATCGCGGCCTTGCGATTGCGGCCCACACTGCGATTCCACGCAAACGTAAACAATTTGCCGGCAACGAAGCCGGCGACGGACGGCAGGGCGAACTTCAGCAACTTGTCGCCGAGGGAATCGGGATCGTTGATCCGCTTCGCGCGCATGGCATCCACCTTCTCGTTGATCTTGTCGAACACGGCGATGATCTGATCGGCGGTCGACTCTGCCTGAACATCGGTCATGCTCAACATTATTTGGCGAGGTAACGACGCGGGCCACGGCATGTCTGTGCATGCGACGCGACAGCACACGGCTGCATCCATCGATGCGCTCCCATGTCCATGCGGAACATGCCGCCGCAAAAAGAGGGCAAACCGATGCGAAAGCCATGCGACGTGAGTAGAGTGAGTCATATGAGTCAAACGAACAGTGGCAAGGCGGCCGCAACCGGACAGTTGGTGCTCCTGCGGCATGGGGAAACCGCATGGAGCGTCTCCGGGCAGCACACGGGACGCACCGACATTCCCCTGACGGCAACCGGCGAAGAACAGGCGCTGGATGCCGGCAAACGTATTCGCAGTCTATTCCCGGAAGGGTTTGACGACGATTGCATGTTCGCCAGCCCGCTCAAACGTGCGCAGCAAACCGCGCGTCTGGCCGGCTTCCAGCCGCAGACGCTGCCGGCGCTGGCCGAATGGGATTACGGCCGTGCGGAAGGCCGCACGCGGCAGACCGTGGCGCAGATGCACGGCGGCTCGTGGGACGTGTGGCGCGACGGGCCGGACGCGCTCGACCCGTCCATGGAAGGCGAATGGGAGGAGACGCTGCCCGGCGGCGAACGCATCACCGTGCACAACGGCGCCGGCGAATCGTTGCAGGACGTGTACGAGCGCGTGCAGCTGGCCATCGATCAGGCCATGCCGCTGCTCGAGGACGGACGCAACGTGCTGTTCGTCGCGCACGCGCACGTGCTGCGCGTCCTGACATCGCGCTGGCTGGGCGTCGAGCCGCAGTTCGCGCGGCTGCTGCGCCTCGACACCGCGCACTATTCGATCCTGTCCGTCTACAAGGGCGACCGCGTGATCGAACGCTGGAACTGCTGACGTACATGCGTCTGCAGGCACGAGTCGTCCAAGATACGTGCATGCCAACGCATGCTGATTGACAACATGCTCACCGCGGCAAACGCTGGCCTGCCGTCGTGCACGGCATCGCCGATATCGTGCACGATGCAAGCCGACGTTTGCCGCCTGACGTTCACTGTTACACGCACTGTTACACGCATGCGCGTCCGCATGCGTGCGACATCGCTACTGCAGCAGCCAGACGGACGCATCGGACGGCAGCAGGCCGTCGACCAGCGGCACCGACGCAAGCACCGGTTCGCCGGACGGCAATTCGATCGCGTCCACGCCGAAATTCGTGACGTTAACGAACGCGCGGCCGTCATCATCCGTGCTCGGACGACGATACGCGATCACGTCATCGCCCAACTCCAGCCAATCGAACGACGACACGTCGCCGGTGGCCGTCAGCAGGCCGGCACGCAACGACATGACGCGGCGATACAGATTCAGCATCGACCCGGCATCGCGATCCTCGGCATCGGCAGCGTAATCCTTGAACCACAACGGCTGCGGCAGGTGCGGATCGGCCGCATGCGAACCGTCCGGGCGCGTGGCCGGCGAAAAACCGAACGAGGCGCCCGTACCGAACGCGTGCTCGGCAGCCGGCGCGGGCGACCAGTTCGCCACGGCCGGCACGTCCGTCGAATCCCACGGCAGCGGCACGCGGCAGCCGTCGCGGCCCTTGTCGGTGAAATTGCGCCGCGAGTTGAACGGCGTCGGATCCTCGAGACGATCCCACGGGATGTCCGCAACCTCCGGCAGACCCAGCTCTTCGCCCTGATACACGTACACCGAACCCGGCAGGCCCATTTCCATGAGCACGGCGGCGCGGGCACGGCGCGCGCCCAGCTCGCGATCCTCCTCGTACGTGCCGCCGTTGCGCAGCAGCCAATCGTGCGCCAGCTGGTGATACGGAGTGCGCGTCACCTGCGGCAGGCCGTAACGCGACGGGCTGCGCGGCACATCGTGGTTGTTCATCACCCACGTGGTCGTCGAATCGCCCGTCTCGGCCGCCGCATCAAGCCCCTCGGCGATCGCCGCGCGCATTTCGCGCACATCCCAGTTCGCCTTCGCGAACTCAAAATTGAACACCTGGCCGAGCTCGTCGGTGCTCGCGTACAGATGCTGGTGCTCCGGCACCACCCACGCCTCGCCGACTGCAAACCTTGGCGGATCGTACTCGTTGAAAATCTCTCGCCACTCGCGGTAGATGTCGTGCACTTCCGGGCGATCCCACAGTGGGCTCGTGCCGTCGTGGCACAGGCCGTCCTGCACGGTGTCCGCCGGCATGTCCGCGAGCGGGACGCTGTCGAGATCCTTGGCGAGGCCGTGCGCCACGTCGATGCGGAAGCCGTCCGCGCCGTGGTCGGACCAGAAACGCAGCGTTTTCGCGAATTCCGCGTGGATGTCCGGATTGTTCCAGTTGACGTCCGGCTGCTCCTTGGTGAAGATGTGCAGGTACCACTGGCCGTCCGGCACGCGCTCCCACGCGGGGCCGCCGAACATGGCCTGCCAGTCGTTCGGCGGCAGTTCGCCGTGCTCGCCGCGGCCTTCGCGGAAGATGTACCGGTCGCGTTCGGGGGAGCCGGGAGCGGCGGCGAGGGCGGCCTGGAACAGCTTGTGCTTGTTTGACGTGTGGTTCGGCACGATGTCGACGATGATCTTGATGCCGGCCTCGCGCGCGGCCGCGGCCATCTCGTCGAAGTCGTCCATGGTGCCGAGACGCGGGTCGACGTTGCGATAGTCGATCACGTCGTAGCCGCCGTCGGCCAGATCGGACGGATAGAACGGGCTCAGCCAGATCGCGTCCACGCCGAGCGCCTTGAGATACGGCATTTTCTCGGTGATGCCGGCGATGTCGCCGAGGCCGTCGCCGTTTACGTCCTTGAAGCTGCGCGGATAGATCTGGTAGACGACCGCCTGCTTCCACCAGTCGTCGCGTGCATTGTTCGCCGTCATTGGAGGCTCCTTCCGTCCGCTGGATGCCGGGGATGCGCGGGGATCGCGCGTGCGCGTCCCGTCTTTATGCAAACGATAGCAGGAGGGATTGGCGATTCGGGCGATGACAAATCGTGACGGAATGCCGGATTGTCACTGTAAGGCGGATTGATGTGATGCGCATGATGCGCGTGATGCGTGGCGTGGGGTCGAACGGACGAGACACAGCGGTCCGATGAACGCGAGTCGACGCGGGAAACGGCCGTCGAGCCCGCCCGTGCGGCGCTGATGATGACGATGAATGATCCGGTCCGTTGATTCAGGGGAAAATCAGTGGTTTCCCGGACCGTTGCGTGTGGGACGGCGTGACAAGATAAGTGCATGAGACTTTTAGGCAATATCCTGTGGCTGATTCTGGGCGGACTGTTCCTGTCGCTGGGATGGGCGATCGTCGGGCTCGTGCTGTGCGTGACGATCATCGGCATTCCGCTGGGCATCCAGGCATTCAAAATGGCCGAACTCACGCTCACGCCATTCGGCAAGACCGTGGTGTATCGGGGCGGCGTCGGCTCCACGCTGGCAAACATCGTGTGGTTGGTGCTGGTTGGCGTGTGGATGGCGCTCGGATACGTGGGCGCCGGCCTGCTCAACTGCGTGACGATCATTGGAATCCCGTTCGGCATCCAGTCGTTCAAGATGGCCAAGCTGGCGTTGTGGCCGTTCGGTGCGGACATCGTGTCGTTGTGATGAAAGGTATATGGCTGCGCTCGCGGGGTGGAGTCGTGCGCGCTGGGGTGAACCGTTGCTGTCGAATTATGCGGCTGTGCGCGCGGGGCGGAGACGCTGCCAGATCGGCTGTGTTGCGGTGGCCGGCGATAGGTTGCGCAGCGGCTTGTGCATCGGTTTGACGGGACATGATTTCCGTTGCAAAATGGCGCGACACGCCGAAGATTGTGCAATCGCGGATATGGGTGTATCTTAATCGATTGTCTGCGAGTGTGGCGGAATGGTAGACGCGCTGTCTTCAGGTGGCAGTGAGTGTATGCTCGTGGGGGTTCAACTCCCCCCACTCGCACGCAGGGATGAAAGCCCCGAACCGTTGAAATACCAACGATTCGGGGCTTTTCTGTATCTGCCGAACGAGGGAAAATGTGCCATAAAATGTGCCACAATTTCAGGCGTTCAGGCTGCGCAATGTGTTGTTCATTCGGTCGGCCACGTTGTCTAAGTCGGCATCGAACAGGTTGGCGTACACGTCCAAGGTCATGGACCCCCCACGTAAAACCCCACAATTCAGCGTATCGTGCTGTCTGCATCCGGCCACGTTGTCTGGATCGGCAGACTATAGGCGTGACCGTGTTCGGACTACAGAGAAGGTACGTGGCTGCGGTTGGGCCGTCATCGGCGCGATAATGGATGCATGGCAACCGTGAATTTCGACCCGCTCGCCCAGCGGTATCCGTCCCAGCGCTTTCCCATCTACGCGAACCGGGCCATGGTCAACTGCTCCGAACCGCAGGCGTCGGCCGCCGGCCTGCAGGTCATGCTCGAGGGCGGCAACGCGTTCGATGCTGCGATCGCGGCGGCGGCCGCGCTCACCGTCGTCGAACCGATGTCCAACGGCCTCGGATCGGACGCGTTCTGCATCGCGTGGAGCGCTCGCGAACAGCGTCTGATCGGCCTCAACTCAAGCGGCCCGGCGCCGCGCGGCATCTCCATCGACCGGGTGCTCGCGGACGGCAACGCGACCGCGGACGGACGCATGCCGCGCTTCGGCTGGACACCGGTCACCGTGCCGGGCGCGCCCGCCGCATGGGCTGCACTCAACGCACGCTACGGCAGGCTCACACTGTCCGACGATCTCGCACCGGCCGTCGACTACGCACGCAACGGCTACGCTGCAAACCCGAATCTCGCGTACTGGTGGCGGCGTTCGGCCGATGTGTATCGTCGGGAGAACGCCGACGGCCGGTTCGACGAATGGTTCCGCACATTCACGCGCGGCGACGACCAGCGCACGCCGCGCGCTGGCGACGTCGTCACGCTGCCGGATCACGCCGACTCGCTGGCCGACATCGGTGCGACGAACGCGCGCTCGTTCTACGAAGGCGACCTAGCGCGCGCGATCGACGTGGCAAGCCGCGCGGCCGGCGGCTACCTGCGATACGACGATCTGGCCGCATACGCACCGCGTTGGGTCGACCCGATGCGGCTCGACTACCGCGACGGCTGGCAAGTGTGCGAAATCCCACCGAACGGACAGGGCATCGTCGCGCTCATGGCGCTCAACATCCTGCGCAACTTCGACATTACCGGAACGGACCGCGCGCTCGCGTACCACCGGCAGATCGAGGCGATCAAGATCGCGTTCGCGGACGCGTTCGACGTGGTCACCGATCCGGACGACACGGATGTTGATTACGCGCGTTATCTTGCTCCCGAATACGGCGAGGAGAAGGCGCGGCTGATCGGCGAGACGGCCAAGGTGCGCACGACGCGCACACCGTCCACGTCCGGCACCGTGTACCTGTGCTGCGCGGACGGCGAAGGCAACATGGTCTCGTACATCCAGTCGAACTACATGGGATTCGGGTCGGGCATCGTCGTGCCCGGCACCGGCATAGCGTTGCAGAACCGCGGCGCCGATTTTGCGCTCGACCCGTCGCTTGCGAACGCTCTCAAGCCGGGCAAGCGCACGTATCACACGATCATTCCGGGATTCCTGATGCGCGACGGCCGGCCGGTCGGACCGTTCGGCGTGATGGGCGCGTACATGCAGCCGCAGGGCCACGTGCAGGTCGCGATGAACGCGATTGACTTCGGCATGGACCCGCAGCAGGCGCTCGACGCGCCGCGCTGGCGGTGGGATCGCAGCAACGCGACTCGCGTGGAGACGCGGTTCGATCCTGTGATCGCACGGGAGCTGGCCCGACGCGGGCACGAGATGAGCATGAGCCTCGAAACGGCCGACTTCGGCCGCGGGCAGATGATCATGCGCGTCGGCGACTGGGACGCGGCAACCGGCGATGCGGCAATCCGTGCGACGGACGATGCGGCGTCCGGCTCCGGCTGGGGCGGGCGTGCGCTGGTCGGCGGCACGGAATCACGCACCGACAGCAACATCGCCTGCCTGTGACGAGGTAATCCCGCGACAGATAATCTCGCGCCTGCGGTCCCGTCGCGGTCCTATCTGCAACCCTGCCGACGGCATACCACGAGCCGCCGTGCGGCCCGGATCACGCGACGATCCCACCCGAGAACAGCCACGGGATCGTCGCGCGTTGCGGCGGCTGTACGGTTTCAACCGCGCGAGCCGCGCGCGTAGAAGCGGGCGAGCGTTTCGTCGCGGAACTCGTCGAAATAGCCGCCGTCGATCGACGCGCGGATGTCGTCGAGCAGCTTGATGAAGAAATGCTCGTTGTGGATCGTCGCCAGCGTGAACCCGTTGAACTCGCGGGCGCGCAGCAGATGATCGACGTACGCGCGCGAATAGTGCGTGCACGTGTAGCAGTCGCAGCCCTCCTCGAGCGGGCCGAAATCGAACTTGAACTCGGCGCGCTTGACGTTGTAACGGCCGTCGCGCGTGAAGATCGCGCCGTTGCGGCCGCAGCGAGCCGGCGCCACGCAGTCGAACGTGTCACCGCCGTTCTCCACGCACGCGAAGATGTCGTCCACCGCGGCGATGCCGAGCACGTGGCGCGGCCGGCTTTCCGGCATCGCGTCGCAGATCCACGCGCACGTGTCGCCGATGATCCGCTTCTCGATCGCGCCGCCGATGCCCACGCCGTCGAAGTCCAGCGACGCGATCTGCTCGGCCGCATGCCGGCGCAGATCCTCGTAGTTCGCGCCCTGCACCACGCCATACAGCGCCTGATACGGCTTGCCGAGCCGCGCCTCGGTCAGCCGCTGATGCTCGGCGACGCAGCGCTGCGCCCAACGATACGTGCGCTCGACCGACTCCTCCTGATAGCGGCGCGTGTTCATGAGCGTGGTCAGCTCGTCGAACGCGAACATGATGTCCGCGCCGATCTTGTGCTGGATACCCATCGAAATCTCGGCGGAAAAACGGTGCAGGGAACCGTTGAGCGGCGACTTGAACGTCACGCCGTCCTCGTCCACGAACGCGAGGCGCTCCTTGCCATCCGCGATCACATCGTCCGACTTCATGCCGGTCACGTCCATCGCCAGCGTCTTCTTGAATCCGGCGCCAAGCGAGAGCACCTGGAAACCGCCAGAATCGGTGAACGTCGGGCCGTCCCAGTTCATGAACTTCGCCAGGCCGCCGGCGGCGTCGAGCACGTCCTCGCCGGGGCGTTCGTACAGGTGGAAGGCGTTCGACAGCATGCACTGTGCGCCTGCCTCGCGCATCGTCTCGGGCAGTACGGCCTTCATCGCGGCCTGCGTGGCGACCGGCACGAACGCGGGCGTATGGATGTCGCCGTGAGGCGTGTGCAGGATACCGGTGCGGCCGTAGCGTGCGCCGCCGCGGCCCTTGCCGTCCGCCGCATCGGGCAGACGCGTGATGGTTTCAAAGTTGAACGCGCTGCGATCGCCGGGCTTGCCGGGCTCGGCGCCGCGCGGATGATCCAAAAGACTCGTCATACGCTTCACTCTAGGCGAAGTCCGGTAGGAAGCTCAACCGGATGGTGCGGATTGACCCTTTGCCCGCAAACGGGATAGTGGGGCCGGAGCGCGCCGAGCCGTTGCGAGAATCGAAAGACAATTCGATTATTCCTTCCAACAAACATTCAGGAAACTTCCAGAGCGAGAATCTTTACTCTTAGGTAGCAGTTCACCGGGCCGGCCGCAAGGGGCAGACGAAAGCCCGGCAACAACCTAAGGAGCAACAATGGCTGAAGAGAACAACAACTGGTACGCCAACGGCGACCAGAACGCGCAGCCGCAGCATGCCGACGGCGCGAGCAACACGACTTCCACCTCCAACACCAACGACACCAACGAGCAGCCCACCGTGGCGCTGCCCACCACGCCAGACAACGGCGAACAGCCGACGGTGCAGATGGCACCCGCCTCGGCCGCTCCGGAATCGCCGGTGAACGATGCGCCGAACTATGCGGCGGCCGCCGGCGAAACCACGGTCGTCTCCAATGCCGGCAACGGTTCGACGGGCACGGCTCCGCAGGACCAACCCGCATCCGAAAGCGCTTCCGGCCCGTACCGTCCGGCACCGGAGTACGGCGCGTATGGCCCGACCCCGACCCAGCCGGCCGGTTCCGCTCAGCCGCAGGGCCAGCAGAACCCGCAGTCCCAGCCGACGCAGCCGTTCGGCGGCCTGTTCGGCAGCAATCCGTTCGGCCAGCAGGGACAGCCGCAGAATCAGCAGAACCCGCAGCAGGGCGCCCAGCAGAACGGTGCCAACCGCAACCCGTACGGCAACCCGTTCCTCGCCGGCCAGCAGCCGCAGCAGGGTGCGCCGAACCAGCCGCAGGGCGGCTATCCGCCGATGCCGCCGTTCGGCCAGAACCCGCAGGGTCAGCCCGGTCAGCCGGGCCAGCCGGCTGGCAAGTCCGGTGCCAAAACCGCCAACGGCGTGGTCGTCGCGGTCGTCGCCGCGCTCGTCTCCGCTGCGCTGTGCCTCGGCATTGGCTGGAGCGCCATCACCTACGGTTGGGTGACCGTGCCGACCAGCAGCTCGCTGTCCAGCGTCAGCTCCAACAAGTCCGGTTCCGGCTCGGCCACCACCAAGAGCGGCGAGGCCGTCGACTGGAAGACCGTGGCCTCCGACGTGTCCGACTCCGTGGTGTCCATCCAGACCACGCTGTCCAACGGCACCGCCAAGGGCTCCGGTGCGATCATCGACACCGAAGGCCACATCGTGACCAACAACCACGTGATCTCCGGCGCCCAGTCGATCGAAGTCACGCTCGCCAACGGCAACATGTACAACGCCACGCTCGTCGGCACCGACACGACCACCGACCTCGCGGTCATCAAGCTGCAGAACCCGCCGAGCGACCTCAAGGCCGTCACGTTCGCCGACTCCGACGAACTCGCCGTCGGCGAGGCCGTCATGGCCATCGGCAACCCGCTCGGCTACGACGACACCGCCACCACCGGCATCGTCTCCGCGCTCAACCGCCCGGTGACCGTGACCGACGACAACAACAACGAGATCTTCACCAACGCGGTCCAGATCGACGCGGCCATCAACCCGGGCAACTCCGGCGGCCCGACGTTCAACGGCGCCGGCCAGGTGATCGGCATCAACTCGTCCATCGCGTCCACCGCAAGCTCGTCCGAATCGGCCGGCTCGATCGGCATCGGCTTCGCCATCCCGGCGAACCTCGTCAAGCGCGTCGCCAACGAGATCATCAAGAGCGGCTCCGTCAAGCACGTGGCGCTTGGCATCACCGTCACCACCGACACGGCCACCGCCGACGGCGTGACCCGCTCCGGCGCGAAGATCACCGCAGGCACGTCCGGTTCCGCGGTCGTCTCCGGCAGCCCCGCCGACAAGGCCGGACTGAAGTCCGGTGACACGATCGTCGCGTTCAACGGCAACGCGGTCAACAGCCACTACGCGCTGCTTGGCTACGTGCGCGCCGCGGCGCTCGGCGACAAGGCCACGCTGACCATCGTGCGCAACGGCAAGACCATGGAGGTCGACGTGACGCTCGACCAGGAGGAGTCCGCGGTGAACGGCTCGTCCAGCTCGTCGAACGGCAACAGCAACGGCAACTCGAACGGCAACAGCCAGAACAACCAGAACGGCAACGGTTCGAACGGCTACGGATACGGCAACGGCTCCGACGGCAACTCGAACGGCAACAGCGACGGCGGCACCGGCGACAACGGCGGCCTGACCGATCCGTTCGGCATGTGGTAAACCGCAGGGCCGACGGTCAGGGAAACTGACAGTCGCGCGAATTGACAAAACGACCGTAAGTGAGTCGGGATCACGATGATCCCGCCGACTTACGGTCGTTTTGTCATGCCCATACGGCTGTGCGCGAACGGTACGGCACGAACGCGGACTCAGTGGCAGACCGAAGTCGCAGGCCTCGGGTATGATGAAAACGAACAACTGAATATGTCATCTTTACGCCGTGTATCGGAAGGGTGCGCGAGGCGGTCCAGCGTTCAGCGGGCTGCCGGGCAAAGCCGCCGGTGGGTTAACAAGGCGTGACCGAACCGCCGATCGAGGCCGGTCACGCGACTGCATACCCGCGTTCGCACCGCCGCCACGATCGGCCCGTATGCGAGCGTAAGGAGCGTGTGATGAGAGAGCTCATCATCAGATTCTTCAAAGCTGTCCTCCGCATCTGCCGACTCGTGCCGATGCTGCCCGTGGTCGTCGCGTCGGCCGTGCCGCTGGCGTTGCTGGGGGAGTGGCGTCCGTGGTTTGCGGCCGGCAGTGCGATCGGTTTCAGTGCCGGCCGCGTCGCCGGCGCCGGTGTCGACGCGGCGATCGGCGACGTCGCGGCTCCAATTGATCCCGTGCATCTGCCGATCTTGGGCGATCCTGGCGTGGGCCAGTGGCTGATCATCGCGCTGGTATTGGTCGTCGTATTCGACACGGTCCGCGGCATGATCGACGACATTCGCCACGGCCAGGTCGGCGTCGACCTGCTGGCCGTCGTCGCGATTCTGTCGACCGTCGCCGTGCACGAATACTGGGCGAGCTGGGCGGTCATGCTCATGATTTCGTCCGGCGAGGCGATCGAGGAATACGCGCAGGCCAAAGCCGAACACAGTCTGACCGCGCTGCTGCAGGCTGCGCCGCAGACTGCGCACGTGGTTTCGCTGCCGGGCGTGGGACGGGGGCAGCGTGACGGTATGCCGAGGACGTCCGGTACCGGGGATGGCATGCGTTCCGCTGTGTCCGATGACGGCTTCCGACGAGTGAACGGGGCGCCAGGGGAGACCGGTGCCGTACCGGCAGTCGATCTGCGAGGATCGGGGCCGCGGGGGCGTGCCGGCGCGGCAGACGGCTCGGTGCAACGGCGCAATGCGACCGCGGCTGGGCGCGATGCGGTCTGCGCCATCACCGGTCGGCATCCGCAAGAGTGCGGCCCGGCCGTGCGTCAGTCCGATATCGCCGTGCGTCGGTCCGCTACGGCCTCCGCCGATAGCCGTGAAATCGCGGACGCGCGGCATCTGCGCACCATTCCGGTCGACGACGTGCGTGTCGGCGACGTGATCGTCGTGCTGCCGGGCGAAACCGTGCCGGTCGACGGCGAACTCATGTCCGTTTCCGCCACGCTCGACCTGAGCGCTATCAACGGCGAACCGGTTCCGCGCGAAGTGTTCGCGGGCGCTCGCGTCATGTCCGGCGCGGTCAACGGCGCGACCGCGCTCACCATGCGCGTGACCAAGCGTGCCGCCGACTCGCAGTATCAGCGTATTCTCGCGCTCGTGACGTCCGCGCAGGAGTCGCGTCCGGCTGTCGTGCGCACGGCAGACCGGCTCGCCGTGCCGTTCACCGTGCTGTCGCTGATCATCGCCGGTGTTGCGTGGGCCGTGTCCGGCGTGCCGACGCGATTCGCGCAGGTGCTCGTGCTCGCGACGCCGTGCCCGCTGCTCATCGCCGCGCCGGTCGCGTACATCGCCGGAACTGGGCGGCTCGCGGCGGCCGGCGTGCTCATCAAAACGCAGGACGTGCTCGAACGGCTCGGACAGGTCACGCACGTGTTCTTCGACAAAACCGGCACGCTGACCGTCAAGCAGCCGCAGGTCGTGCGCGTGGACATGCTGCCGGGGGTTGAGACGCGGCTGGATGAGGACCATGTGCTGATGATGGCCGGCGTGGTGGAAGGATATTCGGTGCATATCCTCTCGCGCGGCATCGCGAAGGCCGGGGCGGCCGCCGCGGCGAGGCTGCACGCGCGGTTCGCGGACGGACAGCGGGAGTGCGATGATGCCGCGGCCAGTCGGGCGTTCGGGCTTGGGCATGGGGCCGATCTGCCGGTGGTGAAGGACGTGCGCGAGGAATCGGGACGCGGCATATGCGGAACGGTGAACGGGCATGCGGTGCGCGTCGGGCGGCTGTCGTTCGCGGACGCGCGCGATGATGGATTCCAGCCGGTGGCCGCGGCCGCCGCATCACAGTCACAGGAGGCCACGCGCGCGCGATTCGGCATGCTGGCGCCGGACGAAATGGCGTCGTACGTGTCAATCGACGGACAACTGATCGCGCGCATCGTGCTGCGCGACGTGCCGCGCGCGAACGCCAAAGCCGCGCTCGCCGCACTGCACAGGCTTGGCGTTTCCAAGCTCACCATGCTCACCGGCGACAAGCGCGCTTCGGCGGAAATCATCGCGCGTGAAGTGGGAATTGACGAGGTGCACGCCGAACTGTTCCCGGAGGACAAGGTCGCGGCGGTCAAGGCGGCCACGCCCGTCACGATGATGGTGGGCGACGGTGTGAACGATGCCCCGGTGCTTGCCGTGGCGGACATCGGCGTGGCCATGACCGACGGCACGTCCACCGCCGCCTCGGAATCCGCGCAGGTGGTCATCATGAACGACGACATCGCCGCCGTACCGCAGGCCATTGCGATCGCCCGCCGCACCAAACGCGTGATGCTACAGGCCGTGCTGCTCGGGTTGGGCCTCGCGGTGGTTGGCATGGTCGCCGCCGCGTTCAACCTCATTCCGGTGGTGATTGGCGCGTTCCTGCAGGAGGCCATCGACGTGGTGAGCATCCTCTGGGCCCTCACGGCCCTGTTCGACCGGGAATAAGGGAACAGGCCACCGAAAATCACTCTTTCCCGATTCGGCGGCTTGCGATAGGCTGGAACGCGTGACTGAATCTTCGAATACCAACGAGAACGAACTGCGCATCGCAGTGATCGGCGCCGGTCCGGCCGGCGTGTACTCCTCCGATATTTTCCTTCGCCAGCTCAAGAAGCTCGGCGAGGAACTCGGCCTCGGCACCAAGGCCCGCATCGACCTGTTCGAGAAGCTGCCCGTGCCGTTCGGCCTGGTCCGCTACGGCGTGGCCCCCGACCACCCGTCCATCAAGTTCATCGCCGACGCGCTCGAGAAGACGCTCGACAACCCCGACATTCACCTGTACTGCGACGTGGAATTCGGCAAGGACGTCACGCTCGACGAGCTGCTCGCCCGCTACGACGCGGTGCTGTTCGCCACCGGCGCGGTCAAGGACAAGCCGCTCGGCCTGCCCGGCGCGGACCTTGACGGCGTGTACGGTGCGGCCAAGTTCGTCGAGTGGTACGACGGCTATCCGACCGGCGCCCGCGAGTGGCCGCTGACGGCCGAGAACGTGGCCGTGATCGGCGGTGGCAACGTTGCGATGGACGTTGCCCGCGAGCTCATGCGCAACGCGGACGACCTCAAGGCCAAGACCGACATTCCAGACAACGTGTACGAGGGCATCCAGCGGAACAAGGCCAAGGTGCTGCACCTGTTCATCCGCCGCGGCGTCGCGCAGGCGAAATTCAGCGTGCAGGAGCTGCGCGAGATGGAGAAGCTGCCCGGCGTGCAGCTCATCATCAACGAGGACGACTTCGAACTCGACGACGACACCATCGAGGTGGCCGGCAAGGACAAGCTCACCCGCCAGATGGTCGAGGAGCTGTTCACGATCCGCGAGATGGCCGAGGACATGGAGGACGACGGCGACGTCGACTTCGAGGGCAATCCTGCCGACCGCAAGTACTACGTCCACTTCAACTCCGCCCCGACCGAAATCCTCGGCGAGGACGGCAAGGTCAAGGCGATCCGCGTCGAGCGCACCGAAACCGGCGCCGACGGCAAGATGCATCGCACCGGCGAGTTCACCGACTACCCGGTCGAGGCCGTGTATCACGCGATCGGCTACAAGCCGGCCGAAGCGCCCGGCATCGTGTACGACGAGAAGGGCGCGCATCTGGCCAACGCGAACGGCGACGGCCGTATCACCACAGCCGCGGACGGCGGCGAAGTGCGCGAACGCCTGTACGCGACCGGTTGGGCCAAGCGCGGTCCGGTCGGCCTGATCGGCTCGACCAAGTCCGATGCGCTGATGATCGTGACCAACATGCTCGAGGATCTCGCCAAGGCTGCGGAAGGTGGCCGCGTGGCGGCCGATCGTGACCCGGAGTCCATTGACCGACTGCTGGAAAGCCGCGGCATCAAGCCGATCGACTTCGCCGGCTGGAAGAAGGTCGACGCGTTCGAGCGCGCGGAAGGTGCGAAGGAAGGCCGCGAGCACAAGAAGGTCATTGACCCGGAGCAGATGCGCCAGCTTGCGCACGCGTGATGCTGTGCGGTGCTGCGCGGTGCGATCAGCAGGACGAGATCGCGGTGCGCGGCCGACGTGGTAACGGCTTGTTGAACGAGCTGTTCTCGAACCGCCAATGACAGTGCGGGGCGGAGGATGTGATTCCTCGCCCCGCACTTTTGTTGTTCGGCTTGTTGGTTTGGTCTGTTTCGACGAGCTTGCCGGGTTCGTCGTCGACGTGGCGATGTCCAACGCGCCGATTCCGCCCGTAGCGGATTGGGCGCGCCCGTCCGGCTTCCGTCCAGCCAACGTACAGACAGTGAATTTACTGTGAGCATTATGACTGGCAAACTGCGGGTGCACGGCCATTGCAACGGCCTGAAAACAACGCTGTTGTTCGCGTTGATGTGGGGCATCATCATGCTCATCTGGTGGGCCACGGGCGGCCAGCGCGGCACGTTGAGCTTCTACATCGTCATCGGCCTGGCCACCACGTTCGGCTCCTACTGGTTCTCCGACAAGCTCGCCATCGCGTCCATGCGCGCCCGCGAAGTGTCCGAAGCGGAGGCGCCCGCGCTGTATCGCATCGTGCGCGAGCTGAGCGCGAAGGCCGGCAAGCCGATGCCGTGCATCTACATCGCGCCCACGATGAGTCCGAACGCGTTCGCGACGGGCCGCAACGAGCGTCATGCGGCGGTGTGCTGCACGCAGGGCATCCTGCAGATGCTCAACGAACGCGAGATTCGCGGCGTGCTCGGCCACGAGCTCATGCACGTGTACAATCACGACATTCTCACGTCGGCGATCGCGTCCGCAATGGCGACGGTGATCACGTACCTCGGCTATTCGCTCATGTATTTCGGCGGCGGTTCACGCGACGACCGCGACAACGACGGTGGCGGCGCGCTCGGCGCGGTCGGCGTGCTGCTGAGCATGATTCTCGCGCCGATCGCCGCGTCGCTGATTCAGATGGCGATTTCGCGCACGCGCGAATTCGACGCAGACGAGGACGGTTCGCGCCTGACCGGTGACCCGGAGGCGCTCGCGTCCGCGCTGAACAAGATCTCGTACGGTGCGGAGGCGAATCCGATGCCGCAGACGGCGGGCACGCAGTCGGTTTCGGCGATGATGATCGCGAACCCGTTCTCCGCGGAGGGATTGTTGAAGCTGTTCTCGACCCACCCGCCGACCGACCAGCGCATCGCGCGTCTGATGCAGATGGCGCAGGAGATGCGCGCCCAGTCGATCGGCATGAACGCCGGCTACGCCCAGCAGCCGCAAGTTCGCTACTGAAAGCCGAATCGCTTAGTTGCTGGTGGTGTAGTACTGGGCTTGGGCGTGCCAGAGTTGGTGGTATTTGCCGGCCGGCTCGTTGACGAGTTGCTGGTGGGTGCCGTATTGGACGATGCTGCCGTGGTCGAACACGGCGATGTCGTCGCAGAACTTGCACGAGGACAGGCGGTGGCTGATGTACACGGCGGTTTTGTCGCCGGCGATCTCGTCGAACTTCGCGTAGATCTGCGCTTCGGCGATCGGGTCCAGCGCGGCGGTCGGCTCGTCCAGGATGATGAACGGCGCGTCCCGGTACAGGGCGCGCGCGATCGCGATCTTCTGCGCCTCGCCGCCGGACACCTGCACGCCGTGTTGGTCGAGTTCCTTGTACAGGCTCGTGTCCAAACCCTGCGGCATGGAGGCGAGCCGGTCGCCGAAATCGGCCTTCACGAGGCAGTCGGCGGCGAGCTCCCGGTCGTAGCGGGCCGCGCACGCCACGTTCTGCCCCAAGGGCAGGGCGAGCAGACGGAAGTCCTGGAAGACGACCGAGAAGATGCGCAGGTACTCGTCGTACCGGTACTTGCGGATGTCGATCCCGTTGAGCAGAATCTCGCCCTCAGTCGGATCGTACAGGCGGCACAAGAGCTTGATGAACGTGGTCTTGCCGCTGCCGTTCTCGCCCACCACCGCAAGACGCGAGCCGACCTTGAACTTCAGATTCACGTGCCGCAGCGCCCACTGGCCGGCCGGTGCGTTCGGATAGCGGAACGACACGTCGCGGAACTCCACGTCGTACTGCCGGTCCGCGCGCTTCTCCGTCGTGAGCGAACCCTGATACATCGTGTTCGGCGTATCAAGAAAATCGAACACGGTCTTCAGGAACGGCGCGTTGTTGCGCACGCGGCCGATCGACCTGAGCAGTGCGGACAAGCCGGTGAACGTCGTCGTGATCGCGCCCACGTACTGCGTCACCGAACCCACGCCGAACGCGCCGCCCCACGCCTTCAGGCACACGAACGCGTACACGAAGCCGATCAGCATCGTGGAAATCGCCACGGACAGCGACTTCCACAACGTCAGCGGCCACAGCACGCCGCGCATCGCGGGGGAGTGCGCGTCGAACGAGTTGTTCGCCCGCCAGAACGGGATTGCGACGCGCTCGAACTGGCCGTACATGCGGCAGTCCATTGCGCGCTTGTCGTTCGCGAACAGGGCGCCGAAGAAACTGAACACGCGGTTGCCGAACCGGCCGGCCTCCGCGAAATTGACCCAGAAATGATCACCGTATTCGTAGCAGGCGGACGACAGTGCGATGTCGCCCAGCAGCACGGCGACCATCAGCACCGCGCACCACGGGCTGTTCAGCAGCGTCAGCCAACCGCCGTCCGCGGGCACGGGTGACGTGAACAGCGACGCGGACAGCGCGACGCCGCCGGCGATCTGGAAGACGGCCGGCAGCGCGTCGTTCAGTATCAGCATGCTTTCCGTCAGGCCGCGGCCGGTGAAATTGTCGTTTTGGCGGATACTGGACACCGTGTCGTACGTGCGCTGGTCGTCGGCGATCGGAAAGTCGAGATCCATGAGCTTGTCGGCGACCGGCAGCTTGCCGTTGACTTCGGACATCGCGTCCTCCGCCTGCTTCCAGTGATGGCAGGCGGCGCTGGCCAGTGCGAGCACGACCGTGGTCGCGAGGATGAGGATCACCCACGAACGCAGGACGTTCGGATCGCGTCGGCCGGCCAGTTCGTTGATGAGCTGCGCGGAGAACCAGATGGTCGCGTATGGGGCGGCTGCCTTGCACAGTGCGTCCAGCACGGTGGCGACGAACCAGTTGGGTTGGAGCTTCCACCAGATGCCGATCGCGCGCAGTTCGTAGCGCCACGGTTGCGGGCGAGCGGCGGGCTGATGGTCGATTGCGTTGGTTGTGCTGGTGCTGGGCGTGCGGTTGTCCGCCTCGCCGGATGTGGTTGCGTCCTTGCGGGACGTTGTGGTGTCGGTTTCGTCACTCATTGCTGTCGGCCTTCTTGACTGTCGTGTCGGTCGCGCCGGATGCTGCGTCTGCCGTACCGGCGTTGGTGTTCGCGTCCGTGTCGTCTTGGTAGTACTTGCTTTGCACGTTGAAGAGCTGCGCGTAGTCGCCGCCGGCGGCGAGGAGCGATTCGTGGGTGCCTTGTTCGCTTATGCGCCCGTTCTTCATGAACAGGATGCGGTCGCAGAAGCGTGTGGAGGCGAGCCGGTGGCTGATGAACACGCTCGTGCGGCCCGCGGTCATGCGGTTGTAGTGCTCGTAGATGTCGTTCTCGGCGATTGGGTCGAGTGCGGCGGTCGGCTCGTCGAGCAGCAGGATCGGCGCGTTCTTGTACAGGGCGCGGGCGAGCATGAGCCGCTGCGTCTGCCCGCCGGACAGGTCGACGCCGTCCTCGTAGATCTGCCGTCCGATGTGCGCGTCCAGACCGCCGGGCAGGGACATGACTTTCTCGGTCAAGCCCGCCTCATTCAAGCAGGCGCGCACGCGGTCGCGGTCGATGCCGTCGAGTCGTTGGGCGACGTTTTGGGCGACGGTCGTGTCGAGCACGGAGAAGTCCTGGAACACGGCCGCGAACAGCGTGTAATAGTCGCGCCGGTTGTACTCGCGGATGTCATGCCCGTCCAGCAGGACGCGGCCCGCGGTCGGGTCGAGGAAGCCGCACAGGAGCTTGATCATCGTGGTCTTGCCGGCACCGTTCAGGCCGACCACGGCGATCTTCTCGCCCGGCCGGATCGTCAGGTCCACGTCGTGCAGCGTGTCGCGGTCCGCGCCCGGATATCGGAACGAGACGTGGTCCAAACGCAGTTCGTACACGTGACCCGGCCGCGCGGCGAGACGCTCCCCGCCGTCCAAATCGTACGGTTCCGGCCAATCGAGAAACTCGCGGATCTGCGCAAGTTCCAGGCTCTCCTTGTTCAGTTCGGAACACTGGTCGAGCATGCCGGTGATCCACGTCGCGAACCCGCCGACCGCCGTGAAATACAGCAGGAACCGCGACGCGGGCAGTCCCTGCGCGAGTGTGAGCCAAATCAGATACGCGTACGCGACGCCGTTGCGTGCGAACGTGAGCACCACATCGATCACGTTCGCCCACACGGTCGTGCGCTCGCGATGCGCGTAAAACGCGCGCAACGTGCGCATCGCGCCCGCGCGCAGCTCGACGATCCACGGACGCAGGCCGAAGATACGCAGATCCTTCGCATAGTCGCGTCCGCTCGCCGCACTCTGCAGATAGTCGAACCGGCCGAACGCCGTCTGCTCCTCCTCGCGATGACGATAACCCCACTCGTTGATGCGCTTGCCGGACAGGTAGCTCGCCACGGCCGTGACCAGTACGAGCGCGATCAGCCAGCCGTTCAAACCGGACAGCACGGTCAGGTAGATCACGAAACCGATGACGTTGGTGAGCAGTTCGGTGTACGTGGTCCACACCTGTTCGCTCGCGGTGTTGTTGCCCGAGCATGATTGCGTGGACTTGCGTTCCTTCGCGCGGAACGCCGCGTCCAACGTGTTGATGTACGACGTGCTTGCGGTTTTCAGCCCGATCTTCTCCAACAGCCGGATGCGCACGCTGATGCGGCCGAGCGACGTGTACGTTTCGCACAGGTCGTGGCCGGCCGCCAGCAGCACCAGCAGCAGCGTGAAACCGACGATCGCCAGCAACAGGCTGTTCAGCGGCGCGTGTGTTTCGATCTGGCGCAGGATCACCGGGGCGACGAACATCTCCACCGTCGTGCGCGTGGCCGCCGCCACGGCCAGCACCACTGCGAGCACCGGCACGCTGGGCACCGATTCGCGCGCCAGGCGCAGCATGAACTTGGTGTTGTCCCATATGGAGTAGCGCCTGCGTTCTGGTGGTGCGGCGGGGGTGCTGTTCGTTTCAGTCATCACTGATCCTTTCGCTCATCTACCATCCAGTGATAGCCCGCGATCGCACGCTGCGAGCGGAATCCGTGACGAATCGTCGAAAATCAGTGACGAACTGCACGCACCGCACATTGGCGCGCCGGCACGTCACTCCTGCGGCAGCAGCAGTTCCGTCGTGAACGCGCCGTCCTCCGAATTGCGGCTTAGATATCCGCCCGCCGCCTCGACGATCTCGTCGATGTGCAGCAGGCCGAAACCGTGGTCCTTGCCGCGCTTCGTGGTGTGGAACCGGCCATGCTCCTTGCGCTGCTTGCCTGCGGCCGTCGCGTTCGTGAACGACACGTACAGCTGCGACCCCTTCATGTCCATGTACACGCGGATCATGCGTTCGCTCGGCGGCAGGCCGGCGTTCGCCTCGATCGCGTTGTCGAACAGGTTGCCGAGGATGCAGCACAGGTCCAGTTCGGACATGCGCAGTTTGATCGGAATATGCGCGTCGACGTGCACATTGATGCCGCGCGATTCGGCCAGCGCCATCTTGCTGCTCAGGATCGCGTCGGCCATCGCGTTGCCGGATTTGATCGGACTGTCCAGCACGATCAGCTCGTGGTCGAGCTTGTCGAGATAGTCGCGGATGCCGGCCAAGTCGTCGTTCGCGGCCAACGCTTTCAGCGTCTGGATATGGTTGCGGTAGTCGTGCCGCCACATGCGCATCTTCGTGTACATCGTGTCGACCTCGCGATAGTGCGTGTCGATCAGCTCGCGCTGGTACGCGGCCAGCGCGCGGTCCGCGGCCTTGCGTTTGCGATGAAACAGGTCGAACATGATGCGCGACGCTCCCTTCTGCTTGCGATGTCCGTCGTTGTCTTCGAATGGTGTTGTGCGGGCCGTGCGTATGGTCTCGTGACCGGTGCTGTCAATCCGATACGTGCGAACGTTGTGCACGCTGCGAACGTTGCGCCGACTGCATACGTCGGCGGCTGTGACGGTCGCCTGTCGTTGGCTGCTACGTGCGTTCGATGATCGCGCGGTTCAGCGGTTCGTACGCGCCGCGTGGCAGTGGCAGCGACGTGCCGTCGGCCAGCAGCACGTCGCGTTTCGTCACGCGACGAATCTGCTTGAGATTGACGATCAACCCGCGGCCGGCGCGGAAGAACTCCGGACTCAGCTCGTTCTCAAATTCGCTGAGCGACCGACGGACCGTGTAGTCGCGGCTCGCATGCACGGTCACGTAGTTCTGGCGTACGTCGAGATAGCGGATGTCGTACAGCGGAATGCGTACGAGTCCCTCCGCGCACTGCAGGTTCAGGCAGCGCGCGTTCTGCCTCAGCTTGACGACCGCGCGGTCGAGCACATCGAACAGTTTGCGCTCGTCGACCGGCTTCATGAGATAGTGGAGCGCCTCGACGTCGTAGCCTTCCGCGATGTAGTCCGAATAGCCGGTGATGAACACGATCTGCACGGTTTTGCTGTTGCGGCGCACGGCTTTCGCGAGTTCGACGCCGTCCATCGCGCCCATTTCGACGTCGAGCAGCAGGATATCGAAGTCCTGGTGCTCCTCGTATCGAGTGAGGAACCGCTCGGCCGACGGGAACGTTTCGACCGCCGCTTCGACGGCGCGGACGGCGGCCCACCGCTCGACTAGCGTGCGCACGTATGCGGCGTCCGTATCGTTGTCATCGCAGATCGCAATTCTGGGCATTGGCGGGCCTCCTCTCTGCGTGTTGGTCGTTCTCGGCGTGATTGCGGTTCCATAGTAGGTCGCCGGCGTTCGCGGTGTGAATTCGCAGAGGTTGTATGTGTAACGCGTTTCACGTGAAACAGTGCGCAAGCGCCTCGTGTTCTATCTCGTTAACCGATAGCGTTGTTTGGGGCTGCGGCCGGGTTGTGTGGGTTCGACGATGCCATCTTCGACAAGCTTGCGCAGGTTGGCGGCGATTGTGGATCTCGACAATCCCGATGCTTCTACCATTTCGCGGGTGCTTGCGGAACTGTGCTGGCGCAGCAGCGCGACGATGGCCTCGGGGACGCTGCCCGTATTGGTGAGTTGCCTTTCGTTGCTGGTGACTCTTCTTTTATCGAAGGTCAGAGAAAAGAACGACAGTGTGCTGAGCGGTTTAGGCTCGGGCATGAGGGCGTTCTGCAGTTCTTCTTCGATGACTTGGTAGCCGGTTCCTCGGTTTTCAACCACGAATCCTCCGTTCGGATATGGCGTTGTTTCGAGGATGTTGGACAGGAATTGGTTGCGAGAGGAAGAAATGCCGGATGTCCCTAGATTGTCTATGGTGACGTTGCCGTACAGTCCGCCGGGGTTGAGGATTTCGAGACGATCGGCATACAGGTTGACCTGCACTTGCGAACCGCGGGCGTCGGGGGAATAGTCACGGTGCATGAGTGCGTTGGCGACGGCCTCGCGCACGGCCTTCAGCGGATAGTCGGGCATGTCCTTGCGGAACGCACCTTCGATGACGGCTCCGGTTTTCATATTCTTAGCCACAGCATTTAACGCATCATCGATCATCATGGGTATCGGCCCAACAATGGTGCTTGCGTCCAGAAAGCGCCGCTCGTCGTCCACGGTTTCCGTCTTGGTGACTCCGGCGAAAGCGGTGAATGTGACATTAAGACGCGGGAAGAATTGCTGGGGGAACGACCCCAAGGCCATGATCCCGCCAAGTGTGGGCCGCAATATGCCATGATCGTCATGCTTGGCGACGTGCATGTTGACAAGAATGGTCTGGTCGTCGCGGGATGCGAAAATCCTCGGATGCAGCATGCGTTGGCGGGCGAGGAACTGGGACACCATGACGTGATCCAGATCATCGATGGTCGCTTCAGATACGATCTCGTCGTCGAAGCGCGGCTGCATATGGTTTTCGATCATGCGGTCGACCTCATATTGAGTGAGTCGCCTGTCTCCGTCGCCGGTGCGTATATAGGAGCCCTGATAACGGCCGCGCGCCGTCACATAGCAAGGGCGGTCTGCGGTCGGCATGGGCTGAATCTCCGCTACGAGGATGTTCACTCCCTCGAACGGGATGATTGTTGTGTCGGGGCGGACGCTCGGAGTCAACTTGTCGCACTCGGCGCTCAACGCCTCCTGCATGGCGCGAGCGTTGAACCGTGGAACCGGTGTGAATCCGTTTTTCTCGGATACGCCAAGAATGATAATGCCGCCATTGCCATTGGAAAAAGCGGACAAGGTGTCCACGATGCTGGAGGGGATCTTCTGTCCGGCCTCCTTCACCTCGCAGGACTGCGTATCGTTGCCAATCTGTCGCATCTCGAGAATGAGTCGTTTGACGTCCTGCGCATCCATGGCTCCGCCTCCGCCCGTTGGTCTTCGTAATCTAACTTCGTATCATCTTAACATAACTTAACAGCAACTTCGCAAAGCTGTTAAGTTGATACGAAGCTCTGTTAAGTAAGTGCGAAGTTGACGCGAAGAGCCGTCGTTTATGGACAGCCGGCTTTGGGGGCGGGGGAGGTCTGGTATACTGTCCACTCGTGCGCCAAAAGCGCCGCCTGCGAATGTAGTTCATCGGTAGAACGACAGCTTCCCAAGCTGTAGAGGCGGGTTCGACTCCCGTCATTCGCTCTTCTTGTTTTCGTTGAAATTCCGCCATTTGTCCCATGTGGAATTGCCGGAAATCAACATCCGATGACACGGTGCTGACACAATTCGCTCGGCAACGGTGATATTTGTTGAGCGGTGACGTGTGCGTTGGCGCGCATGCCGAAATACGAAGAGTCTGCTTCCGACGGTCTTGTCTCGTGAATTGTGATGAGTGCTTGTTTAAAAGCGTTCCTGAAGTCCGACGAGTGCGGAAGCGGCGCGTTGCCGTCGTTTTTCGTATTGCGCTGCAATGCTCGCGATCCTCGGCTTGGACTAAAGGTGGGTGACGAGTCCCCCCCCCCCCTCATTAGCGTTGTTTCGTGAGGCGCGGGCCTGTGGTGACGTGTCTTGCGAAGGATTTCTAGGGTTTCTAGAGGGATTAGGGAGGCGCTCATGGGAGTGCGTTATCTTCATACGGGAATACTGGGGAGAGTGGTCGGATTCGTGTGCGCGTTGGCGATGCTGCTGACGGGCGTGCTCGTGGCCTCTCCCGCGTATGCTGCCGGCGAGTCGGCTGGCGACGTCACGCTTGACTGGAATTGGGATGGTCACACGCCGAATGGCATGGATGCGAACCCGGTGGTCAAGGGCACACGCAATGGGGACGATTGGACGCCGGACCTGTCGACGGAGAACAAGTCTCTGGTTCCTTCCACTGACAACCGATATATGGTTAATGGTCAGTTTCGGCTTTTTTATGGTTGGAATTCGAAGGCTGACGGTACTGGCGACTGGTATGACTTCGTGGAAAATAGGGTGAACTATCAGTGGAAGGGGTATTTGACGGGTGGTTTGCCGAAGACTGCGGATGGCGGGGTGAAGTATCCAGCGGGTGGCAAACTGTATGCCCAGTGGCGTTCGGCATCCTCGGCCTATCCGGTTGCGTTGTCGTATACGGCGAATACTGCCGATGAGGCGAGGAATCTGAGTTTGCGCGCGTATCCGGCACGGTGGAAGAGTCTTTCTGATCAGCGGTATTTTAGTGGTTCGTTGTATGTGATGGCGTGTTCGGCTACGTCGTGTGACTGGGGTCGTGCGGTGTCGTTGGTTCCGTTGCGTATTCCCGCGTCCGGCGAGGCGACGTTCACGCTGAAGGAGAAGGCTGCTGGTAATGAGCAGGCTCTGGATGATCTGCTTGCCAAGGCGTTCGCCGACCAGTCGGTCACTTCGCTGAAGGTTTCTCCTTATCGGACCGACGACTTGAGTGGTGTTGCGGTTATTGATTTGCGTAAGCCTGTTGACGTGAAGGTGAATGCTTCGCAGTCGCCGAAGTTCAACGGGTTAGCCATCACTAGGCTCGCGGTTGAGTTGGGTTCCCGGTTTGATCCGTTGAAGCCGGATATTACTGCGACGGATGCTACTGGTAATGATTTGACGTCGAAGATCGAGGCGTCGGGCAATGTGGATACGTCGAAGCTGGGCAAGTATACGGTTGACTATCGTGTGACCGACGCGCGGGGGTATGTTGCAACCGCCCGTAAAACGGTGACGGTGGTGATGCCGTCGGTGCCAGAGAGCAAGTTGACCGCAACAAACAAGGTGGACGGTCTGGTCGAAACCACGATTAAGCCCGGACCGGAAGACGAATCATATGTCTGGGTTTATTTCACGTTGCATCTGGGTAAGGCATACTCCAACACGCAAGTGGCCTACTACGTTAGGCAGTCGTATAACGGCGTGTACAGTAATCCGGCAACGCTCACTCTTGATCAGAATGGTGCCAAGGACAATTTTGGTGCTTCCGATAACCAGTTCCGTGTTGGTGAGAATCGTGTTGTGGTGGTTCCGTTGTCTGATCCGTCGAAGGTCATGTGGGATTCGTTCACGTTGACCGATGTGAAGGCTCCTGTGATTAAGGGTGCTGATGACACGTCGGTGAGCTTGAATGCCTCGTCGTTTGATCCGCTCTCTGGCGTGACCGCGTCGGATGAGACCGATGGCGATCTGACTAAGAGCCTCTCGATCACCGGTACGGTGGATACGACGAAGCCTGGCTTGTATGAGTTGAACTACACCGTGTCCGACAAGGTCGGTCATAAGACGCGTTGGTCTCGTGTGGTGAACGTGGTGCCTGCCAAGGATACTGAGTTCACGCAGGAGAATTGGTCCTCGTGCATCGTGCCGAATGATCCGGTGCGTCCGGGCGTGCAGGTTGAGATCACGGTCGCGTGCTCTGATACCGGTTCACGGAACAAGGTTCGTGCGGCTGCCGTGTTTGCGGCCGCTGATGGTGATGCGGTGTCTGGTTTGCAGCCGGGTGCGACGGTTGGCGTGTACTTGCAGCGCAAGGGCGTCTCGGATGGTTCGGGTCGTGTCACGTTGGCGGATAAGGCCACGGTGTCCGCTCGGGGCACGGTGACGGTCACGGTTCCCGAGAACGTGACTCCGGCCGACTATTACCTTGCGGTCACGTATCAGGGTGGCATGAAGTGGAACAGTCTGACCGTCGAGCCGAAGGAGAATCCGACCCCGACGCCGGATACGACCAAGCCGGTCATCGCGGGTGCTGCTGACGTGACTGTTGATCAGAATGCTAAGTTTGATCCGTTGTCTGGTGTGACCGCGAAGGATGACGTGGATGGTGATCTGACCAAGGGCATCAAGGTCGAGGGCACGGTGGACACGTCGAAGGCTGGTACCTATACGCTGACCTACACGGTCTCCGATAAGGCTGGTAACAAGGGTACGGTGACTCGTGTGGTGACTGTGAAGGCGAAGGTTGAACCGAAGCCGGATACCACCAAGCCCGTCATTACTGGTGCTGCTGACGTGACCGTTGATCAGAATGCCGCGTTTGATCCGTTGTCTGGTGTGACGGCGAAGGATGAGACTGATGGTGATCTGACCAAGGCGATCAAGGTCGAGGGTACGGTCGACACTGCCAAGCCGGGTGAGTACAAGCTGACTTACACGATCTCCGATAAGGCCGGTAACACGGCCACGGTGACTCGTGTGGTGACGGTGAAGGCGAAGAGTGAGCCGTCCAATCCCGGCCAGCCGTCCGAGCCTTCTGAGCCGAGCGAACCGTCCGAACCGAGTGAGCCTGAACAGCCGTCGACTCCGTCGGTGACCGCTGTCCCCGTGTACCGCGTGTACAACCGGAATTCCGGTCTGCATCATTACACGACGAGCAAGGCCGAGCGCGACTATCTGGTCAAGCTTGGTTGGCGTGATGAGGGTGTCTCGTTCAAGGCCGTGAAGGCCGACGCGTCCAACAAGAACCTGCGTCCGGTGTATCGCGAGTACAACCGTCGTGATGGCAACCATAACTGGACGATGAACAAGGCCGAGCATGATCACCTCGTCAAGCTTGGTTGGAAGGACGAGGGCGTCGCCTGGTATGTGGATTCCACTGCCGGTGTGAATGTGTATCGTCTGTACAACCCGAATAGTGGCGAGCATGTGTACACGACCAACAAGGTCGAGTACGACAAGGTCGGTGCTGCCGGTTGGCGTCAGGAGGGTGTTGCCTGGCAGAGCCTGAAGTAGCGAGCTGCTGATCGTCAATGACCATTGAGTGGGAGTTTTCCTTGTGGGGCTCCCACTCTTTTGTTGGTGGTGGCGCCGGTTGTATTGGAATCGCGCTTTGCGCGATGCTGTGTTGTTGGCGGCTGCGCCGCGACGCTCCCCCAGTCGACCTAGCGGTCGACAGCCCCCTCAGCCGAGGGGGCCGAGGCTCCGCCAGCTTCGTAGTGCGTTGAACACTTGTCTTGGCGGCAGCTACCGCTACCGCTGACAGCGTCCTGCAATTATGGACTCGCTTCGCGAGCGTTATTGCTGGCTCGCTATCGCTCGCTCCTCGCCTAAAAACAGTCCACTGGACTGTTTTCTTCACGGCTCGGCCTATCCGAGGGGGCGAGGCTGCCGCCAGCATCAGAGGCGTTCGTGGGTGAGGGGCGAGCGGCAGCGAGCCAACAAACACAGTTAGCCGAAGGCTGTCCGTTTGCAGGCCCAGCATCGTGTGGTTCTACGGTCTTGAAGCCAAACCCTATAACACGCCTTGCAGGCCCCCTCGGTTGAGGGGGCTCCCGGCGGAGCCGGGTGGGGGAGCGTCGCGGCCGAAGGCCGCCAACAGCACAGCATCGCGCGCAGCGCGATTCCGATATGACGGGTGTATTGATGCCGTCATGCGCGGCGAAGGGTGGAAGACCCCGTTCGGGGGAGGAAGCGGGCGTTGACTACGTAGTAAGCGGAGCCGGAGGTACGCCCTTGTCCGTCCGTCTCCGTGGATTATTCTACCGGCTTGATGCCGTGAAACGCCAAGAATGGCGTCTGTTTTCTGAGACAAATATCGGAAAAGTGTTACGTCAAACGATTGTTGCCAAGTACACGGCGTGAAATGTTTCATGGAGCAGACGACCAATGCCGGTAGTCTTGAATGCAAGAGAAGAGCAGATTGCGGTGTTGCTGAAGATGGCGGCGTCACGATGGAAGGCGAGGTGTGCCATGGGTCGTACGGGAGATGCGGCGCAGGGTGATGATCTGCGCGATCAGGAAAACTGGACGACTCATGCCGATGCACAGAACGGAGCCGCACGGCGCAACAGTCGGATCGACTATGATGCCCGGCTTGCTGCAGCCGATCATCGTTCCGCCGCCGACGTTCCCGGAAATTCCGCCCGTCCCGCCCACGCTCGTCACGCAACGCGCCGTCATCGTGCGACGACCGTCGCGTCGCCGATCCTGCCGCTGCTCGTGCTAGCCGTCGCGTTGATCTGTGCGGTCGGTTGGGCGATCGCCGATCAGGCGCAGCGCAACGGCTGGTTCGGCCCCGGCAGTCAGCAGTCGCAGTCATCGGCGCAGTCGCAGACATCGGCAAACGGCGGCACAACCGGCGCAAACAACGCGAACGGCGCAACAAACTCCGGCTCAACCACGCTCGACAAAAACACGGCCGCGCCCAAACCCGCCGCCGAACATCACGGCAACTCGCCCGACTGCCCCGACACGGACTGCATCTCCATCCTCGTCAACGGCGACCTGCTGTTTCACCCCGGCCTGTGGAACCAGTACGCCGTCAACCCGACCGCCACCGACGGCACCGCGTTCGACTTCACCGGCCTGTTCGAGCCGATGCGCAAGTACATCGACGCGTCCGACATCGCGATCTGCGAATTCGAAACCCCGATCGCGCAACGCGGCGGCCCGTACACCGGCTACCCGGTCTTCAACATACCGCCCGAAGTTGCCGACGCGGCAGCACATGTCGGCTACCGCGCCTGCACGCACGCCACGAATCATTCGTGGGATCAGGGCACGGCCGGTATCGCCCGCCTGTGGGACACGCTCGAAGCCGACGGCATCGCGCAAACCGGCTCGTACAAGACCGAAGCGGACTCGACCAAGCCGCTTGTCATCGACTCTCCGACTGGCGGCGGCAAACTCGGCCTCGTCACCGGCACCGTCTCGCTCAACGGCATGACCGCCGACCATGACTGGCAGATCGACCGTCTGCGCGAAAGCGGCGACCCTCACCACCAGTCCGACATCGACCGCGCCGTCGCCAAAGCCAAGGCCGCGCGCGAGCAGGGCGCCGACGTGGTCGCCATCGCCATGCATTCCGTGCAGGAATACCTCGACTACGCCGACTCGTGGCAGCAGTCCGAAGCGCACGAACTCGCCGACACGGGCGCGTTCGACGTGATCTACGGCGCTGGCTGCCACTGCGCGCAGCCGATCGAGCACTACAACGGCACGTGGATCATCTACGGCCTCGGCAACGCCGTCACCGAATCGGCCGACACGCCCGACACGATCGTCAACAACCAGGGTGTCACCGCGCGCATCCAGTTCGCCGGCAAAAAAGGACAGTCCGGCACGTGGCGCGTTAGCCGCATCGACTGGACGCCTAGCGCTAACGAAACGCGTGGCAAATACCAGTGGTGCTCGCTCGCCTCCGACCACCCCGACGGCACGTGCTGGAACGAGACGCAGGATGCGGCCGTGCGCGAGCGCATTGCAAACGTCATCTATTCGATGGGCGCGGACCGCAACGTTGTGCACGAATGGAATATCACCGCCGAACGGGCGGCGCAGCAGTCGTCCGGCAAGTAGTGTGTGTATGCAGGGCGACGGGTTCTGACTACCCCTCAGTCCTCTTCGCGGCCAGCTTCCCTGGCAAGGGGAGCCGAGAAAAGGAGAGTGGCAGGCTGGGCGATGAGCGGGCGACGATCGGCGCGCAGGGCGGGCCGCCAGTACACTGAATCGTTATGCAAACGATGCAGACCATCTTGAACACCGCCGACGCGCCCGCGCACGACTCGTTCGTCGAGAAAAAGTCCGAATTCATCGGCGACGCGTGCCACATCGACTCGCTCGACGAGGCGCTCGCGTTCGTCGAAACGATTCGCGAGCAGCATCCGAAGTCGCGCCACGTCGCGTACGCGGCCGTGTGCGGCGGGTCGGACGGGCGATTGGTAGAGCGCATGAGCGACGACGGCGAACCGTCCGGCACGGCCGGCAAGCCGATTCTCGACGTGCTGCGGCAGAACAATCTGACCGACAGCGTGGTCGCGGTAACCCGCTATTTTGGCGGGATCCTGCTCGGTTCGGGCGGGCTGATCCGCGCGTATTCGACCGGCGCGTCGATCGCGGTCAAGGCGGCGAAGCTGGCGCGGATCGTGCCGTGCGCGCGCTACGCGGTGCGGCTCGAGTACCCGCAGCTCGCCCAGTTCCAGCGGTTGCTCGCCGATTGCGACGGATTGGCCGACGACGAGCAGTACACGGACCGCGTGACGTTGCGCGCCGCGCTGCCGGCCGACCGTGCGGCCGATTTCGAAGCGCGCGTGCGGGAGACGTTCAACGCGACGATTACGCCGGAACCGCTTGACACGGTGAACCGGCCGGTCGCGTTGTGACGTTTTGCGTTGTGGCGTTTCGCACTGTGACGTTTTGCGTTGCGACGGTCGCGCGACGATGACCGTGCGGGCGACAACCGTGCATGCGCCGGACGGGTGGCGGGGGAGCGGGCCCGGGTTATGCTGGTACGCATGACCGATGAGAACGAAAACGCGCAGCCCGAACAGTCCGTACCGACCGATCCGCAGGCTCAATCCGATCAGGCCGAAGTGCAGACCGACCAGCGGCACGCCGTGCCGGACGACTTCGAACCGCTGACCGCCACGTACGAGCGCCTGCGCCACTCCGTCGACCCGGCCGAACTGTCCGAGTTCGCGCGCCGACCGCTGCCGGACAAGTCGGATCAGGCGGCGTTCTCGCGCGCGACCGCACTGCTCGAAGCCGTGGCCGGCAACCCGCACACGCCGGTCGAGGACCGCATCATGCTCGCCGAAACGATGCCGTTCCCGAACGTGCTGGTCAAACTGTCGGTCGACGAGGACGCAAACGTGCGCAAAGCAGTGGCCGCCAATACGGACGACAAGAACTGGCTGGTGGGCCGCCTCACCAAGGATCCGGTGCCGGAGGTGCGCGACATCGCGCTGCGCAACAAGCGCACATCGTGGAAGATGCGGCTCGAGGGCGCCCAGAATCCGGACGTCGACGCGGAAACGCTCGATTTTCTGAGCCGTTTCGGCGTGGAGAGCGAACAGGGTGCGCCCGCCGTGCTCACGTCGATGGTACGCCGCGCGGTGGCGCTCAACCCGAACGTGGCTCCGGAGACGCTGGAACGGCTGGCAGGCGACCCCGATCCGGTGGTGGCGAAGGCGGCCGCTTCGCGACGCTGAACCGGGCCGGGTTGCGCTGCGGACGGCAAACGATGTCATAATTGAGTTGAACGTTCCGCTAATTTTCCCAAGGAGTGGACTTTTTCCGCGTTTTGTCTAGCGTGGCGGCCTAGGCCAAGTCATACACTATGGAAGTATGACAGAGAGAACCGAAAGCGCCGAACGTCTGGCGCGTCCGCTGATCCGTCTTGCAAAGCTTGTCGGCGTGGCCACGAGCTACGTCGGCATGTCCAACGACTACCACGAGATCAAGGATGATGTCCTGGTGGCAGTGCTTGCCGCGCTGGGCATCGCAGCCTCCACGGACGAGGCCATCGACGAATCCATCAAACGCGTGCTGGACGAACGCCGCACCCGACTCGTGCCGCCCACCGTGCTGCACGTCGTCGGCAAGCAGGACTCCGTGCTCGTCAACACTCCGATCCTCACCGTGCCGTCCGCCAGCATCACGCTCGAAAACGGCGAGGAATACGCCGGCAAGATCGAAGTCGGCGCGGGCGACGGATCGCAAGCATACGTCATCAACGACGAATTCATCGCCACCGCGTCCATCCAACTGCCTGACGACCTGCCCGCCGGCTACCACACGCTGCACGTCACCGTCGGCAAGCGCACGCAGGACGCCGTGCTCATCAGCGCGCCCGAACGCGTCCCGCTGCTCGACGAGATGAAATCCGGCCACCTGTGGGGCTGGATGGCCCAGCTGTACTCGATCCGCTCCGCCGGATCGTGGGGCGTGGGCGACTACGAAGATCTCAAGAACATGCTCGTCGGCGCCAAGAAGAAAACCGGCTCCGACTTCATCCTCGTCAACCCGCTGCACGCGGGCGAGCCGGTCTCCCCGCTCACCCCGTCGCCGTACCTGCCGGTATCGCGCCGCTTCGTCAACTTCACGTACATCCGCCCCGAATCCATCGAGGAATTCGGACTGCTGAGCGACGAGCAGGCCGCGCAGGTCAACGAGCTGCGCTCGCAGGTCGAACCGCTCAACGGCGATTCGCAGCTCATCGACCGCGACGCCATGTGGCGGGCCAAGATGGGCGCGTTGTGGATCGTGTTCAAGGCCGGCCGCGGCCAGGAACGTCAGGCCGCGTTCGACGCATACAAGGCCGAACAGGGCGACGAGCTGGAAGCGTACGCCACGTGGTGCCTGTGCTACGACAAGTGGGGCGCACCGACCGGCGAGGCCGGCAACTGGGAGCGGACCTACACCAAGGATTCGCCCGAGGTCAAGGCGCTGCGCGAGCAGTACCCGGACACGCTCGATTTCTATCGCTGGATGGAATGGGTCGCCGTTGACCAGCTCGAGGACGCGCAGCGCGCGGCCCGCGACGCCGGCATGCGCATCGGCGTGATGTCCGACATGGCCGTGGGCGTGCACCCGCTCGGTGCCGACGTGTGGTGGTATCCGGAGCGCTTCGCCAAGGGCGCGACCGTGGGCGCCCCGCCGGACATGTTCAACCAGCAGGGCCAGGATTGGAGCCAGCCGCCGCTGAGCCCGATCGACCTAGAACGCACCGGCTACCGCACGTACCGCGACATGGTGCACGGCATGTTCGCCAAGGCCGGCGCGGTGCGCATCGACCATATCCTCGGCCTGTTCCGACTGTGGTGGATCCCGGCCGGCAAGACCGCGATCGACGGCACGTACGTGCACTACGACGCGAACATCATGCTCGGCATCCTTGCGCTTGAAGCGTCCCGTGTCGACGGCGTGGTCGTCGGCGAGGACCTCGGCGTTGTGCCCGAATACGTGGCCGACTCGCTGTCCGCGCACGGCATCCTCGGCTGCGCGGTCGAATGGTTCGAGCAGTTCGAAGGCAAGTTCCGCGCTCCCGCCGACTGGCGCCCGTACGCGCTCGCCTCGGTCAACACGCATGATCTACCGCCGGTCGCCGGCTACCTCGAGTACGAGCACGTCAAGCTGCGCGAGCAGCTTGGCCTGCTCACCGGCCCGAAGGAGGAGTTCGAAAAGTCCGCGCAGGCCGAACACCGCGCGATGATGGACATGCTGGTCGAAAACGGCTATCTGGACGAGTCGCTGCTGGCCGACGAACAGGCCAACGAGTGGAAGATCATCCAGGCCATGTACCGTGCGCTGCAGGATTCTCCGTGCAAGCTGCTGGCCGCGTCCATCACCGACGCTGTCGGCGAGAAGCGCGCGCAGAACCAGCCGGGCACCAACAACGAGTATCCGAACTGGCGCATCCCGCTGGCCGACGAGCATCTCAACGTCGTGCCGCTGGAGGAACTGTTCGACAACAGCAAGCTGCAGCAGCTCGCCGCGATCATGAACGACTGATCGACGACAGAACCGAACGCTGCACTTCTTCAGATGCGAGGGGCGGCCGGAAACTTCGTGTTTCCGGCCGCCCCTTCAGTTATTCCGGCCTCTCGGCGGGCGGGCGGCGCAGCCGACACGCCCGGAAAAATGTCAAGGCCGGCGATACACTAGTAGATTGTTGTGTTTCCCTAAGGGGTCCTTCAAAGCGCTTTCCCACTCGCCATCGAGGACTTTCAGGGAGCCCACGGATAATGAGGTCGAAGCCTCTCGTTGCGCGTGCCCTAACCAAGTGCGCCGTCGGGCGGCGGAAACCCGGAACACAATAGTCAAGAAAAGGTACACCAGTGAAAACTTTCACTCCGAAGCCAGCTGATCTGACTCACGACTGGTACATCATCGACGCGACCGACGTCGTGCTCGGCCGTCTGGCCACTCAGGCCGCCGTGCTCCTGCGCGGCAAGAACAAGCCGACCTTCGCGCCGCACGCCGATTCCGGCAACCACGTCATCATCATCAACGCCGACAAGATCGCTCTGACCGGCAACAAGATGGGCAAGGAACTCTACTCGCACTCCGGTCGCCCGGGTGGCCTGCGTCGCGATTCCTACGCTGAGCTGCTGGCCAACAAGCCGGAGCGCATCATCCTGGCTGCCGTCAAGGGCATGCTGCCGAAGAACCGTCTGTCCAAGGTGCAGCTGGATCGTCTCCACATCTACCGTGGCGCCGAGCACCCGCACACCCCGCAGACTCCGCAGGTCTTCGAGATCGCTCAGGTCTCGCAGCAGGCCAAGTGAACCGAAGGGAGATAGAGAATCATGGCTGAAAACACCAACGACTCCGCGGTTCAGGCAACCGAAGAGGAGCTCACCTCGTACACCACCGAGACCAACGCCGGCGCTGGCACTGGCACTTCCGCGATCGCTCCGGGCTACGGCACCGGCCGTCGCAAGGAAGCCGTCGCCCGCGTGCGTCTGGTTCCGGGCACCGGCAAGTGGACCGTCAACGGCCGCACCCTGGAGGAGTACTTCCCGTCCAAGCTGCAGCAGCGTGAGGTCAACTCCCCGATCGTCCTGCTCAAGCTCGAAGGCAAGTTCGACGTGATCGTCCTCGTTGACGGCGGCGGCACCACCGGCCAGGCCGGCGCCATCCGTCTCGGCGTGGCCCGCGCCCTGAACTCCATCGACCGCGACGCGAACCGTGCCGCCCTGAAGAAGGCCGGCATGCTGACCCGCGACGCCCGCGTCGTCGAGCGCAAGAAGGCTGGTCTGCACAAGGCTCGCCGCGCTCCGCAGTTCTCGAAGCGTTAAGCCTTCGCGGCTTTGCCGCATATGCGAAAGCCCCTCGGTTCGTTCGGTTGGTTTCCAACCGTTCGGGCCGAGGGGCTTTCCTTATTTCATGTCCCGCATTGCCGGTTCCTGGTGCCCGGTTTCTCTCCGATTCGTGGTCAGACGCGCAGACGACGCAGCAGGTCGGCGGCCGTGCGGGCGGTGACGGGGGCGCAGATCGGCGGAGCTGTCGGGGGAGAGCAGTCCCAGCACGCAGGCCAGACGGATGCTGCGACGGTTCGCAGGACTGCATGCGTTGTCGTACGGGCAGGCTGGCAGCGGTCCGGCGACATGCTTGGTCAACCATATGCGTGTGGCCAGCACCAGCATGTTCTCCAGATCGACCGGTGCGTTCGGATGCAGATATGGGCGGGACGCCATTGATTTCTGCACTTTGGAAGCTTGCGTTGACACGCGTGGCCGTTCGTTTTCACCATTGCCGCGGCCGATGTCGGCGTGGCTGTCGTCATTGCCGCTGCTGCTGTCGTCGGACAGCATGGACGCTGGAATCAGCCCGTTCATCAGTGCGCTTTGCAGTTGCGTCGCGTACGGATTGTCTGCGTCGACGTCCGCCAGCCCGCCGTCGTAGTAGTACACCGGCACGAGCCCGGCCACATCGGACGCGATCGCGACCGCATGATCGCGGGTCAGCACGGCATCCGCATCGTCGCCGTTCGCCGCATCGGCCAGCGGATCGTACGGACGCAGGAACTGGTCGACGTGCGTGAGAGTTGCGTCGGCGTCGTCGGACGGATCGGGCTCGGTCGGAGCGTCCGACGGCGACCACGGGCCGAAGCCGGCCGTCACGTGCGCGGCCAGATCGTGATACGCCTGCGGTAGCGACGGATCGACGCACGCGTTCGCCAGCAGCCGCGCCACCGCGCCGGCCACCAGATACGAGCCGAATTCATTGGTGTGCGTCACGTCGCCCGGGCGGAAGTACGGCTTGACGTCTTCCACGCCGATCGCCGTAATGAACTCCATCGACACACGGTGCAGATCGAGCACCGGTACGTTCAACCGACAGCCCAGCGTGATGCAAGCGTTCGCGAAATCGGCTAGCAGATCGGCGTATGTACCGTCCGGCGTCCACGTGTTGCGTGTCAACGGTGTCACTAGCAGTGGATACGCGCCCGCGCTGCGCGCCTCGCGCACGAACTGCGCCAGCTGGTCCGCGTAGCCGCCGTCCGCTCGCAGCAGCGGATCCTTCTGATCGTTGTGCCCGAACTGCAGCAGCAGGAAATCGCCGGTGTGTATTTCCTGCCGTACCGGCGCGTAATGGCCGTCGTTGCGGAACATGGTCGTGCTCAGGCCGGAGCGCGCATGATTCGCGACCGCGACGCCCGCGTCGAGAAACGCCGGCAGCGACGCGCCCCAGCCGGTGTGCGACCTGCCGAACCGGAGCGGCGGATGCGCGGTCGTGTCGGTGACCGTCGAGTCGCCGGCCAGATACAGCGTAGGAACGTTCGCATCGCGCACGTCCAGCGACGCGACGATCGGCCGCCGCGCGACGACGGTCACGACCAGCAGCCGATGATCGACCGGCTTGCCGATCGCGTCCGGCACGAACGCGCCGACGTTTGCGACGATGTCCGGCAGACGCCCGTCGGACGGCACCGGGCCGCGGTAGACGAGCCGCCGCTCCTGCACGTACACGACGATTTCGTCGTCGATCGCCGCGGTCATGCGCGCCGTGTCCAGTGTGAGCGACACCCGATAATTGCCGTCGGCCGGCACACGTACGGCGAAGCTGAGCGGCACGGGCAGATCGGCGGGGGAAACGTCCGTCGTGGCTGCCGTACGCTGGCGCTGCATCCGCGCATGACCGACCGGTTCGAATCCGCCTGCGATCTCCGCATTTGACAGCAACGGTTCGCACTGGCGCGCACGTTCGCCGACCCAGCCGTATCCGTGTGCCGCGTCGTATTCGTCGTCGTCCATTACGCGAATCATGCTTTCCGACGCATCGCCCGCCATCTTGCGGAGCGCAGTCGGAACATCCGTCGTCGAAAACGCAAAACCTTGATGGAACACGCTGATCCTCCCGTTCGCTGTGCTATCTGTGTCGGTATGGTCATGCGGATACGTGGTTGGTCGGCTCGTCGCCGCCCCACACGCGCTTCATGGCCTGGAAAATCTCGTCGTCGGACTCGTGATTCTCCATATTGAGCACCACAATCACGTCCCGCCACTGCGGCGCGTAGCAGAACTCATGCTTCCAACCGTAATAATGCGGGCCGTCGCCGCGGTTGCGCAGATACGACATGAGCGCGGCCATGATCTGCCCGGAGAACTTCACGTCCGCAAGGCAATCGTTCGCCCAGAACCCCTGCCACACGTCGTGCTCGCGAGCGCGCATCGCCGCATCCGCCGCAAGGAACCGTTCGCGGGCGAGACCTGCGTGATAGAACGCGTGCTTGAAATCGTTGGCAAGCGCCTCCCTGACGGCCGTGCACGCCAGCGATGTGCCGCGCGCGCAGTCGCGGTAGATCACGACCTGCAGTCCGACCGTGTCGCGGATCAGCCGCGCGGCGTGCGGGCCGGTCGCGTCGCCGGCATCCCCCGTGCCGCCGATGCCGGTCGTCGTATCCACGGTCGCCAACCCGTCGCCGTTGATCGTGACATCACGCCGATCATCGTCCGTCGCGCCAAACGCGGTACTGAACTCGGCGTCAAGCGCCGTGCGTTCGCAGTTCGCGGCCAATAGGGCGTACCGCCGCGACGCCGCGTCGCACAGGCGCTGCACATAGTCGAGCTGATCGGCGAACGAACCGTCGTGCAGCCACTTGAGATCGTCCTCCTCGCCGCGATCGCCGGACAAATAATGCGTGGCGATCATGCGCGGCACGTACGTGAACAGCTGCTCGCCGCACTTCTGGTCCCACTCCGGACCGTAGCTCGCGGCCGCGGCCCAGTATTCGCGGAATAGTCGCGCCACGGCGCTCGCATGCGCGTCGCCGTAGTAGTAGCGGCGTACGTAATCCAGCAGCAGCGCGTTAACGGCGGAGCGTACGTCATTGGCGGACGATGCACTGCCGGCGGACGATGTGCCGTCAATGGCTGATGCGTCGGTGTCGGGCGAGTCGCCGGCCGCGGCTGAGTCGCCGCCAACCGTGGACGAAACGGCGGAGGCCGGAGCGTCCACAGAGTCGCTGTCTGTGCCGCCGTGTGCGCTGCCGCTCGTCCCGCCGATCCGCCCGTCGCGCCACATGCGCGCGATCATGTCGAGATAGAACACGTGCGGCTTGACGTTCGAGCAGTTGACGATCCACAGCGAGTCGCCGCCGCGTTCCAGCACGGTGTCGAGCTCGCGCGCGATGTCGTCGGGGGATTCGGGCATCTGCGTGATGTGATTTGCGGCTTGCAGGTCGAAGAACGACGCGTGATAGTAGATGCCGTTCGCGCCCGCGTCCCCGGCCGGCGGCATAGCCGGCGTGCGCGGGTCCCAGTTGCCGCTGCGACGCACCTGCATACGACCGTAACCATTGTCTGCCCAGATCTTGATCACGTCGTCGGGCAGGTCGAGCAGCCCCTTGCGGTACAGGTCGAGCGATTCGGCGTACAGGTACGCGCTCACCGGCGCCTGCGGGTCGGCCTCGCGGATCAGCCGATACTCGTCGCGCATCGCTTCGGACAGCACGTGACCGCGGTCCTCATCGGTGGTATGCCGCGGATCGTCCGACCAGAACGGGCCATCGCAGTTGCCGCGTAGTCCGAGCGTCCACACCACCTTCGCGCCGCGCAGCCGTTCGATCGACTCACGCCACAGCGCCTCGTAGCGCCCGCGGTCCTCCGGCCAGCGGGGCTTGTCGCCCGGGTACGCCTCGGCGAACAGGCGCGCGCCCAGCGGCGTCGCGTGATGCTGATTCACATACAGGCCCATGTCGCGCGCCAGATCCCAGTGCGGGGCCATGTTCTGGCCGGACCCGGGAATGACAAGGTTGCCGCCGGCGCGCAGCAGCGTCTCGAAGATCATGCGCCACGTGCGTTCGTTGTCATTGTCGATGTCCCACGCGGTGACCAGCACCTCGTCGTTGACGAACCAGCCGCGGTAGCGCACGGCCGCCGGCTTGGAGACGAGCGTTGCGCCGTCGTCGAGTTCCAGCCGCGCGCGGCGGACCGGACGCTGGTCGTTCCAGAACCAGAAATCCTCGAATCCGAGCCACGCGCGGCTGATCGCGTACAGGCCGTACACGCAACCCAGATCATCCGCGCCGGTCACGGCGATCACGTTCGCGGGAGCGTCGACCGCAACACGGTACTGCTCGGCCGGCATCGTACGGTCGATGCGCACGACGATGTCCGCGGCGGGGCGGTCGGGCGTCGGCACAACATCGTGTGCGCCAGTCGCGGCGGGCGCCGCGTCATGCGCGTCGTCGATGCCGGCCGTGCGACGCGAGACATCATGCGAGTCGCGCGACGTTGCCGTGTCCGAGGTCGTATCACGCGACCCAAACACGTACGCAATGTCGCGCCGCACTGCGTCGGCCGCGGCGGCGACGGCGGGGGAGAAGCTGCGGCTGCGGACGGACGGCTCGTCGCCGAGCGTCGGTGCGGGCAGAATCCTGGTATTCGCGGTGATGATGACGCTCATGATGACTGATGTTCCTTTCGGATGATGATGCTTTGATGCTCGCCGGCGTGCGGGCCGGCGAAACCGGAAATGCGCCGCCGCCCGTCCCGGAGGTCGTTGGGACGGACGACGGCACGATAGTTGCCGCGGCGTTGCCTGCCAGGCTCTGTCGCGGGACGCTGGACGCGCGCTACTTGATCGCGCGGTCGTACGCCTGCTGCCACAAAGCCACGGCCTTGTCGAGACCGGCGGTGTGCAGCTTGTTCACGTACTCGTCCCAGCCCTGGTCGACGCCGCCGTTGACGATCCAGTCGGCGAGCTGCGGCACGGCGTACGTGAAGATCGGGGTCATGTAGTTGGTGGCCTCGTTGGCCTCGTCCGTGGTTAGGCGCGTCCAGATCGGGATCACGTCCTTGTTCCAGTCAATGTGCTTGTAGTTCTCGGTGTACGCCTTGTCCACGCCGAGCAGGCCGGCGCTCTTCTGATCGCCCTTGATGGTCATGTCGTCGCGGATCGCGTACGTGCCGCCGGAGCCGAGCGACAGGTCGACCGACACGTCGGCGTAGCGCTTCGGGCTGACCGTGTACGTGTGATTGCCGTCGTCGGACACGTATTCGGGGATGGAACCGTACTTGGTGATCACCGACATCTTTTCGGAGTACAGCGCGTCGACGATCTTGTAGATCGCGTCCTTGTTCGGCGCGTCCGCGGCGACGGACAGCTTGCCGCCGAAGTAGCGCGCGGCGTCGCGGCCGGCGTCCCACGTCACGTCGTCGGCGCTGGTGCCGGGCGCGACAGGCGCGGCGAGACCGATGTACTGGCTCTTCAAGGTGTCGCCGAAGTCGGATTGCCACCAGCCGAACGTGGCGCCGACCCGGGCCGTGCTGCCGTCGCCGGCGCGCTGCGTGTTGTACGCGGACGAGTCCTGCGTGAGCGCGTCCTTGGGCATCAGGCCCTTTTCGACCAGTTCGTGCAGCATGCCGATCACGGTTTTCATGTTGTCGGTGTCGAGGACGTTGCCGACCTTGCCCTGCTTGGCGTAGAAGCCGCCCGCGCCCGACGCGGTGGCCACCTGCGTGACTAGGCCGGTGGAGTTGAGGAACAGGAACGGGCTGTACCAGCCGATGCCTGTGGTGTCGAGCTTGCCCACGGTGAACGGAATTTCGTCGGCCTTGCCGTTGCCGTTCGGATCCTTGGTCTTGAACGCCTCGAGCGCGTTGACGAACTCGTCCCACGTGCGCGGCACCGGCAGCCCGAGCTTGTCGAGCCACTGCTTGTTGATCATCAGATGGCTGGTGGAGGTGGCGTAGTCCTTGCCGTTGTCGGCCGGCAGCGCGTAAATGTGGCCCTGCTCGTCGGTGGCGAGGTGCTTCATGGTCTTGTTTTCGAGCGCCGACTTGAGGTTGGGCATCTGGTCGAGGTGCTGCGAGAGGTCGTCGAACACGGCCTGGTTGCGCGTGGTGTCGTCGGTGCTGAACAGGTTGAGCGTGATGTCGGGGATTTCGCCGGCGGCGAGCATGGCGTTCTTCTTCTGCGAGGCGTCGCGGCTCACCTCCCATTTGATCGTGCAGTCGCAGGCCGCTTCGAGCGGCTTGGTCAGGCCGAGCTTGGAGATATCGGCTGTGGTGGCCGATTGGACGCTGAAGATCGTGACGAGCGGCTTGCCGTTTTCGTCGGTGGCGGCGTTGCCGCTGCCGCAGCCGGCTAGTGCGGTGAGCGCCGCTATGGTTGCGGCCGTCGCCGTGATGATTCGCTTGTTCGCAGACATTGGATACTCCTTCGTTTCCTGCGCGTTTCCGCGTTCGGTGGATCGCTCCGCCGGCCATCCGCGACTGCACTGACTGCGGGTGGTTTTCTTTGTCCTTCTTATGAAATACGTATCTTGAAATACGTATTTCATACTGTAGATCAACGATTCGAGAAACGCAAGCCGGCGACACGCGCGATCCGGGACGGCGCCGATCTGAATATGTCCGTTTGCGCGTTGCTGGAGCGTGATTCCTCACGGCGGCGTACGCTGGACATACGTATTCCGTATCAACGTATGACCGGGACTGATCGCGACAAAGGAGAATCGTCATGGCAGAGGGCATCGCGGCGCGCAGACGGCCGACCAGCAAGGACGTGGCGGCACTGGCTGGCGTGGCACAAAGCACCGTCTCCCACGTCATCAACGGCAACTATCCGGTCTCCGACGCGGTCCGGCGGCAGGTGCTCGACGCGATGGAACGGCTCGACTATCATCCCAACGCCAGTGCGCGCACGCTGCGCACGTCGCGCACGCGCACCATCGCGCTGCTCGAGAAGCTGGACGAGCACACCGCCGGCTACGACGTGCTGCCGTATCTGGCCGGCATTATCCGGCACGCGCGCGAGCGTGACTACGATGTCATCGTCAACACGCTCGCCGACGACGACAACGCGCTGGACCGGCTTTCGCAGCGCATGATTTGCGACGGATTCGTCATCATGGACGTCGTCGAGCATGATCCGCGCGTCGAACGTGCCGCGCAGCTCGCCGTGCCGGCCGTGCTCGTCGGCAACGCCGGAGGGTTCATCGGCGATGTAACCGTTCCGGACTCGGGTCGGATGCCGGATTGCGTGTACTACGACTACGACGCGGCCATGGCCGAAATCGCGCGCGAGGCGGCCGGCTGCGGCTGCGACGTGTTGGTCATGGTGCGCGACGAGCCGGATGACGGTCGGTCACTGCCGCCGATCGAACGGACGATGTACGACAGCGGGCGGCGAGAGGCGGAACGGCTTGGCTTGCGGGTCGAACTGATCGCTCCGCCGACCGGGGGAGAGGACGGCGTTGCCGCCGTCGGTGACGAACTGGCCGCCGCGATTGCGGGGCGGCGTGCCGTGATCGCCATGCGCGGCGTCAATCTGGGAGATACGGTGCGGCGATGGTGTGTGACGCACGGTATCGTGCCTGGCATTGATGCGGCGATCGTCGCGATTGGGCCGGCCGCTGCGCAGGGGCGGTATCCGGAGCTGTCGTATCTGCCGACGCGGCCCGACGCCGTGGTGTCGACTGCGATCGACCTGTTGGCCGCGCGCATCGACGGCGACGCGTCGCCGACCGTCGTGCGAGCTGTGGCTCCTGAACGCATCGTCCACCGCGGCACCACCCTGCCGATGATGGCTGAGCGCCGCTGATTTGCCGCGCTGGAACAAGTGGCAACACGCCGAGGATTGTCGATACGAATCGATGCGGGAGAACGTAGTTATCGATAACTAGAGATGATCGCGTCTGGTGGCAGCTGGAATGTGCGGTACTATAAATACGTATCGATCGATACGTATTTACTAGGTGGGCAACGGAACCGCCCGACTGGAAGATACGCCCACCGATCGGCGACATACCAAGCAATCGCAGTCCTTCCGACGACGGACGGCACTGTGATTCGCAGCGAAGAAGCACACGGCAAAGGCTGCCGCGAAGAAAGGAACGACGGTGTTGTCAACCATCATGCGCAGGTCGATGACCTCGCGAACCATAAGCGGGCCCAAGCCGTCCGCAGCCAGCGAAAGGAGCGCGTCATGAGCTACGCGGCCGAATTCGCCACGCTGGTCAAAACCAGCGGTAAAACCAAGGACAAGCCGAAGGACACCAAACCGGCACTGGGCTTCCTCGCCCCGTGGATCGTTGGCGCGTTCTTCCTGACGTTCATCCCAATGATCGTCTCCCTGTACCTGTCGCTGACCAAATACAACATGCTCGCCTCGCCGAAGTTCGTGGGATTCCAGAACTACGCGACGCTCATGCAGGATCAGCGCTACCTGCACTCGCTGGTAGTCACGTTCAGCTACGTGATCATCTCCGTTCCGCTGCAGCTCATCGCCGCGCTCGCCCTTGCCGTCGTGCTCGACCACGGTATGCGGGGCCTTACGTTCTACCGCTCCGCGTTCTATCTGCCGTCCATGCTCGGCAGCTCGGTTGCCATCGCGGTGCTGTGGAAGATGGTGTTCGGCTCCGACGGCCTGTTCAACCAGGCGCTCGGCCTGCTCGGCATGGACGTCACCCAGTCGTGGATCGCCAACCCGGACACTGCGAACTACACGCTCATGGCGTTGCACGTCTGGCAGTTCGGCTCGCCGATGGTGATCTTCCTCGCCGGCCTGCGTCAGATCCCGAAGGAACTGTACGAGGCGGCCAGCGTCGATGGCGCCGGCAAGTGGCGCCAGTTCCTGTCGATCACGCTGCCGATGCTCTCGCCGATCATCTTCTTCAATCTGGTGATGTCGATCATCAACAGCTTCCAGACGTTCACCCAGGCGTTCGTCGTCTCCGGCGGCACCGGCGGCCCCAACGACTCCACGCTGTTCTACACGCTTTATCTGTACATGCAGGGCTTCGGTTCGATGAAGATGGGCTACGCCGCCGCGATGGCGTGGATCCTCGTCGTGATCGTTGCCGTGCTGACCGTAATCAACTTCGCCGTTTCCAAGTACTGGGTGCATTACGATGACTGACGCAACACTGAACATCAAAGCGAACGCCAAGGCCGCTAAGCGTGCGGCCGTGTCCGCAACAACCGTCCCCGCGTCCTCGGCTGGCGCGTCGGACGTGTCCATCCCCGAATACAAGGACAAGAACAAGGTCCGCAACATCGTCGTCCAGATCATCAAGCAGCTCGTCGTGCTCGCCATCGCGCTCGTCATGCTGTACCCGATCCTGTGGATGATCGCCAGCTCGCTGCGCAAGCCGAACGAGATCTTCACCAACATGGGACTGTGGGTCGCGCATCCGCAGTGGAAGAACTACGTCGACGGATGGTTCGGCCTGAGCCAGCCGTTCGGTCGCTACTTCCTCAACTCGCTGCTGCTCGTCGCCTGCGCGATCGTCGGCAACGTGATCACCTGCTCGATGGCCGCATACGCGTTCGCCCGGCTCAACTTCAAGGGACGTCCGCTCATGTTCGGCTTCATGCTGCTCATGCTCATGATCCCGATCCACGTGGTCATCATCCCGCAGTACATCATCTGGAACTCGCTGAGCATGATCAACACCTACATCCCGCTCATCGTGCCCAAGTTCCTCGCCATGGACGGCTTCTTCACCTTCCTGTTCTATCAGTTCATCCGCGGGCTCCCGCGCGACCTCGACGAGGCCGCCAAGATCGACGGCGCCGGCCATTGGCGCATCTACTGGCAGATCCTCATGCCGCTCATGAAGCCGGCCATCGGCACCACTGCCGTGTTCACGTTCATGTGGACGTGGAACGACTTCTTTAGCCAGCTCATCTACCTGACCGACCCGAAGCTGTACACCGTGCCGATCGCCCTGCGCGCGTTCATCGACGCAACCAGCAAGTCCAGCTACGGCCCGATGTTCGCCATGTCCGTCCTGTCCATGATCCCGCTGTTCATCGTGTTCTGCTTCGGCCAGAAGTATTTGGTCGAAGGCATCGCCACCACCGGCGGCAAGTGACGCGGACGGAGCGTCATCCGTGTTGTTCCTCGGTCGCTGTGCTGAGCACAGCTTCCCTCGGTACGCCTTGATGCCGCACGCGTCCGCGCCACTTGCCAAGGCAAGCGGACGGAGCGCTATCCGTATCAACCAAACAACCGACAACCCAAGTTTTTCGATAAGGAAATATCAAAGGAGATAACCATGAAGTCCATGAAGAAGTGGATCGTCGCGGCCGCCGCCGTGTCCGCTGCCGCGCTCGCCCTGTCCGGCTGCGGCACCAAGGCCGGAGGGGCAACCGGCGAAGTCAAGGCATCCGACGGCGACGTGACCATCCGCATCGGCTACTGGGGATCTGACAGCCGCGTCAAGCTCACCGAAGAGGTCATCAAGGGCTTCGAGGAGAAGCATCCGAACATCAAGGTCGACATGACCTACAACGACTGGTCCGGCTACTGGGACAAGCTCGCCACCGACACCGCCGGCAAGAACTCGCCCGACGTCATGCAGATGGATGAGCTGTACCTCGCCTCTTACGCCTCGCAGGGCTCGCTTGTCGACCTCGACACCACGTCCAAGTACCTCGACCTGAGCGGCATGGACGAATCCCTGCGCGACATGGGCAAGGTCGACGGCACGCAATACGCGGCCCCCGTCTCCTCCACCGCGTTCGGCGTCGTGCTCAACAACGACGTCATCAAGAGCCTCGGCCTGACCGTGCCCGACACATCCAACTGGACATGGGATGATCTCAAGGCGTTTGCCAAGCAGGTCGTCGACAAGTCCAACGGCGAAACTGTCGGCATCGCGCCGCTCAACAACGGCATGAGCCTGCAGCTGTGGGCCCGCCAGCACAACGAGAACCTGTTCAAGGACGGCAAGGTTGCGATCTCCGAGGACACGCTCGCCAGCTACCTGCAGATGGCCTACGACTGGACGCACGGCGACCAGATCTCCGGCACTCCCGACCATCAGGCCGAGCAGGCGTCCGGCACCACCGACCAGAGCGACTTTGCTACCGGCAAGCAGGCCATGATCTTCACCCAGTCCACGCAGGTTTCCGTGTACGCGAAGGCCGCCGGCACCGACAACATGACCCTCGTGCCCATTCCGAACGACGGCGAGAACGCCAAGTACGGCTACCTCAAGCCCGGCATGTACTGGGCGATCTCCTCGCAGTCCAAGCACCCGGCCGAAGCCGCCGAGCTCATCGACTACCTGCTCAACGACGAGGACGCGGGCAAGACCATGAGCACCGACCGCGGCATCCCGTCCAACAACAAGATCCGCGAGGCGCTCGCCGACTCCGCGACCGGCACCGACAAGCAGGCGCTCGACTTCCCGTCCCAGATCCAGGACACGCTCGGCGAGGCCCCGTCCATCACGCCGAATGGCGCGTCCGACCTCGACAAGATCATCGCCCGCTACAGCCAGAAGGTGATGTTCGGCGACCAGTCCTCGGCCGACGCCGCCAAGGCCATGATCAGCGAGCTGAACACCGCGATCGCCAGCGCCTGATCGATCGGCTCGGCCGGCGGGATGCGTCGTGTCGGTTCGTGCGGCTGGCTGGCCTGTGGCCGGTCGCACGAACCGACGATGCTCCCGGTCGCCATTGTGTCTCGGCTCGTGCGAATCGTGCGAGCCATTGGCAAGAACCGGCAACCGTTTGCTGGTATTGAGATTCCCAAGTACAGTAAATACGTATCAATAAATACGTATCGACAATGTTGATTTCCAACCCAAGAGGTGACTGCGATGTTGCTTGACGTCCTTACTCCCATCGACGTGGACGGCCGTTCCGAAGCCGTGCGTCAGGCCGCCGCCGACCTGCGGCGCGACCTCGGCGTCGTGTGCGGACGAGGCGATGCGGCGTCCGATGCGGCAGCCGCACCCGGCGCGGACGTGACGGCCCGCATCGAACTGACCGACGATCCGTCGCTGGGGGAGGGGATGTACCGCGTCGTCGCGGACCACGGCGTGCTGCGCGTCATCGCTGGCAGTGACTTCGGCTTCATCTACGGCCTGTACCACATCAGCCGCGAACTGCTTGGCGTGCCCGACCTGTGGTTCTGGATGGACTGGACGCCCGCCGTCGCCGGACGCAAGCCCGGTCCGGTCGCCGTGCCCGACGGTTACGCGTTCGCTTCGCAGCCGTTCGCCGTGGCCGACCGAGGCTGGTTCGTCAACGACGAGGTGCTGCTCATGGGATGGCAGCTCGACAACGACCCCGACCAGCCGTGGGAGATGGTGTTCGAGGCGCTGCTGCGCTGCGGCGGCACGATGGTCATCCCCGGCACGGGCAACAACTCCGCGCACCACGCGCAAGCCGCCGCCCGGCGCGGCCTGCGCATCGCCCAGCACCACGCCGAACCGCTCGGCGCGCGCCTCTTCTCCTCCGCCTACCCGGACCTCAACCCTTCGTGGGACGAGCACAAGGATCTGTTCATCGGCTTGTGGAAGGAATCGCTCGAAGCGCACCGCGGCCAGCACGTCATCTGGAACGTCGGCTTCCGCGGCCAGGGCGACTCCGCGTTCTGGGACTCCGACCCGACCTACGACACCGACGAGAAGCGCGGCGCGCTCATGAGCGAGATCATCCGCATCCAGCGCCGCATGGTGCTCGACGCCGACCCGCAGGCGCGCACCTGCGTCTACCTGTACGGCGAAACGCTGGAACTCTACCGCAAGGGTGTGCTCGACCTGCCCGACGACGTCATCAAAATCTGGTCCGACAACGGCTACGGCCGTATGGTCACGCGCCGGCAGTGCAATCACAATCCGCGCATCGACGCCATGCCGAACCCCGCCGACCGCGGCGCGCAGGGCATCTACTACCACGCGTCGTTCTACGACCTGCAGGCCGCGAACCACATCACCACGCTGCCCGTGCGCCCGGAGCATATCGCACACGAGCTCGGCGAGGTGCTCGCCCGCGGCGGCGACGCGTTCTGGATCATCAACTCGTCGAACGTCAAGCCGCACGCCTACTACCTCTCCCTGATCGCGCAACTGTGGCGCGACGGGCTCGCCGGGCTGGACGGCGCGGCCCGGCCGGCTGCGTCGATCGCGCAGGCTCCGTCGACGACAACGCTTTCGTCGTCCGCGTCGGCTTCGTCCGGTGAGGCCGAACCGTCGCTTGCATCGGTCGGCGCGCTGCTCGCCGGATCGTCCGTCGACGATGCTGCGGCGACGTTTGTGCAGTCGGCCACGCGCACGTTCGCAACCGAGTATTACGGCGAGCACGACGCTGCGGCCGTGGCCGACGCGTACGCCGGCTACTTCGACGCGGCCGTCGCGTACGGCGAACGCTGGGACGAGCGCGCTGGCGAACAGTACTTCAATCACTGTCCGCGCATGCTGGTCACACAGTTCATGCGCGACCGCAACGCAAGCTGCGACGACATGCGCTGGGCGGCGGGCGACGTGCCGCTGGTCGAGCAGATCGCCGTCGTCGACCGCATCGCCGCGCGCGGGGCCGCGCAGTACGCCGCGCTGGACGATCGCGACACGGCCGCCGCGACCGTCATGTCGCCGCGGGCACGACGTCTGTTCGACGATTCGATCGCGCTGCATGCGCGCGTGTACCGCCACTGCTGCGAGGCCACGCACCTGACGTGCCGCGCGCTGTGGGAGGGATTCGCCGAGGACTGGCAGCACGCGTTCTTCCACGCGGGACTGGCCCGGCGCGAGTTCCGGCGGGCGCGCGAGGCGATGCTGGCGCGCGAGCACGGCGTATGGCACGGCTATTATGCGAACGAATGCCTGACCGACATCGCGCAGAGCGTGTGGGTGCTGTCCGGGCTCATGGCCTACCTGCGCACGATGGGCGACGGGCCGCACTTCTTCCAGTGGCAGCGCGACTTCATCTACAGCCGTGAGGAGCAGAAGATCAAGACGCTGCTCAACCTCGAGAACCATCTGACCGACGACGAAATGTTCGACGCCATGCTCGTCAAGTGGGAGGACGCCGACTGACCGGGCACGGGCGGCCGTACCGCCCAGTCGGCGTGCCGTTTGGCCGGCGTGAGCGGGTGTATGTTTCACGTGAAACACCCCCAAGATCGCAAGCCGGCTTTATACGGCACGATCTGGTCACGCGATGGCATTTCGTCCGGTTTTTCCATCGCGTGACCCAATGACTGGTCATGGGATGGCGTCGATGAGGTAGACTGCCATCGCGTGACCGTGGAATCCGGGCGTGTTGCGCTTATGTCGTACGCAGTCCTATCACGGGATGGCATTTTGCCCGGTTATTCCATCGCGTGACTGGATGGCGGGTCACGCGATGGAATTTCAACAGCTATTGCCATCGCGTGACCAGTGACCAGTGAATCGAGCATGCGCCGCCTGCCGCATCGCGGGTGCTCCCGGCAGCGTGTGCCGCGCCGTTCGGTGCTATGTTCGATACGTATAGTCAGGATGAAGGACCGCCGCCATGCCACGAACCAGCAATCACAGGCCCACCAGCCGTGACGTCGCCAGACTCGCGAACGTCGCGCAAAGCACCGTCTCGTACTACATGAACGGTAGTCGGCCGGTCGCGGCGGAAACCAAGGCGCGCATCGAAGCGGCGATGAAGATCCTCGACTATCATCCCAACTCGAGCGCGCGCACGCTGCGTACGCAGCACACCAACCTCATCACCCTCATCGAGCGGCTCTCGTACGAATCCGACGGCACTGACGTCACGCCGTACCTGAGCTCCATCATCGAAGAGGCATACCGGCTCGGCTACGACGTGATCACCAACACCACGCAAGCCGACCCGGACAGCCTGCGCCGCATGGACGGGCGTAACATCTGCGACGGATTCATCCTCATGGACGTCACCGACGAGGACAACCGCATTCCCGTCGCCGCCGAAATCGGCCTGCCGACCGTCATCTTCGGCCGTCCGCGCGACGCGCACGGGCTCGACCTCGTCTACTTCGACTACACGCACGTCGGCGGCGTGATCGTCGACTATCTGGCGAACCTCAACCATCATCGCGTGCTGTATCTCGACGACGACTACGAGGCGAACCGCAATTACCTGACCATTCAGGGCATGTACGGCACGATGCGCGAGCACGCGCAGGCGCACGGCATGGAATTCTCCATCGCGCCGATGCCGCAAACCGACTCGACGCCCGCGCTGGACGCGATTTCGGAACTCATCGACGACAATCTGGCGATCGTGACGCGTCAGCCGCGGCCGACCAGACAGATCATGGACGCGCTCGACCGGCTCGGCATCACGCTCGGCCAGGACCTGACGCTCGTGAGCATCTGCCCGAACTCGCGCATCCCGCGGTTCGCGGTCAAGCCGACGAATATCTCGCAGCAGCCGCGCGAGGTTTCGCAGCTCGCCGTGCGCACGCTGGTCGAGCGCATCAAGGAACCGGACCGGCCGCAGGTCGAGCGTCCGGTCCGGTCCACGCGTGTCACCACGCGCGAGACGACGGTCGATTTCCGCAAGTAGCGCGTACGGCGACGGTCGCCGGTCGCGCCGCCGTACGGGCGACTACCGTACGCGCCGCATCACGCTGATGCACAGCGATGGGAACGTCCACAGGCTCGGATCGTCCGACTTGCCCGTGTCGGCCGGCATCTGCTCTCCGCTCGACGCGTCGTATTGCGTGGACGCGTCGCCGTCGGGGTCCATCGCGTCGGTGATGTTGAGGATCGCGTTGTAGTCGTGCGCCGCGGCCGGCACGCTGTTGCGCATCGTGTTGATGTGCGGGTCCTTGTCGACCGGATCGTTGCTCTCGTACTGCGGGCGGTCCAACTTCGACTGCGAGGCGAGCGCGTGCTGCACGGTTTCGACCAGATCGTGGATCGGATCGTTTTCGTTGACGATTGTCGTCCAGTTGCGGTCGTCGAAATGCTTCGGATTGAGCCGCTTGATCAGCACGCCGTGCCCCGGCTGTTCGCCGTTGACCACGGCCGAACACCATTCGCACTGCCATTCGCAGTCGGACGGCAGCCGGAAGTGCAAGTCCTGGTCGGTGCCGTTGATCACGATAAGCACGTCCATCTCGTTGGCCGACAGCAGCCGCATCTGGAAGCTGCGCACGCTCGTGTCGAACCAGTCGCGGTCCATCGGCGTGGTGCCGTCCGGCAGGTACCACTGCACGCGGCTCGACGGCTTGAACAGGCCGAGCTGCGTGAGCAGCGTGAAGAACTCCTCGTGATGGTACAGGTCGAGCGACTTGCGGATCGCGATCAGGCGCGACACGGTTTCCAAACGGCGCATTTCCGGCGTTTTCTTGGTCTGGTACAGCCAGTTCCAGTCGAGCCAGGTGATGTCGTTGTCCTGTGCGTACGCGTTGTTGTTGCCGCTCTGCGAGTTGCCGAATTCGTCGCCGGCGAGCATCATCGGCGTGCCGAGCGAGAGCATGAGCGTGCCGAGCATGTTCATTGCCGCGCGGTTGCGCCGCCGCGTGATGGCCGGGTCGCGCGTCGGCCCCTCCACGCCGAAGTTCGACGAATGGTTGACGTTCGAGCCGTCCATGTTGTTCTCGCCGTTGGCCTCGTTGTGCTTCGTGTTGTACATGGTCAGGTCGGCGAGCGTGAAGCCGTCGTGCGCGGTCACGTAGTTGATCGACGCGACGCAGCCGCGGCCCGGATCGGTGGCGAACAGGTCGGCCGAACCGCACAGTCGCGTCGCCATCTCCTGCATGCCGATCGTGCCGGCGACGCCCGGCTGCGTGTTGGTGAGCCAGAACCGGCGCGTTGTGTCGCGGAAACGGTCGTTCCATTCGCTGAACGGCAGGCCGAAGCCGCCGGTGCGCCAACCTTCCGGGCCGAGATCCCACGGTTCCATGATGAGCTTGAGATTGCCGAGCAGCAGGTCGGAACGCAGCGCGTACAGGAACGGGTGGTGCTTGGTGAAGTTGCCTTCGAGGCGGGCGAGCGAGGCGGCCAGGTCGAAGCGGAAACCGTCCACGCCGATGCGCTTGGCCCAGTAGCGCAGCGAATCGACTGCGAACGTGAGCACGTGCGTGTTCGTGAAGTTGAACGTGTTGCCGCAGCCGGTCGTGTCCTCCAGGTGGCCGATGTCGTTCTTCTGACGGCGGTAGTAGGACAGCGGGTCGAAGCCGCGCCAGCAGGTCGTTGGGCCTTCCACACCGCCCTCGCAGGTGTGGTTGTATACCACGTCCATGATGACCTCGAACCCGGCCTCGTGCAGCGCGCGCACCATATTGATGACCTCCTCGCGCACCGCGCCCGCGCCCTTCTTGCGGGCGGCCTCGGTGGCGTACGAGGGTTCGGGGGAGAAGTAGCTGAGTGTCGAATAGCCCCAATAATTGTGCCGGCCGCGCTCCTGCAGGAACAGTTCGTCCTGCTTGGCCTGGATCGGCAGTAGTTCGATCGACGTGACGCCGAGCCCCTGCAGGTATGCCAAGGTGATCGGATGTGCGAGCCCGGCGTACGTGCCGCGCAGCTCCTTTGGCAGCCACGGCGCGTTCGCGGTGAAGCCCTTGACGTGCAGCTCGTAGAGCACGGTCTTGCTCCACGGCACGTGCGGATGCACCGGATCGTCGTCGTGCTTGGTTGAATCGCGGTCGTCGATCGCCACCGACACGGGCATTTTGCCGAGCGCGTCGACCGTGCTCATCTCGCCGAACGCGTCGCCGTGCACGCGGCCGTCCGTGCCGATCTCACACTTGTAGGAGAACGCGGCCGGATCGAGCTGCATCTTGCCGTCGATGCCCTTGCCGTACGGGTCAAGCAGCAGCTTGTACGGGTTGAACCGCAGACCGATCTTCGGGTTCCACACGCCGTCAACGCGGTACGCGTAGCGCATGCCGTCCCACGCTTTGGGCAGATGCACGTACCACAAGCCGTAGTTCGGCCCCTCCATGCGGAACAGCGTTTCGCGCATGTACAGCGACTCGATGATGCGCGTGCACACCGCGTGCGAGTGGATTTGGTTGATGAACGGGGACGGCGACTCCTCGAAGATGCGCACGGCCTCGTTGAAAAAGGCGGTCGGCTGGTCGACCGGCTCGTAGACGCACAGCCATACCTGATCGGCGGTTTCCGAGCGCACCACGGCATCCGCGCCGCCGTCCTCGGTGAAGTACAGGCCCGGCCTCGTTGCATATCGGTGCGGTATCGCATACCGCTGGGGTATAGCGTTCTTCATGGCTCCCATTGTAACGGGGCGGCCTGTGGGAGTGTCGTACCGGTTCGAGACGCGGGGCGGGGCGGAACTGCGGCGGAATCGGCGTGGCTATCGGCAGCTGTTAGCGTCCAGCCAGTCTCCGATCAGGCTTAGTGCAGCACCCAACGCGGGCTGTCCGTCCATGCACAGTCCGCGCCGCAGCCGCAGGTCGTCGCCGCCGAACGGGCTGAGCTTCGCCACGCGGGACTTCAGGTCGGCGATGTCGTCGTCGTCGAGATACTGCGCCGCCTCGCCGCCGACGATCACGTCGCCCGCAATTACGGAGCGCACGTTCGCAATCGCCTGCGCCACACGATCCAGCCATTCGTTCATACGCTCGCGATGATGCGTTTCGCCCTGCTCAAGCACGCTGAAGAAACCCGGCAGGCTTTCGTAGTCCTCCGGCAGCGTTTCGGGCGAGCAGTACGCGTCCATGCAGCCTCGCTGACCGCAGTAGCACGGCCGGCCGCCCGGCACGAGCGACATGTGCTCGATCATGCCGTCGCGAAACGCCGCGTTCTGATGCAGACGGCCGTTGACCACGATTGCACCGCACGGCCGACGGTCCAGATAGATGCAGATCGCGTCGCGCAGCGTGGGGTCGAACCACAGTTCCGCCGTGGCTGCGGCGTCCGCGTCGCGCATCGGCGTGAGCGGACGGTGCATGATCTGGCGCATCGACTGCACCGAAAAGCCGGACGTGCCGGTCGCGTCCGCGAACATGGTCTGCGGGCGTTGCTTCGGCGAATCCGGCGTCGACGCGTCCGGCGCGGCGGGGGCG
>NZ_JGYN01000010.1 GCF_000741165.1 Bifidobacterium biavatii DSM 23969 | reverse complement strand
CCGGCATGCCGCCAGTCGGCGATGCTCATGCGCTCGTCCTGGCTTAAATACCTCGTGCTGATCTTTTTGGGCTTGTCCACGGTGGAACGATACCAGTCCACCAAGGGCTTCTCGTTGCGTCCCGTGGCCCGCGTCCGACCGTTGCGCCACGCCTTCCCCGTTCGCTTCGACACGCCCACCGCGCGAGCGGCCTGCGTGAAGTTCATGCCCGCGTTGAGATACTCAACGTACCGTCCCCGCCGCGCCGCGCACATCTCACGACGCGTCGCGTACGTCACGCCCTCGAACACCCACCTACTCGCGCGCTGCGCGCTCTCGTCTCCCACCTGGCACTCCCATCAATCAGCCAAGCGTTGCAACGATCACTAGAACCCGCCTTTCGTTGTCCGGATTCGGGGGGGGGGCAAGGAGAGCCCAGAATGCGGTTGTAGGGAGTATAGGCCAAACCTGCTCGTGTGACATTGCGGATAGTACTATCTTCTGCTCGCGTCGATGTCACGCAAGGCATGCAACGGCATGCCGGTCGCCGGGGTATGGTGAAGGGCATGGGCAAATGTGCATACACCGACGTGATCTTCGACTACTGCGACGTGCTGCTGGACTGGCGGCCGCGGCTGCCGCTCGACGGCCAGTATCCGGCCGGCGTGGTCGACATGTTCTTCGACAAGACGGACGAATACGGGTTTGACTATTACGATGCGATGAGCGACTCCGGCTGGAGCGAAGAGCGCGTGCTCGCCGACTATGAGCGTCACCACGGTCCGGCCGTGGCGTGGGTGTTCCGCGTGTACTTCGAACGCCAGCAGCTGTCGCTGTACGACATGATCGACGGCATGCCGACGCTGCTGCGCGACCTGGACGCGGACGGCGTGCGACTGTGGGGACTCACGAACTTCACCGCGAAGTACGTGCACGCCGCGCGGGAAAAGTTCCCGTGGCTGCGACTGCTGCGCGATACGGTCGTCTCGTCCGAGGAGCGGATCCGCAAGCCCGATCCGATGATCTACCGGCGTGCGATCGAACGGTTCGGCGTGAATCCGGCCACCACCGCGTTCGTGGACGACAAGGCGTACAACGCGGAGGCCGCCACCGCCGTAGGCCTGCACGGCATCCGGTTCCTCAACGCCGCGCAGACACGTGCGCGCCTGTTGCCAGAAAACGACCATCGATGAGCCGCATATCCGGGACAAGGACTCAATTACGGTCTTCTACAGCCGGATGAGGGCAGCAGCTGAGTCAAGCGAGCGGATCGTGGACTCGGTCATGGTCGAACGGGGAGGGAATCCGCCTACACGATGCGGCGGTCGGCGGCCCAGCGGGTGAGTTCGGTGCGATTGGACAGCTGGAGCTTGCGCAGCACGGAGCTGACATGCGTTTCCACGGTTTTGATGGAGATGAACAGTTCCGCCGCGACCTCCTTGTACGTGTAGCCGCGCGCGATGAGCCGCATCACCTCCTGCTCGCGGGCTGACAGCCGGTCCAGCTCCTCGTCGTGCGCGCCGAACCCGCCGCCGGAAGCGGACCCGACGCCGGAACCCCCGACCGGCACGCCCTGGAACGCGGACAGCACGAATCCCGCCAGCTTCGGCGAGAACACCGCGTACCCCTCGTTCACCTGGCGGATCGAATTGATGAGATCCTCGCCGGTGATCGTCTTGGTCACGTAGCCGCGTGCCCCGGCGCGAATCACCGAGCCGACGTCCTGCGGCGAATCGGACACGGACAGTGCCAGAAACGCGGAATGCGGCGAATACGCGAGCGATTTGGCAAGAATCTCCGCTCCGCCACCGCCCTCGCCGCCCGGCACATGCACGTCGAGCAGCACCACATCCGGCTTGGTCGTGGCGATCATCGCCACCGAACCCTCCACGTCCGGCGCCTGCCCGACGATCGTGAAATACGGCTGCAGCGTCGCGATCACGCCCGCGCGGAACATTTCGTGATCGTCGACCACGGCCACGCGAATCGAATGCGCGCCGGTTGCTCCAGACGCGTCGACCGCGTCGGCAGTCTCGTTCATTCCGTTCATTCCTCCGCTCCCTTCTCTGTGCCGGCTTTGTCGGTTTCGTCGGCTCGTTGATCAAGCCGGCAACGTTTGCTGATCTTGCTTGCCGACTCGACTCGGTGATTCGCGCTCACTTTGCGCGTTCGCTTTCGTCCGTGCTGCCGCCACGCGCGCCGTCGTCGGCGATTGGCATGTGCATGCGCACTTCCGTGCCCCAGCCCGGCCGCGACACGATGTCCACCGTACCACCGCGCCGCCGCACGCGGCCGATGATCGACTCGCGGATGCCGAGCCGGCCTTCAGGGATCGCGTCGACGTCGAATCCGTCGCCGTGGTCGCGCACGAACACGTCGACCGTGCCGCCGCCGGCCTCGCAGTAGACGGATACCGGCTCGCCGCCGTGCGTGACCGCGTTGACGAGCGCCTGCTGCGCGGCGTCGAGCAGCGCGTCGGTCTGCGCGCTGGGCCGTGCGTCGCCGACGGTCACGACCTCGATCGGCTTGCCGTGCGTGTCCTCGACCTGCGCGGCCACGGCCTTGATGCCGGCGCTGACGGACCGGTCAGACGTGGTGCGCTCCTGATACAGCCATTCGCGCAGTTCGCGCTCCTGCTGGCGGGCCAGCGTGAATACGGTCGCAGGCTCGTTGCTGTGCAGTTGGATGAGCGCGAGCGTTTGCAACACGCCGTCGTGCAGATGCGCGGTCATGTCGGCGCGCTCCTCCTCGCGCTCCTTGAGCGCGCGTTCGGTGCCGAGTTCGCGGATCAGCGAGCTGATCCACGGCACGATAGACACGCACACGCCCGCTAGCAGTATGAATCCGGCCATAATGATGCGCCGCGGCGACGCGCCCCAGCCGGGAATCGCCGATTCGAACACGAACACCGCGTACGCGACGAACAGCAGCGTCACGCCGCCGAGCATCGACCACAACTGGCCGTCCTTCGCCCCGTAGCGCAGCCACGCCATGCCGACGCCGGTCACGGCCAGCAGGATCGGCAGAATCAGCTCGCCGGCCACGCCGCCGTACAGCATGACGACGGTGATCGCCAGCAACGCAAGGCCCGCGAGCGCGACCAGTGCGGGCTTCGGCGCGCGTTTGAGCGCGTCCAGTAGCGTTTCCGACTGGCCGGCGACGGCGAGGGCGGGGTCTGCAGGACTGTCCGATGTTGCGCCGTCGCCGTTCGCCGCGCCGGTGCGTTCGCCGTCGGTCCATCCGCCCATCCGACGATTGCCGCGGGACAGCGGCGAGGATGCGGCCGGACGTGCCGCGGCGCGTGCCTGCGCGGCGGCGACGGGATCGCCGACCGGCATGAACAGCCACAGGAATACGTATGCAACGATGCCCGCCCCGAACATGCACGTCGCGGCCACGAACAGCAGGCGCACCCAGCCGACGCCAACGCCCGTATGCATCGCGACGCCGCGGCACACGCCGCACAGCATGCGTCCGCGCTTCGGGCGCATGAGCGGCAGCCGTTCGGGCGGCGCGTACGGGACGACGGACGGGGTCGGCGAAGCCGATGAGGCCGAAGCTGCTCCATACGTTCCGTATGCGGACCCCGACGCGCCGCCGGGTCGCGCGCCGATCCACGCGCCCGACTCCGGATCGGACTGCGAGGACGGCGCATAGGGATGCTGCTGGAAAATCATGATTCCATTGTGCCGCCGTGCCGGGCCAATCGGAGACCGACCGAGGGGACGTTCGGGGAAACGACATGCGCGGTTCAGGGAACAATCAGGGTGTTCCCGGACAGCTCCGGCGCGCGGGGGCTGCTGTAATGGAACCATGAGCAATGCGAATGACTTTTCAGGATCCTCCTTCCGCGGCGACGCCTCCGGCAGTGCCGGCGGCGATCCGTCCGCCAACCCCGTCGGAGATCCGGCGGGCGGTCAGACGGGCCGTGCGTTCGGCGGGCCGCAATACGGCGATCCGCAGTATGGAAGCCAGCAATCCGGCGGTCCTGCAGGCGGTCCCGCGGGCAACCCGTACGTCGGTCCCGCGGGCAACCCGGCGGGCAATCCATCGGGCAACCCGTACGCCGGTTCCTTCGGCAATCCCGCGTTCGGGCCGAATCCATACGCCAATCCCGCGCCGCCGGTGAGCGGAGACGGCACCGGCTGGGGGAGCGGCGGTGCGGCCGGTGCGTCCGGCGTGATGCAGCGCTTCTTCCGCTGGGTGCGCAGCAGCGGCATCGGACGGTCCGACGACCGCTGGGTGGGCGGCGTGTGCGGTGGGCTCGCGCGATATTTTCGCATCAGTCCGGTGCTGATGCGCGCGATCATGCTCGCCGCGGTGCTGGTGTGCGGATTCGGCGCGGCGTTCTACGCGCTCGCATGGTTCGTGCTGCCCGACGATCGCGACGGGACCATTCTCAGTGAACGGCTGGTCGCCGGCGACTGGGATTGGGCGTGTCTCGGCGTGTTCCTGTGCTTTGCGATCGGCGTGATGTTCCCCGGCGCGGGATTCGTGCTGACGCTGATTGCGGCGTTCGTGCTGTGGCTGCTGCTGGAACGCGAGATGCGTCGCCAGCGCGGCTACGGCGGCCGGTCAAGCTCCGCACGCGGCGCCAATCCCGGCACTCCGGGCAACCCCGGCGCTCCCGGCACGCCCGGCAACGGCGGCTGGAACGGCGGCTGGAACGGCGGCCCGGCGAACGGCCCGGCGAACGGCCCAGCGAACGGCCCGGTGGGAGGCCCAGCGAACGGTCCGACCGGCAACTCTGCCACCGGCCCGACCGGCTCTTACGAGTATTACGGCGGTTGGAACGGCAATCAGGCCAGCGGTCCTGGCTCGTACGCCGCGGGCGGTCCGACCGGTAACGGCGTCATGGGCGGTCCTGCGGGACGCAACGGTTCCTCCGCACCCCAGTCCGCCACATTCGGCGATCCCACGCATTCCGCCGGCGGCGCAACACAACCGGCAACGTTCGCATCGGTGCCTCCGGCTGCGGCATCGCCGGTATCATCGGGCAACGCACCATACTCCGCAACGGGAACGGCCGGCGCCGCGGGCGCACCGTTCTCAGCCGCTTCCCCCGCGACCGCTTCCGCAGCAACCGCATCATCTGCAGCATCGGCCATGCCGCAAATGACCTCGCCGTATCGTGCGCCGCAGCCCAAACCCAAGCCGAAATACGCGCGGCGCAAGCCGGCCGGACCGTTCGTCGTGGCCGTCGCGCTCGGCATGATCCTCCTGTCGATGGCCGTCGCGTTCGTGCTGAGCGGCACCGATCTCGGCGGCGCGATCCGCGTGTGGACGTTCTGGTCAGCCGGCGTGTGCATCGCGCTCGGCCTGCTCATCGTCATCCTCGGCCTGACCGGCCGACGCTCCGGCGGACTCGTGCCGATCGCGTGGATCGCCGCGATCGTCGCCGTGTGCATGATCGGCGTGAACCTGACGTACTCGTACCTGCTGCAGCAGTATCCGAACTACACGGACCGGCAAGGATACGAACGGATCAGCGTCGACGGCGAAGACACGGTCCAATACTCAGCGGTTCAGCCGCTGCCGCTGGACGACGACGGCGAGCAGGGACTCGCGATAACGGGCTCCGACTACAACCGGGACAGCGTCACGCTCGACCTGACCAGATACGCGTCCTCTGATCCGCACCACGTCCGCCTCGGCGACGGCAGCATGGTCTACTCGCACTGTCCGAACGGCCAGCTCAACCTTGCCGTGAACGACGCGCGCGTCACCATCACGCTGCCGGAAGGGTGCACCTACTGGTTCGTCGGGCAAGGCAGCGAGTTGAGCTATTCTTCCACGATCGGCGGGCAGTGGTCGATGGTGCTGGGCGGAGATCTCATCGGATTCAACGACGGCGGCAACTTCGCGTACAGCAACGGCACCTACTATTCCTGCCCCTCCGGGCAGGTCTCCGAAAACGGCTGCGCATGGGTGACCGATTGGGACAAGCAGCCGGCGGACGGGCCGGAGCTGGTCATCAACCCGATCGCGATGCTCAGCGGCCGGGTGACCGTGCAATACGAGCGCGGCGTCGACGGATACGAGCAATGACCCGTGCGGCAGCGAACGCGGCCCAAACGAGATACGTACAGGAGAACGACCATGAACAATGACGACCAGGACGACAAGACCACGGCGATCGAGACGGCGCCGACCGTTGCGCTCGACACGGACAGCGCAGCGACGACGGCCATGCCGGCGCAGCCGCGCGATATTGCGGACGATATTGCGGACGATGGTACGGACGATGTCGCGGAAACGCGCGCGATCGCCGCACACGACGTGGTTGCCGACGCGGTTGCCGCGCATGACGAAACCGACACGACCGTGATTCCGGCCACGCTGGACACGTCCAACGACACGCCGACCGAAACCATGCCGCCGATTGCGGCCGCAACAGGCGGCACCGGCGCGACGGACGATCAGATCGGCGGCACTTCGATCCTGCCGACGCGCGATCCCGCGCAGACCATTCCGACGGTCACGTATCCGGCGGGACACGATGCCGCACGCACCACGGCCATGCCGCTCACCACGCCGCTGGCCACGCTGGTACACAATACGGAGCAGATCGCCGCAGTGGGCGAGAAACATGCGGCGGACGGCAGCTCGACGGTGCCGCTTTCGACGGTGCCGCTGTACGCGGCGAAAACCGCGGCGTCTGGCGACACGCATGCCGATGCTCCCGCCGATAATCCCTTCGCTGCGCACGCCGACGAATCCTCTGATAAATCCTCTGATAAATCCTCCGATAAATCCTCCGACAGGCGGGGCGTGATCGACGCGAGCCTAGACGATTTCGCCCAAACCGTGCCGATGACGGTGGCGGTGCCGACCGACGAACCGACGGCGGCGATTCCGCAGTCGGATGCGGCGCGGCACGATCCCGACAAGACGGCGGGCGCATCTTCTGGAGACCTTGCCGGCGGTACGGGCACAACCGTCCCGGACACTGCGGCATCGGAGTACGCCGTGCCCGATGCCGGCCTCGGCGATCGTGCGGAGGATCGTGAACATGGCGCGGGTGCGGCTCAGCCGGCAAACGCGGCGGCCTTCGGGGCATCCCGCCAGCCGAATCCCGAACAGGCGCCGGCATGGACGCAGCCGGCCCGCAACACGCAGCCGGTCGTGCAGGTCGAACGCGACATGCCGCCGGAACCGCAGGTGATCCGCAAAACCGGTCCGAACGCGGCGGCCATCGTCTTCGGCGTCATGGGCATCCTGCTCGGCGCGGTCACGCTCCTGCTCGGACTGGACTATCCAACCAACCTGTTCTTCTGGCTGGAAGCGACCCGCGCGTGGTCGCCGCCATCGCCTGCGCCGTCGTCGGCGGGGCGCTCGTGCTCATCGCCATCGTCTGGTCGCTCGCCAAAATGATCGGCTCGCGGCACGACTCTCAGGGCAGTTCACGGCACGACTCGCAGCGCGCACAACGCAACGGCAAGGCGGCGGCATAAGCTGGAATCGGAGAGCCGGGGCATCTGGGCATCGACGAATCCGGGCATGACATTGGCAAACCCGCCCGATCCGCGCCTCCGAACCTCCGCGTCTCCGCACCGACGCTCGGCGGCGATCCGACGATCAGACGGCCAGTCGTCGGCGTCTATTGCGCGGCCTCGGCCTCGTCGAGATCGGCGAACCCGCCCAACCGCACGGTGGCGAGGATCGTCTCCTCGGTCAGATTGCGGCCGTCGGCGGTCTTGTCAGCCACCATCCGCTCATACAGGCCGAGCGTCCGGTCGGAATACGTGCCGAGTTCGCCGCGCAGATACGTTTCGAACGACGTGGCTGCAGGCGTGTCCTCCGCGGTGGTGAGCACGCGCATCGCCTGGCCGAGCTTCGGGTATCGGGCGCGGAACGCCGCCGCCCACGCGACCTGCGTGGCGATGATCCGCTCCTGCCGTGCAATGCGCTCGCCGGACAGCCGCGGAATGTACGGCTCGATGTTCGTCTCGTATTCGGCCGGCGCGGTGGATGCCATCATGCGGCCATATTTCTCGGTGACGAGATTGCGGCCGATGCGGTCCGCTTCGGCCAGGTCGTCCAGATAGCTCTCCAGCAGCGGCGCGGGCCACGTGAGGAACTGGCTGGTGCGCATCTGGTTGAACACCGGCCAGTTGCCCTGACAGGCGGCTCGCCCGCCCTCGTTGTTGGTGCGCTGGAACTGGTCCCATTCGCGGCGGACGATGCGTGCGATCAGTGCATTGTTGTCTGTGGCGTTGTTTTCGCCATTATTTGCGGCATGGTCATTGGTCATGATGGTCTCCGGTGTGGTGAGAGGCATGGATGGGTGAATGCGGACGACATTCCGCAGTTGTAGGTTTCCGATCGGGATTCGAACCATGGGCGTAAGCATTGTGCTGCTGGAATTCCAATGGTTTTGCGAGATTTTCTTGGCGCTCGCTGTCTCAGGTTTCATATGCCTGAACCTACAACTGTGAAATGTCCTCTGAATGGAGCGGCTATGCGAAGGGTTTACGGTCAGATCGACCTCAAACATGCCGCGTCGCCGCGAATGTGTTCTTCGACGTACGGGCGCTGCCATTCGAGGAACGTGTCGTCGCTGCGCGTCAGACCCTCGCGCTTCAGCTCGGCCACGACCTCGCCGCAGATCCGTTCGATGGTTTCGTTGACCTGAGCCACCGCCGGGGCCGCGCCGCGCCCGCCCTCGCCGAATCCGGCCCCGCCGTAGCAGGCCGCCGAGCTCAGGCGCAGCAGCGACTCCAGCTGATCGCACACATTCGCCAGCCGCGTCGCCACGCGGGTGCTCAATCGGCGCAGCGCGGCGAAACGCCACTTGTAGTACGGCAGATAGCCGATCGTCACCGGCTCGTTCATCAGATACACGAGCGACGCGGCCGCATCCGCGAACTCGCCGATCGACAGCCATGCGGCCGCGCCGTCGCCGCGCTCCAACATGCGCGGCACGTTGTACTGTCCCGCCTGCGCCATCATGCCAAGCCGGCGCGAAATCAGCGACAACCGCACGTCGTCGGGCATGAACTTGAACGCCTGACGCGCGGCCGAAAACGCGCCCAACGGGTCAGCGAACACCTCGCCGTTCGTCGCGGCCGCCAGTGTCGGCTCGTCCAGCATCAGCCATTCGTGCGGGCGGTCGGCGGCCGGGGCCTTGCGGTAGCCGGTGATCGACTCGAAGAAATCGCCGATCGTGAACACGCCGTCGCGACGGCCCGCGCCCTGCGCGCGCGGCGTCACCGTGCCGTCGTCGGCTCGCGCATATCCCATGAACTCGTGCGGCAGTGCCTCGTAATCGGCCTGCAAACGCTCGCCGATCGCCGCGTAATCCTCGTCGGTCAGCCACAGGCAGAAGCGCGGGCCGAAGTCGTGGTCCTGCGAGATCGCGTCGTCGAAGCCGTAGCATTCCGACCCGTGGCCGACGAGTCCGGCGGCGATGCGCCCCTGATATTCCGGGTATTTCGCCGCGATCATCGGCTTACCGATCTCGTTCCAGTATGCGCGCGCCAGTTTCAGCCCGGTTATGCGCGGGCGGGAGGAGACGCTCTGACTGGAGTGTGGTGCTGTTTCACGGTCATTTCGATCGGAGTGTGGTGCTATTTCACTGTCATTTCGACCGGAGCGCAGCGGAGCGGAGAAATCTTCCCCCGCTGATGCCCCTGCTGTGCCGGAATCATGTGTCTCCCGGGACGATAGATTGCTCGACTCGCTGTGCTCGCTCGAAATGACAGCGGAAGAGGCTGCGCCGCCGACTTCAACCCCCGCCTGCCGCGCCGCGTCCTCGGCCTGCTTGAGGTTCGCCTCGGTGATGCGGTAGTAGTCGGTGTCCGTGCCGTAGCATTCCTCGATTACCGCGAGAGACTGCCGATATAGATCGACCGCGTGCGCGAAATCGCCGGCCACATAGCGCACCTGCGCGTATCCGGCCAGCGCGGACGCGTAGTGCGCGCTGTGCTCGAGATGCCCGTTGCGGTAGATGTCCAATGCCCGGGCTGCATGCGCGTCGGCCTCGTCGAGCTTATGCTCGCCGAGCAGCGTGAGCGCAAGATTGGTGTTCGTGGACGCGACGTCAATGTTCGCGTTCGCGTCCGGACTGGACGATTCGAGGATGCCGAGTGCCTCGCGCAGCTCCGCTTCGGCCTGTGGCAGGCGGTCCGTTTCGCTGTACAGCATGGACAGGTTGTTGTGCAGCGCGGCGAGACGGCGGTCGGTGGGGGAGAGGGTTTGTTTGGCCGAATCGAGCGCCATGTGGTAGAGCTCTTCGGCCTGATCGTAATTATGGGCCGCGCGCTGGCCGGTGGCCGCGTTGATGAGCGTGGTCGTCCACGCCTCCGTGCCTTCGAGGCCCATTTTTGCGGCGAGTTCGAGCGCCCGCTGGATGATCCACTGGTTTTCCTTGTGCAGGCCTTGCGATCGGTAGAAGCCCATCGTCTCGTTGAGCACGGTGAGCAGTCCCGCGTTGTCGCCCGCGTTCTCCGCATCCACGGCTGCCTGTTCGAGATATGGACCGGCCTTGGTGGCGGCCTCGTGCGCGTCGAAGATCGCGTCGAGGCCGGCGAGGAACTCGTTTACGTCGAAATGCGCCGGCTGGTCGGCGTCATCATCGACGCCATCATCCTGCACGTTTCCGTTGTCCGCAACGTCCGCATCGTTCCCGTCATCCGCGTCGCCGAATCCGCCGAACGCCTCCAAACGGCGTAACAGTTCGTCGTCGTTCATGCGCAAAGCCTCCTTGCCGCTCGTGTGATCGGTCTCCAGTGTACGTGCCTGGGGGATGAACGCGATCCACGTTCGGCTGTGAGGTTGATAACAGGGCGTTAGGGGAGCGGAAATGCTGTCATTGGCGCATGTCGAAGAGGTTTTTGCGATCTGTGAGGCGGATATTGCCGTCTGCACAAGTCAATGTGCGATCTGTGAGGCAGCCTACGGTCAAAAACACGCGATCATCACCTGACAATCCGCATCAGCGGGAACAGACGGCCGCAATAGACTGCCTCACAGATCGCACATTGACCCATGCACGCCGTTGAATCTGCCTCACGGATCGCAACAAGCAGCGTAAACAACGTAAACAGCGGAAGCATGCGTGGCGTGGATGAACGAAATCGGTGAAGCCGCCAACCACGCGGAAGAACGGCTCAGACCTCGACCGGGCGCATGCGCTCGAGCGCGTCGGTGTGCGTTTCCCACCGCAGCGAGTAGAACGTGAGCAGCGCGACAGCGAGAATGCCGAGCGGCAGACCGCCGAGGCCCGTGAACCGGTAGTTCATCGAGAACGTGGTCAGCATCGCGCCGCCGACGACCGAACCGACCGCGTTGCCGAAATTGAACGCGACCTGCACGGCCGCGCCCGCGATGAGCTCGCCGCCACCCTGGCCGGCCTCGGTCATGAGCAGCTGCTGCGGCGCGGAGATGAAGAACAGGCCGAACGCGATCCAGAACGTGAGCAGCGCGCTGGTGAACTGGTTGCCGGGCAGGGTGAGCACCATGAGCAGACCGAGGCAGGAGATCGCCTGGCCGAGCGCGGCTGTGCCGGCGTGACGCCAACGATCGGTGATCTGGCCGCCGATCAGGCCGCCGACGACCATGCCGAAGCCGGCAAGCATCATCATCATGGGCACGAGCGCGCTCGGCCAGCCGCCGGTCTTCTGCAGCCACGGGGAGACGTAGCTCCACCAGCAGAACACGCCCGCGTTGCCGGTGAACACGGCCGCGAGGATGATCCACGGGCCCGGCTTGGTGAGAAAACGGAACTGGCCGCGGATGCCCGCGTCCTTGATCGGCGCGACGAACGGGATCCACGCGATCGTGAGCACGATCGTCATCGCGGCCCACGCGGCGAGGATGCCGAACGCGAGACGCCATGAAAGGAATTCGGCCATGAGCGTGCCGGCGGGCACGCCGAGCATGTTGGCGACGGTCTGGCCGGTCACCATCATGGAGACGGCCTGTGCTTCCTTGCCTTTGTCTGCGAGCGTTTTGGCGATGAGCGTCGCCGTGCCGAAGAACGCGCCGTGCGGCAGGCCCGAGATGAAGCGGGCGACGATGAGCATGGTCGCGTTGACGGATAGTGCGGACATCGTGTTGCCGACGAGCGCGATCGCCATGAACAGGATGATGAGGTTCTTCGGCGGCACCTTGCGGCCGAAGACGAGGGTAAGCGTGCCGATGCACACGCCGATCGCGTATGCGGAGATGTAGTGTCCAGCGGTGGGGATGTCGACGTTGGTGGCGGCCGCGGCCTGCGGCAGGATGCCCATCATCACGAATTCGGCGGCGCCGAGGATGAACGCGCCGGCGGCCAGCGCGAGCAGACTCTTCTTCATGTTGCCCTGATTCCCTCTGGTTCCTTCTTGCGTGCATGCGTGTGCGTGCGTACGGATCACGTACTTGCGCACAGATGAAAAAAGGGAACCACCGAATACTCAGTGATTCCCTTATTGCAGTCGGGCTGGCGGGATTTGAACCCGCGGCCTCTTCGTCCCGAACGAAGCGCGCTACCAAGCTGCGCTACAGCCCGTTTGGCAACGTCCGCTATATTACATGCTCCAGGTCGAGAGTCAAACTTCGGCGTGTCGCGCTGTGAATCGTTGATTTTCCGCCGAAAAGCGACATTTGCCGTTCGGTTGCCTGCGGGAGGTTTTTCCAGACGATTTTCGGCTGATTCTTGACTGATTCGCCGACCGACCGCGTTGCAGGCCCGTGCGGAGCCGCGCGGGAGAGCCGAGTATCGGCTCGGGACGGCGTGGAAGGATAGCGAGGACGAAGACCGGCGTGTATCGCCCGCTCGCTACACTGAGGGTTTATGTGCGAAACCCAAGAATCCCAAGCAAATGAGGAAGAAAACGCCGCGCCCGCGATGACCACGGTCGAGCGCGCGGAGATGCTGCTCAAGCAGGACGAGACGATCCGCGAGAAGATCAGGTCCGGTGCCACGCTGGACGAGGCGGTTGATCCGTCCAACAAGGAGTTCGGCCCGCTGGCGCACCCGGAGCAGGTGCAGATGCGCGTCGCCAAGCGTGCGATGATGCTCGAGGCGGGCATTGCCCCGTACCCGGTGCATCTCGACGTGGATCATACGATCGAAGAGGTGCGCGCCAAGTACGACGGCAAGCTCGAGCCCGGCCAGGAGACCGAGGACATGGTCGGCATCGCCGGCCGCGTGCTGTTCCTGCGCAACGCGGGTGGCCTGTGCTTCGTGCAGCTGTCCGCCGGCGACGGCACCAAGATCCAGGGCATGATCTCCAAGAAGGAGATCGGCGCCGATTCCATCAAGCAGTTCAAGCAGCTCGTCGACCTCGGCGACCACCTGTACCTGCGCGGCCGCGTGATCGCCTCCAAGACCGGAGAGCTGTCCGTGTTCGCGACCGAATGGGCGATCGCCTCCAAGGCCCTGCAGCCGCTGCCAGCCCTGCACAAGGACCTCAACGAGGACACCCGCACCCGCAAGCCGTACATCGGCATGATCGCGGACGAGAAGATCCGCAACATGGTGCGCAACCGTTCCAAGGCCGTCGCCTCGCTGCGCCGCACCTTCGACGACCACGATTTCATCGAGGTTGAGACCCCGATGCTGCAGACCGTGCACGGCGGCGCCGCGGCCCGTCCGTTCACCACGCACATGAACGCGTTTGACTTGGACCTCTACCTGCGCATTGCGCCGGAACTGTTCCTCAAGCGCTGCCTGGTCGGTGGCATCGACCGCGTGTTCGAGATCAACCGCGACTTCCGCAACGAGGGTGTCGACGCGACGCACGCGCCGGAGTTCACGATGGTCGAGGCGTATCAGGCGTACGGCACGTATGACACGATCGGCGCGCTCGTCAAGGAGCTCGTGCAGAAGACCGCGATGGACGTGTACGGCTCGCACAAGGTCACGCTGCTCGACGGCACGGAGTACGACTTCGGCGGCGAGTGGAAGCAGATCAGCATGTACGATTCGCTGTCCGAGGCGCTCGGCGAGGAGATCGTGCCGAATGGCGGTCCGGAGCATCCGGGCACATCTGTGGAGCATCTGGGCGAGATCGCCGACAAGCTCGGCGTGGAGCGCGACGACGTGGAGAACCACGGCAAGCTCGTCGAGCACCTGTGGGAGCACTTCTACGAGGACAAGCTGTACGAGCCGACGTTCGTGCGCGACTTCCCGGTCGAGACCAGCCCGCTCGTCAAGGGCCACCGTTCCAAGCCGGGCGTGGTCGAGAAGTGGGATCTGTACGTGCGCGGCTTCGAGCTGGCCACCGGCTACTCCGAGCTCAACGATCCGGTCGTGCAGCGCGAGCGCTTCGTCGCGCAGGCGAAGGACGCGATGGCGGGTGACGAGGAGGCCTGCGACATCGACGAGGACTTCCTTGAGGCGCTGGGCGTCGGCATGCCGCCGGCGGGTGGCATGGGCATGGGCATTGACCGACTGCTCATCGCCCTGACTGGCGCGACGATCCGCGAGACGATCACGTTCCCGCTCGTCAAGCCGATCGCGCTGAACTGATTTGTTCTGTTCGCGGCCGTGCTGATTGCGCTGCACGTCGCTGCGAATGATGAGGCCGCAGGTGCGGCGGGCCATGTCCCGTTGCGCCCGCGGCCTTTTCGTTTCTTGTGATGATCGACGATCGATGATCGATGATCGCAGGATGATCGCGGGACGATAGTCAGATTGCAGCAGACTGTTGCGTTTGATGATCGTGATCGGCGGTTATATGCGGCGTACGTCGGTGGTGACACGGGCGTGTCGTGGCCGGGGTTGGCATTAACATCGTTAATCAATTAAGGGCGTTACTCACGCGTTGCTCGTCGCCGATCGCGCGACTCACTGCGGAGGCGTTACCGGGCGGAACGACGGATCGTTCCGCACCACGGCAATACGAGCAAAGCAGAGAAAGAACAAACGCCATGACCTCCAAGTCTCCCGCGCCCCAGAACGCGGCGGCCCAGAACGCCCAGCCTGACAAGCTCGGCAGCGCGCCCTTCGCCGTCCTCGTGCCCGTCATGATGTCCTTCTTCGTGATGGGCTTCGTCGACCTCGTCGGCACCGCCTCCAACTACGTGCAGTCCGACTTCGGCCTGTCCGACTCGGTGAGCAACATCTTCACCACCATGACCTTCTTCTGGTTCCTGGTGCTCTCCGTGCCGGCCGGCATGCTCATGAACCGCATCGGCCGCCGCATGACCGTGCTCGTCGCCATTGCGATCACCGCGGTCGGCTGCCTGCTGCCGATCATCGGCTACCTCATCCCGGCCGCCACCGCCCAGCTCGTGTTCGTCGTCGCCTCCTTCTGCCTGCTCGGCATCGGCAACACGTTCATGCAGGTCTCGCTCAACCCGCTTGTCGGCAATCTCGCGCACGACGAAAAGCTTGCCGGCATGCTCACCTTCGGCCAGTTCGTCAAGGCCATCGCCTCGTTCATCGCGCCGCTCATCGCCGGCTGGGCCGCTACCACGTTCGGCAAGTGGTGGCTGCTCTACCCGATCTACCTGGTATGTGCGATCCTCGCGTTCGTGATGCTCTCCCTCGACGACATCAAGGAAAACGCGCCCGACTCCGGCAGGACCAGCGTGCTCGGCTGCTTCGCGCTGCTCAAGAACCCGGTGATTCTGCTGTGCTTCCTCGGCATCGTGTGCCACGTGGGCGTGGACGTCGGCATCAACGCCACCGCGCCGAAGATTCTCATGGAGCATTCGAACATGGGCATCGAGGTCGCTGGCGGCGCCACCAGCGTCTACTTCGCGTTCCGCACCCTGAGCTGCCTGTCCGGCTCCGTGCTGCTCCAGAAGTTCACCCGCAAGCAGATCCTGCGCGGTTGCGGCGCGCTCATGGCGCTCTCCTCCGTGTGCTTCATCCTGTTCGCCGCCGTTGACGGCATGCCCGTGTGGCTCGCCTACGCCGGTCTCGCCTTCGTGGGCATGGGCAACGCGAACGTGTTCTCGATCATGCTCACCACCGGCCTGCTGCACCTGCCGGAACGCCAGAACGAGGTTTCCGGTCTGATGATGATCGGTCTGATCGGTGGCGCGATCTTCCCGCCACTCATGGGCCTCGCCTCCGACGCGATGGGCATGCAGCTCGGCGCGATCCTCGTGATGACCGTCGGCGTCGCCTACGTGGCGCTGCTCAGCATCTTCTTCAAGTCCTACGGCTCCACCCGCTGACTCCGGCGTCTCTCCGCGTTCCGCGAACAAACCATAGACGATACGGGGTTCTCCCGCCTGTTGTTCGGCGGGAGAACCCCATATCCATATTCGTGTGGGGAATCTATGCTGGCAGGCATGACAGAACGCGCGAACACACGGCAAACCATGACGGCGGATTGGAAACTGTGGGTAGCCGGGACCAGACCTCGCACGCTGCCCGCCAGCATCGCGCCGGTGATGGTCGGCGCGGCATGCGCATGGATCCATATCCGCGCGCTCGGCGTGTGCACCGAGCAATATCCCGAGCCTGCGGTCTGCACTGCGAACAGAGCCGCTCAAGCCGCGCTGATCGGCCGGTTCTGGCCGGTCGCCGTCCTGTGCGCGATCGTCGCGCTCGCCCTGCAAATCGCCGTCAACTTCGCCAACGACTACTCCGACGGCATCCGCGGCACCGACGACGGCCGCGACGTCCCCGATTCGGACGACGAACCGTTCGATGCATCGCCCGACGAGTCGCGCCCGCGCAAGCCGCAACGACTGGTCGCCTCCGGTGTGCCGGCGCGGCAGGTCCTGCGCGCGGCCGGCATCGCGGCCGGCGTCGCCTGCATCGCCGGACTGACGGCGATCGTCGTCTCGCACGCATGGTGGCTGTTCGCGGTCGGCGCGCTCAGCCTGATTGCCGGCTGGACATACACCGGCGGCAGACACCCATACGGCTACGCTGGATTCGGCGAACTCGGCGTGTTCCTGTTCTTCGGGCTCGCCGCCGTGCTCGGCACGCAGTACGCGCTCGCCGGCACGATCGACCTGACTGGGATCCTCGCGGCCGTCTGCTGCGGACTGAACGCAATGATGCTGCTCATGGTCAACAACCTACGTGATATCGACGAGGACCAGCGGCATGGCAAGCGCACGCTGGCCGTGCGGCTGGGGGAGGGGAACGCCCGCACCGCGCTCGCCGCCTGCGTCGGCGCGGAACTGCTGGTCTCGATCGTGATCGTCAGCGCGCTGTGGCCCGGCTTGGGCGTGCTGCTAATGATCTCCGGCATCGCCGTGCCGTTGCGGATGATGCGTTCCGCCGCACGGCACGAGTTCCGCGGCGCGCTGATGGACGCCGGCTACCAGACGCTGTTCTTCGCGGCGCTGATCGTGCTGTGCGTGATCGTCGGCGGCCTGTGACGGATGACCGGCTGAATCCGATCAGCCAACGCCAACGGGTTGATGGGCGTTGGTCAATGGAGAGAAGCGGTGCGATGGATTGGGGAACAAAAGTAAGACAAACGCTCGTGTCTGGGTCGACAGGGCGGTAGACTGGGCCATATGACTTACAAACTAGTACTGCTCCGTCATGGACAGAGCGCATGGAACAAAACCAATCAGTTCACCGGCTGGGTCGACGTCCCGCTGACCGAGCAGGGTGAGGCCGAAGCCAAGCGCGGCGGCGAGCTGCTCAAGGAGAAGAACGTCCTTCCGGACATCGTCTTCACCTCGCTGCTGCGTCGTGCCATCAACACCGCCAACCTCGCGTTGGATGCCGCGGATCGTCTGTGGATCCCGGTCGAGCGCAGCTGGCGTCTCAACGAGCGCCACTACGGCGCCCTGCAGGGCAAGAACAAGACCGAGATCCGCGAGGAGTACGGCGACGAGAAGTTCATGCTGTGGCGTCGCTCCTACGCGACCCCGCCGCCCGAGATCGATCCGAACGACCAGTACGCGCAGAACCACGACCCGCGCTACACCGGCGATCCGGTTCCGGAAGCCGAGTGCCTGGCGGACGTCGTCAAGCGCGTCGAGCCGTACTTCAAGTCCGACATCGAGCCGCAGCTCAAGGCCGGCAAGACCGTCCTGATCGCCGCCCACGGCAACTCGCTGCGCGCCATCGTCAAGATGCTCGACAACCTGACCGAGGAAGAGATCGCCAAGGTCAACATCCCGACCGCCATCCCGCTGCTGTACGAGCTTGATGAGAACTTCAAGCCGATCAAGCCGCGCGGCGAGTACCTCGACCCGGAGGCCGCGGCCGCCGGTGCCGCTGCCGTCGCCGCCCAGGGTCAGAAGTGAGCCTGAGCCGTCGCTGACATATAACGGTTACAACGGTGGGGAATCGCATTCGTGCGGTTCCCCACCGTTTTGTTATGCGCATGCCGTGTGAGGAACTCGGAACTCCCGGGAACGACTATCTGCCTCACAGATCGCAAAAAGCACGTTTCGCCAGAACTTCGCCGGGCTTGTTGAACCCATCACAAGATCATTCAAGATCACCACGACGCCGCACAAACGAAAAAACCTCCCTCAAAAGGGAGGTTTTTCATCGGATTCCTCAGGGCCGTCCAAGCAGGACGGCCGCGGGAAGATCAATCAGTCGAGCGAGCCTTCCTCGTCGCGAGTCGGCTCCTTGCTCGGGTCGAAGCCGGAGGTGATGAACACCACGCGGCGGGCGGCGGACACGGCGTGGTCGCCGAGACGCTCCATGAAGCGGCCGAGCAGCACCACGTCGATGAGCTGCTGGTTGTTGCCGTTCCAGTTCTCGCCGAGCGCCAGCTCGAAGGTGCGGTGATGCAGGGCGTCGAGCTTGTCGTCGTTGCGGATCACGCGATCGGCGATCTTCGCGTCGCGGTCGGCCAGCATGGCCACCACGTTGTCGGCGGTTTCGTCGAGGAACTCCTGCATCTGGGCAAACAGGTCCTTGGCGTTGTCCGGCAGCGGGGACTCCGGGTAGGAGCGGCGGGCGGTCTCCGCGATGTGACGGGCCAGATCGCCCATGCGCTCGAACGTAGAGGCTAGGCGCAGCGTGGAGACGACCACGCGCAGATCGGTGGCGACCGGGGTCTGCTTGGCCAGCAGCTTGACGCACTGGTCGATGATGCTGGATTCGAGGGCGTCGATTTCGACGTCGCCGTCAATCACGGCCTGGGCCGCTTCGACATCCTGCTTGAGCAGGGCGTCTCCGGCCTGATTGATCGCCTTGCGCACGTCCTGCGCCATGTGGTCGAGATCGTCGGCGACCGCCTTCATCTCCTCGTTAAAGATAACGCGCATTTCTCTGTACCTTCCTTTTCAAGGCTTTCTGCAACCTCTACAAGTGTATTATTCGACGGCGGCGTTTCTCAACAACGTAGCCAAAAGCCACCGGTCGTTCAGGCAAAGTTCACGGTTCCGTTCACCGGCCATTCACCTGCGATTTCTCAACCTTCCCACCGCCCGTCGCGTTCGCGTCAGACAACGTTGCCGGGCGTCCGGCGGGTCGCGCGCGTCGCGGCAAACCATTGCAAACCCGTGGTCGGCTCCCGCGGTGTGAGAAAATGGAGCCTATGCCCGAACAGCTCAAGACGATTATCGTGATCATTCCGTTCCTCATCATGGGACTCGCGCTGGCGACGGCGGTGCTGTTCTGGCTGTACGATCTCGTTCGCCCGTTCATCGACAATTATGAGGCGTGGCGCGCCTCGCGTACCGGCGACGGTGTCGGGAACGGCGGCGCCCGCACGCGCGGCAACAGCCATGCCGACGACGATGACGACGACGCCCCTCGCGACCGTTCGATCGCCGGCCTCGCGCGATCCGTGCGTGCATGGTTCCGCACCCGTTTCGCCGCGCGCGACGATGACGCCGACGAGCATGAGGATTTGGACGACGCGACGACCGCGCTGTTGGCGATGCTGCCGAACGCGACCGTGGTCGTCAACAAGAACGACGAAGTGGTGCGCGCGAATCCGGCAGCGTACATGCTCGGCGTGGTTTCCGACGAGGCGATCGCCGACGACGGCGTGCGCGAGGCTGTGCGCCTGGTGCGCGAATCCGGCGGTCGCCGGCAGTTCGACCTGACCACGCATACCGCGTATTCCGCCGATCAGGCCGCCGCCGAAGAGGCGAACGGCGACGGACGCCGGCCGGGCGACCCGGTGCAGGTGCAGGGCGTGACACGGCCGAACTGGCTGAAGATCACGGTCGGCAAGGTCGGTGATTTCGTCGTTGTGCTCATCGACGACGTGAGCGACGCGATCCGCTTCTCCCAGGTGCGCGATTCGTTCATCACGAACGTATCCGAACAGCTGCTCAAACCGTCACGCGCGCTCGAACAGCTCGCCGATTCGCTGGAAGACGACACGCTGGAACCCGAACAGGTCGTGTGGAACGCGCATCGCGTGCGCACGTCGTGCAACCATCTCAACCGCATGGTCGACGATCTGCTGCTGCTCATCAAATCGCAGGAACCGGTCGTGCCGTCGTCGGCGAACCGGCTCAACGTCAAGGACATGCTGCGTTCGGCGCGCGACCGGCTGCGCGGGCTGGCCGAACGCAGCGACGTGGCCGTGCAGATCGAATGCGACAATCTGCTCACGGTCAACGGCGACGAGGAGCAGGTCACGGCGGCGATCACCAAACTGCTGGAAAACGCGATCGTCTATTCGCCGGCCGGCTCATCGGTGAGCGTGTCGGCCGGGCAGGCCGAGGACGGCCATCATGCGCTGATCCGCGTGATCGACCAGGGCGTCGGCATCGCGAAGGACGAGCAGGCGCGCATCTTTGAACGCTTCTACCGTGGCCGCAACCAGACCGACCGTTCGCGCGACGGCATCGGACTGGGCTTGGCGATCGTCAAGCACGTCGCGCTCGCGCATCACGGTGGCGTGACGGTGTGGAGCCAGCCGGGCAACGGCAGCACGTTCACGCTGTCGTTGCCCGTGGCGCAGTGAGACGAAGCGACGAACCCGAAAGGCGGGTCGTCGTCTGCAGGGCGCGTCAGTCCGCGCCGAGCCGGCGGTAGTCCCACCGGTCGAAATGCTCCCAGATCAGCATCATCACGCCGATGACCGTGCCGGCCGCGCACACGATGAGCACGCGCAGCGCCGGCACGCCCGCGAACAGCAGGATCGCGCTGACCACCAGCGCCACAGCCCACATCGCCGTGCCGAACAGGAACACTTTGCGCAGGTCGACGCGCACCGGCTTGGGAGCCGGGCGGCAGGCATCTGGATTGATGATCGGGGCGAACTTTAGCTTCATCATCACCCCGCGCTCAGTCGGCCAGACGCTCGACGACATAGTCGACGCACGCGGTCAGCGCGGCCACGTCGGCCGGCTCGACCGACGGGAACACGCCGATGCGCAGCTGGTTGCGGCCAAGCTTGCGATAGCCGAACGTGTCCACGATGCCGTTGTCGCGCAGCGCCGCGACGACCTGATTCGCGCTGATCGCGTCATCCAGATCAATGGTGACGACCGAATGTGAACGCGCGTCCGGGTCCGTGACGAACGGATGCGCATAGTCGGAACGCTCCGCCCACGAGTACAGCAGCGACGCCGACTTCGCGCAGCGGGCCGTCGCCCAGTCCATGCCGCCGTTGTCGTTGAGCCAGCGGATCTGGTTCTCCAGCATGATGATCGTCGCCACGGCCGGCGTGTTCACCGTCTGGTCCTTGCGCGAGTTCTCCAGCGCGCTCGTCAGCGACAGGAACGGCGGGACCCAGCGGCGGGCGCCGTCCAGCGTGGCGCTGTGCTCGACGCTTGCGGCGCGTTCGATTGCCTCCGGTGACAGCAGTGCGATCCACAGGCCACCGTCCGAGCCGAACGCCTTCTGCGGGGAGAAGTAATAGGCGTCGGTCTGCGCAACGTCCACGGGCAGCGCGCCCGACGCGCTCGTGCCGTCCACCAGCACCAGCGCATCCTGTTCGCGGCTGCCGGCGATGCGGCGCACCGGCGCGGCCACGCCCGTGGACGTCTCGTTGTGCGCCCAGCAGTACGTGTCGACGCCGTCGGTGAGCTCGGGCAGGCGATACGTGCCCATCTCGCCCTGATAGATCACCGGATCCTCAAGGAACGGGGCGGACGCGGCCGACTTGGCGAACTTCGCGCTGAACGAGCCGTACGTGCCGAATGCGGCACGGCGGGCGATCAACGATGCGCACGCCATGTCCCAGAACGCGCTCGCGCCGCCGTTGCCGAGCGCCACCTCGTAGCCGTCGGGCAGGTGGAAGAACGACGACAGTCCCTCGCGAATCGACGCGACCAACTGTCGGACCGGAGCCTGCCGGTGCGACGTGCCCAGCGGGGAACGCGCGGCTTCGGCCAGCGCATGCACTTGTTCGGGTCGGATTTTGCTTGGGCCGGAACCGAACCGACCGTCTTCGGGCAGCATAGATTGCGGAATGGAAATCGTGTTCGACATGGCTCCCAGACTAACGGCAAGTGGGGATTGACGGAACGTTTCGTCCGAAACCGTGTGACGATCGCGTCCGCCGGCTGTGGAGGTGCGGATCGCGCAGCGGACTGTGCGGCGGACCGTGCGGGGAACGGCAACGAACCGTGGCGGGCAGCATGATGACATATGCGATGACATACGCTCGTTGTACACTCGCTAAGTTAGTGACGGTATTGTGACGTGACGCAGCGGCGTCGTGTCGGTGTCGCGTCAATTACATTCACCAAGGAGCGTACCAGTATGAGGCATGGAGCCCACAAGGCAGCCAAGGAAAACCCGTGCATGCAGGTGGCCCGGCTGCTGTTTTCGCCAACCAAGGGCTCCCACAGCACCCGCGTGGTGCGTGCCGTGCAGTTCGCCGCCAACGACGGCGCAATCCTCGGCATCGACCAGGCGCTCGCCGACAAGCTGAACGAGATCGCCCCGCAGACGCGTCGTGCTATGCGCGAGGCGGCCCGTGCGGCCGAACGCCGTTCCAACATCATCGTTTCCACGTCGCTGGCCGCGCTGGTCGGCACGGCGGCGACGTCGCTCGCGCTCGCTCATCCCGAATCGCCGGTTTCGCTTGCGGCTGATCCGGCGACCACGACGACGCAGCTCAAGCGCGTCACGACGACGTCCACGGTGTCGCGTTCCAACGATCGCACGCCGCTGAGCGAAGTGGCCGACAATGCGACCGCGGCATCGTCTTCGTCTTCAGCTGAATCTTCGGCCGAGTCCGGCACGACCACGTCGGCCGACGGCGAATCGCAGCAGACCAGCAATGACGGCGACTGGCAGCTTGCGGACGACGGCAGCTCGCTCGACGTGAGCAGCATGTCGCGATCTACCGCATCTAACCCGCAGGTCGCCTCGCGCATGGATTCCGACTACGACCTGCTGCCGTCCGGCTTTAACCCGAACCACGCGACCGGCGAGAACGGCGGTAACGCGTACCCGTGGGGCCAGTGCACGTGGTATGCGTTCGAGCGCCGCGTCGAACTCGGCCTGCCGGTCGGCTCGTACTTCGGCAACGGCGCGGACTGGGCCGATTCGGCGTCCACGTTCGGCTATTGGGTGGATTCCACGGCCCGCCATCAGGGCGACGTGGTCGTCTTCCAGCCCGGTCAGATGGGCGCCGACGCGTACTACGGTCACGTTGCGATTGTGGAGAAGATCCACAAGGACGGTTCGATCGAAGTGTCCGAATCGAACGTCAAGGGACTCGGCGTGATTTCGCATCGCACGATTTCCGCGAGCGACGCGGCGCAGCTGCAGTACATTCACTACTGATTACTGATATTCGCCTGATATTTCGTCTGATATTTGCCGCTGGCCGTGCGATCTCGTTCCTAGTTGCTCCGGTTGCGCCGGTCGCGCGCGTTTGGCTTAGGCCGGCGGAGCGTGCCGGCAGGATGTGTGCATAATGTGCGCATGATGCGTGCGCTAGGCGTGTGACCGATATCACCCTGCGCATGATTTGTGTTGAAGTTCCGGGGTTTGCGTTGCCGTCACGGTGCGCGTGCGGCCCGATTCCGCACGTATCGGCCTCATCCTCTGGGATGATGACGTGATAGGCTGTCGTCTCGATGAATATTATGCGCAAAGTTTCGATTATCGCCGTCACGGCCGTCGCCAGCTGCATGCTTGCGGTCGCGGTCGTGCCGAGTGCGGAGGCCGCCGATTCCGGTACGGTCACGTCCTCTCGCTCATTCCCGAAGGTGCAGGTCGTTCGCAAGGACCTGCTTTCCGAATCCGCATCCACGTCCGTCGACAACGACACCAACTGGGGCGGCGTTGAAAGCCTCAACGTTCCGGTGACCAAGTCCAAGGCTGAAAAGGAAGCCGAAGCCGCCAAGAAGAAGGCCGAAGAGGAAGCCAAGGCGCAGGCCGAGGCCGCTGCCAAAGCTGAAGCCGAGGCCCAGTCGCAGGCCGCCAGCCGTTCCGAACAGCGCGATTCGCTGTACGACGCCGTTCCTGACACCAACACGGCCACCACGGACACCACCGGCACGACCGACACTGGCACCTCCGACGGCACGTCCACCGGTACCACCGGCACCGCGACCGTCCCGTCCAGCGCAAGCGGCTCCGCCCTCGCCTCCTACGCCACGCAATTCGTCGGCTCCCCGTACGTGGCCGGCGGCAACACGCCCAGCGGCTGGGACTGCTCCGGCTTCGTCCAGTACGTGTACGCCCAGTTCGGCATCAGTCTGCCGCACTATTCCGGCGCGCAGGCCGCGGTCGGCACCGCGGTCGCATCCATCGCCGACGCGCAGCCGGGCGACATCCTCGCCAACGAAACGCACGCGGCCATCTATATCGGCAACGGACTCGTCGTCAACGCGCTGAACCCGTACCAGGGCACGCAGATCACCGGTCTGAGCGTGTTCACCAGCGGCTACTCCATCCGCCGCGTCCTGTAAACCGTACTTCGCCGGCCGTAACGATCGATCGCAACGGCCGGCATCACGCCAACGGCGAGCGTCTCGCCACTTTGCGCTTCGCACAACAGCGTCCCACATCGGGGCGCTGTTTTCGTATGCGAGCGTACGTGCAGAAGCGCCCGTGCGTTGCCGATTCGGCGTTGATGTTCCGGCGATTTTCCGCGTGGGGTAACACGCGATTCACGCGGTCGGCGAGTATTCTAGGGGTTGTGGGCGGCGCACGGTTGCGCCGAACGACGTAAGGAGGTCGTCATGATCAACGACAAGGCAATTCTCGTGGGAGTCGACGGTTCGCACGCCAGCTACAAGGCCACGTGGTGGGCCGCGAACTACGCCAAGCATGCAGGACTCACGCTGCAGATCGTGTGCGCGTATTCGCTGCCGAGCTACGCAGCGGTGTCCTTCGACGCCACCTATACCGCCATGGGCGACGACAACGCCGCGCACTCCGACGCGCAGGAGATCCTGTCCAAGGCCAAGGCCATCGCCGACGAGCAGGGCGTCGAAGCCGCCACGCTCATCGTCACCGGCGATCCGGCGTCCGTATTCGTCGAACTGTCCCGCAACTACAATCTCATCGTCATCGGCAACCGCGGCAAGGGCGGACTGGCCGAACGCCTGCTCGGCACCACGTCGTCGTCGCTGCCGGCGTACGCGTACTGCCCGATCGTCGTCGTGCCGTACACCGACGACGACGGCAACCTGATGCACCTCAACAACACGATCACCAAGGTCGCGGTCGGCTCCGACGAATCCAAGTGGGGCCTGAAGGCGCTCGAAATCGCCGCCGCGTTCGCCGACAGCTGGGGCGCCGAGCTCGACGTGATCTCCGCAGTGCCGAAGATCCAGGGCATCGACGGCGAGGAAGCTGTGATGGAGTCCTATCTGGACGATCTGAACGTGCGCATCAAGCCGCTGGCCGAAGCGCATCCGAATCTGAAGATCAACAAGCAGGTCGTGCCCGGTTCCGCGGTGAACGCGCTGACCAAGGCCAGCTGGGACCACGACGTCGTGGTCGTCGGCTCGCGCGGCCGCGGCGGATTCACCGGCCTGCTGCTCGGCTCGACCAGCCAGGGACTGCTGCAGCACGCCGTGACGCCCGTGTACGTGGTGCCGCGCAAGTACGTGGAGGCCGCGGAAAGCCGCCTCGACACCGTGCCAAGCTCGCCGGCCGAGGTCACGCCGAAGCCGATCGAGGCGATCAGCGGCGTCGAAGAGGTCGCGGTGCCGACCGCCGAGCCGGAGGTCGCCGCCAAGATCGAGGCGAAGATCGATCCGGATCGGCAGTAAGAGGAATCGGTCTGCGACCGATGCTGATTGTTGCGGCGCGTTCGCGCCGTGAGGCTCCCTCGGTCGCGCTTCGCGTGCTGGGTTCCCCAGCCGAGAGCTGCCGCCAGCATATGAACAAGCTCCCTCGCACGGGTTGTGCGGGGGAGCTTGTTGCGTTTCCGGCGAGACGGCGATCGGTCGGCCGGTCAGTGCCGGTTAGTGGCGATCGGTGACGGCTGGCTAGTGACGAATGGTGACGTCCATGCGCACCGGCGTCTCCTGCACGTAGGTGTGCTTGACCGTGCAGCCCTTGTCGATGTGGCGCGTGATGCGCTCCTTGAGCTTCTCCGCGTCCTCGTCGCTGAGACCCGCGTCCATCGCGTCGACGACGACCTGCTCGTTGAAGTTGATGTACGCGTCGTTATCTGCGTCGTACGTGCCGTCCACGACGATCTTCGCGCCCTTGCCCTCGCCGAGCGTGTGCTCGATCGCGAACTGGCTGGACAGGGCCGCGCAGCCGGCCAGCGCGATCTTCATCAGGTCGCCCGGCGTGAACACGCCCTTGCCGTGGCCGAACTTGAGATGCGCGCCGTCCTCGCTGTACGCATCCCACGAGCCATCCTTGTTACGCTCGACCCACAGTCGCTTGCCCATAGTGTCCTCCTCGTCTTGTTGCGGCGCGACCGTCGCGCCGACGTCAACAACCCCAATGTATCCCACAATCGCGCCGCGACGGTCCGCTCCGCGCATAATGTGAATCGACGTGCCGTTCGCGCGGCTCACGCTATGCTGAAAGGCATGGCATTGACACCGGAACAGCTTGCAGACGTCCGCGCGCGCATCCCGGCGCGCCCCGACACCAACATCCCCACCCCATACGAGGATCTCGTGCGCACGATCCTGACCGAGGGCACGCTTAAGTCCGACCGTACGGGCACCGGCACGATCTCCCTGTTCGGCAGGCAGATCCGCTTCGACCTGTCCGACGGCAGCTTCCCGCTGCTCACCACCAAAACCGTGTTCTTCAAGGGTCTCGCGTACGAGCTGCTGTGGTTCCTCAAGGGTTCGAGCAACGTGCGCTGGCTGCAGGAGCACAACGTGCACATCTGGGACGAGTGGGCCGACGAGAACGGCGACCTCGGCCCGGTGTACGGCGTGCAGTGGCGCAGCTGGCCCGCGCCCACGCCCGAGGATCCGAACCGCACCATCGACCAGATTGCGAACGTGCTCGATTTGATCAAGCATCATCCCGACTCGCGTCGTATGGTCGTGACTGCGTGGAATCCGGCCGAAGTCGACCAGATGGCGCTGCCGCCGTGCCACGCGTTGTTCCAGTTCTACGTGGCTGACGGGCGGCTCTCTTGCCAGCTGTACCAGCGTTCGTGCGACATGTTCCTCGGCGTGCCGTTCAACATCGCCTCGTATTCGCTGCTCACGCTGATGATGGCCCAGCAGGCCGGGCTTGAACCGGGCGAGTTCGTGTGGACCGGCGGCGACTGCCACGTGTACGACAACCACATCGAGCAGGTGCTCGAACAGCTCGGCCGCGAACCGTATCCGTATCCGCATATTCGCATCCGCAAGGCCGATTCGCTGTTCGACTACGACTACAGCGACTTCGAGATCGTCGGTTACCAGCATCATCCGACGATCAAGGCGCCGGTCGCGGTCTGACGACAACGGGCGCGCCCGTATCGCGACCTGCGTCCGGCTGTGCGACAGGCGCGGCCGTCGCGGTCTGACTATAAGATTCTGACCCAGTTCAACCCAAGGAGTGATTGAAATGGAGCATGACAGTAGTCGCAGTGGCTACCACGAACCCGAGCCCGGATCTGCCGGGCTTGACGACACCGAGGACTGGGGCGACGATTTCCCCAAAACGTTCTCGGTGAACCTCATATGGGCGGAGGCTCGCGACAAGGAAGGTCGCGAAGGCGCCATCGGTTTCAACGGCGGCATGCCTTGGCACCTGTCCGAGGATCTGAAGCATTTCAAGGAGCTGACCGTCTCGCATCCGGTGATCATGGGCCGCAGGACCTGGGAGTCGCTGGATCCGAAGTACCGTCCGCTGCCGAACCGCGACAACATCGTCGTCTCGCACGATCCGCAGTATCGTGCGCTCGGCGCGACCGTGGCGGAAAGCCTCGACGACGCGATGGACTATGCGCGTCAGGAGGCGATTCCGGACGACGGCATGGATCGCAGCGAAATCTGGGTGATCGGCGGCGCGCAGCTGTTCCGCGAGGCCCTGCCGCTCGCGTCCAAGGCGTACGTGACGATCCTCGACGCGAAGGTCGACGCCGACGTGTACGCGCCGGACATCCGCGACCTCGTGGACGCGGACCTGTGGCACATCGCCGACGAAGGCCATTGGCTCAAGCCGGAGCGTGCCGAGGCGAAGGCCAGCGGCATCGCGAAGTACCGTTTCGTCACGTTCGAGAAGACCCGCTGACGCAAAGACCCGCTGGGTCCGCCGGGCGCGGCTTGCGCCGGACGCGGCTGGGCCGCACGCACGCCCGCCGGTCGCATAATCGCATCAAACAACGAACCGAAAGCAGTGAAATGACCGCAGATCACCTGTACACCGTCATGACCGTATGCACCGGCAACATCTGCCGTTCGCCGATGGCCGAGATCATCCTGCGCGCCGAATTCGAGTCGCGCGGGCTCGCCGATCGCGTGCGCGTCATGTCCAGCGGCGTGTCGGACGAGGAGTACGGCAATCCGATCGACCGTCGCGCCGTGCGCGTGCTGCGCGCCGACGGCTACGAGATTCCCGCGCATCATTTCGCGCACCGCATCACGCGCGAGGAGATCAACGAAAGCGACCTGTTCCTGCCGATGACCGCGTCGCATATGCGCGCCCTGTTGCGTCAGCTGCCGGCCGAGAAGCGCTCGGAAGTGCACATGTACCGCAGCTTCGACCCGAACCTGCCGGCCGTTGCGCCCGGACGCGAGGACGAGATCGACTTGGTTGATCCGTGGTACGGCGGCCCGCACGAGTTCCAGGTCGCGATCGACCAGATCAAGGAAGTCGCGCCGTATATCGTCGACTGGGTTGAGGCCAAGCTCGGATGAGGATTGATGCCTTGCCGGGCATCGCGTACCGGGGTTGCCGTTGCGTCCTATTTTTCTTGGCTCCCCTTGTCAGGGGAGCTGTCACGCAGTGACTGAGGGGTAGTCGGTGGTTCGTTGCATCAAATCCGATAACAGCGCTTAGCGGCATAGCGGCATTGTGCGACGTTGGGCACCGCAGCGTTCCGCGCGTGCCGGTATCGTATGACGTATGTCTGAAGTCGTGAATCACACTGATATTGCCTCTGACGGGGCTGTTTCGCCGTCTGAGCCGGTCGTGTTCGAGCCGGTTGAGTCCGAACCGGTTGCGTCCGATTCTGTGGCCGCCGATCGTCCGCCGCTGTACGGACGCAAGGTGCTCTCGTTCGTGCGCCGGTCCGCGCGTCTCGACGATCGCCTGCAGCGCGCGTGGGACGCGTATGCCGACCGCTATCTGCTGGACATCGCCGCCGGCGAGGGGTCGCTGAACGTGCGCGACGGGCTGCGGTTCGACGCGGAGTTCGTGCGATCGACGTGGGACAACGATCGGCCGCTGATCGTCGAGATTGGCACGGGTCAGGGCGAGAACGTGGTCGCGGCCGCTGCGGCGCATCCCGAGCTGAATTTCCTTGCGTTGGAAGTGTACGATCCGGGCGTGGCGCATACGCTGCTGCTGGCCGGCAAGCAGGATCTTGCCAACATTCGCATCGCGCAGGTGAACGCGCCGGAGCTGTTCAAGGCGTGCGATGCGGGCGTGCTGGCCGAGGTGTGGACGTTCTTTCCGGATCCGTGGCCGAAGATGAAGCATCATAAGCGGCGCATCGTGCAGCCGGAATTGGCGGGCGACGTGCGTCGCGCGCTGGTCGACGGGGGAGTGTGGCGCATCGCCACCGACATCGAGGACTACGCGCTGCATGTGCACGAAGTGATGGACGATGCGGCCGGGTTTGAGAACGTTGGCTCGCTGACGGTGAGCCTGCCGACCGAGCACGTCGGCAAGGGCAACGCCGATACCGCCGCCGACCTGCCGCACGCCGATTTCCGCGAGTCCGTGCGGTTCGAGGGACGTGTGCTCACCAACTTCGAAAAGAAAGGCCTGGCTGCCGGACGAGTGATCCACGATTTCACGTACCGCGCGGTGTGAGGTCTTTTCTTTTGGAGACGTCTAAAAGCTTGGAATAAAGCCGATCGGCGTGTGCGCGAGCAATGCGGGACGCTCGCGACACGCCGATGTTGCGCGTATGGGTCGACTCGCGTATTATCAATCGAGTTGTTCGCCCCCATCGTCTAACGGTTAGGACACCAGACTTTCAATCTGACAACGAGAGTTCGACTCTCTCTGGGGGTACTCACCGGCTCCGGGTTCCACGAGGTATCGTGGCCCGGAGCCTTTTGTTTCCAACGGTTTCAGGCCGCCAGCTTGGCCTTCAGTTGCTCGCACAGGAAACCCGGCGGTGGCCACTGCCACCAAAGATGCACCTCCATCACTGTTCATTCCGCGCATCATCTGCTCGTACATCGACGCATCCAGCAGGGAGAGCGGGGGGACGTTGAAGAATTCCGCCACTGCGGCGATGTCCTGGATGGTCCAGGAAGTCTTGCCGGTCATCTTCGCGGACACGGCGCCCCTCTTCAGCCCCAGTGCCGCGCAAAGTGACTGCTGGGTCATCCCGCGGCCGGTCAGCTGCATGTTGACGTTCCAGATGAATACCCTCTGCAGGTAGTCGCCGAGTCCATTGGATTCGGTCGACGGTTCGATTTTTGCCATATCAAGTCCTTTCAGATTGGAGTTGTCCAATATCGATGGACATAATCCTACAACAATGATTTGCCGCTGTGCAAGTTTCTTGCTATATTGTCTATTGTGAATGGACTGACGGCAAAAATAATGGATTCTCCGATGCGTCGCTATATGACGGCGGCGGGTCTGAGCTGCCGAGACCTCGCGAGGGAGATGGGTACGTCCAAATCCTCGGTCGCGGGAAAGGTCAACGGCTCGATACCGTGGCAGCAGTCCGACCTGATCTGGCTGGCCATTCACCGAAACCTGTCCCCTGGGTATGTGCTCGGCATCGACGCCTATCTCACGGATGGCGGGTGGAAACCCGAAACGAGAATCCCCGGACCGGCTGGAACCCGGCGCGGGGATTGAACGGCAACAACCATGGAGCCGCGGGCGCGCATATCCGCCAAGATCAGACGCCCGTCGTTCCGATTCCCCGAAGGAGGGTCATCGCCATGACCGATTCTACCAATACCGCCGGCATTCGCCCGGCATCCGTCTTCGAGCCTAATCGCCAGCGCGACGCCGCGCGGCGGACGACGCGGGCCGGCGGCAAAGTCGATCGGCGCATCGCGAAGGCGCACGTGCTGTCCATGCTCGCCCACCCGTCCCGGGGCTCGCGCCGCTGAGGCGCGCGTCCGCGGACCGTTTCCCCGATACCGGCCGAACCATGTGGTGGCTGGTCGTTGCCGCCGTGTGCGTGTCCGGCGGCGTTCTCTCGTATGCGTTGTGCCGCGCCGCCCGTCTGGGCGACGACATCGGCGCGAGGCTGCGCGAACGCCGCGAAGCGGCCCCGGAGCATGACGGCGGGAAGGTCGAACGATGAGCAGCAGAGCCGAGAACTGGGCATGGGAGCGCGACGACGTCAAGGGCATCACCAAGTTCGTGCTGGTGTACCTGGCCCGCCGCGCCTACTACGACGATGGCGCCGCCGCGTGGCCGAGCGTGGAGACCATCGCGTTCAACTGCGGGTGCTGTGAGCGCACCGTGATCCGTTCGTTGCAGGAATTGGAGCGTAAGGGCTACATCAGGCCCGGCGACCAGGAGATGTCGGCGCGCAACCCGCGCACGCGCAAGCCGATCGCCAAGGGACACCGCTCGCGCGTGTGGGACGTCGTCATGGACGGCGACCACGCCGCCGAGAACATCGAGGAGAAGCCCAGGAATCTGGACGCACTGGCGGAAGGCGACGGCAAATCGAATCCAGACAAGGACAATTTGTCACCCGACGGATTGTCACCCGAACCGAAGGGCGTGAAGCCGAGGACAAATTGTCCCGGAATCTTGGACAGAAAGTCACCCAATAGACAAGTGATAAACAATTCTCCCCTCATCCCCTTCGGGGATGCTCCCCTCAACGCCGAACAAGCCGCTACGAAACCGGTCGCCGACCCGAAGCCCGAACCCGTTCCGGCGACCGATTGGGGCAAGGCCCTGCCGCCAAGGGGCTGCAGGAACCCGCTATGGGTGCCCGAACCCGGCAAGCTGCCCGAGCCGGTCACGGAACGCGCAGGCCAGGAGGTGCGCGTGCTCGACGGCATCCGCCGGCGCATGCTCGCCGTGGACCAGAGGTTCGATGTTCCGGCGACCATGGCCGACCGCAAGGCCGTCCACTCGTTGCTGATCGATCGCCCGTACGGCGAGATCGTCGCGACGATGGACTGGGCGTACCGCAACCGCTACTGGCTTCCCCGGCTCACCAGCGGCGCCAGGTTCGCCGCGAACTACGTGCAGCTGCGGCTGGAAATGCTCACCCATCCCGATCCGACGGGCAAGCGGGCGCCGGACGCTCCGCTGCCGGTCGTCAAGGATCCCAACCGGGCGATACCGGTCAGCTCGTCGTCCGCGAGCCGTGTGCCGATCTACGGGGCGGCGCTGCTGCGCACCTCGCTGTGCCAGGAACACATCGAAGGCGTCATCTCTCAGGAGGCGTGCCCAGTGTGCGCGTACGACAAACGCAACCACGCCACCCACGACGTCGCCGGACGACGCAAGGCGAAGACCGACGCGTCGGCGGAGGCGGTGGTGCGACCATGAGCGGGGATGGGCAGCGTCTTGAGGCGTGGAAGAAGGCCGGCGAATGCCGCGACTTCCCGCAACCATGGTCCGACTACCTGTGGTCGCTGGAGTTCGAGCACCGTCCCGGCGACGCGAAGGCGTTCCACTCGGTCGCCAAGGCCGTGTGCGAACGATGCCCGGTACGCGCCGAATGCCTGGCCTACGCGGCCAGCGGCGGACTCGAATGGGGCGTGTACGGCGGCAAGGTGTGCACCGACCGGCGCAGGATCGCGCGCATGGCCGAAGCCGACGGCGTCCCCTGCCGGGACCGCGGCCTGCCGTGGCCGCAACGCTGGCGGCTGCTCACGGACTGGATACGCGCCCACCGGAACGTGTTCGACGAAGCCACCGACGAGGCCAGCGCCGAACGCCAGCAACGACGCCTGCGCGCACGGGTCAGGACGGCCGATCGCCCCGCCCCGCATGAGCCGTCAGACAATCAAACAATCAAGCAAGCAGGAATCCAAGCAATCCAGCAAGCAAACAATCAAGCAATCGACTGACCGGGTTCGCATGATCGCCGACAGTCGCAAAGGAGAAGAACGAATGCGCATCGCCATAGCCAACGCCAAGGGCGGGGTCGCGAAGACCACGTCCAGCATCTACATCGCCTCGGTCATCGTTTCCAGAGGCGGCAGGGCCGTCGTGTACGACGCCGATCCACAGTCCAGCGCGAGCCTGTGGGCCGCTGCCGCGGAACAGACCGCGGACCCGCTGACGTTCGACGTGCTGCCCGCCAACCAGGCCACGCTCCGCCAGCTCGCCGCGGGAGCAGACCCGGACGAATGGGCGATCATCGACGCGCCGCCGCAGGGACCGACCCTGGACATGGCCATCAAGGCGGCCGACTTCGTGATCGTGCCGGCGTCGGACTCGCCCATGGACCTCCAGCAGGCATGGAGCACCCTCGACATGGCCAGGATGAGCACGCCCGCCGCGCTGCTGCTGGTCAAGGCCGAACGCAACACGAAGGCGTTCCGCGACACCATGGACGCCCTCAACGCCATGGACACTCCCCGGTTCGACACGATCGTGCCGAAGGCCCAGTCCTACAAGCGTTCGCTCGGCACCAACCCGCACCAGCTGGGCGAATACCGCGACCTCGTCACCGAACTCCAGCAGATCGCCGGAAAGCAGGAGTGAGACCATGCAGGGCAACTACCAGCCACTGGCACGACCGGTGCCGTTCGACGACGTGCTGCGCCAGCAGAACAAGACATCCAAGGCCACGGGCGAACCGTTGGTCATGCTCTCATTGCGCATACCCGTGTCGCTTAAGACCCGGCTCAAGACCACGGCCGCCGCGCACGACCTGCCCATGCAGCAGCTCCTGCGCGACGCCATCGAACGCGAGCTCGACCGGCTCGACGGCGACGACGAGCCGTGACCCGTCAGACAATCAAACAATCAGACAATCCAGCAAGCAAACAAGCCAACAATCAAACATTCAGGCAGTCAAACATGCAGACGCGATCCGGCAAGCCGGCATGTCTGCGGAAAGGAGACACTATGGACTATTCGATGGAGGTCTCCGTACTCGGCGACCGGATCAGCATCGGCGAGGAGGCGCACGTCATCACCCTCGGCGTGAACACGGGATTTCCCGCAGGCTCCACGGCGGGACTGGCGTACACGCTTTCGCCATTGCAGGCCCGCGTGTTCGGCGCGCAGATGCGTGCGGCCGCGGACGCCGCGGAGGGGCATCCGGGCATGCCGTCCGACGAGGAGGTGAACGCGGCGGCGAAGGTGTTCTGCGGCGGCGTGTGGAACGGGTTCGACCCCGCCAGCATGATGCCGACCGAACAGTTCGACCGGTTCTGGGGCGACGGCGAGGGCCACCAGCTCTATCTGAAGATCGCGCGCCACGCGCTCATCGCCGCCCGCATGTCCATCCTCGCCGGGCAAAACGAAAGCTGACAAGCAAACAAGCCCGCATGCAGACAATCAAACAATCAAACTTGACTGCATGCAGGCAAGCTGACATGCAAGCAATCAAGCAAGCCAACAATCAGGAAAGCAAACAATCCAACAATCAGGAAAGCAAACAATCCAACAATCAGGAACGGAGCAGAACCATGAACGACAACCACAACGAAAACGAGGAGCCCTTCGACGGCACGAGCGAGGATTCCACGCTCGAAGACCAGATGAGCGCGCACATCGCGGCCATCGCCGCCAGCGGCGTCGCCGCCGAAGCCGAGGCCCTGGCCAACCGGCAGGCCGACATGGCGGCCAAGGAACGCCGTGAAACCAGACTGGCGCTCCTTGCCGCCGTCACCGTCATCGCAGGTCTTATGGCCTATGTAATTACTCGCATCGTCAAATAAAGACGATGTTTCTGTCGCTTATCATTTCAGGGACGGGTAATTCCTTGGATCCACGTCCCTGAAAGGCGCGCGTTTCCCCATTTATGCAATTAGGATGCCCCGTCAATGAGCTGAGCCATTGACTCGCCACAGCGGCGACACCCGCCATCCGTCAGGGAATCCCATATCAGACTTCGGAATCTGAGGGTACCTATCCATAAGGGAGATGAATTTCTCCGTCCACGCGGGTCCGTCGATCTGGGATGTCAGGTAGTTCTCCATGGTGAGGAATGCAGCAGGGCCGGAGGACTTACGGAAGATATCCCAATCGTTACCCCACCAACCCTTTGCATGGGATCCGCTGCGATGCTTCGGCAGTTTCGGCGCTATGCGGGTGCTGGTTTCGTTCCAGAAGCGATCATGATGCGCGGTCATGTTCCGGGCCTGCCGGATAGTCTCAAGCCAATTGGAGAGGATTTTGGCGTCGCCGCGTACGGCGGGATTCGGGTTGGGGTTGAAGATATGCAGCTTGGTGGCCAGCTTTCTCTTGATATGGTCTGGCGCACCTTGGTAGAAGTTCTCCTTGAGTGTTCCGTAGCTCAGGCATCCGACGATCATCCAGTACGGAGGCAGCGGATCACTGTAGGTACTCCGGAAATGCCTGAGGTACGGAAGATTTGATTTGGTGAATGTCGAACGCAACGAGGAAAGGCAAGCCAGATGGTCGTCATAGCTCAACCCCGGGAGTCCTTCCCGTGTCATGTAGCCGAATTCGCCGCCGAATACCGATAGCTCATGGGCGAGGAAGCTCTTGAGATAAATCTCGATGGTGACGATGCCGTCGAATACCAGCATCCGCAGTTCCTGATCGAACAGATACCTATCCCAGATATCCTTGAATTGCACATCTTGACGGAAGGGCAATGAGCGCTTCGCCGACTGCTCCGATACCGGGGTGAGGAACGGATACCAGTATCCTTTCAGCCGAAAGTATCCCACTTGCTCGATTCGACGCTCAAGGAGCTCGCGACTTATTCCGGACAAACCGTTGTCAATGAGCTTGGCCGATAAATCATCCAATGATTTCGGCGGATGCTGCGGATAGGGGCGGAGCTGTGGAGTATCATTCTCGTCCATCGTTCCTCCGATAAGAAAAATGCCACCCTAGTGTGCTTCAGTGAGAGGCAATGGTGGCTTTTAACATCGCTAATTGTAGCGAATATATCGCCTTTCGTAAAGATACAGAACACTCCGTACATCTAGTATCCAAAGCAAAGCAATGCACTAAATGTAGTATCCGCGTCATGTTTCATCCATGAACGGGTTGCCAATCTTCGTCACATGTCCGCCGCAGCATCGCTCGATGCGGGGTGATGCTGATGGTGCGTTCGGGGTCCGGCGGCCGGCCGTCGGGCTTGCGGGCGTGCTTTTCTTCCAGGGACCCGGGAGGAGGCGGGTTCTGAAGTCCCTGTCTCCCCCTTTCCCGGAGAGGGGCGCTTCTGTCGTATGTGGGAAAGGATTTCGTATGAGGTTCGGGAAGAAGGGCACCGGTGCGGTGGCGTCGATCACCGCCGCCGCGGCGTTGCTGGCCTGCTTGGTTCCGGTCGCGTTGGCCGATAACGGTGGCGGCGGTTCCGGTGAGGACGGTGGCGGTTCGGGCGGTGGTCCGACGCAGACGGCCGATGTGCATTGGATCTACAAGGATTCGTGGCCGGCCACTCTGGATGGCATGAAGACGGCGTTGAGTGACGCGAAGGTGCGTCTGTCGTCCGATCTGGCGAACGGGCAGAACCAGTTCGTGAACATGAACAAGACTTTGAGCGACGCGATCGATGAGTGCCAACGCTCCTATACGGGTGACGGGAATGCGGACTGCCGTCTGGTGGCGGTGGGCTACGTGCGATTGGCGGATGGTTCGTTCAACGGCAGCTATGTGAGCTCGAACGCGAAGAACCGTTGGGAGGCGCAGTGGAAGGCCGAGGCGAAGGGCGACTACACGTATCAGGGCCAGAAGTACTCGACTTCGACCACGTGGAAGGACAAGCTCGGCACGCGCAGCGTTGACTCTCTGGCGCAGGAGTCGATCAACTCCAACCCGAACGCCTCGTTCCGTGTGATCGTGCTGGCGCAGAACCAGCCGCCGGTCGATTACAAGCTGAACGTGGCCACCAGCCACAAGCAGAAGACCGACATGCAGGTCGGCTCCACCGACCCGATCGGCGACGTCATCCATGCAGACAACGGCGGTTCCGCGATCAAGGAGACATTGAACGGCACCGCGATCATCCATTACGAGAACGGCCCCTATCTGCCCGCGAAGAGCGTGAGCAAGCCGATCAGCTTCTCCAGCAATGGGGATACCCAGCTCGACAATCTCGCCTCGCCGAAGGATTTCGGCATGGAACACTGGGCCGAGGGATCGTACTGGATCGATATCCGGGTGCCCAAGCAGGGCCGCATGCAGGCGGCCGTGGACACCGCGGACCGTGACCCGGCCGAATCCTGGAAGGTGAGCTCGGTGCCGCCCGAACCCCCGGTCAAGAAGATCGAGGACGGCGTGAGTGCCGACCGGATGACGAACCGCACCACCATCACGTACGGCACCGGCCGCGGCGGCTACGAGATGCGTTTCCGCGACGTGATCGAACCCAACGGCGTCGAATACTCCGTGGACAACTACAGGCTCATCGACAGGACCGACGGCAACCGCGACGTTTCCGGCGAGTTCGAGATCACTTGGGACAAGGCGTCGAACACGGTGTCGGCCGCGCGTTCGGCGGACAAGGGTGAGATGCCCATGGACCATGTCTACGAGTTCAGCTTCGACGTGACCGTGTCGAAGCCCTCCGACTTCCAGCAGGTCAAGGACCATGCGTGGGGCCAGTGGAACCACGAGCCCGAGGCCGATGCCGGAACGAAACAGTTCGATACGTGGCGGCCGAATCCCGACAAGAGCTGGATCCGTCTGAACGCGAAGGGCCAGTGGGAGGCGGTCATCGACCCGAAGGAGACCAACCGGACCGGCGCCGACGATATGACGCTTCTGGACGGGGACCGGGTCGCCTCGGTGGTCAACGGCACCATCGCCAAGAACCTCATCCAGGCCCCGGAGACCCTGACGCTCACGGACGACTGGTCGGCCGCCGACTACCTGTTCGACGCCGACGACAAGTCGAAGATCAGGGTGTACGAGGCCGATGCCGGCACCGATCGCGAGTCCAGCGTCACCGACATCGCCAACCACGGCAGGGACGTCACCGACCAGTGGACGATCACGATGGAAGGCACCACGGTGACCGCCACCGCCGGCCGGGCCTATCGCGAGGGATTGAAGGGATTGAAGACCGCGAAGCAGGTCACGCTGCTCATTTCTGGCAAGGCGGCCTACGCCAACGGCAAGGGCGCGGGCCAGGTGCGCGACGACTTCGGCAAGCAGGCGAGCGACGAACTGTCGTTCTGCACCGCGCCGGACGGCAAGGCGCTGACGAACAAGGGCTCCCAGACCGTCAACACGCACACCATCCCCACGAACGAGCCGAAGATCTGCGGCTACATACCGCCCGTCGTCAAGGACGTGGTCGGTGAATCCTCGCAGGGAGGCGACCAGGCGTCCGTGGACGGCAGGGTCGTCTACCCGGGCCAACGCTTGGAATACCGTCTGGAGACCCAGCCCCACCTGCCCGGCAATCTCGCGTACTCGGTCAGCGAGGTGGCGGTCACCGACACCTATGACGAGCATCTTGAAGTGGACAAGCAGACCCTGGAGGTCACCGACCTGTCCACCGGCAGGTTCATCCCGAAAACCGAGTACGAGACCCAGTGGAACGACGCGCAGCACGCGGTGCGCCTCGTGTTCTCCGACGGGTACGTGAAGACCAACTGGCGCAACGGCGCGAACCCGCGCATCATCGTCCGCTTCGAGGGCACGGTCGCCAAGGACGCGCCCACGGACACCAAAATCGGCAACCAGTGGGCCCTGACGCTGAACAACATGATCACCCCGAGCAACAAGGTATGGAACGAGCCGCCCGACTTCACGCCGGTGAAGAAGGACACCCAGGCCGACCCGTCCATCAGCATCGACGGCAAGACCGCGCTGCTGGGCGACCGGATCTACTACCGCGTGACCATCGACGCCAAGCAGACCAACCAGGCCTACAAGGTCTGGAGGCTCGGCATGACCGACGACTGGGACGACGAATACCTCTCCCTCGACGCCAAGCGCATCGAGGTCACCGACACCGCGACCGGCAAGGACGTGACCGCGAAGTTCAACATCGCGGCGATCGACGGCGTCGCCTACGTGTACGCCAAGACCGCGGACACGAAGGTGCCGGCCACCGGCGAGACCATCAAGGGCGACCCCCAGCCCAAGAACCTCAGGGAATACGCCGAAAAGAAGGACCACGACCCGTTGAAGGAGCCGGCCATCGACCAGTCGATGCTGGGCACGAGCTACGAGGTGAGCCTGCCGATGACCGTCATCAAGGTCACCGACGGACATATCGTGAAGAACAAGGCCACGCAGGTCGTCAACGACACCCGCAAGGACACCAACGAGGTCGCCAACCCCCTCAAACCCGTCAACCCCTCCAAGGACGTGGTCGTGAAGGTGGACGGCGAATCCATCGACAAGCGGAGCGTGTACCTCAACAGCCTGTTCCTCTATCGCCTCGACAGCTCCGTGCTGCCCGCGCACCGCGCCTACCAGAAGGTCACCGACTGGAGCATCACCGACCCGCTCGACACCGAGCATGACCAGTACACCGGCCAATGGGCCGTATACGCCATGCGCGACCTGACCGAGCAGGGCAAGGTGATCGCCCGCAAGGGCGTGAAGATCGCCGGCAGCGGCTTCGACGCCAGTGTGTACGGCGACGAACTGTTCACCCTCGCGCAGGACGACAAGGGCGCGGTCACCGTTACCGCGACCCAGCGCATGCTCGATCTCGTCAGCAGCAACGACGAAAGCGAGCAGGCATGGACCGCGTTCATCCAGTGCAAGCGCGTCAAGACCGGCGAACACATCGCCAACCGGTTCGACGAAACCATCAACGGCACCAAACGTCCTTCCAACCAGGTCGAGACGCACACGCCCGACATGACCCCGAGCCTGAAGATCGAGAAATGGGACGAGGCCTCCGGCTGGCCGGCCGGCGACCGCGACCAGGTCAAGGACGCGCTGGCCATGCAGGGCGACACGCGCATCGTGTTCACCATCACCAACACCAGCACCACCGACCCCGACACCAAGCAGGGCGCATGGTACCGAACCAAGGACCTGAACCTCAAGGACCAGCTGGTCGCCGGCGACGGCCGGGTGACCGATCTCGAATACCCCGCCGATTGGGACAGCCGCATCCTCAAGCCCGGCGAGAGCGTCGAGGTCAAGGGCGTCCTCAAGGGCGTGACCGGCCATCACACCGACCGCGCCACGGTCACCGGCACGCCGTTGGTTGAATGCGTCGTCTCCGACCCGGATCCGTTCGACGGCAAGGACGAGACGTCCGCGCCTGATGATGCGGTCACGATCGACGGCAGGCTCGTCTGCCCCGACACCGAAGTGGTCAGCAACACCGACGACTGGAACGGCTACCGGACCGGGCTCGCCCATACCGGCGCCGCCGTCCAGGGCGTGATCGCGGCGGCGATCACCCTGCTCGCCGTCGGCGCGGGACTGGTCGCCGCCCGCAGGTTCAGGCGCGGGAACAACGCCGCCGGCCGCCACTCCGGCACGATGCAACCCGTCGATGCCGAGGATGCCGACGCGGATGCCGTCGAAACCGTGGATTCGGTTCCCGGCGGGCAATCCGTGGTCTGACCGAAGCGGCGGGGACCGTTCTCCGCCGCGATGATTCTTCCGGTCGGACGGCAATCCGGCCGGAACCCCGCCGGTTCTCTTCCTTCTTCTCTCCCCGGCGGGCATGGCAACGGCCCGACGCCAACGGTTCAAACCGTTCGCGTCGGGCCGTTCCCTTGCTACTTTTGGCTGCTTACTGTTCGTCGGTGTTCTCGGAGGCGAGTCGTTCTTCGAGTTGTTCGACGATGTGGTCGTGCATGTTCTCGTCGATCTTGACGGTCAGGAGGAAGACGACGAGGCTGGCGACGATGCCGGCGAGCGGCAGGTAGTAGGCGCAGGTCTTGAACGTGCGGATGTTCGCGGCGGTCATGTCGGCGGCGGTGGCGTTGCCGACCATGCCGGCGGCGACGGCCACGAAGCCCACGATGCCGTTGGACAGGGCACCAGCGATCTTGTCGAGCATCGGGCGCACGGAGAGGGTGACGGCCTCGTTGCGCTTGCCGGTCTTGAGCTGGCCGTATTCGATGGAGTCGGTCATGCTCAGGATGGCGGTCATCTGGATGGTCTGCGCGGGCAGGTAGAAGAGGACGAGCGCGACGATGACGACGGGCAGGTTCATGGGCGCGATGATGAACAGCGTATAGCCGGCGATCATGAACGCCATGCCGGCGGTGTACAGCCAGCGGCGCGGGATGCGCCGGTTGAGCACCGGGTAGAGGGGCGTGGTGACCAGTCCGGTGATGACCGGGATGACGCCGGCGATGGAGAAGCTGTCCGGGGCGCCGAGCACGTATTTGAACTGGTAGAAGAGCACGCCGGTGGTGGCGACGTTGGCCACGGAGTACAGCAGGTAGCTCAAGGCGACCCACAGGAGCTGGTCGTTCTGGGCGATTGCCTTGAACGCCTCGATGGGGTTGCCGTTGGCCTCGGCCTTGGCGCGCAGCTCGCCCTGGTTCTCGCGGGTGCCGAACGCGACGCTCCACGCGGTGAGCAAACCGAGCACGGCGATGATGATGGCGAACGCGGCCCAGCCGGTGCGGCCCTGCTCCCATTGGCCGGTGAACTTCCAGGTGAACCAGCTGACGACGGGCACGACGATGACGGTGACGCCGTTGTATCCGATGGATCCGGTGAACGCGCCGAGAGCGGTGTACGTGCTGCGCTCGTGCGAGTCGGAGGAGATCGCGGGGATCATGCCCCAGTAGGAGATGTCGCGCAGCGAGTAGATCACGTCCAGCAGGATGAACACGATGACGAACAGGACCATGAACACGCCGGTGTTCACGTCCACGAGCCCGAACAGGCCGGTGAACACCATGATCAGCAGGATGCCGGGCACGAGGCCTCCGATGAACTGCCAGGGACGGAACCGGCCCCAGCGGGTGTTCGTGTTGTCCACGAGGTTGCCGAGCAGCGGGTCGAGGAAGATCTCCGCGATACGGATGACCACCACGAGTCCGGTGATCACCGCGATGAGGCGCGCGGCCAGCGTCTTGTCCACGTCGATGAACAGCGCGGTGGTCACGAACGTGATGAAGAACGTGCTCATCGTGTTGTAGAACGCGGCCTGGCCCAGGTTGCCGAACGCGTATGCGATCTTCTGCCCCATGTTCCTGGTGGGCATGGGCTGCGGCTGTCCGGGCGTCGCCGTGCGCTGTGTGGTGGATCCGCTCATGGTGTGGTGGCCTCCTTGCGACCTGTAAAGAATCCGTGCGCGGGAACAGCTCCGATCCCGCAAGACGCGAGTATAGGACTTTCTTGAAAAAGTAAAAAACTTTACCGCGTGTCGCAAGCAATGCCAACGATTCATGTTCGCCAATCCAACACACCGCGCGGGCGCTGGTGATGGTCGGAGACCGGATTATCGTTGATGAGTAAAGGCTTTCCGCTGTTCCTGCGGTCGCAGTCGGGACAAGCGCAAGAAGTTGCGTAAATTAGTAAATATCTTTATCATCGTTGTGCAAGGAGTCACATTCGAAGGCTCCCGAACTGCGGCGGCAACGACGCGACGCAATCCGATGCGAAAGCGAGGACATCATGAACACAACCGACGATCAGCGGAAGAACGGCGATCCGATCGTCTCCCCGTCCATGCCGACGACGGCATGGCTCGCCGACCCGCGCGTGTACGCGGTCCACCGGCTCGACGCCCATTCCGACCATGCATGCTGGTCGCACGCCCCCTCCGTCGGCGAGGGCACCAATCTCACGCAGAGCCTCGACGGCGAATGGCGGGTCCGAGTCGAGACGGCGCCGGCGAACAGCTTCCCCGACGGGACGAGCGACGGGCCGGATTGGATCAGCGACGTGTCGCCTCTGTTCGCCGCACCGGGCTTCGACGACTCGTCGTTCTCCCGGGTGCAGGTGCCCTCGCATCTGGAGACCGCGGGGCTGCTCGACCCGCAGTACGTGAACGTGCAGTACCCGTGGGACGGCCACGAGGACCCGAAGGCCCCGGCCATCCCCGAGCATGGCCATGTGGCGGTCTACCGACGCGAGTTCGCCGCGGAGGGCGCGGTTGCCCAGGCCATCCGCGAGGGCCGCACGGTGACGCTCACCTTCCAGGGCGCTGCCACCGCCATCTACGTGTGGCTCAACGGCGCGTTCGTCGGATACGCCGAGGACTCCTTCACGCCCAGCGAGTTCGACGTGACGGACGTCGTCAGGAAGGACGGCAACGTGCTGGCGGTCGCCTGCTACGAGTATTCGAGCGCGAGCTGGCTGGAGGACCAGGACTTCTGGCGTCTGCACGGCCTGTTCCGCTCCGTCGAGCTCAATGCGAGGCCCGCCGCCCATGTCTCCGACATCCACGCCGGGGCCGATTGGGAGCCCGCCACGTCGATCGGATCGCTTTCGCTGGACGTACTGATCGACGGCGCCGCGAACGCCGCGACGGCCGACCTCGCACTGCGGGACAAGAACGGCGCCGTCGTCTGGCGCACCGCCACGGAAGCGGCCGGAACGCTGCACGCCGAGGCCGAGATCGACGACGCGGCCCCCTGGAGCGCCGAACGCCCCGACCTGTACGAGCTGTCCGTCACCCTGCTCGACGCGGACGGCAAGGTCCTGGAGACCGCGCGCACCCGCATCGGCTTCCGGCATGTGGCCATCGAGGACGGCATCCTCAAGCTCAACGGCAAACGTCTCGTGTTCCGCGGCGTCAACCGCCACGAGTTCGACTGCCGGCGCGGCCGTGCCGTCACCGAAGAGGACATGCTGTGGGACATCCGCTTCATGAAGCGCCACAACATCAACGCGGTGCGCACCTCGCACTACCCGAACCAGTCCCGCTGGTACGAGCTGTGCGACGAATACGGCATCTACCTGATCGACGAGACCAACCTGGAGACCCACGGCAGCTGGAACAGCCCCGGCGACATCCCCGTGGGCACCTCCGTCCCCGGCGACGACGAGGCCTGGCTGGGCGCGTGCATCGACCGGCTGGACAGCATGATCCTGCGCGACCGCAACCATCCCAGCGTGCTCGTCTGGTCGCTGGGCAACGAATCCTACGCGGGCGAAGTCCTCAAGGCCATGAGCGCGCACGCGCACCGGCTCGACCCGTCCCGCCCCGTCCACTACGAAGGCGTCAACTGGAACCACGCCTACGACGGGATCAGCGACTTCGAAAGCCGCATGTACGCCAAGCCCGACGAAATCCGCAACTGGCTCGAACACGGCGACGAACGGGGCGAGGCGAACAAGCCGTTCGTCAGCTGCGAGTACATGCACGCCATGGGCAACTCGTGCGGCGGTCTGAGCGAGTTCATCGACCTCGAACAGTACGAGCGCTACTCCGGCGGGTTCATCTGGGACTACATCGACCAGGGACTCGTCCAGCGCCTGCCCGACGGGCGCGAACGCCTCAGCGTCGGCGGCGACTGGGCCGACCGGCCGACCGACTACGAATTCGTGGGCAACGGCATCGTGTTCGCCGACCGCACGCCCAGCCCCAAGGCGCAAGAGGTCAAGCAGCTGTACTCACCGGTCAAGCTCACCCCCGACGGACACGGCGTGACCATCGAGAACCGCAACCTGTTCGCCGGCACCGACGGCTACGTGTTCGCCGCACGGCTCCTCGAAGACGGACATGAGATCTGGCACGCCGACTACCGGTTCGACGTGGACGCCGGAGACACCCAGCGCCACGACATCGCCTTCCCCGACATCGACACGGACGGGAATACGCGCGAGGTCACCTACGAGGTCGATCTCCTGACTGCGGAAGCCACCGCATGGGCGCCGGCCGGCTACGAGCTCGCGTTCGGCCAACTCACCGGCACACTCAACCCCGAACGGGACATCACCGAGACCGATCATGACGACGACGGCCGCGCGACGGTCACGCTCGGCCGATGGAACGCGGGCATTCGCCGCGACGACGAGGAAATCCTCCTGTCGCGCACCCAGGGAGGCATCGTCTCCTGGAAGCGGGACGGCCGGGAAATGGTCATCCGACGCCCCGAACTCGTCACCTTCCGCCCGCTGACCGACAACGACCGGGGCAACCGTTCCGGATTCGACCGCGCCGCATGGTTCGCGGCCGGTCGCTACGCCGTCGTGACCGATACGAGCATCGCGCAATCCGACGACGGAGGGCTCACCGCCAAATACCGGTACGAGCTCGCCGACCCGGACCACACGCCCGTGACGGTCTCCTACCGCATCACCGCCGACATGCGCATGCGACTGACCGTCGAATACCCCGGCGGAGCCACCGGTGCGGCCAGCCTGCCCGCGTTCGGCGTCGAATGGGAACTGCCCGGCGAATACGAGCGTCTGCGCTACTACGGCCCCGGCCCCGAGGAGACCTACCGCGACCGCAAGCAGGGCGGCAAGCTCGGCATCTGGAACGCCACCGCGAAGACGAGCATGGCACCGTATCTCATGGTGCAGGAAACCGGCAGCCACGAGGACGTCCGCTGGCTCGAAGCCACCGACATCCAAGGCCACGGATTGCGCGTCACCCAACGCGGCGACCGTCACTTCACGGCCAGCCTGCTGCCCTGGAGTACCTACATGATCGAAGCCGCGCGCCGCCATGAGGACCTGCCCGAGCCGCGCCACAACTACCTGCGCCTGCTCGCAGCCCAGATGGGAGTCGGCGGAGACGACTCCTGGGGAGCCCCCGTCCACACGGCCTACCAGCTGTCCGCCGGCAGGCCGCTCACCCTCGACGTGGACCTCGAACTCATCTGACCGGCAACGGGCGGCGGCATGCACCACCATGCCGCCGCCCGTACACGTATATATACATTTCCCAAACACACTCCACAGGAAAAGAGGCAATCAATCATGGCTGAAGTGATTATCGTCAGGAACGAGGAGGAGGCCGGCGAGATCTACGGCCGCTGCGTGGCGGACCTCATCAAGGCCAAGCCGGACGCGGTGCTGGGACTCGCGACCGGTTCGAGCCCGCTGGCCGCCTACCGGGCCCTCGCCAAGATCGTGCACGAGGAGCACATCGACGTCTCCCAGGTGCGTGGCTTCGCGCTGGACGAGTACTTGGGCCTGCCGCTCGACCATCCGGAGTCCTACCACTCCACCATCCACCGCACGGTCGTCGAGCCCCTCGGCCTCGACCCGGAGAAGGTCCATGTGCCCGGCGACGTGCTGAACGGCACTCCGCTGGAGGACGGCGACAAGATCGCCGCCGCCGGACCGGCCTACGACGCGGCCATCGAGGCCGCGGGCGGCATCGACGTGCAGATCCTCGGCATCGGCACCGACGGCCACATCGGCTTCAACGAGCCCGGCTCCTCCCTCGCGTCCGGCACGCGCGTCAAGACCCTGGCCGAGCAGACCCGCATCGACAACGCGCGCTTCTTCGACAACGACATCAACCAAGTGCCGACCCACTGCATCACGCAGGGCATCGGCACGGTCCTGAAAGCCCGTCACCTCGTGCTGCTCGCGTTCGGCGCGGGCAAGGCCGAGGCCATCGAGGAGACCGTCGAAGGCGGCGTCTCCGCGTTCTGCCCGGCCTCCGCGCTGCAGCTGCACCCGCACGCCACGATCATCATCGACGAGGAGGCCGCGTCGCGTCTGCGTCACAAGGACTACTACCGCTACGCCTTCGCCCACAAGCCCGCCTGGCAGGGCATCTGATCGGCAGACGAACGATTCGGGCTCCTTCTTGCTTCGCCAAGAGGGAGCCCGAACCCATATGCAGGAAGGAAATCATGACGCAGGACAGAGATGAGATCGTCGCCCGCGTGACGGCGGCGTTGGAAGGCGAGGCCAAGCCGGTCGCGATCCGCGGGGCACGCAAGGTAGACGCCTGCGGCGAACAATCGGGCTATTGGGTGGTCTCGGACGCACGTGGCGTGATTGTGGCCACAGGCTCCGCCGCCGCGGACGGTACCGGCGAGGAGGCGTTCGAGCACGCCTGCCGCACGGTCGGCATCGACCCGGCCGTTCCAGCTGACTCCAACGACGCGGTCATCGACGCGGCCGGCCGCATCCTGACCCCCGGCTACGTGGACATCCACGCCCACGGCGCCTGGGAGAAGAGCTTCGACGACGGCCCCGACGGCATCGACGTGGCCCGAGCCGGCCACGCGGTCCACGGCACCACCCGCCAGGTGCTCTCGCTCATCACCAACCCGATGGACGTGATCTGCCGCAACATCCGCACCGTGCACGAGAAGATGGCCACCCGCCCCGACATCCTCGGCTGCCACCTCGAAGGCCCGTTCCTCGCCCTCAAGCGCAAGGGCGCGCACGACCCGAACTGCCTCAAGGACCCGGTGCCCGAACTCGTGGACCGCATGCTTGACGCCTCGGGCGCCGACCCCGCCGCCGGGCGTCTCGGCTGCATCCGCCAAATCACCATCGCCCCCGAGCTCGAGCACGGCATCGGCGCCATCCGCCAGTTCGCGGCCGCCGGCGTGGTGCCCGCGGTCGGTCACTGCGACGCCGACTACGAGACCGCCCAGGCCGGCTTCAACGCGGGCGCCGGCATCATGACCCACATGTTCAACGCGATGAACGGCCTGCACCATCGCGAACCCGGCCCCATCCCGGCCGCCGTGGAGGACCCGCGCGTCACCATCGAGCTGATTAATGACGGCTTCCACGTCCAGAACCCGATGGTCAAACTCGGCTTCGGACTGGCGCCCCACCGCATCGCGTTCGTCACCGACGCGATGGCCGCCACCGACTGCCCCGACGGCGCGTACAAGCTCGGCGAACTCGACGTGAACGTCATCGACGGCCACGCTCGCCTCGTGTCCAACGGCGCCATCGCCGGCTCCACGCTCACCCTGGAGGTCGCGGTCCAGCGCGCGGTCAACGAACTCGGCTTCAGCCCCGTCGCCGCCGTCGAGGCCGCCACCCTCACCCCGGCACGCGCCTTCGGATTCGACAGGCCCAACCCCGTCACCGGCACGCCGCTCGGCCTCATCGCCCCCGGATACGCCGCCGACCTCAACCTCCTCGACCCCACCGACTGGACCGCCCAACACGTCTGGTGCGCCGGCCGCCAGCTGAAGTAAACTCCTTCCAGCAAAATCGACACCGGTGCCGCCCGTCTTCGAGACGACGTCTTACGCCCGAGGAACGAAGCTTGCGCGCGGCACCAGCTCGGTCGTCAGCAGGATGTGACGCCGCACCCGCCGCTCATGCTTCAACCCATCAATCAAGGTGAAGAACGCCATACGGGCCAACTCCCTTTGATCGATCGCATACGAACTCAGCGACGGAGACGTGTACCGGGCGATCGACTGGTTGTTCACACTCACCACAGCCAACTCGTCGGGAACCGCCACACGCAGCGCATTCAACGCCTGCAACGCCCCCACCGCGAGCACGTCGGCGGCCACGATCAGGCCATCGGGCATGCTGCCGGCCTCACGATGGTCAGCCACCAATTGCTCCGCGAGACGGTAGCCGTTCTCCACGGTGAACGTGCCGGACGAATACACCAATCCGTCCGTTTCCAATCCCAGATGCGCGGCCCACTGGCGGAACGACAGTTCACGGATGTCCTCGGGATAGTCATGCATGCCCATGATGCTGCCCACGCCGCCGAGAAACGCAATACGCCTGCGGCCCGCCGCGATCATCTCGTCCAGGGCATCCAGCATCGTCTGCGACAGATCGGGACGTACGGAGTCGAACAGGTGCGGCGCCGGATTCGTGTCGATGCACACGCCATGCGGAAGCACCGCATGCAGGGCGCGCAGGTCCGCTTCGGGAAACACCGTGGCTCCCACGGTGATGAACCCATCGAACTCCGTTGCACGTTCCGTCAACTCGTGTATGGATCGGATGAACGTGGGCTGGTCCAATTCCATCGACTCCGCACACTCCGCAAGAACCTTCCGCAGATCGGCGAAGTACGCATCCTGCAATTCCTCCCCGGACGGAGGCGCATCCAACACCGCGATCGCGGGACGGAACACGTTGCGGTATCCCATCTCCTCGCACACGCGCAGCACGCGCCGACGCGTCTCCTCCTTGATGGAGAACGACGGGTCATTCAGCAAGCGCGACACCGTGCTCTGCGACACCCCGGCCCGTTCCGCGACTTCCTTGAGCGTGGCCATGACATCCTCCCCGCAAACTTTAGTAAAGGGTTTTACTACAGCATAACCCGAGATTTGAAAAGCCTCAGCATCTCCAGTGCACGAAGTTGCATACAGATGGTAGGCTGCGTATGTCCCGGCTAAAGGGGCAGTGCATAGGACGGCGGGTATATCTCAGCTGACATACCCGCCATTCTGAAGATTCTTCCGATGCGGATTCCCTTTCCGATTTTGCAGATCTACAAATATGTAATGGCAAGTACATATGTAAGCGCTTCAGTGCCGCTGCATATATGCCGACTCGGCCAACTACGCACTCAGGTCTTATTCCGCTGAGTGTGACGTTATGAATCGAAGAGGCAATTTTTTCGCTTATCTCCTTCCCCTTCTTCCACCACCCAAGCTGGGAAACAGGCTTTCTATACCTATATATAGGGGCAATGAGGTTTCTCTGTCCGCCGCTATCCTGCCGGTTTTCCCTGACGATGGGTGTCAACGGAGGCCGTTGCCTGTCGGGCTCCTTGATCGTCGTCAGAGGAGGCCGTCGTGGATTTGTTGAATCAGGTGCTTCAGTTGTTCGTCAGGTTCGCCACCATCGGCGGCGGCTTGTGGCTGGTGTGGGGCGCCGTCACCTTCGGCGGCGGCCTGAAGGATCATAATGGGCCGCAGACGCAGTCTGGACTGTGGCAGATCGTGGGCGGAGGCATGATCATCGCGGCCGCGCAGATTTTCAACGCGGTGGCTCTAGGCTGAGCTGATTCGGGGCCTGCCGTGGAGGACTTCATCGTAGCCATGCTCAACATGATCGGCGGCGGAGGTGCCGGTTCGATCACGGCCGGGCTGTTGTCCCAGACGCCGGAGACATGGAATCCCGCTCTTTACCAGTTGGCGGTGAACGTGCATGGAGTCGCCGTCAAGCCTCTGACGTCGGTGGTGCTCGCGGTCATGTTCACGTTGGAGCTGGCGCGCAACTCGACGCGCATCGAAGCGGACCGCGATCTGGGCGTGAAGATCGTGGCCGGCACCATGTTCAAGATCGCGCTGGTGTTCATCGCCGTGCAGAACGCCGGTTTGTTCATTCGGATGTTCAATCAGGTCACGCAGTTCCTCATGCAGGGCGTGTCCTCGCAGATGTCGTATGAGGCGACGGGCGACGGCGGTCAGTTGGGTGATCTGATGCGTGACCAGATTCGCGATGCCGGGGTGATGGGGCAGGCGGCGTTGTTCTTTCTGCTGGTGATTCCGTGGCTGTTGTCCCAGTTGGCGTCGGTGGTGTTCACGGTGGTGCTGTATGTGCGGTTCATCGAGTTGTATGCGTTGACGGCGTTTCAGTCGTTGCCGTTCGCGTTTCTGGTGCATGAGGACACCAAGCCGATCGGCGTGGGTTTCTTCAAGTCGTATGCTCGCACGTCGGTGAATGCGGTGTGCGTGTTCATATGTCTGGTGTTCTATCAGCGGATCGTGGTCGATGCCGTGAAGATCCCGGATTCCGCGGACGAGGGCATGGTGGCGTGGGTGACGGGCAACTTCGGCAATCTCATGATGGCGGGCATCCTGCTGTTTTTTGTGATCGCGGTGAGTCAGCGTGTCAGTCGGGCCATAGCCGGCGGCGAGTAGCCGCCTACCACAACCGGGGCCAATCAGGGAAAGGATTCATTCATGTTGCAGATGCGCGTATATAAGGAGATCGCCAATGTTGAGGCGAAGGTGATGTGGGGGCTGAGCTGGCGCCAACTGGCGGCCGCCGCGTGCATGCTCGTTCTGGGCGGATGTGAGGCGGCGTTGTTCTGGTCGTTGGGACTGTCCGATCTGGGGTCGTATCTGCTGTTTGCGGTTTGCCTGCCGTTCGCGCTGTGGGGTTGGTGGCGTCCGAAGGGGCTGAAGCCGGAACGGTATCTGGGATACATGCTGCGCCAGCGTTTCGGGCCGAAGGTCTATTTGCTTGAATCCTATGTTCCCGCGAGGTTTCCCGGCAAACCGTCGTTGAGGGAGAAGACCCGTAGACGAATCAAGGGAAGGAAGGCACGTCGTCATGTCTGACATCAGTGGCAGCAAGGCGGTCAAAGGCAACGGTAAGCGACATGGAAAGGCCGGGAACAGGCGGTCCGGGAATCGTCGCATGCCTCGTTCGTCGAAGGAGCTGCTTGGCTATGATTCGATGCTGTCCAATGGCATCGTGTTCCTCGGCGGCGACCGGTGGAGCGTGTCGCTGCGGATCAGCGACATCAATTATCAGGTCGCGACCCAGGATCAGCAGCTGGATGTCGTGGACCGGTGGGGGCGTTTCCTGAATTCGATCGGTGAGAACATGGGAGTCCAGATCACGGTCGCCACGCGCATGCTGGATCCCGAGGAGGTGACGCGCAGTATCGCCATGCCGCTTCGGAGCGATGCGTTGGATGGACTGCGCGGGGACTTCAACCGCAATGTGCGTCGGCGTCTCGCCGGCCGTTCGCAGGGCGCGGTGACGGACAAGTATCTGACGTTGACGTTGCGTGAGCGGGACGGGGAGCGTGCGGTCACGCTGCTGAACCGTGCCGCGTTGCGTGCCACGGCGCAGCTGCGGTCGGTGGGCGGCTGCGTCGGTGTCCGCTTGGATCGGCAGTCGCGTCTGGCGGTGCTGCACGGGATGCTGCGGCACGGTGTCCGGTTCTCGTTCACCGAGGATGGTTTCCTGAAATCGCATGGCATGTCCACGAAGGATTATGTGGCCCCGTTCGCCGTGGACGTGTCGGATCGCCGTCGGCTCCGGTTGAGCTCGGGCACCACGGAAGTATGGCATCAGTGTCTTTTGGTGCGTGATTTCCCGGATTATCTGAGCGATCAGCTGGTGTCGTCCATCACGGACATCAAGGCGGACATCACGGTCGGCATCCATCTGTCCCCGCGGGGTAAGGCCGAGGGGTTGAAGCTCGTGAACCGGACGATCGCCGAAATGGATATGCAGGCCATCGACGAGCGGCGCAAGAACCGCAAACAGCATCTACCCGAGGACATGCTGCCTCATGAGCTGCAGGAATCCATGACTCAGGCGGGTGAGCTGCGTGATGATCTGGAGCATAACGGCGACCGTCTGGTGGATTCCCTGATGATTGTGGACGTGTCTGCGGACAGCCGCGAGCAACTGGATCAGACGGTTCGTGACGTGACAGCTGCGATCGATGGGCAGTCCTGTGTGGCCGAGACCTTGGCCTACATGCAGGTGGAAGGACTGAACGCCGTGCTGCCGTTGGGTAATTCTTTGCCGCCGATGCGTCGCACGTTGACCACATCGAGCGCGGCGATTCTGGTGCCGTTCACGTCGCAGGAACTGTTCGAGCCGGGCGGGGTGTTCCATGGGGCGAACGCCCGCACCGGCAATCCCGTGGTCATCGACCGTACGAAAGGCATGAACGGCAACGGATTCGTTTTGGGTACGACCGGTTCGGGCAAGAGCCAGGCGGCGAAGAACGAGATAACCCAGATCTATCTGACCCGTCCGGACGATGATCTGATCGTCATCGACCCGGAACGTGAGTTCACGCCGTTGTGCACCGGTCTTGGCGGCGAGCGAGTCGAGATCGGGGAATCGTCTCGCGCGCATATCAACGCTTTGGATATCGAGTATGAGGATGATTCCGAGGGTGATCCGATCCGGTCGAAATGTGCGAGCGTGCTGAACATGCTCGGCGTGCTGATCGGCGGACAGGACGGCATCGACCGCATGCAGCGCAGTCTGATCGACCGTACGGTCATCGGCATGTATCGCGAGGTGCGGGAGCATCCAGAACTGGGCATGCCCACGCTCGTCACCCTGCATGACCGTCTCGCGGCTTTGAATGAGCCAGGTCCCGTGATGCGGCACGAGCATTGGAGATCTACGCGACCGGCAGTCTGAACGCCTTCGCCCATGCCACCGATGTGAATACGTCCAGCCGGTTCCTGGTCTATGACGTTTCCGGTCTGGGAGCGGAGTTGCGCACATTCGGTATGCTCGTCGTTCTGGATCAGATTTGGAACCGGGTCGTCAGGAATCGCCGTCTCGGCCGGCGCACCTGGCTGTGGGTGGACGAGTTCCATCTGCTGTTCTCGAACCGGTATGCGGCCGAATACTTCCTGCGCCTGTACAAGCGCGCCCGTAAATGGGGTTTGTGCCCCACCGGCATTACGCAGAACATCGAGGAGCTGCTGGCCAACCAGGATGCGCGTCTGATGCTCGCGAACAGCGACTTCCTGTTGCTGCTGAACCAGACCGCCACGGATGCCGACGCCTTGTGCGAGCTGCTGAAGCTGTCCGATGAGCAGCGGGCGTTCTTCACCGGGGTGCAGCCCGGTCAGGGCATGGCCAAGAGCGGCACTGCGTTCATACCGTTCGATGGGCGTATCGATGCCGATAGTCTGCTTTACCGGTTGTATACCACGAAATTCGAGGATCGGAAGCCCGAATGAGACCCGTCACCTCCGACTCATTCCACGCCACGCGCAATCTCGTTCGGCCGAACGGCATGATTCATGGTTTGAAAGTCCGTCATGTTAATGGACTCTTCCATGGCCCAGTGTTGGCCGGGCTGAAACAGCCACGAACCACCATCAGGAACAATCAATCCGAAGTATCGCGCCCGACCGGCATAACAACCGTCAGCGTTTTGGAACGTGGTGTGAAGGCGACACGGTCCGTGCTTGAATCGCAATCGGCACAGACGGATACCAGAGAGGACGACGACTTGTTGTCACCAATGGTTCCCGCAAGTCGGATACGCGACGGCGTGACCGGCATTATTCGCACAAGACATGCCGCAAGAGGTTCAACGGCACGTGCCGTGGCAGGAAGAACGGCTTCGGCTCGCGCCAAACGTGCGAGACATTCCGGCAAGACCGTACGATCGGGTGTCCAGGGGGCCAAATCCGCTGCCAGAGCTTCGACGCAGGTTGCACGACAGGTCACACAGGCGGTTTCTCGGACTATGACGGCGGTGAAGGCCGGTGTCGCGGCATCGGCATCAGCTGCGGTCAGCATTCCATTTCTATTGGGCACGGCGGCGGTGCTGATGGTCTTCAGCCTGCTGCTGTGGTTCATACCCACCGTTGCCGTCGGAGATGACGGAGGTTGCGAGGCCAGTGTGATCGAGGTCCCGGACGAGGCGAAGCCATGGGTAAGCGAGGCGGCCCGATCGAGCGGATTGAGCGCGGATTTCATCGCGGCGATCATGAAGCAGGAATCCGGTTTCCGACCGGATGCGTATGCCGACGACAGCAACGGCGGAACATGGGGATTGCTGCAGATGAACAGGAGCGTATGGCGCGGCGTGCATCCCGAAGGTGCCGATCAGACACCACCTGAAGGCATCACCGAGCCCATGGTCCACGCCCATTACGGCGGCATGTATCTGAAAAACCGCTTGGAAGGCGTCAAACAGCTCAAGGCCAAGCACCCGGGCATGCCGTTCGCCGAACTTGACGACCTGACGGCTTTGGTCATCGCCCATAACGCGGGCGAAGGCAACCTCATGAGGTACCCGGATATTCCCAACATCACCAAACGGTATCTCGACAACGTGAAGCCGGCGATTGATGCGGGAGGCGGCTGTTCGGCCACGGCAGGACGAACCATCGGCAAGCTCACGCCACCGTTGGTCATGCAGTCTGGCACGCTGAACGTGGATGTGGCGGCGACCGGCACGCCCGTGGGCAAGATCACCACCTATGAGACCGGCCAATGCACATGGTGGGCGGCCGCTCGCCGATTGCAGATCGGCAAACCGGTGGACGGATACATGGGCGACGGCTGGATGTGGGCGTCAAGCGCCAGAAAATTCGGATATCCAACGGGCGGCGGCATACAGCTCGGTGACGTGGCAAGCTTCGCCAAAGGCTATCTCGGCGCAAGCGCCGATTATGGACACGTCGCCATCGTCGAGGAAATCAAGGACGACGGAAGCATTGTTGTCAGCGAATCCGGCGGCGGCCTCCCATACGCATGGCTCAGGACCCTTACCAAAGAGCAGGCCAACAATCCCAGCATCACTTACATCCACTAATCCTGAGGGAAAGAAGGAATCATGCGTCGCATCAATTCCAAACTTGATTCGTACGAGCTTGCCGATTTGATGAGTGATTCTGACAACTGGGATCTTCTTGCGCAAATCCACGATCATCCCAGTACATGGCCGGAACTCGGCCAGTGGGCTGCGCATGCCATCGCACACCCCGAAACCGCTGGGGCCCCACCGGAACCGCTGCCAGACAGAAAACCCAAACATCGGCTGCTGCCCATCACACCCATCATCGACGATGAGCTGCCTCGCGATATACGGAACAACAGCACTCCCGTATCCAAGCCTGACAAACGGACGGGAACGACGATAGACACACCAATTAGGGTCGGGGAACATGTCGAGGATGATGTGTCCTTGGCGGAATTATCGGCTGACGACGCGGATGAGGTAGCCGTTCATCGGCATATCCCCTTTACCCGCATCGCCGGCATTATGCTCGCTCTGGTCACCGTAACGGGATTAGCCACAGGCCTTGTCATGGCGAAGAGGAACTACGACCATCGGGAAGCGCTCACGTCATGCAATCACGCAATCGAGCAATCTGACATAGTGAGGATTGAATGGGACAAGGCATTGAAACAGGCGGAACCATATGCGAAGCTCCAGGATAAAGACGTGCAGGATCCCAAATCTTTGGAACTGCTCGGCAAAATCATGCAATATCAGCCATCGGTCTCAACGGAGAATTGCGATCCGAGTCTGACGGCCGACCGTCTCGATCGCACTCGTGCGGAAACAGAGAAAGCTAACAGCCAGCTCAGAATCCAGACCAGGAACCTGCATGACACAGTTGACACGGTCAAGGCATCACAGGAACAACAACGGATTGACAACGCACAGAACGTACTGAGCCAAACCATTGAAAACGCCGATAGGCTCTACAAAGAATCCGAGAACAAGGTCAGAGACGACAACACCCGTGCACGGCTCAGTGAGCAGATTACCCGTGCACGACTCATGATGCGCGACCATCAGGATCTTGATGTCTATAACAGAACCATCCAGGACCTCAACGAAGTCATGCAAATCGTCCGGGATTCCATGACGGCTGTAAAGAACGAGGAAATATCTGATGCGGGCCGTTCGGATGAATCCACACAACCGGGATCGGATTCCCAGTCATCGAACCGACAGCCCGCACCATCATCGGAAGATTTATCCCCGTCAGTCACGCACGGCAATTCCACCTGGGATGTGCCTGGACAATCAGTAACCCCCTCATTCCCCGATCGATTAGGCTAGCGCCGCCTTTGAAAAAGGGCAGGAGATAGTGTGGCGGTATATGCCGAGTTCTCGGGCTAGTCAGTTTGGATGACGCGTCTCCAAAGATGAGGAGGACACCCAGCCGGCATGAGAACCAGAGAGGATGAAACGACTGTCGTTCATACCTTTGAGAACAAAGTAGCCGCTGCCCAGATTGATAGCGGTAGAATCAGATACACCCTTGGTGATATCGATTAATTCCACACTGGCAATATCAACCTTCCTGTCGCAACACTTGTAATTCTTGATGAGCCAATCGTGCTGGTTGACACAATAGCTGAAAGTTCAATGTTTGAGGCAATGCCTCAATTGAATCAGAATATGACCACGGTAATCATCGCTCACAGGTTTACAACCATTCATATGCAGATAAAATCACTGTTATTAAAGATGATACTGTTCATACGATTGTCAGGTGCGCGGAGTTACCCAAACAATCAGAGTTTTATCGAAAGATGTTTCATGCACAGGTTTAATATAGCGATTTCCGAACAGATTATTTTGTTTAAATAAATGCGGCGAAGAATAGCGACAGACAAGTAGCGTTTCTCGCTTAGTATAGATGATTCGGATATTGAGCCCACACAACCAGACGCGAACAACAAAGACAGCAGAGACCATTTCTAAAAGAATTCTTTATCACAGCATAAACCATGCAGGAATACGGATCAGAAGCAAACTTCAATCCTTCTAAATATGCTTTAATGCGATTCATCGGTTCAATGGTCTGGGTTGTTTATTTATTACTGGAATCCGCATTCCGCCAATAGCAATAACATTAGGTGGTAAAAATTAAATGTGATCATGGATGACGATAGACATCTATCGCTGTTAAGGTAAATTGGTTATTTATCATATATATACCAACGACAGACTTTAATATACTCGCATCACCTAATATCCCTATAATTCAACGTTGCACACGCTATTCCAATTGCAATCAATAAGTAAACTAGAGCAATCACACCGCTAAACAAAGGGCTGATAATTGGTTCAGGCTCCAATATGGCAGTGCCTGCAATAGATGGTATCCATGTACTCAATGTTTGAGATGCAGGTAAATTAGCAACCACAATGGGAAGGAGATAATACAAGGCAATGTAAGACGCCGCACCTTTCCCCACTGAATCAACGGCTACGCATAGTGAGGCGGCAATAAGCATACGCCCGGTAAGTATCAGGGCCACGGGAAGACATAAGAGCAGCGATGTGGACAACGGAGAGGGCCATGCTTGCGATGGTACGACGGGGCCGAGGATGAGCCGAGAGGTACCAGTTGCGGTAAGTCCTCCGGTTGCGGCCATAATAAAACCAACAATAGCGATATCGACACATAAGATTAGAAACAGTCGCGTTCGCTTCGGTTCAATCAGGAACAGCGGAATGGCTGTGGACGTATTGAGCAGGACACGGACGGATAGCAGTGCCGCGATGATTGCCAAGGGCTCGGCCATGGGCATAACCGCACCGGCGATGCTCGGCCCCAATCCTTCGAGCGTGGCGAAGCCATCGAGTTTGGAGCTGGAGGAGAGCATGAGCCGGACGGAGGCGCTAGTCAACGCGGCGAACGCGGCGAACGCCAGCGGCAGCCCAACCCATGCCGCGAGGGTTGCCGGCCGGCATACCACATAACGTATGAGCAGCATCATGCGTTGCAAATCCCGTGTACCCCCGTTCATGACGTGTGGCTCTTTACTGAAGACCGGTTGATTATGCTAGTCATTACTTCGCGAAGCGTCGGTTCGGCGCGATTGAGCTGAACCAATGGAGCCTCACATCTGGCTGCGGTTGCGAATACAGTATCTTCATCCGTCCGTCGTGCCAAATACAAGTCATTCTTTAGGGCGCGAAGATCGGCCCCCATTCCCATCAGATCATTCAGGGCCGCGGCCTTTCTGCTCACATCTACGCCGTTTGCAAAGCGGAATATGATTCCAGCCCCGTCGCTGTTGTCGTTAATGACTTGCTCGATTGGCCCGCAACCCATTTGCCGACCATGCATGACAATCAGGACATGGGTGGCTATGCGTTGCAGTTCTTCAATCTCATGAGCTGCCAAAATAACGGTTCTGCCGGACTCGGCCCATTGTTTCAATGAATCATGCAGCCAAAGTCTTCCTTCGATATCCAATCCATTGAATGGCTCGTCCAATACAAGTATCGGTGCGTCGGAGAGCATCGCGCAAGCAACGCCCAGTCGTTGTCTCATACCTGTGGAATACCCCCTAATCCGGACTTTCGGCCAATGATCCAGACTACAGGCACGCAGCACGCGGCGAACGCGACGACGCACGTTATGCAATCCCTGCATGCCGGCCATAAACGTCAGATACTCACGGCTGGTCATCGACTCATCCCCCAATCGCCCACCTAGGAATACACCCACTTGCAAGCCCGGATGCTCCAACTGCCGATACGGTCGGCCCATAACCAGTGCACGACCTTGGCTGGGAGAGGCTAGGCCGAGCAGCATGCGTAGCGTGGTGGACTTACCTGCACCATTCGACCCCGCCACGGCCAATACTTGCCCCGGCCAAACCTCAAAATCAATCGGACCTACCACCGGCCCGGATACATATCGTTTAGTCAATCCATGAACTTCAACCACGGCGTCCACGAAGACCTCCTATACGGCGAATCATGCTGTCGGACGTGGTTGTTTCTTCAACGGGATTGATGTCGCACCTGTCCAAATGATCATTAGCCGTATCATCTGGGGAGGGGCTCTCTGGCTTCTCCTCCAACCGAACAATCCCTTTGCGCTGGTCTGCTAGCTCATGTACAAGATAAATTACGAATGGCACATACAACAAGCTGCATACCATCGATATAATCATCCATGCGAACTGGCGTCGCGCCCACTGCCGATATGCCAACACCAGCCAAACCGCCGAGCATGACCATTGGAACACCGTTACCGGTACGACAGCCGGTGGCGTAGACGGTACCCCTGCCAACAGGTTCGTGAATACCTCACGCGCATATTCACCATACGCGGGCAACGCCACAGCTTCCGCCACGCCGAGCCATATGATTAATACTGCGGCCAATACTAAATACCACCAATTCAAAGTGATGCAGCGCCAGGCGGCAATGCGCCACTTCAAGGACTCAAACCAGACTGACAGGCGAATCATGATGCTCCTTAAATATGAGATATATATGTCTCTATGATTGCAGCCCAAAAAAGCGAGAACCATGAAATAAAAACCACAAACAAGGACAATAAAGTGGCATTATCTATGCTAATATCCCGCTTTCGATTGTTCTGCAAGAAACAAAATTCATAGTGCGTAATAGTCAAAGCAATGCCAGATATGGTGATCAGCGCAAAGCATTCAAAGAAAAGATGAGGGACTACTGCGGTCAATAATTTACCTCCTTGGTCTTGAAATAAATACTGAGCCGCACTCCATCCAAAAGAACTATAATTAATAACTAATACAATAGTTGTAGGAATGGAGAATAGAAATCCTCCAAATAATAGTATTAGCCATACCTTAGTATTGTTCCATAGTAGTTCATGAAGATATATCTTCGGAATTATGGCCCTGCTCAAAGGATACGGACGTAACTTGGCTAAAAATACGCCAACCAGAAATGCTGCTAAGGAAATCCCAAGGACGCAACGCGTCTTAGTGAGAAATAGCTTCAAGAATCCCGTCATACCTCCTCCTCCGCAGGGCCATAATATCCAATCAATGAATCACCATGCCGCAGCGCCCGAAGTCCCCAAGGTGCCAATCATGGACTGGATGGTGGAAGTGAGCGGCGCAGCTGCAGGGAAAATCATTCCCACCGCAGCCGATCCAAGCCAAGCTACAGCGACAATGGCGGTAGCTGCCGCACTCCCAATTCCCAATACCGCCATCAGAGAAGCAACCAGCGGAATAACAAAAGGAGTGACGAACACTGCCGCAAAAGCGACTGCCACACTTGCCATCTGCCGATTTCCCTTATTGCAAGACGTACCGCGAGCATTATTTTCATACCTAGACATCATTGTCTCCCTTGAATAGTATGGGCAAATATTATTTTTTGGGCAAATTATATACATTTCCGTGAAGTATATACGAGCATTATTCTATGCCGCTATAAGCAACAACTAACGGCGGCAATCGTACCGTTTTTACAAACTTTTTCATCATAAAATCCTTATATGATCTCACTATTGCATGGTTGCCATTTTCTTGCTACAAGACATCGGCAAGAGTCTCAGAAATTGCATTTACAATTTCCTCGTTCCAGTTGTATTGTCAGCTTCTCAAATTGAAAATGGATCCACAAGGATCAAATTACTAACTGTCATTCCGAGATGACAACACTCAAGTATTTTCGGAATCGCCTATTGCCAATTATCTTTTTCCGTCTGAGGAACGGTGGTACGCCTCTGAGCAGGTAGATGTACTGGCCGGTGGGGAGAGACTGTTTCGGAAAGTGTGTAGCCGGCTTTGATCGCCGGCTGCGTGGCTGGCGGGAAAGGGTCTGTAATGAGCATGTCGACTGAGACAATGGAAGCCATGGCAATGTGAAGACGGCCCTCAGCAAGGAAGACACGGAGAAACCAGCGAAACCCAGTGATCCAAAGGCATCCCCGATCTAGCGCGAGCTCGCGCTAGAGATAATCCGGCAGACCAAGGAGCAGGGGCTTGACTTGACCGGCCGCGACGGTCTGCTGAGGCAATTCACCAAGACCGTGCTGGAGACCGCCCTCGACGAGCAGATGACCGAGCACCTCGGACACGAAAAGCACGAGAAAAGCGCCGATGGCAGGGCCGCGAACACGCGCAACGGGACAACCGCCAAGACCGTGACGACGGAGGCGGCCGGACCAGTCACCATCAAGGTGCCTCACGACCGGGACGGCTCGTTCGACCCCGTCATCGTCAAAAAACGGTATCGCCGGCTCAACGACGTGGACTCGGTCGCACCTATGCTAGGTGCCTGACCGCCGGAAAGATCAGCGCGCACTTCCAGGAGAGCTACGGCACCTCGGTCTCCAGAGAGACCGTCAGCCGCCTTCACCTGCTGCGCAATACGTTCCACTATGTGTCCAGAAAGGACTGGGACATACTCAAACGCGACCCGAAACCCATCTACACCGTCGTCAACGAAGCAGCCGCGGAACAGGCTCGCGACGAGATGCTCGACAAGTGGGCGTCCAAATACCCGGCTATGGGCGGCCTGCGGCTTAACACGTGGGATCGGTTCGTTCCGTTTCTCAACTACGATGTGGAAATCCATCAGACGATCTGTTCGACGAACGCGATCGAGAGTCTCAACGCGCGGTTCCGTCGAGCGGTCAGGGCGCGAGGTCACTTCTCCGACGAACGTGCCGCGTTGAGGTGCCTGTACCTGACCGTCAAGTCGCTGGCCCCGACCGGCAAGGCGGGTACGATGGACGACACGTGGAAGCCCGCGTTGAACACGTTCACCGTCACCTTCGCCGACCGCTGGTCCGCCAGCGAGAACATATAACCAAACCACTAGTTACACACTTAACGGGACCGTCCCTCACGACCTTGGCAGCGCCGCACAATGCGATAGCATTATCGTATTTGTCATCTATAGATGACATAACTTCTCACTGAGGAACGGTGGTATGCCTCTGAGCAGGTAGACGCACCGGCTGGTGGGGATGCGTCCGAGTTCGTCCGGAGTGAGGAGTTTACGAGCGTTTTTGCGGGTGCTGCGTGTCCAGCTGCCGTTGAGACCTTTGGTTTCGCTGGTTTCAATGACATCGATGGTCTGGTCTCCGAGCCGGTCGCTGATGTATTTGGTGGTGCTGGGTTCGTTGCCGCCGAGGAAGAGCTGGCTGTCGCAGTTGCCGGCGATGGTCTCCCAGTCATCCCGATAGAGGCTCTTGCCTTGGCTGACGGTCTGGAGGATGATGCTGCAGCTGATGCGTCGGCTTCGTATGGTGGCGATGAGCCTTACGAAGTTGGGGATTTTGCCGATGTTGGCGAATTCGTCGAGCATGCAATGCACGTCGCGGTCGAGCACGCCGTCAGGTTTGGCGTCGGCTTTGCGTACAAGCGTTTCGAAGAGGCATTGGTAGAAGACGCTGGCGATGAAGGAGAACGTGGCGTTGGTGTCGGGTAGTTCGAGATAGATGATGCGTTTGCCTTGGTCGAGGGTTTCGAGCCGGATGTCGTCGCCGTCGAGGATTCGGCGTACCTCGCGCACTTGGAGTGGTGCGAGGTGGACGCCGGTGGTGATGATGATGCTTTTCTTGGTTTCGCCAGAGACGAAAAGTCAAGGACTTTTTCATCAAATTCACAAAGAAGTCACATTTTGCGGACTTCCTCACGGAGCAGACGCTTGATTTTGTCCTCCATTGTCTCTTTTGCGGTCTGGCTGAAATGCACACGGACGATATAGGTTGTCTTGCCAATCTGCTTTCTGACAGTAGGGCAAGTGGCGGTGTTGGTTGCGGTATTGTTCATTCAAAATCCTCCTGTAAATGAAAAATGCCCGGTGACTGTTCATCATCGGGCGGTGTCGGTATGAGGGAACAAGGCAAGGCGGCAACATTAAGGTATCTATAAAAACCTTGCCGTCTTTGCCACGCTTGCCGTGTTCCTGTTGTCAATCTCGGAGATAGCAGACCCATGCTGTGCCGTCTTTCTCGGTCACAAGTCTGTCCCCGATACGGCTCTTTGCCGTTCTCATGGTGCGTGAGGAAATCCCACGCTCATTGACTGCCTTTTCCAGCTCTGCGCTCGGCATACGCTTTCCATCTGCAAGCAGTTCCAGAATGAGCATTTGCGCCTGTGCGGTCTTGCTTTCGGTCTTGGCGGTGTCTGTCCCGGCAAGAAGCTCGTCAGCGGTAATGTCATAAGCTCCTATCCATTCAAAGCCTTTCTCGTCTCCCAGAGAAAAGGCAAGGGACTGTCCGGGCGGCGCAAGGGAGCTTTTCTCATGGATAAGCACCCTTGTTGTGGGACTGTCTTTCAGCTTGCCAATAAACAGCAGACTGCGGACTGCCGCCGTAATGTCGATAGACCCCAATCCCCGGTAGGTGCTTTGCGTTCCTGCGGCTTTGTTGAGGTGTCCAATCAGCACGATAGCGCACCCGGTAGCCTGTGCAATGTCTCCCAGACTGCGGAATATTGGGCGCACCTCGTTTGCCCGGTTCATGTCCACATCTGCGCCCAGAAACGCCTGTACCGGGTCAATGATAACCAGCCTTGCGTTGTTCTCACGGATTGCCCTTGCTATGCGCTCATCGGCAAGAGTCAGCGGCGTGTCTCTATCGTCAATGACAAGCACTCGTTCAAGGTCTGCGTCCGCTTCCATCAGCCGGGGCTTAACGGTATCGCCCAAACCGTCCTCTGCGGTCTGATAGATGATATTGAAAGGCTCAAGTTTCTCCATACCGGGTAAAGGCTTTCGGTTGGTGCAAGCCGCCGCAAGACGCATGGCAAAGTAGGTCTTGCCCTCACCGGGGTTGCCCTGTATGATCGTCAGCTTTCCAAAGGGGATATACGGAAACCATAGCCAATCCACGCTCGTCAGCTCCACATCTGCCATGCGGAGCATTGGGACAGGCTGGGCGGTGGGCAGCTCTCGCAGCGTGATTGTCTCGGCTATGAATTTGCGGCTGGGAATGTCCCCTTGCTGACGGAGAACATCGTTCCAGTCTTTCCTTGCCGGGACAAGGCGAATGACGGCGATCTCGCCGGGAATGGACTGTGCCAGTCGGGAGCAGGCTTCACTTCCTGCGGTGTCGCTGTCAAGGCAGAGGAATACTTTTCGGGTGTCCTTGCGTTCAGAAAGAAAACGGTCAAGGGCTTTGCCCGAAACGCCGCCCAGGGCAAGATAGCTCCTTGTCTGCCAGTCCTGCGGATAAAGGCAGATGAACGATAACAGGTCAATCGGCGCTTCAAAGACAAAGAGCTGGTTGCCGTTGCCCTCGTATCGGAACGGATAGGACTTGTCAGACCCGGCAATGTCCTGTCTGAATGGGTCTGCCGTTCCTCGCACATGGGCGTATCTCGGCGTACCACTTCGGTCTCTGCCAACAAACACAACATTTTGCCGCTTTGCGTCTTCGTAAATATCCCCGGAAAGAAGAAAAGCCTCAACAAGCATTTTGTTGAGACCTCGGCTTTCGCAAAGATATTGAATTGCTCTGTCGGCTGTTCTGTTGTGCAAGGGCAAGTGAAACGCTGTGGGCGGTGCTGTGCTGGCTTCGCTCTGTCCCTCGCCGCTTTCGCCGATCAGGAGCTGGACGGCTTCGGGAAAGGACTTTCCGTAAAACTCCATGACAAAATCAATGGGATAGCCGCCCTTACTCTGGCTGTGGCGAAACCATTTGTTTCCTCGGACGGTCAGACTGTCATGCTCTTTCCAGCGGTATTCCCGTCCGCTTTTGATAAGCGTTTCTCCCTGTGTGCGGAGAAAATCTTCCATGTCTAGTTTCAGCGGATAGTTGACGTATGTCTCGGGGCATGGTTGACGTCATGTCTTGGGGCATGCCTGACGGGTGTCTTGGGGCATGGTTGACAGGTCGCAGGTTGTTGACCATGTATGGATACACAGTCACAGCAGCAGTCAACACGGTCCAGCAATGATAGTGACGGGACTCGCAGTGAGTTCCTGCGTAACAAGGCCATTGTCAACACGATCCTCTCGGGCGTGCCGGTTACGGAGGCGGCCCGCCGCTATGGAGTGACGCGCCAGTGGGCGTACGAGTTGAAACGTCGGTACGAACGGGAAGGCGAGGCCGGGCTCCTGCCGCGTTCCAAGCGCGCGCATCGCATCGCGAACAGGACCGACGAGCGTCTGATCGAACGGATCGTCGCGATCCGGCGGGAACTGATTGCCAAGGGTTTGGACGCTGGCGCGGAGTCCATCGCCGCCCGCCTGGAGCGTGAAGGCGTCGCGCCTCCCGCAAACTCCACGATCCACCGGATCCTGACGAATGCCGGTTTGGTCAAGCCCGAGCCGCGCAAGCGGCCGAAGTCATCGTACGCGAGGTTCGAGGCCGCATTGCCGAACGAGACATGGCAGTCGGACTTCACCCACTGGCCGATCGGCGACGGCACGGACATGCTGATCGTCTCCTGGCTCGACGACCATTCGCGTTTCCTCCTGTATTCGCGCGCGTTCTCGACGGTCACGATGGAGACGATCGAATCATCGTTCCGCGAGGCGTGCTCCCGGTACGGGATTCCCTCGTCCACGCTCACCGACAACGGGACCGTGTACACGACCCGGCTTTTGTCGGCCGAACCGGGATCGTTCGAGCGCCTGCTCGCCCTGATGGGCGTGCGGCAGAAGAACGGCAAACCGTATCATCCCCAGACGCAGGGCAAGATCGAACGCTGGCACCGCACGTTGAAGCAATGGCTCATGGCCCGGCCCCTCGCACGCGATCTCGACGCGCTCAACAGGCAGCTCGACGAGTTCCGCCGCGAATACAACGAGGAACGCCCGCACCGAGCGTTGAACCGTCGCACGCCCAAGGAAGCGTACGAGGCGAAGGGCAAGGCCGGCCCCGACCCCGAGATCGCCGCCCGCGAACAGGCCAGACGCGACGAGGACGCACGAACCGCGGGCGAACGGGATGCCATCGAAAAGAAGAACGGGCGGCGCAGGCCAGTCCCCGTCGCCGAGCGAACGGAACCCACGCGGGTCGATGTCACTGTCCCCGCCAAACTCCACAAGGTCAGCAAGGACGGCTGCATCATGCAGAAAGGCATCGCGGGCGGACGACGTACCGTCAACGTCGGCAAAGAGAACGCCGGCAAGACCGTGGAACTGGAAATCAGCCACGGCATCATCACCGTCATCGACCCGGCCACCGGCGAGATCCTCGCCGAACAAACCCTCGACACCACCCGCGACTACCAGTACCGCAAACCCATACCCGGTGTCAACCATGCCCCAACACACATGTAAACCATGCCCCAAGAGACCCCGTCAACCATGCCCCAAGACACCTGTCAATTATGCCCCGAGACAATACAGGAGAAAATCTTCCAGACTGACGGCGTTTGCCCGGTCAATCTGTGCTTGGGTGTACTGCATGAGCGTCCTCCTTACTTCTTGAAAACAGCGCATCGTCTGCAAACGCCATGCTCACGCTCGTCCAGCGTATAGGGGCAGTTTGCACATTCCTCACCGTACTGTCTTGTGGTAACGGGCAGATAGCCCAAATCCTGCAACATATCAATCTGACGGTCGGTGAGGGTGGCTTCAAAGGCAAGGCATTTCCGGGTGTGTTCGTCCAGCTCAATTAGATTGGAAAGCGGTCTGCCATCGGTCAAAGGCTCTCCGCTCAAAAGGCGTTTTGCCGTTCTGCGGATGGGGTTGTATTCGTTCTTCCAGTCGTATTTTTTCATCGGGATATATCCTCCTTTTTGTGTCGTGTTTGGGGTCGATTTTGGAGCTTTTGTTCCTCTGTACGCTCGTTAAATCGGGCGGCAGTATCTACGCATGACTTGACCTTCCAAAGGCGGTGTAAATCGTCTCTGACGGTCTTAAACTCGCCGTAGGTGGTTTCATGCGCCTGTTCCAGAGCGTCATACTCTGCGGACAGCTTTTTCATATCCACCTTACCGTCCGGGAACTCTCCGGTCAGCTTTCGTCTGGCGGCGTAGAACTGTTTCAGTTCCGCTTCATGCTCTGCCTTGTACTTGGCTCTGGGCTTCTCAAACTTGATTTTCTGCAAGCCGTCATAGATAGGCTTCAAGCTCTGGAAAGCAGCGGAGCTGTCATAGAGCTGCTTAATTGCTTTCATTCGGGCGGTCTGTTCGTCCAGCGTTTTCTTCAAGCTCTCTGTGGCAGCACTGTGTTCGCTGACACGGTGTTCCAAATCTTCAAGGGAGTAAATGTCGTTTGCCCGGAGATAATTGAAAGTCTCGTTCATCTCCTTTAGATTGCTGACCTTGCCTTTCTGCGAATACGCCCCGGCTCTGCGCTGGGTGTAATAGGCGTTCAGCAGAGAAACAAGGTCGGGTGCCTGCGGCTTGGCAAGCTCCGCTTTTGCTTCGGCAATCCAATCAAACAGGAGAGCGATTTTCTTCTTGATGTCCCGGATAACGGCGTTGGTGGCTCTGATCCAGCGGTTGAACTCGCCTTTCTCGGTGCGTATGCCTTTCTTCTCCATTGCCCGGACGGTTGCGCCATCATGGACGGTGGGAAGAAGCTCCACGCCCTGACGCTCATAGCTTCGGTGGTCGATACGAACGTCAAGCCCCTTTTCCGCAAACTTGGCGTTGCATAGCTCCGCCCATGTCTGCCGCCAGTATTCCAGCGTTTCGGGACTGCCCCAGTCGGTAGTGGGAACGGCGTTGAACACAAACTTTCCGTCTGCGTCCCGGATACGGTTGCCGTCCTCGTCCAGCTCGTACACCCGGCGTTGCTTTAGCCCCCATTTGCCGTTCTGCTCGATGGGGCGGATGGGGCAAAGCACATGAAAATGCGGATTTGGTATGCCGCCGTCCTCCCGGTCTGGCTGGTGTACGGCGAAGTCAACCACCATGCCCCGGCTCACAAAGTTCTCCAACAAAAATTGCCTTGCAAGAGCGATGTTTTCCTCAAGGGAAAATTCATTCTGCAAGGCAATGTCAAAGCTGTATGCAAGCTGGGCGTTCTTTCCACGCTCGGCTTTTTCCACGGCGTTCCATAGCGTCTGGCGGTCTGCGTATTCGGGCGGTGCATGGGACGGCAGGAGAATATCGGAGCAGATCACGCCGCCCTTGCGGGTGTAGTCGCTGTATTCGCCGTAATACTCGCTATACAATCGCTCCCCGGCTCGGTAGGCGGCAGAAGCAATAGCGGACTGTCCTGCGCTTCGCTTAGTCTGCGTGACGCTCAGATGAAATAGTGCCATCGGCTTTCAACTCCTTTTCTCTGTTTGCTTGGCTGATATGGGTAATCACCATGTGACGGACGGCTCGCTGGACTTCGGACAGGGAAAAGATGTGTTCCATCAGCTCTGTCATTTCGGTGCGTGTGAGATCTTTGACCTCCGGGGCAAGGCTCTCAATCGTGCCGCCCAGATTGCAAAGGCGGTGGGTGCGCTTGGTGCGTTCACCTTTCTCCAGATACTTCTTTCTATTCTCCAGACGCTCCAGCTTGTGCTGTTCCTGTGCAAGCTGCGTCTCGGCTCGTTCCTTTTCGGCTCGAAGCTGGTCAAGGGTTTTCGGTTTTGTCATTGTGATTGACCTCCTATTTTTGATTTTGGGGATAAAAAAAGACCGTCAACTTTTCGCATAGTGCGACCAGTCAACGGTCTGATTTTCGGTATTTGTTTTTCCAAACTTGCTGGCGGCGAACAGCATTTCATGCTGTTTGCGGACGGCAAGTCCACAAGGGATAGACGCACAAGCGTCGCAAGGGAGTGTAGCTCCCTTGACGGAACGAAGTGACGAAACATTCTCGGTCATGCAGTTTCTTTCTGCTGACAGAGAATGAAGCTCCGCAGGACGCACAATACTCTCGACAAGAGAGTATAGAAGTGCGCCCTTTAGTTCCTAAAGGGATTTTATCAGTTCGACAAACTGGAAGTTATCTATTTCTCCTCTTCGTTAAGACCTAGTTCATTACATATTACTTGCTATCCCTGATACCGGATTCTTTCGACCAGCGTTTCCTTTTTCAGATTACTGCTTAAAACACAGGAAAGCACAATTTGTAGAATACCAACCAGAAGAATCATAACAAGAATCGGGATAAGAGGAACGTGATAAACGTTCATTCCAAAAATCCCATTATGCTTCGCATAGGAAAACAGTGCATAGCCAAGGGGCAGACCGGCAGCAAGTGCGACGCAGATGGTGCCAACCGTAAAAATCAAGCCCTGTATTTGTAAGCTCAGATTCAACTGCTTATTGGTCATGCCTACCGCTTGCAGCACACCGTATTCCTGCTTCTTCGTGGTGATATTGATGATCATGGTGTTTGCCAGATTCATAAACCCAATGAGACCGACAATTGCCATGAACAGATAGCAGCCAAGCTTCATCATACGGCTTGCGTATTCTGCGGTTTGCAATTCTGCGTGATAGGTGTTCAGCTTGATATGAGAAGTATCGGAGAGCAGGTCATTCAGGCTTTGCTCTACAGATGCCACATCTTTTTTAGCACAATCCACCCACAGGTATCCGTAAGATGTCCCTTTCGGATTTACAGAGCGGTATACTTCTTCCGGAATGACCAGATAAGTGTCCGCGCTTACAAAGGAGCCTGCGATTTTTCCATGATAGGTATAGGTTCCGCTTCCGTTATCAAAGTTGAATGTAATCGGTGCACCCGCAGAATACCCGTCAGCTTCCATCCACATGGACCAGCCAAAGAAAACATCCCCGTTTTTGACAGCCTGTGCATAGTCCATGGAACCGATATCGCCATCCCCGCGCATCATTTCAAAATCTTCTTGATTTACGATTGCAACCGGAAATTTTGTTCCGTTCAAATCTGCAGAGACGATTTCTCTCGTCAGTACATCCGTTACACCGGGGATGGATTTGATTTCTTTAATCAAAGAATCATTCAGTGGGTTGTTCTGTAGGATTGTGTCCAGATTATTCTCCGAATAGGCTTCATCATAATTCTGGGAATAATCCAGCTGCAACTCAAATTGTCCATGGTTGATTGCAATCCGCGCCTCGTGCTCCGTGTCAATATTCCCAACATAATTAGAGATAATTACAAACAATACACAGGAAAGCCCCATGGTAAGAATCGTAGCAATGGTTCTTTTCGGATTGCCTGTCACATTTGCCATTGCCATGGAGAAAACGGTGACATCTTTTCTGCCTTTTCGTCTGCCCTGTTTTTGCGTTTTGGAGCCGCCAAGATACCGTGTCGCTTCGATGGGTGAAATCCGGGAAACAATTTTCATGGGTTTGCGCAGAGCCAAAACGACCGTAAGAAACGATACAAAAATGCAGATGAGCATAATTGTCAGTGAAAACAGAGGCACCTGATGGTTCTTGATTCCGGACGATACCAGATTTCCCTGCTCCACCAGCCAGTTGAAGCTGACTTTTGCAATCAGGAAACCAAACAGCAGCCCCAGCGGTATCGAAGGAACCGCCAGAAGAATGCCCTCACGAAAGATCAACTGCTTCATCTGCTTTCTGGTTGCACCCAGCGCCTTGATTTTTCCGTACTCCTGAACCTTCTGGGCGATCCCGACCTGGAAGATATTATAAATGACCACAACGGAAAACAGCACGATTCCGAGGATCAGGGTTCCACAAACCACAATCATTTCATAGCTCGGCTGCAATACCCACTGCAGGTAGAGGTCATTGATGATCACGTTTTTCTGGTCAATGCCGCAGGAATCCGCGATTTCTTTTATAACAGGCGCAACATTATTCATAGATACATTTGCAGAATCGCTCAAGGTAAAATAGATATTATATTGCCTGTCCCCCTCCGCAACACGCTCATTATAAAAATCCTGCGAACCGAATACAACATAGGAAGCCTCGATGGTATATTCATCCCGGTCATATAAAATCCCGCTGACAGTAAATTCCACCGGTGCGTATTCCGACTGCATGCCGGAACGGTACTCCAATGTTACGGTGTCTCCGACCTTTACATCATGGTATCCCTCTGCATCAAAGAAAGCGCGTCCTGCGGCAATTTCCTGTGCCTTTTCCGGATAGGTACCTTCCTTCAACACATATTCCTGATTATAGGGAAGCATTTTCCTGACCGTTTCATCCGCACTGACAAAGCCGCCATTTTCATTTCCTTTCAGGATGCCCTCCGTACACATGATGCCGATATCAGATATCTCAGCTCTGCGTTCCACTTCTTTTAATTGCGTACCATCTGCGGCGATAAACAGGCCGTAGTTGCTTCCGTATGAGCTTGCAGCCTGATCCTTCTGTAAGAGGATCAGTCCATTTCCAATTGTACTGATAATGACCAGAAGCATGGTAGTCAGGCAAATCGCCGTCATAATGAGGACACTTCTTGTCCGATTTCTTTTGTCGTTGCTGAATGCAATTTTGCTGATCGTCCTCAATTGAAATCCACCACCTGTCCATCCTCGATGACTAAAATACGGTCAGCAACCTGCGCGATCTCATCATCATGGGTAATCATTACAATCGTCTGTCCATATTTTTTTGCGCTCATTTTCAGCAGCGCGATCACCTCGTCACTTGTCTTGGAATCAAGATTTCCGGTTGGCTCGTCCGCAAACAAAATCTCCGGTCTGTTTACCAAGGCTCTTGCAATCGCAACGCGCTGCTGCTGTCCTCCGGAGAGGGTATTCGGAAGATTATGAATCCGGTGTTCAAGACCCAGTGTGGTGATAATATCATTGACATAAGCTTTATCCACTTTTTTTCCGTCAAGCCCCAACGGAAGAACGATATTTTCCCACACATTGATGGAGGATACCAGATTGAATGCCTGAAATACAAATCCGATCTTTCTTCTCCGGAAAACGGCAAGCTGATCCTCCTTCATGGAATACAGGTCCTTGTCAGACAAGATCACGCTGCCGCTGGTTGGTGTATCCAGCCCGCCCAGCATATGCAGCAGGGTACTTTTTCCGGAGCCGGATTTTCCGACAATGGCGACAAATTCTCCCTGCTCAATCTGGATATTCACATGATTGACGGCTTTGACCTGATTTTCCCCCGTCCCATAAAATTTGCAAAGCTGATTCGTTTCTAATATCACGCCCACTTCAATGGCCTCCTTTTCTTATTTACCAGCATTGTATCAAAGGAACCTTTCATTTCACTTTCAAAAAGAGAGCAGAAGTCTTACAGATTTGAAAGACTTCTGCTCATCATCTCTACGAAAGTCCATTCTCCGGCAGCTGAATCAAAAAGGTACTTCCTTTTCTGACTTTGCCGGAGGCTACCGTGATTGTCCCACCATGCTGCTCAATAATCTGTCTGGACAGATACAGACCGATGCCAGTTCCGCTCTTTTCGCGGACTTCCGGCGCAGTCCCTCTGTAAAACCGCTGGAATATTTTATGGTATTCACTCTGCGGGATTCCGATTCCCTGATCCTCGATCTCAATTCTCACAAAGCCGGTTCTTTTTTGTAGACGGATCGTGATTTTTGAATGTTCTGGGCTGTATTTGATGGCATTGTCCAAAACGTTAATGATTGCTTCTCCAAGCCAACGTTTATCCTGCATGAGTGCACAATGCTCCAGTGATTCGTTGCAGTCGAAAACAAGTTCTATCCCTTTCTCCGCTGCCTTTGGATACGTTCGGTTTACTGCGGAGATGATCGTATCCATAATGGGAAGTGTTTTCTGATCAAGCTGAATCAAACCTGTCTCCAGTTTGGATATTTCCAGCAGAGACTGCAACAATGTTTCCAATCCGTCCAATGCACTCCGGCAGCGGATGCGAAATTCCTGTTGCTCCGTCTCACTCAGATTGTTCCGCAGCAATATGCTAAAGCAGGTATCCAAGGCTGCAACCGGGGTTTTCAGCTGATGGGAAATGTCGGATACCATTTCCTTTGTGCTTTCCTTCTCCGCTCTGGCTTCCTCTTGCAGCAGCTGGATATGATGCCCGATTGCTTCAAGCTGAAATTTCAGTCTTTCCTGCCCAACATGATCTTCTGTGTCCGGCACTACCTCAAAGTGATTTTCCCGAAATGCAATCAGGATTTGCTCTAGCTGCTCCAATCGTTTCCGACTTTCTTTCGCCTCAGCTTTCTTCCGGTAAAACAGGAACGTTAGCAAAGACAGACATAGCACTGCACTTGTACAGCCGGTTATCATGATATTCTGCCGGAAGCGCACATAAAACGAAGTCCCTTTGTTTTCCCAGTACCCGTATTGCTCTAATAATTGCTTACCTTGTTCATTGGCTTGATGGTCGTTTCCTTTCAGCCATCCTGCGGCAACATCCATGCCGGTGGTCTCTGCGCCCGCCGCAACTTCTGTCAGGATATCCATTTTACATTGATAATCCTGATAATATAAATAGGTGGTAAAGCAGTTCAATACTGCAAAAAAGAGTAGAACCGGCAGCACCAGTGACAAGGCATCAACCCACTTTTTACGATGTCGTTTCGTCACTGACTTACCTCCTGATTCCATATATACCCAAGCCCGCGGATGTTTTTAATATAGACCGGAGCCGCCGGATCCTCTTCGATTTTCTTCCGAAGCCTTCTGATGTTCACAGCTACCGTGTTTTCATCCATAAAATCACCATCCAGATCAAACACGTTTTCTAACAGCTGTGTTTTTGAAAGAATCTGTTTCGGGTTTTGAAGAAAAAAGGACAGCATTTTCAGTTCATTCTTCGTAAGGCTTATTTCTCTTTCCTTTACGAACGCCCTCATCTCTCCGGGGATAAACACGATATCCTTTGAATGAATTTTTGGAGTTCCGGGTTCATTCTTTCTGCGGCGGAAATGAGCCTCGATTTTCAGAAGAAGTACGGAAAGGCTGAACGGTTTCGTCATATAATCGTCCGCACCGGCTTCATATCCCATGACCTGATCTGTCTCCTGATCCAACGCGGTAAGACAGATAATATATACATTTTGACAATTCCGCATCCATCTGACAAGCTCTAATCCGTTTCCATCCGGAAGATTCACATCACAAATGGCAACATCCACATTATTATCACTTGCAATTCTTTTCGCTTTTTTCACTGATTCTGCTGAAAAAACCTCATATCCGGATTTTTTCAGTGAAAATGTAATTCCACGATTTAAATTTTCATCATCTTCAACCACAAGTATACCTGGCATAGCATATGCACCTCTCTTTATTAACTATTTTTCCTCTTCGTTACATATTTGTTCTGCCTCAATATCCTCGGTAGTGACTTTCCCTGTAATATCCCTATAGGCTTCTTTTATTCCATTTTTGACCGCCCACTTAATTATAAAATATAATGCAAGTAAGACGATTATAGTGCTGTGCCAAAACTAATTCCTAATTCTTCAAACATTTCATTACCTCTGTCAATTCCGATTTGTTGCTTAATTTTCGTATTCAAATTATACCATAAAACTCGTGAACAATTCTACCGCGACGTGCCTCACGTTTTTTGAGCGCGTAGGGTGTGGTGGTGCCTCATCGGGAATGAGCGCGAACGGTATCGGTCCTGTTTGGCTTGTCTTATGGAAGACAGGATCAGCATGGCGACGAAGCGGCAGGTCACCCTGAGATTCAGGGATGAATACATGAAGGCGTCGAAGAAGGACAAGGGACGCATCCTCGATGAGATGTGCTCCGTGCTGGGAATCGGCAGGAGCACCGCGAGACGCAGACTCACGGAAGCCGGGCGCGGCAGGCCGTCGATGTCGCCCGCGGAGCGGCCGAAGCGGTATTCGGAGCAGTCGCGCGAGCTGCTGGTCCAGGTGTGGCTGATGATGGATGCGCCGTGCGCGAAGTACCTCAAGGCGATGCTGCCCCTGTGGATGCCCATGCTGCGCGCGCACGGCGAGCTCGCCGACTGGGACGGTTTCGCGTTCCGCGAGCTGGAGCGGATGAGCGCGGCCACGATGGACCGGTACCTCAAAAAGACGCGCGACGCGGCACGGCCCAGAGGCATCTCCACTACCCGGCCCGCCGGGGAGCTGCTGCGCAACTCGATCACGATCAGGAAGGCCGGCGACGAGCTGGACGGCCTGCCCGGCAACGTCGAGGCCGACACCGTGGCCCACTGCGGGCCGAGCGTCAGGGGCGAGTTCTGCCGCACCCTGACCGTGGTCGACGTCGCCACCGGATGGACCGAGAACGCGTCGTGCCGCAACAACGCGTTCGCGAACCTCTCCAAGGCCGAGGCGCTGGTCGAGGCCCGTCTGCCGTTCCGCATCCGCTCCTACGACACGGACAACGGCAGCGAGTTCATCAACCGCGACCTGATCGCCTGGCTGCAGGAGCGCGACATCGAGCAGACCCGCTCCCGCCCCTACAGGAAGAACGACCAGGCCACCGTCGAGTCCCGCAACAACCACGTCGTGCGCCGCCACGCGTTCTACTACCGGTACACCGTCGATGAGCTCGGCCTGCTCAACGAGCTATGGGAGCTGGTGCGCGTCAAGGCCAACCTGTTCACCCCGTCCAAGAAGCCGGTCGCGCGCGAAAGCACCCGGGACGGCCGTCCCCGCCGCGTCTACGACGCACCACGCACCCCGTGGGAGCGGCTCAAGGAGTTCGACGAGGCGGACAGGGCCGCCGGCGGCCCCGGCTTCATACCCGACGACAAGCGAGAGGAGATCGAACACACGCTCGCGACCGTGAACCCGGCCGAGCTCGTCCGCCGCATCCACGACATCCAGGACCGGCTCGAAGCACTGGCGGCACCGCGCACCGCGCGGCTGGCCAGACGCATGGGCCCGGACATGGCATACTTGAACAAGACGCTCGCCCGGATCGCGGGCGTCGAACCGGAAGACGACGAAACCCCACAAGCCGACGCGGACTAGGATTTCACGCTCACCACAGGTGAGGCACCACTCCGGATTACGCGCTCATTTTCAAATGAGGCACCTCGGCTAAAAATTCAAAGGCATATTCTGTCTACCTGCTGTTCCGATTTGTCTGTTCCCTGGCGGTTTCTATGTCCACAGTGCTTTCCATCGTGTACCACCTGGAGGTGGTGCAGCTGGATGCTTTCCAGCTTGTCCTGGTAGGGACGGTTCTGGAGACCTCCTGCTTTCTGTTCGAGATGCCCACCGGTGTGGTGGCGGATTTGTATAGCCGTCGGCGCTCGGTGCTGATTGGAATGTTCCTCTACGGCCTGGGCTTTCTGATGGAGGGTGCGCTACCGTGGTTCGCGCCGGTTCTGCTGGCCCAGGTTGTCTGGGGTTGCGGTGATACCTTCATCACCGGCGCTCTGGAGGCGTGGATTGCCTCGGAGGAAGAGGACAAACCCATAGACAAGGTGTTCCTGCGGGGCAGTCAAATGGGGCAAATCGGCGGCGTTCTGGGCGTGGTGCTGGGCACACTGCTGGGAAACATAAACCTGCAAATGCCTATCATCTTGGGGGGCAGTTTGTGCTTGTTGTTGGGGCTGGTGATGGTTCGCATCATGCCAGAAACCAACTTCTCCCCTGCTATTGAGGAACGGCAGGGCTTGCTTAAAGACTTTGTCTGCCTGTTCAAGCTCAACCTGGGCTTTGTGAAAGGCGCACCTGTGTTGCTGGCGCTCTTAGCAATCACACTATGCGGGGGACTTGCCAGTGAAGGCTTTGACCGGCTCTCCACCGCTCATTTTCTGGATGACACGGTAATACCCGTTATCGGGCCGCTGAACAGCGTCACTTGGTTCGGTGTTATCAGTCTTATCGGCAGCGGCTTAGGTATTCTGGCTTCTCAGTTGCTCATCGCCCGCATGGAGAAAAAAGGGACTGTCAGCCGAACCAGTGTGGCCATGTCCACCAGCGCCGGGTATATCCTGTGCCTGGTTCTCTTCGCGGTGGGGCGGAGCTTTTGGTTCATGTTGTTGGTGTTCCTGCTGGCGGGGCTTATGCGCACCATCAAGGAGCCTGTGCTGGCCGCCTGGATGAACGACCAAGTGGATGAGAAAATGCGCGCCACAGTCTTTTCCACCAGCGGACAGCTGGACTCTTTCGGGCAGATCATCGGCGGGCCTATTGTGGGGCTGGTAGCCCAGCAGGTGTCCATACCCTGGGGGCTGGTCTGTACCGCTTTCCTGCTGTTGCCCGCGCTGTTCTTAGTGCCGGTGGCGGGAAAGAAGCGGGATTGATATGGCATAGTTAAGTTTACTGACGAGCGGGAGATTACTTCCGCTCGTCTTCATTTAGTAGCGCAAAATTTGAGGACTCTTTATTTCCTTATTCGGTATAGCGGAGGCGGCTGTCAATTCGACATAATTTTCTTGTGATACTTTACCGTACATGAGCATTGACTCACGGCATATTGGGTGCTCTTCCAACTGTGTTTTGTTGGGTTTGGCAAACACTGTACCTATATCGATGTCTTATTCATTGTGCTGTTTTGATGAAGTCTTCGGCGAGTTGGTTGACGATCTGGTTGCGATGCTGGGCGACGATGCGCTGGTAGTGCTTTATGGCGACCTTCTCGCTGACGTGGCCGAGTTCATCCATGACCTCCCTCAGGGTGCCGCCCTTGAGCATGAGCAGGGTCGCATGGCTCGCTCTCAAGGATTGGAAGGTCAGATCGGGTCGGCCGGCTTTCTCCCTGGCTTTGCGGAACTGGGCTTCCAAAGTGGTCTGGCTCATCACCGAGGCTCGTCTGGGGCGGAAGACCATGGCTTCCTGGTCCGTCCATTCGCAGTGTCTGAGCAGATGGTCGTGAATCAGGGGAACGAGCCCGTCGGGGATGGGTACGGTGCGTCGGCTGGAGTCGGTCTTGGTCCTGGCGATGCGTGTCGAACCGCAATCCGTATAGCCCCTGTTGACGGAATGGCGCACGGTCAGGCGTTTGGCCTTCAGGTCGATGTCCTTGACCTGCAGGCCGCACAGCTCGCCGCAACGGAGGCCTCCGACGAGCGTGGCGAGTATCACCGCCAGTCTCGTGTAGTCGGGCATGTTCTCCGCGATCAGTTTGAGTTCCAGCGGCGTGACCGGCGGAACGTCCTCCCTGGCGGATCGCGGTGCGGGTGGTATGGGCAGAATGAACGGGTTATCACGGATCAGCGGCGGGGAGCCGTCCATACTCATCTTCGTGGCGCTGGCGAACGCCGCCTTCAGGCGCATGCATGAGCGGCGGAACGCCCATTGCCCCTCGGGGTGCGGCGCATCGTACCAACGTTTGATGTCCTTCGGCGTGATCTCGGTCAGGAGCTTGCCCTTGAAGCCCGGCATGAAGTGCGCGATGTCGAGATACAGGTTCCGGCGCGTGCCGCCGGCTATCCTCTCGCCGTTCGGCAGCCGGTATCCTTCCGCCCACCGGGTCACGTACTCCTCGAACGAGATAAGGTTCGCGCGCTTCCTGCGGCGGCGTTCGGACGGATGGACCCATTCCTGGATGTTCTTGCGGTCCAGTTCCACCAGATGCCGTTCCTCTTCGAGCCACTGGTGCGCCTCGTGCTCCATGTCCGGCTTGAACTGGCGCTGGACCTTCTTGCCCGGTCGTTTCGGGTCCGGGTACCGAACCTGCCAGGCGACGAGATTGCCTGCGGTATCGTAGCGCGGCGTCACGGTGCCGAACCTGCTCCGCCGCACCGGCGACGGCCCTGTACTGTCCTTCTTCGTCCTTGCGGACATGATGATGCTCCTTGCTGAATCCAGGATCGATGGCACGCATAACGGCTTCGGAAAAATGCCACCAAAAATGCCACCAAGTGGCCGAATGGGCCCTCGGCGAGCCATTGCACCTAAAAATGCACCTACGGCACCTTAGGCATTGCAATCATTGGGGTTTAGGATGATTCGATCACTCGTCACAGGTCGTTTCGACCATCAGCCGCATGAAGATGACGCTAAGGAGCAACATCGCTTGCGCGTCTACTGGAAGGAAGCGGGAACCGTTGCTATGATTGACTTTGTAAGAAATGAAAATGAACCTATTTGCCCCCGGAGTGGTGGAGATGGACCTGTATGGCGCTGGACCATATCCCCCTCTCTGGGGGTACCAACAAGAAGCGCCGGACCTGCGGGTTCCGGCGCTTCTTCGTTTTCTGGCTGAGTTTGGTTTGGACGGATTTTGGCCACACAGCTCAACCACGCCACTGTGCAAAGAGCCCAGAGCCCATAATGGGGCTCTTCGCGTTTTGGTGTGTAAATGTGCCGTTCCCACCCACACCACGTCCGGCAGGCACGACGGATCGGTCCCGTCGAATACCGGGTGTGGGTATAAACGGGTCATTTTCCATATCAGAAAACCGGATCGAAGATCGGATCCGTGCCGAGTGTGGGTGGAATCGGATCATTTGGTCTGATGATCGTGGTGATGATCGTGGGCATATCCGGTTCATATACGGGAGCGTGGGCATAAACGGGTCATTAAACACGCTCATAAGCCGCGTACATATACCGTCCATGCCCACACTCTCAGCTACACGCCATCGGTCAACAGTCCTTACACGCCAAAATACGAAGAGCTCGATTGGGGAGCAAAGGTTGAATGGATAACATCAACGATTTTCTGTCTGTATTGGCTAAGCTAAGTTGGCTAAGGTGGCTAGGATGACCCCCGAATCTTTTGGGCCGGTGGTTTTGCTATTATGGCTCATTACATGAACGAGGGATGACTCGACCGGCTTTGTGTAGCGTGAAGCGGTCTCCCAGAAAGCGGATGGATCCGCGGGTCCATCCGCCTTTTTTCTTTTTCTGATGATAGGCTGACGATGTTCGATAGGCATGACCTATCGGCTTGTTTTCACCGGCCCGCTTCCTGCAGAGGGGAGTGGGCCGAGTGCTTCTGCGATTGCCGTTGGAGGCAGCAATACAAATGCCGCCCTAGTGTGCTTCGGTGAGAGGCATTGGCGGCTTTTAACAGTGCTTAGTGTAGCAGGATGCGTGCTCTTGCATTATGTACGCGGCTTCGTGCTCATGTCCATATTGGCTATGATGCGTAGGGACAAGCTTAATGAGGTCTTCTTGGTCGGTTTGTTTCCGACTGGATTGGCGGAGTTGGCTTGTTAGGTCACTGCCGGATACCTTCACGGGCGCAAGCTTTGAACCGTTAGGAAGGTGTAGTCCACTGGCCGGGCGAAACCGCTGGAATGCGGAAGGCCGTGTCGCCATCACGTGAAGACGGGATGGATTGCCTTGCAGATGGCGTGAGACCTTGGGAGGGGATGGAATCTATCTTCCATCCCCTCCTCTTTGTGGATTATCGGGATCATGTCTGATGCTCCTTGCTGTGGTGGTCATCGATCAGCTGTTGGAGGGTTTTCAGGCCGGCGCGGCGTTCTCTCGGATCGTTGGATTCGGCCAGGTCGGCCGCGCATACGCCGAGAGGCATCGCCCCCTCACCGAAGGGGAGATTATCGGTGATGTGGAGCCGCACCCGAACCGGTGTCGTCCCCTGCTTCAACCGGCATTGCTGAATGACGTCATCTAGAGCATCGGCGGTGACGTAGCCTTCCACCACGTCCGTGGCGGTCAACTGGAATGAGTCCGCCAATGTGCCGGTGGCGGCGGAGGGATGAATGAGGGTTTCGACCTTGGCGAGGTTGGAATCCCTGCACCAGTATTCGACCGTCGTCGCACGCCTGCGCGCGAGACGAGTCAGATTCTCAGCATCCATCTGTCTCAGGTAGCCTTTGAGCCGGTACCGTTGCTGTCGGCTCAGCCATGGCGCGTCGAGTCCGCTGAGCATGTATAGCGCTCCGAACGCTATGTCCGGTGAATAAGGGCGTCCATCCGCCCCTTGCCATTGTGCTTGGCGGCGTACGGAATCCTCCGTAATCAGCGAGGTACCACCCACGGAAAGAGATTCAAGCTGACCTGCGGCGCAAAGCGCGCTGACCCTTCGCTCGCTCACTCCGAGTCGGCGGGCGGCTTCCCGTCGTGTGAGCAGCGTCCGATTCGTTCTGATAGCCATATTTCATTGTATACAGAACTATTCCAGATTGAGAATAGTTCTGTATACATTGGACGGCAGGGCGTCTCAATCCGTATTCGTCCATATGCGGTCACTGCGCTGCTTTGATGAAGTCTTCGATGTGGTTCTCGCCCGTGTTTTCAGCGTGTGAGGCGCTTGCTGCGCGTACACTGAATGTTGCGACGAGCGTAAGCCGGCGGGCTTATGATCGCTGTTGGGCTAGGGGCTGCTTCGGCGGCCTCTATGCATTTGTGTTCGATTGTCTGGTGATGAGCCGAATGCCTGATAGTAGTGTCGGCATGATTCGTGCCCATGGTGCGTTTGATGGTGCGCTCGATGTTGTGTCCGATGTTGTGTCCGATGCTGCATGGTCGCGAGATTGCGCGCATGTGCGAGTTCGGTGCGACGCGCGTTGCGATGACGTGATGTTGATTTCCGAATGATGGACGCGACACGCCGGTTTTGAAACCTGGGGAATCCCTGATTTTCCGGCATTGGTATCGTTATCTTTTTGCTTGCATGAATGATGCCCGGTTGCAATGAATATGTTTGCAAAGTACTATGCGAAACAAGAGATGAGGTTAGTAAACGTAAGCCTTTCCACTGCAATAACGATTGCAAGGGAAATGAGCCATAAGCTCAGCAAACGTAAGCAAACCGCATCTCGGCCATAACGAACAGCACTCGGAAACCGCAGGTGGTTTCCGGTCCAGAGAGCGCAATCGCCTGCCCGTGCCCAAGGCTCGCCGCCCGAGACACGTGCCGGTGGAAGGGTCAATGATGAGCGGGATTCTTGAGCACCCCGAAGCGGGGGGGGGTATACGCTAAGCGACTAGCGGCGTCCGCCCTCGCCGTCTCCATGATGTTCGGCACCGCTCTCGCCGGCATCATTACCGCTCCCATTGCTGCGTATGCTGCGAATGATGGTCAGCTTGCGGATGGTGCATTGTGCACACCGACTGAGCAGTCGATGGGTACTGAGGCAAATCCTTCTTCTGACCGTGATACCGGTGCCGCCACATGGGTTGGTGGCGATATGTTCGTCGGCAAGCGCCCGGCAAACTCCACCGAAAACAACAGCACCACCAACAACCTGATGAATGCAACCGGCCCGTACGGTTCCTACGCCGTTGAAGCCGAAGGCTTGACTGTGGTTAACGGCAAATTGCTGTTGAATCCACTCAAGAACTCGTGGTCCGATAAGGTCTCCGGTGGTGCTTTTCGTTTTGGCATTGCTGGTTTTGGTTCGCAGTTCCGTCCGGCAAATGGTAGTACCGCACTGGTGGTCGGTGGCAACAGTAATACGATGATCGATGCTGGTGCGAGCACCACGGCGAAAGTGAAGGCGTGGAGTAGGCCAGGTTTCATCATGGGCTACAACCACCAGGGTTCGATCGCAGGAACGGATACAGGCGTGTGGGGTGGCGCATCGACCGGCGCGCTCAAGACGGTAGGTGAGGCATCCCTGCAGTGGAATGACGGCGATCTGAGCAAGGTTTCCGTCAAGACCGAAGACAATGGCACTGCAACTGAGAAGGACCTTTCCGAGGATACTTTCTATCAGGACTACGTCGTCGAAGATATCTCCGCCCCGCTTGCAACCCAGACCGCTACTGGTGAGACTACGATCAGTGAAGCTGATACGACGACAGTGACTCGTCACCATTACATTTCCAACACCAGCAAGATCAGCTACGACTTCAAGTACAGCGACGAAACTAAGTACGGTACTGGTAAGGGAATTGCTACTAACGAGTCGTACAAAAACCGTGAAAAGCTCATCACGTTCACTGGTACGAACAATCCTTCGATGGAAGTGTTCACTGTTAACGCTAGTGATCTGAGCGATACGTGGAAGGGCACTCGTTACCGTGGCGTCGCATTCGCGTTCAATAACATTGCTGATACGGCATCCGTTGTGGTGAATGTGAAGGATGATCAGAATGATGTTACGTTCCATACTGGTTGGAAGTTCTACTGGAATGGTACGGAGATCTCCGATGGCTATTCCGATGCTGCTACTAATGAGGTAAAAGCTGCGTATGCGAAGGCTGCGCAGAAGATTCTGTGGAACTTCCACGACACTGACAATCTCACTATTTACGGTGGCGTCGCGAACGAGGATACGAATGGCAAGGTGACTGAGGACGATCCGTCTGCCGCCATGCTGGGCAGCATCATCGTGATCGGTAATGCCAGCTCTGGAAATAATGGCGCGGATCCGTTGAATACGACCGGCAACTTCGAGTCCCATGTTTCCACCAACGGCCGTGTGTACACGGAGGGTGACTTCTCCATGTACAACCCGTACAAGGCATGGAACTGGAATCAGCCTGGCGCGAAAGAGGGTGATTCCGCTTCCGTTATCGACATGGACCAGGAGCGTCACAACTTCCCGTGGAACGGTTCCTACACTGAATCCTGCTCCGCGATCGCGTGGAACAAGTCGGATGAGAACGGCACCGCTCTCGCCGGCACCACGTGGGCGGTGTACGGCAAGTACGACGACGCCGTGAACGGCCAGAACGCCCTGTATACCGCGGTGAAGGATAATGACTTCGCCGATAAGGATCAGGCTGCCGGCGCGTTCAAGATCGAGGGCCTGAAGCCGAATGCGCGTTACTTCATCAAGGAAGTCGCGACTGGTGACAGTGACTACCAGTTGAACACGAACATTTACTACGCTGCCACCGGCGATGCTTCGGATACGGCTGTCAAGGTGACGCAGTCGGTGACGAAGGATGCGAGTGGCAATCTGGTGTTCGGTGACGCTGACATCTACACCGATCAGACTGACAACACGAAGAAGTCGATTATTAACAAGTCTGCCGGTCACGAGGTCGCGTGGAAGAAGACCGCGGAAGGCGACAGCACGTACAAGCCGCTTGCTGGCTCAGCGTGGCAGATCGCCGCGAAGGACAGCTCTGATAAGACGAAGGTCTGGAACGTTGAAGACAACGTGAACGCGGCTACCGGCGTGACCGTCACGTCGACTTCGACCGAACTGAACGCAACTAACAGCTACAAGGCCACGCTGACCGCCAAGGTCGATCCCACCGAGGCTATGCAGCACGTTACCTGGACGTTCACTGAAGCCTCCGGCAACCCGAAGACCGACGAAACCGCTGCCGTGCTGAGCCAGACCGACAACCTGCGTGCCGACGTCATCGGCACAAGCGACAAGGACGCAACCGTCTACGTCAAGGCCTGCTCCGTCTCTAACCCGGACGTGTGCAGCAGCGTCGTGACAATCACGGTCAAGGCTGCGAATGTGACCAGCTTCACGGTCAAGGATTCCGGCAACAACGACGTGCAGAACAACGCGTCGTTCACCGTCGCACAGAACGGTTCGCTCGACTTCACCGCGGCCGTGACCCCGTCCGTCCCGATCGCGTGGTCTACCAGCAACGAGTCCGTCGCCACGGTCTCCACACAATCCAACGGCGCGAAGGCCACCGTGACCATGCACGGTCTCGGTTCGGCCGTGATCACCGCGAAGGCCGGCAACAAGACCGTCTCGTTCACGGTTTCGACGCCGAGCACCACCGTGTACTTCAAGAAGACGCTGGTGAACTGGTCGAACTATTACCTGTACTACGACAACGGCACCGAGTGGACGTTTGCGAAGATGAATCGCACGTGCGGCGACTATGTGGCCGTGACGATCCCGCAGGCGACCAGTGGTAAGGGTTTCGTGTTCCATGACAGCACGGATAAGAATTCGGGCAACTGGTACAAGCCGGACACGACCGCCACGTCGAACTTCAAGTTCACCGGCAATGCGGTGCAGGTGGTGGAACTGTACAACAATTCGACCGGTTCCACAGTCCCGACCGCGTGCGTCGCATCGACCACGGCTGATACCGCTGCTGCGTATGACGGGACCGTGTCGGCGCAGTCCGACGAGTCGGCTGACGGGTCGTCTGTTGAATCGGCTGATGCGGATGCTGGTGACGTGTCGGCTCAGACTGATGTCTCTGGTGCGGATGGTCTTGCGGCTGATGAGTCGGTTGCTGATGATGCTGTTGAGTCGGACGCCGTTGCGGATGCTGTTGCGAATGACGTGTCGGCGGATGGTCGGTCGGATGTGTTGACTGTTGCCGATGAGTCGAAGGCTGCGTCGTGCACTGCGAAGGACGGCACGGTTGGTGCTGATAACAAGGTGACGCCGGGCATGAAGTGTGATATCGATACGGTGGCCGGCCAGTTCAAGGTCGATGGTCTTAACGCGGGCACGTACCTGCTGCACGAGATCACTGCTCCGGACGGTTACACGCTCAACAAGACCGTCTACCAGTTCACGATCGGTGATGACGGTAATGTGACATGGGATGGCGGCTGGCCAAGCGAAGCTGATGTGTCGGACCAGAGCAAATTCAAGACTGATCTGAAGCCGGGTACTGGCAACGCGATTGGTGATACGCCGACTGAGATCACGTGGTACAAGGTGAGTTCGGAGGATAAGAACCCGACCGCTGATACGTACCTGAAGGGCGCGCAGTGGAAGCTGACGTTCACGCCGGCTCCCGGTTCGACGGACAGTGCTGCTACGTACTGCGTGGTTGACGGCAACGGTGATATCGCGACCAAGTCCGACAACACACCTACGTGCGATGGTAAGAAGCTGACCGACGTGAGCAACACCGATCAGCAGTCCGGCGACGTGAAGAACGAAGCCGACGGCATTATCAAGCTGACCGGTTTGAAGTTCGGCTCGTACGAGTTGGTGGAGACGGTGGCGCCGGATGGGTATGACCTGTCGACCACGAAGTACACGTTCACGATCGATCAGGATCCGACGGACGGCACAGTGCAGATTTACCGTCCTGCGACTTCGACTGCTGCGGTGCAGTCCGACGCTGATGGGCCTGGAGATGTGTCAGTGTCTGATTCCGGCATCGTGCCGATGAGTGGCGAGCCGACGGAAAAGGTCCAGGACAACAAGATCCCGAACAAGCCGGGTGTGGAGCTTCCCGCGACCGGTGGTGAGGGTACGTCCGTCTTCCTTCGTTCCGGCGTGATCGCCGTCCTCGTGGCGACGTTCGGCCTGGCCTTCATGGCAAGGAGGCGTCGCTCATGAATCGTCTCTCCCCGAAGGGAGGTCCTCCATAACCTTCCCTGTCATTCGTTGAAGGAGCCCCGCTGTCGCGGCGCGGCCTCGCCTACGGCGAGACAGTGTTGCTAGCTCGCCTACGGCGAGCCGCCTCCGCTCCTTAATAACTCAGGAATCCTCTGATGCTGGCGGTAGCCTCGGCCCCCTCGGCTGAGGGGCTCCCGGCGGAGCCGGGTGGGGGAGCGTTCACCACTCCACGAACCCAGAAATCCTCCAAAAGCAACAGAACTAGGCAGGGAAACCTACGGGTGTTAAGGAACGCCCAATCTCCCGCCTCCTCTACAAGTTTTCATAACTTAACCCAATCCAAATCAAGGAAGATCACTCAAAGGAGTAATCATGAAGAAGTTAGGCAAGGCCCTGTTGGGTCTTCTCGCGGCCGTGGCGATGCTGTTCACGGGCTTGGTGGCCCCTGTTACTGCCATGGCAGCTGACACGTATACATTGACTATCGAACAGGCTGACCAGAATCATACGTATGAAGCGTATCAGGTGTTCTCGGGCAAACTGAGCACTGATAACAAGACGTTGACGAACATCCAGTGGGGTTCCGGCGTGAATGGCGGTGCTATCCTTACCGCCTTGCAGGGTGACACGACATTTGGTGAAGGCGACAGTAATGTCTTTAAGGGTGTTACTACAGCTGCCGGTGTTGCGGAGAAACTGGCCAAGTATAAGGATGATTCCACGGAGGCCAAGGCATTCGCCAAAGTCGTTGCGAATAATCTGACTTCGACGAAGTCAGGAGAATTCAAGGCTGGTACCCCGGATAAAGATGGTAAGGTGACATACACGAATACTGGTCTTGCCGCGGGTTATTACCTGATTAAGGATAAGGACAATTCCCTGACCGGCGCTACCGCGTATACGGACTATATCCTGAAGATCACCAATGATGTCAATGCCAAGCCGAAGGGTGAGGCTCCGACCGTTCAAAAGAAGGTTAAGGATACTAACGATTCCACTGGTGATACCTCTGATTGGCAGGATTCCGCCGATCATGACATCAACGACAAGGTTGATTACCAGCTGACTGGTACTCTTCCGTCCAACTACGATTCCTATACGACTTACACCTACAAGTTCACTGATATTCTTTCCGCCGGTTTGACCTATGATGCGAACAGCGCGAAGGTGTACGTCGTGAACGGTGAGCAGCGTGTGGAGGTGACCAACCAGTTTACGGTGACCGGTCCGACCGAGTACACTCCGACCGATGAAACCAAGGAAGCCGCCTATATGCCCATTACGAAGGGCCAGGAAACCAAGAAGAGCCATTCTCTGACCTTTGCTCCGACGAGCGACGACCTGAAGAAGATCACGGGTGCGACGATCGACAAGGACAGCAAGATTGTGATTGAGTACACCGCGACCTTGAACGATTTCGCCAAGGTCGGTTCCGCTGGTAACCCGAACAAGGTTGACCTGACTTACTCGAACAACCCGAACGGCACTGGTGAGGGCACTCTTCCTCCTGATGAGGTCATCGTGTTCACGTTCAAGCTGACCGTCAACAAGACGGACGGCACGAATCCTCTGACGGGTGCTGCCTTCTCCCTGTACAAGTATGATCACAAGACGTCTTCCTACGGTACTACCCCGGTTAAGCAGTACACTCAGCAGGATGCTCTGAGTTCGTTCGACTTCTCCGGTCTGGATGACGGCCAGTACAAGCTCGTCGAGGACGAGGCCCCTGACACGACCTACAACAAGATCGACCCGATCGAGTTCAAGATCGTCGCCACCCACACCCAGGATGACGGCAATCCGGCCCGCACCTTGACCGCGCTGAACATTCAGGACCTCAATGGCAACAATCTGAACGACTTCACGATCGATGTGTCGTCCAAGGATGTGTCCACCGACGTCGTGAACAAGAAGGGTTCCGAGCTCCCGAAGACTGGTGGCATGGGTACCGTGATCCTCTACGCGCTTGGTGGTGCGTTTGTGGTGGCTGCTGGCCTGTGGTTTGGCCTGCGTCGTCGCTTCTCCCGCCGCTAAGCATTGATTTGACAGTCTCTATTTGTTGAGAATAAAGTCATTTATCTTTTTGAGCCGCTCCGTTCGTCGTATGGAACGGCTCAAAAATAATATGTTTTCTATCTTTGAAAGAAATTAAGATGAGTGTTAAAGATTTCTTTAAAAATGATACAAAAGGTTTTGTAATAGGGGTACTTGCTCTTATTTCGTCTGCTGTTTTCTGCGTCTCTTCTTTCCTGGGTTATGAACATAATTCTGATTCTTTAAGTGTTGTTACTCGCGTATCTTTTGCGGTGTCTCTTATTTTTGTGATAGCTTTAGCGTTTGTTGAGAAAAATGCTGGCGGTACCAAATTTTATTTTCGGCGGTTTTTCTTTCCTATTTTTTGTGGCTAGTATTGTCTTTTACTGCTATTCTAACGGTGATATAAAATATGAAGCCGCTGTTTTATTTTCTCTAATTGAAGGTATTCTTTATCTAATCTCTGTTTTTATAATAAAAGAATCTGTTATTGGCAAAGTTGACTTTAGGAAAGTGTTATTTTATCCGATACTTTTTGTTTGTGTTATTATTCTTTCTTCTATATCTGGCGGAAATGAATTGATATCTTATATTTCTGGATCTATTATTAGTGTTTCTATTGTGAATTACTCGAAAGATCTATGGGATATTTTTTTGATTTTAAAAAATAAGTCTAAAAAATAATACTTGATGAGTCACTGTGGGGAGACGTATGTTGGCTAACGCAAACGGTGACCACGATGTTGTTCGTGGTTGTGGCGTGAGAGCGCTGGGGGCGCGCTGGGTGACGGGTGTCCTTGCAGCGGTCTGCTCACTAGCCTTATTTTTAACGGGTTTTGCTGTGTTGCTTCCTATGCCTACCGCGTACGCGGCGGACGGGCAGGGGAGTATCACGGTGAACTACCAAGATGATGATGCTCCGATTTCTGGGGCTCAGGCTCATCTTTTTCATGTGGCTGATTGGAATGCGTCGAATGACGGGTTCGCGCCTACGAGCCAGTTCAGGGAGTATTCCGTGGACTGGAATGTATACGGTGCGGATTCGGAGACGTTTCGTCAGTTGGCTGAAACTCTTGCCGGGTACATTTCCCGCGACAGCTTGAAGTCGCAGGCTGATCACATTACAGACTCTACTGGTCTTGCGGTGTTTGAGGGTTTGTCGCGGGGATTGTATCTGGTGACGGTTGACGCGTATGACGGTGACTCGCTCACTTGCAAGTCGTCGGCTACTTTAGTGGTTCTTCCTTCGGACTCCGGCTCTATGGATGTGACGTTGCAGTCGAAGACGGAGTGTTCTCCGCGGGAGACTCCGCCGCCTACTCCTCCTACTGAGGAGAAGGTGAAGAAGAAGGTTACCAAGGTGTGGAAGAACGATGCTGAGTCGAATCGTCCTTCCAAGGTGATCGTCCAATTGCTGCAAGACGGCAAGGTCTATAAAGAGGCCGAGCTGAATGCGGATAACGATTGGACTTACGAGTGGTCCGGTCTTCCGGCTGATCATGAGTATCGGATCGTAGAGAAGACAGTCGCTGAGCATTACACGGTTCTCGTGGATCGTGAGTCTGATGAAACTATCATCACGAATACGTACAATCCGCCGCCGAATCCTCCTAAAAAGAAGACTCCGCCGCCGAGTACGCCTCCGTCGAGGACTCCTCCTGCTGAGACTGGTTCGAATGTGACGACTGCCGTGGCTTGTGCGATTGGCTTGTCGGGTGCCGGCTTGGCTGTGCTTCGAGTCCGTCGTAGGCATAAGGCGAATAACTGAAGAGTGTGCTGATTCGGGTAGCAGAGCGGTGGTTTTGCGCTTCGCGCATGGTATCGCACTGCGTGCGATGCTGTTTGTTGGCGGCACTTCGTGCCGCGACGCTCCCTCAGTCCGCCTGCGGCGGCCAGCTCCCTCAGCCGAGGGAGCCGGGGCTCCGCCAGCTTCAGGAGGATTTCTGGGTTGGAGGTTGAGCTTCAATAACCGGAGTGGTTGTGGTGGCCTGGCAGGCTCCCTCGGCTGAGGGGGCTGTCGACCGAAGGTCGACTGGGGGAGCGTCGCAGCACGATAGTGCTACCAACAACACGGCATCACGCGGCAGCGTGATTCCGGTACACGGAGCGCAAGCGGAGTGTTTGCAACGTGACGGCGTTGCCGATGACCATGCATCACGCGACAGCGTGATTCAATACCGCGAGCGATGCGAGCGTTTGCGGCCATAGGGCGCTGGGTACGCTGTATCGCGCGTGAGCGCGATGCTGTTGCGCGGAGCGGTTGCGGCCGACAGGCCGTTGACAACACAGGATCGCACGTAGTGCGATTCCAACGCGAAGCTCGAAGCCGCTGCTCTTATTACCTGAAATCAGCTCAATGTAATGCTTCCCGCGGTGAAGGTTGGAGTTAGTGCCCGGAATCGTGCGCCGGAAACTGATCTTCGACCAAACCGCGGGACTACCTCCACCGTGGTGGAAGTTCCCGTTCTAGACGTGAGTCTGGAACAAATAACCAAAGACTTGATGGCATGAATGGGCATGAGGACTCACATTCCTCACCTCTCTTCACCTCGTGAATCCTTGTGATCTCTCATCCATCCCATCGCCCGTATAACACAAAACAGACCTTTCCCGATCGTTCGTTACTCCTATTCCGACGGTCGGGGAAGGTCTTCTCTCGTATCTCAACTCGATCTCTCGTGGAAAGGAACCGGTGATGGCTGTACAACGTAGGAAGCGTAGGCCGATTGACATAATTTCCACGATCATTTCCGTGTTCTTCGCAGTGGTCCTCGTGGTTGGTATTGGTCTTCTCGCGTATCCGTCGGTGGCGGATTGGTGGAATAGGATGCATCAGTCTCGCGCGGTGGCGACCTACATCGAGCAGACGGAAGACCTGAGCAAGGCAAAGAAGCAGGAGATGCTCAAAGCCGCCCGCGAATACAACGCGAAGCTGCCGTCTATTGCGGATCGTTGGCGTTTGACTGATGAGCAGAAGAAGGAGTACGAGTCGATATTGGACGTGTCGGGTACCGGCATCATGGGGTATGTCACGATCCCGAAGTTGAAGGTGCGTTTCCCTGTCTATCACGGTACGGATGAGGGTGTGCTCCAGATCGCGATCGGTCATTTGGAGGGCAGTTCCCTCCCTGTCGGTGGTGCGACCACGCATGCTGTTGTGTCGGGTCATACTGGTTTGCCGAGTGCGAAGCTGCTGACGGGCCTCGATACGTTGGTCAAGGGTGATACGTTTGCATTCCACGTCCTCGATGAAACCTATACGTATCAGGTCGACAAGATCAGCGTCGTTCTCCCGAATGAACTCGACAATCTGAACATCGAGGACGGCAAGGACTATGCGACCGTGGTCACCTGTACTCCGTACGGGGTGAACACGCACAGGCTCCTCGTGCGCGGTCATCGCATCCCGAATCCGAAGACGCCGGATACGACCGACTATGACACTCCGGTGCGCACGTACACGACCGCTATCGTCTCGGTTGCGGCAACCGTATTCATCCTTGGCATCATCCTTGTCCGTTGGCTGGTTGTACGCCGCCGTCGCCCACGCGGTGGACACTCCACCGGCGTCACCGGCAAACCAGCCAAATCCAACGCAGCCAACGCCACGACCGGCAACATCAACACTAGCGCCAACGCCAGCGCCGACATCATGCAATACGACAATCCCAACATCGCCGCAGACAGCACCAACCCCAACATCACGCAACGCAACACGACCAACGCCAACATCGAAGACGACTGGACGTCGTTCTTCGACGAATCGCGGTAAACGGCAGGGGAACGCAATGCTGTACATGCACGACCCCGACGGCACCATCGGCCAATTCCGCGGCATACGCAAAGCCGTCGCATGGCTCGCCGAACACGGGCACCCCGACGCCACCTTCGCAAACCTGCAACAGGCGCTGCGCGACGGCACCGCATACTGCGGCCGCACATGGACCACGCTCAAAAACCCCGACGACACAGGCGGCGCGGGTATTATCGTCGAACAAATCGACCCCAAAACGCTCAAGGTCGAAGCCGTATACGACGGGTATCCGGCCGCTGCGCGAGCCGTCGGCGTACTGCCCGAATCGATCGGCACCGCATGTTCTCGGCAAATCCCGGCAGGCGGCTGGCTATGGCGGCGGCGCGGCGACGAACGGCCGCTCCGCAAATGGACTAAACGCATCGGACACGAGCGCGGCATCTGCCGGCTCGACCGCGACGGCACCGTGCTCCAACGCTACGAATCCGTCAAAGACGCCGCGCAGGCCGTCGGAATCGCGTATCCGAACTCCATCATCCAGGCGATCGACGCGGGCCGGCCGGTCGGCGGCTACTGGTGGAAATACGCCGACAAGCGCACGCCCGTACTGCGCGACAAGCGGTTGAAGCTCATGCGGCTCGAACAGTGCGACGCGCACACCGGGGAAGTGGTGGGCGAACACCGGTCCGCGCAGGCCGCGGCGCGCAGCCTCGACGTCGGACTGTCCGTAGTGACCGTGGCGGCGAGGATTCGCGCCGCGGCACGGGCCGGGAATCCTGCCTTCGGCTATCGCTGGCGCATCCTTCACGAGTCGGGGGATGGGCTTCGGGCGTCCGACTGACGCGCTTTTGGGTGGGGGATAGTGGTCATGCGGTCTGCCGGGGTCTGTCGAGATGTGTGCTGGGATGTTCGCCGGGAGATCCGCCGGGAGATCTGCCGGGTCGGAATGGTGGCGGTGGCGTTTAAGCTGAAACCATGAGTGAGAACAATGCATCGCCGCAAACGCCATACGGCAACGGAACCGACGACTCCGGCAACAACGACCATTCGAACGGCTATTTCCAGACGCCAGCGTCGGCCCAGCTGTCGTATCAGTCGCCGTCACAGTCGTCTCAGTCGCAGTCCGGCGGGCAGCAGTCGTCATACGGACAGGCGGCATACGGACAGGCGTCGGGACAGCAGGCGTACGGTCAGTCGTCGCAATACGGCCAAGCATACGGGCAGCAGTCCGCGGCATCAGCGTACGAACAGCAGCCTTATGGTCAGCCGCAGAACGACCAATCGCAATACGGGCAGCGGGCGTACGGGCAGGCGTATGGTCAGTCTTATAGTCAGTCGCCGCAATACGGACAACAATATGGACAGTCATACGGGCAGTCGGCATACGGGCAACAGCCGTACGGACGGTCGCCATACGGCCAGCCGGCGTACGGACAGTCGGCGCCGGGCTGGTATCCGGCGTATGACGAGCCGTCGTACCAGCGTTGGAACATCCTGAGCATCGTCGGGTTCGTGCTGGCGTTTCCGATCCCACCCGTCGGACTCGTGCTGTCGATCATCGCGCTCGTGCAGATCAACAAAAGCCGCGAAAAAAGCAAGGGACTCGCAATCGCCGGCATCGTCGTGGGCGCGATCTCCACGGCGCTGCTGACGGCGGTCATCATGATCGCGGTCTTCGCGTTCGGACAGGCCATGGACTACGCCGTCTACGATCGCGACGGTTACGGCTACTCCGATGACAACGGTGGCTACGGCGACTATGGAGACGTGACGACCGACTGCGCGGCCGAGCTGGATGGGCAGTGCTACGAGTGGGATGATCTGGACGACTACATGGAAGACTACCTGCGCAAGTACGGCACGCGCCCGAGCATCGACGGCTATGGGAACGTTGGCGATTACAGCACGGCGGCGATGATTGGGTGAAACGGACGATTTTCCCGGTTGTCGCCCGACCGCTTGATGGCCCTCAAAACGTTGGAAAATAGCGCGACACGCCGTAACTTGCGCAAGGCCTGAGATCATGTAATATATCTACTCGTTGCCTCACGCAAGCGAGAACAACACGGCCCCGTAGCTCAGTTGGTTAGAGCGCCGCCCTGTCACGGCGGAGGTCACCGGTTCAAGTCCGGCCGGGGTCGCTGGAATGGTGAAGTTGCCCGGTTTTCCGGGCTTTTTCAACTGTTCTCTGGCTCTGTAGCTCAGTTGGTAGAGCGAACGACTGAAAATCGTTAGGTCAGCGGATCGATGCCGCTCGGAGCCACCACGGATAACCCCGCAAGCCAATGTTTCCAAGGCATGCGGGGTTTCTTGCATTCCGAGCCGACTCACCATAAACCACCTGACTCACCATAAACTCACCACATTTACTTACAAATACTTTTCGATCTACCGCCGGCGTGAGTGTTTACCATGTATGAGTTATGCGTTCCGGGTGCAGTCCGAAGTATTGGAATCGCGCTGTCGCGCGATGCTGTGCTTGTTGGCGGCGTGTGGCGCCGCGACGCTCCCCCAGTCAGCCTGCGGCTGACAGCGTCCTGCAATTATGGACTCGCTTCGCGAGCGTTATTGCTGGCTCGCTATCGCTCGCTCCTCGCCTAAAAACAGTCCACTGGACTGTTTTCTTCACAGCTCGGCCTATCCGAGGGGGCCGAGGCTCCGCCAGCATCATAGTGCGTTGAACACATGCGGGCGCGGCAGCGCGATGCCGGGATTGCACCACCGCGCAATCCCATGACAACACTGCATCACGCGACAGCGTGATTCCGACACCACCAGAGGACGCCTACACGCAGCCACAATACGAAAACCCCGTAATGTACCATTTTCACCCACACTACGTCCGACGGGCACGGTGAATCAGCGTCATCCAAGACCGAGTGTGGGCATAGACGGATCATTATCCACAACAGGAAACCGGTTCAAAGACCGAACCCGTACCGAGTGTGGGTGAAAGCGGATCATTTAATCTGATAATCGTGGGCATATCCGGTTCATTACGAGGAGCGTGGGCATAGACGGTTCATTAAGCACGGTCATAAACCGCGCACATATACCGTCCATGCACACACCCTCAGCCACACACCATCAACCAACAGCCCTCTACACACCAAAACGCGAAGAGCTATTTACTCTGCACATTTAATAGCAAAGAGTCGGCGGGATGAGGGGTTTGGCTTGGTGAAAACGAATATGCCGACTCGCCGTGAACCGCCGCATGCAGGCCCGTCCGCGGATCAATGGCACAATGGTGGATTGACAATGTCGCCTAAACTGACTGAACCGAAGCAAAGGAGCGCTTCCATGACCACCGTCGCCATCGTCGGCTGCACGCACGCCGGCACGTTCGCCGCCACATCCATCCTCCAGCATCACCCCGATTGGACCGTCCACGTCTTCGAACGCAACGATTCATTGTCGTTCCTCTCGTGCGGCATCGCGCTGTGGGTCGGCGACCACGTCTCCGATCCCAAGCGCATGTTCTACTCGTCGCCCGCCGCGCTCGCCGAAGCCGGTGCCACCATGCACATGCGCCACGATGTGCTGGGCGTCGACGTCACCGGCAAGACGCTCACCGCCAAGGATCTCGAAACCGGCGAAACCACCGACTATGCGTTCGACAAGCTGGTCGTCACCACCGGCTCCGCGCCCGTGATCCCGCCGATCGACGGTCTCGACGCGGCGCTCGAAAACGGCGCGGTCATGCTGTGCAAGAACTGGGGGCACGCGCTCGCGATCAAGGAGCGCGCCAAGAGCGCGAAGACCGCGGTCGTGATCGGCGCCGGCTACATCGGCGCGGAACTGGCTGAACAGTTCAGCGACATCGGCGTCAAGACCACGCTGGTCGACGCTCTGCCGCGCGTGCTCGCGAACAATTTCGACGCGGCGATCAGCGATCAGGTCGAGCAGGCGTTCTCCGATCACGGCGTGACGCTTGCGCTCGGACAGAAGGTCGTCGCGTTCCGCCCGGCCTCCGGTTCGGACGGCGCGGACGGTTCCGGCGTGACCGTCGTCACCGAGCGGGGCGAATACACGGCCGACGTAGCGATTCTCGGCGCGGGATTCCGCCCGAACACCGCGCTGTTCGCCGACCAGCTCGCCACGATCGGCAACGGCGCGATCATCGTCGACGACTACATGCGCGCCTCGCTGACGGACGGCACGGTGCTCAACGACGTGTTCGCGGCCGGCGACAGCGCGACCGTGCACTACAATCCGACCGGCAAGGACGACTACATTCCGCTCGCCACGAACGCCGTGCGTCAGGGCCTGCTCGTCGGCGAGAACATCGTCGCGCCGACCAAGCGTTACCTCGGCACGCAGGCGACCAGCGCGGTGCAGCTGTATGATCTGGCCATGTCCGCGACCGGACTCACTCTGGGCGGTGTGGAACGCCGCGGCCTGACCGCACGCTCCACCACGCTCGTGCAGGACTATCGCCCGGACTTCATGCTCACCACCACGCCGGTGACGGCCACGCTCGTGTGGGATCCGGACACGCGGCGCATCCTTGGCGCGCAGTTCCTGTCCAAGCACGACATCTCGCAGGCCGCGAACGTCGTGTCCGTGGCGATTCAGGCCGGGTTCACGATCGACGATCTGGCCGGCGCGGACCTGTTCTTCCAGCCGAACTTCAGTCAGCCGGTCAACTTCGTCGGCGCGGTCGCGATTCAGGCGGTGGCCGAAAGCTGACCGACCGGCGGGTTCGTCTGAACTCACTCGAACGGGTAACGCAGACCCCAACGGTCGCGCAGCGTGTCCATGAGCTCCATGATGCGCAGCGTGTCCGCGTGGGGCATTTCCGCGCATTCGCCGCGGCCGTCCAGAATCGCGTTCGCGGCCGCGGCGACCTCGTACTCGTAGCCGGTCAGCTGCGCCGGCACGTCGATGTGTTCGGCGAGCGCATGGTCCGCGCCGTACACGTCGATCGCCTCGACGTTGTTGATGTTGCGGCACACGATGTAGCCGTCCGTGCCCCAGATCACGCCGTTGCGGTCCGACGCGCACAGCATGGACGAGACGGCCGTGGCCATGACGCCGGGCGTGCCGGTCGTGTCGGTTGCGCCGGTCGTGCCGGAAGCATCGTCGCCGACGTTTGCACCGCCATCGTTCGTACCGCCGGCATAGTACAGCGTCGTCGAATTCTGCGCGTCCACGCCGGTCGCGTACGGCATCATCGACGTGTCGATGCGCGCGATCGGCGTCTCGCCGTGGCCGCCCATCACCATGTCGATAAAGTTGAGCGGATACACGCCGACGTCAAGCAGCGCGCCGCCGGCCAGCGCCGGATCGGTCATGCGCGCCTTGCCGCTGACCGGATAGCACAGGTTCGCGTTGATCGCGCGCACTTCGCCGATGCGGCCGGACGCGACGATTTCGTCGATCATCGCGCGCGACGGCATGTAGCGCGTCCAGATCGCCTCCGTGCACAGCAGGCCGGTGCGATCGGCCGCGGCGAGCAGGTCGCGCGCCTGCGCGGCGTTCGCCGTGAACGACTTTTCGACCAGAATGTTCTTGCCCGCCTCAAGGCACGCGATGCCCTGCTCGGCGTGCAGGCTGTGCGGCGTGGCGATGTACACCAGGTCCACGTTCGGATCGGCCAGCAGCTCCTCGTACGAACCGTACGAGACGGGGAACCCGTGCTGCGCGGCGAACGCGGCCGCACGGTCGGCGTCGCGCGCGGCGACCGCGTACGGGGCGATCAGGCCGGAGTAGCGTTCGTCCGCCGCCATTTTCGTGAGCGTTTCGGCCATGTGGATGGCGATCCGGCCCGCGCCGAGAATCGCCACGTTCACCTTCAGTCCCTGCTCCTGCGCTTCGGCGCGCCTGCCGTTGAGCCTGCCTGCGTTCCCCATAGTTCCTCCTTGAATCGTCGATCGAATCAACAGTCGAATCAACGGTCGAAAACGGATATGACAACTCTCTCATTCTAAATTTCGTGCTGGAGTTCGGTGCGAAATGTGCTAGGTGCGGGTTGAGTGTTGATCGAACATTGGTGGAACAGCGGGGGAGTGGGAAGGACTGCCGGCGGTAGAATCGGGAGCGGACAAGGACACTGCGAACGTCCGCACTGACAGCGGTACCGGTACGGCCACCGACGGTACCGCTGTGCGTTGCGTTCGCGACGGCAAGGAAGATGATGAGCATGACTGATATGACGACGGCCAACACGACGGCCGCGCGCATGACGGCGAGAATGTCGCTGCGCGCCCGCGACGCGCAGCCGTTCCGCGCGATGGTGTTCGGCGAGAAGGCCGACAATATGATCGCGAGCGGCATCGACGTGGTCAAGCTGAGCTTGGGCGAGCCCGATTTCGGCGCGCCGCCGGCCGTACGCGAGGCGATGCGCGAACAGTACGACGGTCGCCCGCTGCCGTACACCGCCGCGTTCGGCCTGCCCGAACTGCGCCGTGCGATCGCCGACTTCTATCGCACCAAGCACGGCGTCGACGTCGACCCGAAACGCATCGTGATCACGTCGGGCGGTTCGGCCGCGCTGCTGCTCGCGACCGCGCTCACCGTCGACCCGGGCGACGAGGTGATCATCGCCGATCCGTCGTATCCGTGCAACCGCGAACTGGTGCGCTCGTTCGGCGGCACGGTCGTGGACGTGCCGACCAGCGCGGCGACCCGCTTCCACCTGACGCCCGAACTGGTCGACGGCGCGTGGAGCGAGCATACCAAGGCCGTGATGATCACGTCGCCGTCGAACCCGACCGGTACGACGATCGAATTCGATACGCTCAAGGCTGTGTGCGACTTGGCTCGCGAACGCGGCGCGTGGCGCATCGTCGACGAAACGTACCTCGATCTGGCCGACCGCGAGGCGGACGGCAGCGAAGTGCGCTCAGTGCTGCTCGCCGACCCGGACGCGATCGTATGCAACAGTTTTTCCAAGTTCTTCGGCATGACCGGCTGGCGACTCGGCTGGGCGGTGATCCCCGAATACACGATCGAGGCGGTGGACGATCTGGCCACCAACTTCTACCTGTGCGCGCACACGCCCACCCAGCACGCGGCCGTCGCGTGCTTCACGCCCGAAAGCCTCGCCGTGTGCGAGGAGCGGCGGCAGGAACTGCTCGCCCGCCGGCGCATCGTGGTCGACGGTTTGCGTGCGATCGGCCTGCCGCTCGAAGTGGAGCCGAACGGCGCGTTCTACGCGTACTTCAACGTCTCTTCGACCGGACTGGACGCGTGGACGTTCTGCGAACGTGCGCTGAATGAGGCGCACGTGGCGTTGACGCCGGGACGCGACTTCGGCCCGGCCACTGCCGACACGCACGTGCGCCTCTCGTATGCGGCGTCGCGCGAGGCGCTCGCCGAGGGCCTGCGCCGACTGGGCGAGTTCGTCAAGACGCTGTAGCGCTCGCGACGTGTAGTCCGTATATGCGAAAGGCCGTAACCGAGTCCTCTGGAAACATGGACTTGGTTACGGCCTTTCGCGAACCGTAGATCAGCCGATCACTTGGCCGCGGCCTTGGCCTTCTTGTCGGCATCGAACGCGTGCTCGCTGGACGCGTCCGCGTTCTTGGCGGAACCCTTCTCGCCGTTGTCGGAATCCCAGTGGATCTCGTGGCGGTCATCGTGGTTGCGCCACCAGCTGGAAAGGATCGAGCCGGAGATGTTGTGCCACACGGAGAAGAACGTGGACGGCACGGCCGCGATCGGGTTGGACGCGAAGGAGGTCAGCGCCAGGGTCGCGCCCAGAGCGGAGTCCTGCATGCCCACCTCGAAGGTGATGGCCTTCTGCTGCGCGTAGCGGAAGCCCTTCGGATACACCTTGTACATGAGCTTGGAGAAGCCGAAGCCCAGCGCGTAGCCGGACAGGTTGTGCAGGATGACGACCGGGATGGCCATGAGCGAAGAGGCCACGAACAGCTTCGGGCCGTTGGCCGCGACGACCACGCCGATGATGAGCAGGATGGCGACCTGGGAGACGATCGGCAACGCGACCGTCACCTTTTCTATCTTCTTGCCGAAGATCATGTGGCAGATCACGCCGAGCGCGATCGGGAAGAGCACGACCTTGACGGCGTTCAGGAACAGCGAGGCGACCGGCACGGCCACGTACTGCGAGGCGAGCCACTGCATGAGCAGCGGGATCATGAACGGCGCGCACAGGGTCGACAGGATGCCGATCGACACGTCGAGCGCCACGTCGCCGCGCGACAGGTAGCTCATCACGTTCGACGACGTGCCGGACGGGCAGCAGCCGACGAGGATCACACCCACGGCCAGCGGGCCGTCGAGACGGAAGATCCAGCACAGCAGCACGGCGATGAGCGGCATGATAATAAAGTGCGCGACCGTGCCGACAACGACCATGAGCGGCTGAGTGAGAATGCGCTTGAAGTCGTCAAGCGTCAGCGTCAGGCCCATGCCGAACAGCACGATGCCCAGCAGGTAGCCGGTGTATGCCTTGCCCCAGATCGAGGTCTGCGGCACGAAATAGTTGAAGATAGCCCACACGATCACGATCAGCGTGAACCACTTGGTCAGCCAATCGGCGAATTTCTTCACGTTTTCCACGGAAGTCTTCTCTCTTGCTTGCGTTGTCTTGTATTGTCCGTTCCGATGCGGGCTTGGCCCGGACCAGAATCTTGCGTTCCGTTTTGCGGATTACCCGACATGCTAGGGAGCGTTGTCTGGATACGCGCGGCGTTGTCTCACGTTGTGACCGTTAACGTTGTCTGCGACGATCGGAAACGTGGACGTTGATCGCCGGGTTGATCGCGTGCCGATTGTCGCGTTGACTGTCACGTTGATTGTCGCGTTGATCGCTTGTCGATTCCGGTATCGGATATGGCCCGTGGCGTAGGGGAGGGAGAGGTTATAGACTGAGGGACGGATATGTATGCCATTATTCGGAAGGAATGTTATGTCCGCTGAAGCAAACGTCGGAGTCGTCGGCCTTGCCGCCATGGGCGCCAGCCTGTCGCGCAACCTCGCCCGTCACGGCAACAAGGTCGCCGTGTTCAACCGCCACTATTCGCGTACCGAGAAGCTCATCGCCGAGCACGGTGACGAGGGCCAGTTCTTCCCGGCTAAGACGCTCCAGGAGTTCGTTGACTCGCTGAGCAAGCCGCGCACCGCGATCATCATGGTCAAGGCCGGTGCACCGACCGACGAGATGATCAACGATCTCGCCGATCTCATGGAGCCGGGCGACATCATCGTCGACGCCGGCAACTCCTACTTCAAGGACACGATCAAGCGCGAGAAGGCGATCCGCGCCCGCGGCCTGCACTTCGTCGGCTGCGGCGTCTCCGGCGGCGAGGAAGGCGCGCTGCTCGGACCGTCCATGATGCCCGGCGGCACCGAGGAGTCCTGGAAGACCCTCAAGCCGATTCTCGAATCCATTTCCGCGAAGGCGGAGGGCGAGCCGTGCGTGACGCACATCGGCTCGGACGGCGCCGGCCACTTCGTCAAGATGGTGCACAACGGCATCGAATACTCCGACATGCAGCTGATCGCCGAAAGCTACGATCTGATGCGCCGCGGCCTGGGCATGGAGCCGGGCGAGATCGGCGACGTGTTCGAGGAGTGGAACAAGACCGAGCTTGACTCCTACCTGATCGAGATCACCTCCGAGGTGCTGCACGAGGTCGACAAGAAGACCGGCAAGCCGCTCGTGGACGTGATCGTGGATCACGCGGGCATGAAGGGCACCGGCACGTGGACCGTGCAGACGGCGCTCGAGCTGGCCGTGCCGGTCACTGGCATCGGCGAGGCGGTGTTCTCCCGTGGCCTGTCCTCTCAGGGCGAGCTGCGCGAGGAGGCCCAGCGTCAGAACTTCGAGGGTCCGAACGGTTCGGTCGAAATGCCGCTCGAGGAGCGTCAGGCGTTCATCAACGACATTCGCGAGGCGCTGTACGCGTCCAAGATCGTCGCCTACGCGCAGGGCTTCAACGAGATCACCGCCGCCGCGAAGGAATACGACTGGAACATCGATCTGGCGGCCGTGGCCCGCATTTGGCGCGGCGGCTGCATCATCCGCGCGAAGTTCCTCAACCGTATCTCCGACGCGTTCGAGTCCGGCGAGGCTGATGTCTCCCTGCTGTTCGCCCCGTACTTCAAGGATGCGATCGAGACGGCCGAGCGTTCGTGGCGTCGCGTCGTGGCCCGCGCGGTCACCTTCGGCATCCCGGTGCCGGTGTTCTCCTCCTCGCTGTCCTACTTCGACGGCCTGCGTTCCAAGCGCCTGCCCGCCGCCCTCATCCAGGGCCAGCGCGACTTCTTCGGAGCCCACACCTACCAGCGCGTCGACGAGCCCGGTACGTTCCATACGTTGTGGGCCGAGCCGGGCCGTAAGGAAATCACTCTGTGATTTCCTTACGATAAGCACAGCCCAGTGGGCTGTGCTTAGGCTCGGCCTGAGCGAGCCGATAGGTGAGCGAAGGCAGTATTGAGTCCGAGCGGAGCGAGGTCCTTGATTGCAGGGCTGAAGACGGTCGTCCTGAAATCACTCTGTGATTTCAGGACGAGGCCACAGCCCGGTGGGCTGTGGCCAGTATTCGGCCGAGCGGCGACAGCCGCGAGGCAACATTGAGTCTCGCGCGTAGCGCGAGTCCGTAATTGCAGGGCCGGAGGCGAGCCGGGTCGTCCTGAAATTACTTTGTGATTTCAGGACGAGGGGACAGTCCGGTGGACTGTTTTCTCTGGGGAATCAGAAGGGAGCCTAACCCAGATGAGGAAGGATCCCAGATGGGTTCCGGAAGGATCCCAGATGAGTCCCCATCGTGGGCATAAACGACGATCGTGGGCATAGACGGTACATGAACAGGCGGAAATAGGCCTGTTCATGTACCGTCTATGCCCACAGTCATGTAAATGTACGGTTTGCACCCACGAATAATGTCCGGAAATGTACGGTCCGTGCCCACGATCAACGGTGATCGGGCCATGGAACGGTAATCCAATAACAATTCCAACAATAAATATCCCGTCTGTACCCACAGTCCATCGGCAGCCAATCAACGGAAGACTGCCGATGCCGCCAATGTGGGCATAACCGGCAAATTGTCATGCGCAAGCCGTCGCCCTCAAGCCGCCACGCAAGTCGTCTCCCTCAAGCCGCCACACATTCCCGCCCTATCGGCTCCCGTCGACGCTGACCTGATCGAAGGTGATGTCGCGCAGCGTGCGGTTCTCGTCGTCGAATCCGTTGATTTCGATCGGCGGGCACGGCTCCCAGTGATCCCACACGTAATGCCGTCCGAGCAGCCTGATGCGCCGGAAATGGATGTTTTCGTAGTAGGGGAGAGTCGGGGCCGCTTCGCCGTCGTTGTTGTGGTATTCGTACGAGTGCACGAGGATGCGCGAGGCGATGCAGTCGCTGAGCGTCACATCGCGCACGAATCCGCCGCGCTTGGCGGACGCCTTGATTTCCAGCCCCTGATTGGACTTGCCCATGTCGCAGTCCCAGATGCGCACGTGTTCCACGCCGCCCGACATCTCACTGCCGATCGCGATGCCGTGGCCGCCGTCCGCGCGCAGGTCGAACACGTGGATGTCGCGCGTGGGCCGGTTGATCACGTTGCCTTCCGGGTTCTTGCCGGATTTGATCGCGACCATGTCGTCTTCGGTGACGAAATCGCAGTCGAAGATCGTGCAGTGTTCGGACGAGTCCGGATCCCAGCCGTCGCCGTTCCACACGCCCATCGACTTTATGCGGCAATGGTGCGTGACCACGTGCTCGGAGTAGATGAAGTGGATGTTCCATGCGGCTGCGTAGCCGAGCGTGAGGTCTTCGATGAGCACGTTCGCGCCGTTGCTGATGTTGACGAGCCGGCCGCGCGTGCGCGACGCCCGCTGCGTGAGCGAACGGAAGACGGCGTCGTCGATGGCGTCGGCGTTCGTGATGCCTGATTCGGTGATGAGCCGGTCTCGTATGCTGCGCGTCTGCGCTTTGGCGAGCGTCACGCCGCCGCCGAGGATCGCGCCGCCGCCGCGCAGGGTTATGTTGCGGCAGGTGGGACCGGCAGTGTGGTCGAGCGTGCCGATGTTGATCAGGCTTGCGTGGCACTGCTGTTCGATGCCCTCGAATCGGCTGGAGATCATCGGCAGATAGTCCGCCGGGTCCGCGCTGCCCTGCAGCGTCGCGCCCGGGGCGACGCGCAGTTCCATGTCGTCGTGCAGGAACAGTGCTCCCGTCAGAAACGTGCCGGAGGGCAGCAGCACGGCCTGATTCGGCCCGCAGTCGTCGATGGCCCGCTGGATCGCGTGCGTGTCCATCGTCGTGCCGTCGCCGGCCGCGTTGTACGGCGGCCGCGTCACGTCGATGATCGTCCGCTGCGGCCAGGTACGCGTGTCCAGATCAAATCCGGCGATCACATGTCCGTTCGCGTCCGTCGCGTCAACGCGAACGTGATGCGCGCTGTCCGGTGTCAGATCGTCGAACATACAGTGCGTGTGTTCGACGACGGCGAGACGTTCCCCGTCGAGCGTCACCGCATACTCGGTCGGCGGATCGGCGTCCGTCGGCGGCTCCCAGAACACGGTGAGCGTGTCTTCGGTGACGGTGTGGCCGAACCACGGGATCGTTGCTGCTGCCATTGCTGCTCCTTCGCCTTTCGACCATGCTCCCGAGCCAACGATCCGCAGCGCATGCCTGTCCGCTGGGTCGCCGCATCGTCGCCGGAACCCGTTGCCGATAACGGTTCACAGTATAACGATCCGACTCATAACCGCTCGGCATACGTTGCCACGGTTTGCAGACGGAGCGTCCTCCGCCTCTCCTGACGCCTGCCGATATGACGAGTGGCGGTTTGCGTTTACTGAGCATGTTTCAGTGAGCGAAAACCGCCACTCGTCATGAACGGCCTGGATCATGTCATTTCGATCGGATGCCGGTGGGCGAACGGTCGGGAAAAGTTTTCTCTACTCGCTGCGCTCCTTCGAAATGACATGGTCGGAGGATAGGCGTTGAGAGTGCCCGATTGGAATGCCGGGCTTACTCGCGGCGCAGCTTGCTTGCCGCGCCCTCGTCGATCATCCACAGCAGCTCCTGCCCGTCGGCGAACGAACTCGGCGCCATCGGATTGCGCGGCTCGGCGAACGCCTTCGCCACGGCCTCGGCCTTGCGCGCCTCGGACGTGAACACCCACGTGTGACGCGAACGCGCGATCATCGGCACGGTGAGCGTCAGACGCAGCGGCGGCGGCTTCGGCGAATCGCGCACGCCGGCGACAAGCACGTGCGGATCGTCGATCAGCACCTGCGACAGTCCCGGAAACAGCGACGCGAAGTGCGCGTCCGGGCCGACGCCGAACATCGCGATGTCGAGCGCGGGATCGTCGCCGAGCTCCGATTCAAGCTCGCGCTGGTAGTCGGCTGCGGCGCGAGCCAGCACCGCGTCGGTTTCCTCGGGCGACGCTGCGGCGATCTCGTCGGGCGTGCGCGTGTCGGCCGGCATTTCGTGAATGTTCGACTCGGGCAGCAGGCCGTCGTCGATCATGCGCGCAAGGAATTCGCCGCGCGCCTGCTTGGCGTTGCGATCGTCGTCGTCGGCCGCGACGAAGCGTTCGTCGCCCCACCAGATGTGCACGCGCGACCAATCGGTCGCCTCGGACAGCGGGCTGGCGAGCAGCTCGTGGAACACGCGGTTGCCGTCGGTGCCGCCGGTCACGGCGATGTCGACACGCGTGCGGCCCGGCTCGGCGAGCAGATCGCCGATGGTCAGCAGCGTGCGCGCGGCGACGGCCTGCGCGAGCACGGTCGGATTCGGATAAATGATGGTCTTGCGGTCAGTCATGACGTTCCTTTGTTCGGAATCGGCCTGCGGCCGGTGCGATCGGTTGGCTCGCTGCGCTCGCGACGCTCCCTCAGTCCGTCTGCGGCGGCCAGCGACCTGCAATTACGGACAGCCTTACGGCTGGCTGTTTACTGGTTCGCTATCGCTCACTCCTCGCCTAAAAACAGTCCACTGGACTGTTTTCTTAACGGCTCGGCCTAGCCGAGGGAGCCGAGGTTCCGCTGGCATCATGCGTAGCGCGATTCTGATGTCGGTCGTTTCAGTCGTTTCAGCCGTTTCAGTTGTTTCAGTCGTTGGGATGGATGAGATCCCAGCCGCGGGTGATGACCTCGGCGTAGATCTCGTCGGGGTACATGCGGCGCAGCTCCTCGCTCAGGCACTCCTCGAGCGTGCGCGCGGGCACGCTGATGGTCTGCGGCGACTGGCCGGGCATACTGATGACGGCCACGCCCTCGTCCGCGTCCGGGCGTTCGAGACTGAGCACGCCGTCGGCGCGGGTCAGATACACGCCGGTCACGGCGGTCGCGCCCGGCACGTCCTCGATCACGACCGGCACGTTGAGCCGCAGACGCAGCCACGCGGCGAGCAGATCCATCGGCAGGAAGCCCTTCGGGCCGGTCACGCGCACGGTGCTGATCGGCAGATGCGGCGGCTGGTCGAGCATCGTCGCCAGCATCGCGCGCCACACCGTCAGGCGTGTCCACGACATGTCCACGTTCTTCGGCGACCAGTTGCGGCGCAGATCGCTGATCGTGCGGTACGGGTTCGACGAGCGCATCGCGTCGGTGATGCGGCTGCGGGCCATCGCGCCGAGCAGGTCCTTCGACGGGTTGGACGGCGCTTCGGTCGGCCACCAGGCCACGACCGGAGCGTCCGGCACGAGCAGTGGAATCACCAGCGTGTCCGGATGGTGAACGAGTCCGCCGCGCGGATGCAGCACGATGATCTCGCCCGCACCGGCGTCCGCGCCGAAACGCACCTGCGCGTCCAGATTCGACGTTTCGTCGTCGGCCGCGGCATCGTCTTCGGGCTCGGCGTGCGTTTGCGCGCCGGCCGCGCCACGCTTCGGGCTGATCGCGATCACGCGGCACGGATGCTCGCGGCTGGCCGCGTTCGCGAGCTCAAGCGCATGCTCCAGCTCGTCCTCGTTCGTCCAGATCAGCAGCGTGAGCACGCGGCCGGTCGCGGACTCGCCGCGCTCCTCGTGCAGTTCGTCGATCTTGCTCGAAATCTCGCGGGTACGGGTATTCGGCATATCAATGATCATGGCATCCTCCAATGGCGTCCGTCGCGGGCGAGCATCTCATCGGCCTCCTCCGGCCCCCACGTGCCGGAACGGTACGGTTGCGGCTGGCCGAGCGTCGACCAGAACTCCTCGATCGGGTCGAGAATTTCCCAGCTCAGCTCCACCTCGCGCGTGGTCGGGAACAGCGGCGGCTCGCCGAGCAGCACGTCCAGAATCAGACGCTCGTACGCTTCCGGCGAGCTTTCGGTGAACGAACGGCCGTAGCTGAAGTCCATCGACACGTCGCGCACTTCCATGGACGAGCCTCCCGGCACCTTCGAGCCGAACCGCATCGTCACGCCCTCGTCGGGCTGCACGCGGATCACGATCGCGTTCTTGCCGAGCTCACGCGTCGCCGTCGATTCGAACGGCAGATGCGGGGCGCGCTTGAACACGACCGCGATTTCGGTGACGCGCTTGCCCAGGCGCTTGCCGGTGCGCAGGTAGAACGGTACGCCGGCCCAGCGGCGCGTGTCCACGTCGAGCCGGATCGCCGCGTACGTTTCGGTCGTGGACTGCGGGTCGATGCCCTTTTCGTCCAGATAGCCGACGACCTCGTGCGAGCCCTGCCACCCGGCGGCGTACTGGCCGCGGGCCGTGTGCGCCGCCAGATCGCGCGGAATGCGCACGGCGGACAGCACCTTCGTCTTCTCGGCGATCAGGTCGGAGGCTGCGAACGAGACCGGCTCCTCCATGGCGGTCAGGGCGAGCAGCTGCAGCAGGTGGTTCTGGATCACGTCGCGCGCCGCGCCGATGCCGTCGTAGTAGCCGGCTCGTCCGGCCACGCCGATGTCCTCGGCCATGGTGATCTGCACGTGGTCGACGTAGTTCGCGTTCCAGATCGGCTCGTACATGGCGTTCGCGAAACGCAGCGCCATGATGTTCTGCACGGTCTCCTTGCCGAGATAATGGTCGATGCGGAACACGCTCGACGGGTCGAACACCTCGGAGACGACGCGGTTGAGATCGTTCGCGCTCGCCAGATCGTGGCCGAACGGCTTTTCGATGATCACGCGGCGCCACGCACCCTCGGTGGAACGCGACAGGCCGCAGTCGGCGAGCTGGCGGGCGACGATCGGGAAGTCGCGCGGCGGCACGGACATGTAGAACGCATGGTTACCGCGCGTGCCGCGGTCGCGGTCAAGCTCGGCAACCGTGTTCGACAGGCGCTCGAACGCCGACTTGTCCTCAAAGGTGCCCTGCACGAAGCGGATGCCGGCGGCAAGCTGCTTCCACGTGGACTCCTTGAACGGGGTGCGGCAGTGCGCCATCACGTTCTCGCGCACGAAATCCTTGAAATGGTCCTCGGTCCAGTCGCGGCGCGCGAAGCCGGTCAGGCCGAAGCTCGGCGGCAGCAGGCCGCGGTTGGCGAGGTCGTAGATGGCGGGCAGCAGCTTCTTGCGTGACAGATCGCCGGTCACGCCGAAGATCACGATGCTGCACGGGCCGGCGATGCGCGGCAGGCGCAGGTCGCGCGGGTCGCGCAGGGGATTGACCCAGGTTGTGGTTTCACTCATGGCTTCCATCCTAGACGCTGGGTTTCGCCTTGGGCTTGGGATTTTCGGTTCCCGGGATTGCGGTCGAAAATCCCGGGAACCAGAAAGCGCACATTTTTGAACATTACCCGAACGCGGATCCTTGGGTTTCCAACGGTGAACATGTGCGAACGAACGTGGTCCGGTTCCCGGGATTATCCGCGGACAATCCCGGGAACTGTGACGCAGCTGACAGTTGGCATCAATGCCTCAGTCGCTCCAGCATCCGCCCGTTGAGCCGGATCTGCGAGAACAGGATCGCCGAGAAGATCAGCGCGAAGCCCACGCCGGCCGCCGCCTGCACGCGCTCGCCGTAGAACAGCACGGAAAACAGCAGGCTGAACACCGTCTCCAGGCACATGATGATCGACGCCTGCGAGGGCGGCGTGACCTTGAGTCCGATGTTCTGCATGATCTGCGCGCACATCGTCGCGCCGAAGAACAGGTAGACGAGGCATGCAAGCACGTTCGGCTGCAGCCATGCCGCGCTCGGCGCCGGCTCGGTCAGAATCCCGCCGATCAGGCAGGCGACGCCGGCCACCACGAACTGCGCGAACGTGAGCGCGACCGGGTGGATCGTCTGGCCAAACTTGCCGAGCCAGACCAGATTGAACGAGAACACGAACGCGCACAGCAGCGTCAGCAGGTCGCCGATGCTGACCGAGAACCCGCCGAGCCCCGAGCTGAGCGACACGAAGCCGACACCGGTCAGGCACAGCGCCGCGGCGACGAGATTGCGCGCGGTCGGCCGCTGGTGCATGAGCAGCCACGACGTGAACGGCACGATCACGCAGTACGCGGCCGTCAGGAACGCGCTGCGGCCGGGCTCGATCATGGTCAGTCCGGTCATCTGGCTGACCATCGTGCCCCAGTACGTCGCGCCGACAAGCAGTCCGGGCACGATGATGCGGCGGTTGAGATACGGCACGATCTGCTTGCGGAACAGGACGAGCATGATCGCGGACGCGGCGAGCAGGCGGATCGCCATGAGATACTGCGGTGTGACGACGCTCATTGCGACCTTCGCGGTCGGATAGCTGCCTCCCCACAGCATCGCGCATGCCAGCAGCATGACCTTGCCAATGGTGGGCGACAGCGTGAACTTGCGCGGCATTGCCCCTGAGCTCCTTCTCATTCGACGTTCCGACGTTCCGGCTCCGTGGCCCGAAACGAAAACCGACAACAGCTTAGCCGCTCGCCCCGCGCCCCGCGCCCCGGCGTGGCGGCAGGTCGAGCGTGTGCGCGCCGACGTGCCATTATAGTGACATAGGAAAACCGTTGGACTAAGTCCGTAGACGACGGAGAGGGGAGCGAGGATGCCCGCAGCGAAACGGATTGGACAGGACGATCTGCGCACGCACAACATGTCGGTGGTGCTGTCGACCATCGCCCGTTCGCGCGTGCCGATGAGCCGCGCGGCGCTCGCCAAGAGCATCGGGCTGACGAAGGCGACCATGTCGCTGCTGACGGACATTCTGCTCAGGAACGGCGTGCTGCGCGAGCTCGCGCCGACCACCGAATCTACGTACGGTCGTCCGGCCACGCCGCTGGCGTTCGCGCCGGGACATTGGGTCGGCGTCGGCATGCAGATCAACACGGACGGCATCGGCTACGTCGTGCTCGACGTCAGTGGAGACATCGTATGCAGCGACTGGCACGAACGCACGATGGTCAACGTCGATCCGGACGCGGCGTTCGCCGAACTCGACGGCATGATGCGCCCGGTCGAACGTGACCTGGCCGAACGCGGCTATCGCATCGCCGGCTCTCGGCTCGCGCTGCCGGGCTTGGTGACCAACGGCGACCGTCTGCTCGTCGCGCGCAACTTCGGCTGGCGCGACATCGACCTGAACCGGTACGCGGTTTTCTCGCGGCTTGACGCAAGCGCCGACAACGAGGCGACGCTGGCCGCGATCGCGCAGATTCCCGGCTACGCGTCGCAGCGCGCCGACCGCGACTGGCCGATCGGCCCGCTCGACTCGTTCGTGTACGTGTCCACCGACATCGGCATCGGTGGCGCGTACGTGCGTGAAGGGCAGATCGTGCGCGGCGATCACGGCTTCGCGGGGGAGATCGGGCACATCTGCGTCGACCTGCACGGTTCGTTGTGCCGCTGCGGCCGGCACGGTTGTTTGGAAACGATTGCAGGACGCCGTGCGCTGACCGTCGCGGCCGGGCTGGCGGAGGACGACGATTCGGCGGCTGCGAGCACCGAGCTGCTGCCCGACCTGTATGCGGCGTGGCGCGGCGGCGATACGAAGGCGGCGCTTGCCGTGGAGCGCGCGCTGTCCGCGTTGGCCGCGGCGCTCGCGTCGACGGTGAACATGATCGACATGGAAAACATCGTGCTCGGCGGCCTGTGGAGCGGGTTCGGCGACGGCCTGCTCGCCGATCTGGAACGTCGCGTCCAGTCGCAGATTCTTGCGCGTGACGCGACGCGCGTGCGGCTCATGTTTCCGCCGGTCACCGAGCATCCGGCGATGCGCGGCGCGGCGGTGATGGGCCTGCGCCGGCTGTTCGACGATCCGATGCGGTTCATGACGGCCGATTAGGCGGTGCGCGTGCGCGGCGGCGGGGGAGCCGTAGCCGGCGTGCGATGAGGCTTCTCCGCCGCCGTGCCCGCATGTGTTTAACGCATCGCGATGCTGGCGGTAGTCTCGGCCCCCTCGGCTGAGGGGGCTGTCGACCGCAAGTCGACTGGGGGAGCGTCATGGCACGCCAGTGTCGCTAACAACACGGCATCGCGCGACGGCGAGATTCCGATACCTCGGGCCGCACAGCTCATATACGTCAAAATGTGAAGAGATGAATCGTTTTGCGATCACTGTGCATTGCATGATGATATGGAGCTGAAAATCGTTGGAATGATTGATGACGCGCCGTATTGCGCGCGATTAAGTTTAGTGATTTGACAAAGATAGTTAAATGGTTTTATTATCGTGGATGTCAGCCGGCGGAACGCGATGGGCGCAGGGCGCAACAGAACGCGAAGCCGGAACAACGATGTGCATATTAACCGTCCGCGCGAGCGGACATCAGCAAAGGAGACCACGATGGGTCTGTGGGACGTTGACAAGATCGAATACGTCGGCCGCACGAAGGGACCGCAGGAGGGCCTTGCCTTCCACTACTACGACGCCGACCGCGTCGTCGCCGGCAAGAAGATGAAGGACTGGCTGCGCTTCGCCGTCGCCTGGTGGCACACCTTCAATCAGGAGCTCGTCGACCCGTTCGGCACCGGCACCGCGCACCGCCCGTACTACAAGTACACCGATCCGATGGATCAGGCGCTCGCCAAGGTCGACTACGCGTTCGAGCTGTTCGACAAGCTCGGCGTCGAATACTTCTGCTTCCACGACCGCGACATCGCGCCGGAAGGCGACACCCTGCGCGAAACCAACGCCAACCTCGACAAGGTCGTCGATAAGATCGAGGAGAACATGAAGTCCACCGGCGTCAAGCTCCTGTGGAACACCTCCTCGCTGTTCACCAACCCGCGCTTCGTGTCCGGCGCCGCCACATCGCCGTTCGCCGACATCTACGCCTACGCCGCCGGCCAGCTCAAGAAGAGCCTCGAGATCGGCAAGCGCCTCGGCGCCGAGAACTACGTGTTCTGGGGCGGCCGCGAAGGCTACGAGAACCTGTGGAACACCGAGATGAAGCGCGAGCAGGACCACATCGCCAAGTTCTTCCACATGTGCGCCGACTACGCCAAGGAGATCGGCTTCGACGCCCAGTTCCTCATCGAGCCGAAGCCGAAGGAGCCGACGCTGCACCAGTACGACTTCGATGCGGCCACCGCCATCGAGTTCCTGCGCAGCCACGACCTGACCGACGTCTTCAAGCTCAACCTCGAAGGCAACCACGCCAACCTGGCCGGCCACACCTACCAGCACGAGATCCGGGTCGCCCGCGAGGCTGGCTTCCTCGGCTCGCTCGACGCCAACCAGGGCGACAAGCTCATCGGCTGGGACATGGACGAGTTCCCGACCGACCTGTACGAGACCGTCGCCGTCATGTGGGAGGTCCTGCAGGCCGGCTCCATCGGCCCCCACGGCGGACTGAACTTCGACGCCAAGCCGCGCCGCACCTCCTTCTACGCGGAGGATCTGTTCCGCTCGCACATCGCCGGCATGGACTCCTACGCCGCCGGCCTGCTGGTCGCCGACAAGATGAACCGCGACGGCTTCATCCAGAACCTCATGGCCGAACGCTACAGCTCCTACGATTCCGGCATCGGCGCGACCGTCGAGAACGGCACCGCCACGCTCGCCTCGCTCGCCGAGTACGCGATCGACAAGCCGCAGTCCGAGCTCATCGCCGCGACCAAGTCCGATCACCTCGAGTCCGTCAAGGCGACGATCAACAACTACATCGTCGACGCGCTGTCCGAGGCGTGATTGCACGGCGTCTGACCGGCGTCTGACCGGCGTCTGACCGAAACGCTCCGAATCGTTCGCAGCGTTCCGGTCAGACGCCTTTTCCGTATTTCCGTTATTTCGGTTCCGGACAACGTCGTCTAGATCACCATCCCGACTCTTGACGCCGCGGGCGCGCATACCGTAACATGCGACAAGCCTGCGGGCCCATCGCCCGCAACATCGCCCGCCTACAATCCGTAACCGTCGGGTTGTCCACCACTTCACACGAAAGGACCGATCGACATGACCATCGCAGCCCTTACCGCCTTCGTACTTTCCCTCTCCGGCGTCGCCCTGCGCGGCCACCTGCGCCGCAACGGCTGGATGTAGCCGGTCACGCCGGCTCAAGGAAGCGCAGGTAGGCGATCAGATCGATGGCGGTCTGCGACAGCACGCCGTCGCTGTCGGCATAGCTGACCGGCGCGGCCGGATCGGCTTCGGCGAGACCGAGCACGTAGGCCGCGCGGTTCGTGGCGGCCGCGCCGGCGTGATCGCGCGCGGCGGTCCAGCGTGCGGACGTGTCGAGACGCAGACCGTACACCTTCGTCTGACGAATCATGATCGGGCCGCGCTGCGTCCACGAACCGTTCGTCGTACCGCCGTCTGTCTCGTTTGAGCCGTTGTCCGTGCCGCTGTCCGAGTCCGCCGTGCCGTCGCCGGCATGGTCGTCGGACCGTGGCACGACGACGATCGACGCCGGCTCGTACGTGCGTATGCTCAGCTGACGTCCGGCGTCCGTGCCGTCATCCACCGCGCGGCACGTCACCTGCGCGACGTTCGATTCGGACGCGGCGGAACGTGTGCAGTCCCAAGTGCCGTCCGCAGTGCCGGGTGCCTGGCCGGCCGCGCCGTCGATCGGCAGCTCGTACCACGTGCCGCGCATCGCGGACGGTTGCGAGGCGGCCGTATTCGACGGATATCCATACTGATCGTCGTACCATGTCGTCGCGTCGTCGGTCGTCATCGCGGTCGAACCCTGCGCATACTGCAATTCAGCCAGTGACGAGAACGGCGTGACATAGCCGTCCTCGGCCAGCCGGTCGAGCGTGGCGGCCGGCGCAACGATCACGTCCTGCACATTGTCGGCGCGCATCGACGCCCATGCGCGGCGCAGCTGATCGCCGTCGGCGGACGACAGCGTGCGTATCTGGATGTCGCGTGCATGCATGCGTTGCTCGTAGGCGAAATCGCGCGTCACGTCGGAGACGACCGTCGCGTATTGGCCGGCGTCGACCAGTGTGATCCTGAGCTTCGGATCGGCGAAGACGACCATGCGCAGCAGGGACAGGACCATGAGCAGCGCCACAAGCGCAAACGCGACCCAGCCGAGGATGCGGCGGCGACGCGCGTTGCGACGCGGGGGACGGCCGCCGTGCGCTTCGTCGACGGCGTTGTCGTGATTGAAGAGAATGTCATAGGTCGCGGGAGCGGCGAGCACCTGATTCGGGTCGCTCGGCTGATACAGCGGGTCGTTCATCGGAACTCCAGAAAACGGGCGAACTGATCATTGAGTTCGGTGGCGGATCGGGCGCCTCCGGCGGAATCGTAGGGGTAGAAGGCGATCAGAGGATCGTCGGATGTGGAGGAATCGGCAGTGGTGCCGGCGCTCGTGGTACTGCCGGTTGCGTCTGCCGTGCCTGCCGCGCCGCCGGTCAGTCGCATCCACGTGCGCGAACGGTTCAGTAATAATCCCTGCTGCGTGGACGCATACCGTTGCAGCATGGCGGTCTGCTCCCACGCGCATTCGCCGGTAGCCTCGCACTGCTTGGCCGCGTCGGCGTCGAGCACCTTGACGCTCGCCGCCGGGCGGTATTCGGTGCTGCCGCGATCGGTGGCGCAGATCGTCGACCCGCGTTGGTCGTCGCGCTCGCATCGGCGCGTGAGATGATCGTCGGTGGTGCCGTCGAGCACCGTGCTGACATGGTCGCCGTCGCAGGTGAAGTAACGCCATGCGGCGTTGGGGACGGTTGCGGCGAACGCGTCGCTGAACGCCGGATCAGCGCCCACCGACGCATCCGGATACATGGTGATGGGACTGTCGCAGCTCGTGGCGTCCGTGGCGTCGTCGAACGATGCGGCGGAGGCGATCAGCGCCACGACGCCCTGTTGCTGCGCCTGCGCGATGCGCTCGGACAACTGTTCCGCCGTGATGCCGGCCTCGGGATGGACGACGCGCACCTGATCGTCGTCCAATTTGTTCGCGCTGGCGAAATCCGAGCCGAGTCGCTCAACCTGTTCGGCCAGTGCCGCGGAACCCCATGCCATGATGGTGATGCGCGTGCGGCGCTCGCGGTGGAACCCGTACGCGGCCGCGGCGATCAGCGCCACGGCCACGGCCGCGATCAGCGCGATGGTGACAGCGCGTGCAACTCCCGAGGTGCGACGGGCCGCGATGCCGGACGCATCGGGCGAGCCGGACGCGCCGGACCCATCGGATGCGCCAGGCGAACCAGGGGAATGGTCCTGCCCGGTTCGGCCTGCCACGTCGTTGATGTCGTGCCGCCTCATGATGGCCTCCTTCGGCTTGTCGGCGGTGCCGGAAGTCCTCGATGCCCCGGTGGTTCCAGTGTGCGCCGTTTCGCCTTCGCGCCCAACCCCGCGTCGCGCGCCGCACGACGCATGTGCGGCGGGAGCGTGACACGGAGCGGCATGTGATGGCGGCGATTCATGAAAAAGACTGATTTTTCAATGGTTGTGCGTGCATAGAGGGGAGACGCGGTTCGCTCCCTGTCACGCACCGTGTCACGAATTGGGGCCTGTCACGCACGGTAGGGAATGATCGCCTCGCACTGCCACGCATCGCCGTCGGCGGAGACGGTCAGCGAGCCGCCGAGGCGTCCGATGAGCGCGCGATGGCGAGCCAGTCCGGTGCCATCGTGTCCGGCGTAGTTGTGACGGCCGTCGTTGTTTGGGATCTGGGCGTTGCCATGATGATCGGCTGCGCCGTGCGCCGCGATCGGTTGCGTCGGTTCTCCGGAAGAGTCGGTGCGGACGGTGTCGGAGCAGGAGACGACGATGCGCGCGGCGGTCGCGTTGACCGCGACGATGTACGGGCTGTTCGGGTCGGCATGGCGGACGATGTTCGCATAGCATTCATCGATGAACGCCAGCGTTTCCGCCAATACGGGCCGCGCGACCGCCGGCGGCGCCGTCTCGGTCGTCGGCGACAGGCCGGCGCCGTCGAATCCCGATTCCGACAGCCGCGCGTCGTGCACGCGCAAACGATCGCCGATCAAGCCGATCCATCGATAGCCGGTCATGTTCTCTGTCGTCCGCAGTTCTTGCGCAGGGCGTGCCGGAGTTGTCGGCCGTCCGAGTTCGCGGATCATGCCGCGCGTCGTGTCGTACGCTTCCTGCGCGGCGTCCCGCATCAGCCGCAATTCGTCGCCGCCGATCGGCTCGCCGTTGTCCGTGTGACGGTCCATGACCATGAGCAGAAACGCGAGCCTGTTCGACACGTCGTCGTGCAGTCCGGTCGCCATCGTCTCGCGCATGCGGCTGCGTTCCAACAGCAAACGATTGCGCTCCAGCGCCGATTCCGTCGCCTGCCGCCGCATCTGCTCGCGCAGCGCGTATCCGGCGACGGCCGCCACCGCGAACCGGATGATCGTCGAGGTCAGTTCTCCGACCGCGTCGAAGCCGACGCCCGCGTACGGTTCGGCGAACATGCCCGCACGGGCGTTGACGACGAACGACCCGCAGGCATGGACGACGATGGCGGCCGCCGGGACCGGCAGACAGCGCAACCCGACGCGGAACACGGCCACGCCGACCGCGAACAGCGCCGCATACTCCAGATTCGGCGGCAACATGATCGCGGCGATCGGTCCGCTGCCTGCAACGATGCCGTTCGCGCCGATCATCGCCACGGTATTCCAGCCGATCGCATTGCCGGCCTGACCGTTCATGCCGTCCATCGTCCCGACCAACGGCGTCGCCGACCACGCCAGCGCCAGCACGCCCGCGCCGACCGTCGGCAGGGCGGGCAGCAGCAGACACGCCGCAACGCAGACCGCTGCGATCACGGCCGAACCCCACGTCATCGGCACGTACCGGGCCATATGGCCCACGATCGACCCCAGCAGCAGGTATGCGCCGAACAGCGCGGCGAACGCCGTCGTCCATCGGCGCTCGTCATACCGCGATGCCAGCTGGCGCAATACGCGCAGGAGCCGGCCTGCGACGGACGCGGCGTGCGGCGGCATGGCCTGGTGTGCGGCGTTGCGGCCGATGTCGTCGGTGTTGTGGTCGATGTCGTCGGTGTTGTGGTCGACGCCGTTGCCGCCGTGCTCGTTGGCGGACGG
>NZ_JGYN01000009.1 GCF_000741165.1 Bifidobacterium biavatii DSM 23969 | reverse complement strand
CCCGTTCGGCTGCGCGTTCGCGGCCGGAGTCGCCGGCGTCGGATCCGGCGCCCCGTACACGTACGGATTGTATCCGGCCGGATACTGGCTGGCCATGGCACCGTATTCCGGCTGTTGGTACTGCCCGTACTGCGGCGCGCCGTTCGACGCCGCTCCGGCGGTCTGGCCTTCGGCCTGCTGATCGCCGTTCGTGTTCTGGGAATCGGTCATAGTCTCCATCCTTGCATGGTCGTCATATCAATAATGGGGCTTTCCCCTTGCGGCGGAAAGCCCCATCTCACATCGTGCGGCTGCGCTCCGCGCGATCAGGCGCGCAGCTGGGCGCCGAGTTCGGCGGCCTTGTCCACGATCGCCTTGCGGATTGCTTCGCTGTCCTCAGCCGTGAGCGTGCGGTCGGGCGCACGGAATACGACGGCGAACGCGAGCGACTTGAGTCCCTCGCCGATCTGGTCGCCGGTGAACACGTCGAACAGTTCGATCGATTCGAGCGCGTCGCCCGCGGCCTCGCGGATCACGTTCTCCAGCTGGTCGGCGCTGACCGTGTCGGCCACGGTGAACGCGAGATCCTGCTTGACCGGCGGGAACGTGGAGATCGGCTTGGCCTGGACCGGCTTGCCGTCGAGCGTGGCGAACAGCGCGTCGAGATCCAGTTCGAACGCGGCCGAGTGGGCCGGGAAGCCGAGTGCCTCGTTGACGTGCGGGTGCAGTTCGCCGACCATGCCGACGAACGCGTCGCCGGCCATGACGCGGGCCGCGCGACCCGGATGCCACTGGGCGGGCACGTCGGCGGCGGCCGGCTGGTCGAGCGTCAGGTTCGCGCCGAGCAGCTTGGAGATGCGGCGCACCGCCTCGACGGCGTCGCTCCAGTCGACCGGACGCTTGTCGCCGAGCCAGCCGCTGTTTTCGGCCAGTCCGGTGAAGATGCCGGCGACGTGCATCGGCTGCTTGGGCAGACCGGCGTCGAGCGCGGCGAGCTGCTCGTCGGTCGGCTTGACGCCACCCGGCAGGGCCGGAATGGCCGGCGCGTTCGGATCCCACAGGTAGACGTGGCCGATCTCGTACAGGCTGATGTTCTCGAGGCCGCGGCGCAGGTTGAGCTGCACAGTGCCGGCGAGGGTCGGCAGGATGTCGCGGCGCAGGAACGGACGGTTGCCGGCCAGCGGGTTGGCGACCTCGACGCTCACGCGCTTGATCTCGTCCGCGTCGTAGCTGAATTCCTTGTATTCCTCGTCGCCGATGAACGGGTAGCTGAGCGCTTCGACCATGCCGTATTCGGCCAGCTCGTTGGCGATCTGGCGGCGGTGGCGCTGTTCGGAGGTCAGGCCGACCGCACCGTTGACTGGTGCCGGCGGCACGGTGACCGGGATCTCGTCGTAGCCGACGAGTCGGGCCACTTCCTCGACCAAGTCGCACGGCTCGTTCAGATCCGGGCGCCAGCTCGGCGCGGTCACGGAGAATTCGCCGTTGCCGCCGCCGGCCACGCGGCAGCCGATGTCGGTGAGAATGTCGCTGATGCGGTTCACGTCAAGGTTCAGGCCGGCCACGCGCGCGACCTCGCTCGCCTTGAAGTGGATCGGACGGCGGAAGACGACGTTGTTCACGTCGGCCGGATGTTCGCTCGGCTCGCCGTCGCCGTAGCGGGACAGCAGGTCGGCGGCCATCTGCGCGGCGGCCGGCTGCAGCTGCGTGTCGACTCCGCGTTCGAAGCGACGGGACGCTTCGGACGGGATCTTGTGGCGGCGTGCGGAACGCGCGACCGTCACCTGGTCGAAGTGCGCGGCCTCGAGCAGGATGTTCTTGGTGTCGGCGGTGACTTCGCCGTACAGGCCGCCCATCACGCCGGCGAGGCCGAGGATGCGCGAGCCGCGTTCGCCGTTCGGCGAGTCGGTGATGAGCAGGTCCTCGGTGCTCAGATCGTGGTTCTTGCCGTCGAGCGTGGTCAGCTTCTCACCTTCGCGGGCGCGGCGCACGACGATCGGGCCTTCGATCTTGTCCATGTCGTAGGCGTGCATCGGCTGGCCGAGGTCGAGCATCACGTAGTTGGTGACGTCCACGGCGAGCGAGATGGAACGCATGCCGGCGCGCACGAGACGGCGGCGCATCCAGTTCGGCGTGTGCGCGTTCGGGTTGAAGCCGCGCACGGCGCGCGCGTAGTAGCGGTCGCAGCCGGGCACGCCGTGGATCGGGTTGCTGTCGTCGACGATCACTTCGATGTCGGGCTTGACGTTCGGGTCGCCGGTCGCGGCCGGGGCCTTCTCGCCGTACTCGATCGCCGGGTCGACGAACGTCGCGCCGGTCGAATGATGGTATTCGCGCGCGACGCCGCGGTAGGAGAACGCGTAGCCGCGGTCCGGCGTGATGTTGATCTCAAGCAGCGGCTGGTCGAGGTGCAGCAGGTGCATCGCGTCGTCGCCGGGCTTGAGCGCGTCGTATTCGGCCGGGGTGAAGCCGTAGTTGCGCAGCAGGATGATGCCGTCGTGGTTGTCGCCGAGGCCGAGCTCGCGTTCGGACGCGCACATGCCGTTGGAGATGTGGCCGTAGGTCTTGCGCGGCTCGATCTTGAAGTCGCCGGGCAGCACGGCACCAGGCAGGGTCACGACGACCTTTTCGCCGGCCTTCATGTTGGGCGCGCCACAGATGATGCCGCGCGGCACCTTGTTGCCGTTTTCGTCGGTTTCGTTCCATTCGGGGCCGCAGTCGACGTGGCACCAGTTGATGATCTTGCCATTCTTCTGCGGTTCCGGCGTGGCATCCACCACGTAGCCGACGACGATCGGGCCGGTCACCTGGGAGGCGTGGATCTCCTCCTCCTCGAGGCCGACGCGCACGAGGTCCTTGGCGAGCTGCTCATAGGTGAGGTCCGCGGGAACCTCGACATGGTCCTTGAGCCAATCGATATCGATCATGGGCATGGGCTATCTCACTCCCCCATCACAAACTGTTCGCTGAATCGCACGTCGCCTTCGACCAGGTCGTGCATGTCGTTGATGTCGTGGCGCAGCAGCAGCGTGCGCTCGATGCCGACGCCGAACGCGAAGCCGGTGTACACGTCCGGGTCGATGCCGGCGGACTTGAGCACGTTCGGGTTGACCATGCCGCAGCCGCCCCATTCGAGCCAGCCTGCGCCGCCCTTCTTGTCGGGGAACCACAGGTCGAGCTCGGCGCTCGGCTCGGTGAACGGGAAGTAGCTCGGGCGCAGGCGGGTTTTGGCCTCGGGGCCGAACATGGCGACGGCGAGCTTGTCGAGCACGCCCTTCAGGTCGGCCATGGTCAGGTGCTTGTCGACGGCGAGCGCCTCGCACTGGTGGAAGACCGGCGTGTGGGTGGCGTCGAGCTCGTCGGTGCGGAACACGCGGCCCGGGGATGCGATGTACAGCGGCACGCCGCGGGTGAGGAGCGCGCGGACCTGATCGGAGGAGGTCTGCGTGCGCACGACCATGTTGCTGCCGACGAAGCCGGCGGCGTCCTTGGCCTGGTTGCCCTTGACGTAGAACGTGTCCTGCATCTGGCGAGCCGGATGGTCGGGGCCGAAGTTGAGCGCGTCGAAGTTGTACCATTCGGTTTCCACTTCGGGGCCGGCGGAGATCTGCCAGCCCATCGAGGTGAAGAAGTCCTCGACGTCTTCGATGACCTTGGAGATCGGGTGGCGTGCGCCGAGCGGCTTGCGCTCGACGGGCAGGGTCATGTCGACGGTTTCGGCGGCGAGGGCCTTGGCTTCCTCGTCGGCCTTGACCTGTGCTTCCTTGGCGCCGAACGCGCGGCCGAAGTCGGCGCGCAGCTTGCTCATGAGCTTGCCGGCGTCCTTCTTCTGGTCGACCGGCAAGGCGCCGATGCCCTTGCTGGCGAGGGTCAGCGCCGAAATGACCTCGCTTTTGATGGATTTCAGTTCCTCCGAAGTGGAGGCGTTCTCGATTTTGGCAATGCCGTCGGTCACCGTACCGGTTACCGACTGGGCATCGAATTGCGCTTCTGCCACGAGCACCCTTTCCTTGACTTGCAAGCGTCGCATGCGTGAAAACATGCGTTTTTCAAGCGTTTTACCAACTGTCCATTCTTCCCAGACGACTCGACATAGACCGGCCGTGAGGGCTCACATCCTCCGATGCGCGGACACGTCATGCCACTGATCGTGCAGATCATGCAGACCATGCAATCCGCGGCATTCCTCCCGGATGCGAATCCCATGGGGTCGCGGCGGACCGCCCGTTCGCGTCTCACCGTGTCATGGCAAGGCTCATGAGCATCACCGCGGCGCTGGTGCCGAGGTTGAGCGATTCGGCCTTACCGTAGATCGGAATGGACACGATGCGGTCCATCTGCGCGAGGATCGCCTCGGGCAGGCCGCGCGCCTCGTTGCCGAACAGGATCGCCTCGCCGGCCGGACTTGCGCCGGCAGCCTTCGCGTCGCGGCGTTCGGCGAGCACGTCCGGCAGAGATTCGGGGCTGCGTCCGTCCGTGCCGTACACGTCGGCCGCGATCACCGTCATGCCCTGCCTGCGCGCCCAGTCGAGGAATTCGTCGGTTCCCATCGCGACGACGGGCAGGTGGAACAGCGATCCGGCGGTGGAGCGGATCACTTTCGGGTTGAACGGGTCCACGCATTCGTCGACGAGCACGACCGCGTCGCAACCGGCCGCGTCGGCCGCGCGGATCACCGTGCCGGCGTTGCCCGGGTCGCGCACCTGCCAGAACGCGGCGACGAACGGCTCGCCGTCGCCGTCATGCTTCGTCTCGTCGTATCGCAGCGCCTCGCGCATGGCGTCCATGTCGCCGACCGCGGCGATGCCCTGCGCGTCGGAGCTGATCTTCGCCATGACGTCGCGCGTCGCCTTGTGCACGTAGATGCCGTGCTGCAGCGCGCGTCCCGCGATTTTCGCGATGGTCGGATTGGCGAACGGCGAGTCCGGGTCGCTGCCGGCGGCTTCGACGTACAGGTCGCGCACGACTTCGGGCTGCCACGTGACGGCTTCGCGCACGGACTGCGGCCCCTCGATCAGGAATTTACCGTACCGTTCGCGGCTGCGGCGGTTAGCGAGATCGGATACACGACGGATGCGTTCGGCCTTCACGTTGGCCAGTACTTCTGCGGAAATCGGCATACCCGCCACCCTACCCCATCCCCGCGCCCATCGTATATCCTCGCTCGCCCCTCCTCGCGCGGCAGCATTCTCGTCCCGTCCATCTTCCCGTAAATCGTCCGTATAGTACCTTCAGCTCACACACAAGGTCACGCGATGGAATTCCGGCACCTTTTTCCATCTCGTGATCAGCCCGTTCATCACGCGATGGCACAACGCCATCGAAATACCATCTTGTGACCTTCTGTCGGTATCTTCCGAGGGTCTTGCAAGGTCACGCGATGGAAAATAAGACATTTTTGCCATTGCGAGACTGCGCACCTCTTCACGGGATGGCAGATCGCCCGCAATTTCCATCGCGTGACCTTGTTTCCACTGCTTTACACGGTCACGCGATGGAATGTGAACGTTGCGATGCCATCGCGTGCTCAGATCGGAATCACGCGATGGAAATTTGACGGGTTTTGCTATCGCATGACCTTTGACGACCGCGTTACGAGGGGTCACGGGTTGGGATATCACCCGGAACTGCCATCGCGTGACCCGAGACGTGAAAATATGGAACGTCCCGCGGGCCGGGATGGGCTCGCGGGACGTTCTCCTATGGATGGTACGGGTCGGTATTACTTGACGGCGAGGTAGCCGATACCTTCGTCGTTCCAGCCGCGATGGGCGAGCACGGACTGCTCCGCCTTGCTCACGGTGAACAGGTGGTCGCCGTTCTTCGCGTTGTACAGGCGGTATACGTCGTTCGACCCGTCCTTGTCCTCCGGGGCAAGGAACGCGACGCCCTCATACTTCCAGCCAGCCTTCACGAGCGCCGCCTGCTCGGCCTTGCTCGTGGTGAACATGTGCTTGCCGCCCGAACGGTAATAGCGCTTCACCTCAACACCGGTCTTCTTGGCGGCCTTGAAGCCCACACCCTCATAGTTCCAGCCGCTGGCCGACAACGCATCGCGCTCCACCGAGTTCGCCGTGTAGAAATGCTCGCCGGTATGCGGATTGTACAGGCGATACACGTCCTGCGGCTCCACCGCCTCCGGCGTCGGGGTCGGCGTCGGCTCGGGTTCCGGAGACGGCTCCGGATCAGGATCCGGGGTCGGGGTGGGCGTCGGATCCGGCGTGGACGGCGTCAGCTCGTCGACCTTCTTCTGCGCCTCCTCTTCGGCCTTCACCGCGATCTTCAACTCGGCCTCGGCCTGAGCGACCGCCTCGGACACCTTCTTCGCGACCAGGTCGTCCAATGCCTTCTGCGCGGTCTGCTGGCCCTGCTTCGCGGCCTCCAGCTTCGCGTTCGCCTCATCCAACGCCTTCTTCAGATTCAGCACGTCCTCGCTGCCCGAAGCCGTCACCAAATCCTGCCAAGCCTTATCAGCCTGCTGCCATGCCGTCTTCTTCGCATCCGCATCAGCCTGCAGCGCCTGCTGCTCCTTGGTGAGTTCTGCGAGCTCGTTGTAGGAGGACACGTAGGCGGATTCGGCGGCGGAAGCGGACTGCTTGGCGGCCGCTGCGGCAGTGGAGGCCTTGTCGGAGGCGGACTTTGCCTCGTCTGCGGCCTTGCGCTTGGCGGACAGCGTCTCCACGGTCTTGGCGGCATCGGAAGAAGCCTTCGCGGCCTCGTCGGAGGCGGACTTCGCGGTTTCGGCTGCAGCGGACGCCTTGTCTGAAGACTCCTGCGCGGCCTTCTGCGAAGCGGTCAGCGTGGCGATCTCTCCCTGCTTGGCGGTGACCGTGGCGTCGGCCTTCTTGCTGGTTTCGGCGGCCTTGTTCGCAGCGGCTTCCAGCTTGTCGACCTCGGCCTTGGTCGGGATCTCGACTCCTTCGCCCAGCGACTTGGATGCCTCATCGTACGCGTCCTGAGCGGTCTTGACCGCCGCATCCGCGTCGCTCTTCGCCTTGACCGCGTTGTCGTACGCCGTGGTCTTGGCCTGCTGGTCGGCCTGTGCGTCGGTCAACGCCTTGTCGGCATCCGCGACGGCCTGCTGCACCTTCGCGTAGTTGGCGTCCGCAGTGGTCTTGGCTGCGGCGGCGTCGGCCTTGTCGCTGGCCAGCTGATTCACATAAGCCGTAAGACGTTGCTCATACTGATCCGGCGTGTACTTCGCATCGTTATTCGGCTTGACGAAATCCGGATACCCGTAATACTGGGTTCCGCTGAACAACTGTTCAACGGTGGTACCGTACCATGTCGAAGTCTCGACGGTGCTGATACCGGCACCGGATAAAGAGTAAATGAGCTCCCCCTGCTGCATTGGCACCGTCGACAGGCCATTGACGATGTTGGTGTAATGCCCCGTTGCGCAGCTGTTTCCGTTCGCTGCAACAGGCTGGCAATTCTCTCCCATGTCATATGCGACTTTTTCTTCGTCATACCAACCATGGAAAGCAGTGCTCACAGGCTCCGGCGCCACGGGATATCCACCGCTCGCCGCCAAGTTTTCCCCTGTGTTGTCGAACTGTTCAGAATGAGGGCTGACATACGGCTGGGTCCGATTCTGGTTATAGATATGCGAACCGTAGTTGGCGTTCGCCTGTCCCATGGCCATCAACGTGTCCGTGATCTGCAGTTCGCTCAGACCCACCGACTTGCGCAGTTCGTTGGCCTTGCGTACGACCTCGATCGACTGCTGGAAATGTTCGAGGCTGGTTGCAGATTCGGCCTTGCCGATGTATGGGAGCACCCACTCCTTGATCAGTTCCGGCTTCTTGGATTTGGACGGATCGGTCAGCACTGCGGCAGCATCGGTCGCCCCAACCGCCTTGAAGAAGCCGAGCGAACCTTCCTGCTCCTGCTGATCGAGCTCGGCGACCTTGACGGCGGCCTCATCCGCGGCTTTCTTGGTGCTTGCCTCGGCCTTGTCGGCGGCAACCTTCTTGGCGGCCGCCGTCTTTGCGGCCTCATCGGCAGCGTTCTTGGCCTGCTCGGCAGTGGTCACCGCTGCGGCGGCCTTGGTTTGCTTGTCCTTGGCTGCGTCGAGCTTGTCCTTGAGTGCGGTGATGTTGTACAGGCCCAGCGCCTTCTGGTACTTGGCCTGCGCATCGGCGGCATCGGCGGCCGCGCTCTTGGCGGCGGACTGCAGTGCGGGCAGCTCATCCTGTGCCTTCTTCAGCGCGGCGACCGCATTGTCGGCGGACTGCTTCTTGGCGTCGGCGTCCTGCTTGGCGGTCTCGTACGCCTTGAGCTTGACCTGCGCGTCGGCGGCGAGCTTGTCGGCATTCTGCTTGGCTGCGGCGATCTGCTCGGCGCTGGCACCGGCCTTGGTCGCCTCTGCTTCGGCGGCATCGTACGCGGCCTTCTTTGCGTCGGCGTCGGCCTGCGCGGTCTTGTATGCGGTGGCAGCGGCATCATACGCGGCCTTGAGCTGATCCGTGTCCTTGGTCTTGGCCTCGACCGCCTTGCCCTTCGCATCAGCAAGCGCCTGCGCCGCATCGTACGCGGTCTTCGCGTCGGTCGCAGCCTTCTGCGCGGCGGCGAGCTGCTGCGGGTCGATGCCCAGCTCCTTGATCTTCGCGTCGTACGCCTTCTGTGCGTCCGCAACCGCGGTCTCGGCCGACTGCTGCTCGGCCTCGGCCTTGGCGAGCGCGTCGGACGAGGCCTTCACGTCGGCGTCATCCTTGAAATCGCCGGCGGTCAGCTTCTTCGCGGCATCCAGCGCGGCCTGCTTCTCGGCGACCGTCTTCTTCGCGGCGGCGAGCGCGGCCTGAGCCTGCGCCAGATCGTCGCCGGCTTCGGCCACGGCGGTCACCGCTGGAGTCGGGTTCGTTTCGGCGGCGATCGCGCCCGGCGTCATCGTGGCGACCGCGACGAGCGCGGCGATGCCTGCGGTGGCGGCCTTCAGTGTGACGGTGGGATCGGCGTTGCGAGTGACGCCGGAATAATGCTGCGCAACAACCATGCGCGGACCTTTCCTCGAACTCTTCGTGTCTTCTTGAGCACGCGGCGGCCTCCACGCACAAGCACAAACATGCGCACACGCTCATGCTGAACAGCATGCAGGACCCCGCCGCTCAAGCAATTCTCATCCTACCCCCTTTCTCTCCGTATGGCGGAATCCGTCCCATTTCCGGACCGTTCATGTCGACGAGCCTATGCCGCGTCCGAACAACAAGCGTGGGCATAGACGGGACAGTACGAGAGCCCGGAAGCCCTCTCACTGTCCTGTCTATGCCCACATAATCCCTTGAAATGTGCAGTCTATGCCCACGCCTGGCCGCGCATCACCGCCTCCGCAGCGGCGCCAGTTCGAACACCTCGTCGCTGGCGGCCGCCACTTCGGGCGAATGGGTGACGATGATCACGCACACGCCCTGCTCATGGGCGAGCGTACGGAAGATCGACATAATGTCCTCCTGCGTGCCCATGTCGAGGTTGCCGGTCGGCTCGTCGGCCACGATCACGGACGGCCCGTAGCTGAGCGCCCGCGCGATCGCCACGCGCTGCTGTTCGCCGCCGGACAGGTGCAGGATGCGCTCGTTCGCATACTCGGCCGGCAGGTGCACCTGTTCGAGCAGGCCCACCGCGAGCTCCTTCTTCGGCTTGTCGAACTTCTTGCCGGAGGCGTCCATGGACAGCATGATGTTCTCCGCCACCGTCAGCTGCGGCAGCAGGTTGAAGCTCTGGAAGATCACGCCGATGTCGTGGCTGCGGTAGTCGTAGCGGTCCTGCTTGGCGAGGTCCTTGCCGTTGTACAGCACCTTGCCTTCGGTCGGGTTGGCGAGGCCGGAGATGAGCGAGAGCATGGTGGTCTTGCCAGCGCCGGACGGGCCGGTGATGGAGTGCACTTCGCCGGTACGGAAGGCGTGCGTGATGTTCTTGAGCACCTTCTTGCCGCCCTTGGTGTACGAGTAGCTTACGTTGTCAAGTTCGAGGATTGGCTTTGCGGCGGTTGTTGCGGTTGTTTCAGTCATGATGACAGTCCCTTACTGATGAATGCGAGTGCGGAATATACGCGCGGGATGATGGTCACGAACGGTCGGCGAGGATCTGCAGCGGCTCGTAGCGCATGACGAACACGACGGCGACGAGCGCGGCGACGAGCGTGAGCCCGAGCCCGATGGCGAGCAGCTGGCCGACGATCTTGAGGTTGACGGTCGCGTTGACGTTGGAGACGTAGCTGACGGCCTGTCCCATCATGCCGCCGGGGCCGTTCGGCCGGCCGGCGTTGTTCGTGCCGGACGCGTTCGCGTTGGACGAGCTGCCGGACGTCGACGAGCTGGACGATGAGTCGGACGAGGAGGAATCAGCCGAAGACGACGCGTTGGACGAGTCGGAGGAAGCCGAGTCCGACGTTCCCTGCGCGCCCGGTCCCTGCATGTCGCGGCCGAACTGCGCGTTCTGGCTGGACGCCTGCGACTCCTGCTGCGCGACCTGCGCGGCGAGCAGCTGGTTCGACACCGGCACGGACGCAACCGCACCGCCCGCAGCGCCGAGCGCGAGGCCGATCATCGTGACGACGAGCAGCTCGAATGTGAACTGCGCGGCCACCTTGACCTTCTTCACGCCGATCGCGGTGAGCACGCCCACCTCGTACTTGCGTTCGCGCACGTTGCATAGGGTGATGACGACGAGCACGACCGCGCCGACGCCGAGCACAATGAGCAGCAGGGTGAGCGCGAACTGGGCGAGGTTGTTGAGCGGCACGAGGCTGGACTCGTACTGTTCGACGTCCGCGGACGAGACCGTGTAGTCGTCGCTCAGGCCGGCCTTGGCGACGTCGGAAACGAACGTCTCGTAGTCGTCCTTGCTGGAGAACACATACGTGTAGTTGAGCTGCGCGGCCGCGGTTTCGGTGGTGTTGCCGCTCGAATCGGTCGTTTCGGTCGTCGAGTCGGCGTCGAGGCCGAGCGATTTCAGCGTGGAGACGGACGTGTAGATCGCGTTGGCCGGGTCGGATGCGGTGGAGCGCATCGGGCCGCCCATCTGGTTAGACGATTCGGTGCTGTTTTCGTAGATGCCGACGATGGTGAGCTTGTACGTGGTGTCGCTGTCGCTCGCGTTTTCGACGGTGATCGTGTCGCCGACGGACAGGTTGTTGAAGTCGGCGAGTTCCTTGGAGATGATGACGTCGCCGTCCGAATCGGAGTCGTAGCCGAACACTTCGCCGTCGCTCATGGTGAACGTGCCGTTTTCGGCGTTGGACACGGCTTCGTCGGAGGAGAAGCCGACGAGCGAGAAGTCACCGGTGGTCATGGTCATGCCGCCCATACCGCCGCCCATGTCGCCACCGCCCTGGCCGCCGGGCTGCTGGCCGTCGCCGCCGTTCGCGTCGGACTTGGACGAATCGGAGGAACTGGACGAACTGGACGACGAATCGGAAGAGGAGGAAGAAGAGCTGGAGTCAGACGAGGACGACGAGCTGGACGTCGAGTCCTCGACCGGCTGGAAGTCGTCGGTCGCGGCCAGCGACGCGGTTTCCGTGTAGTACGTGGATTTGACCGCGCTGGACGCCTTGGCGTACTTCTGGTAGTCGGCGAGCGTGAGCTGCTTGTCGCTCATCGCCTCGCGCATCGCGTCGAAGTCGGGCTTGGAGTCGGATGACGAAGACGACGAGGACGACGAAGATGAATCAGACGAATTCGAAGAGTCCGAAGACGAGGAAGAATCGGAGGACGAGGACGATTCGCGCAGCTCGCTGATCGCCTTGCTGCGGTCGAAGCTGATCTGCGCGGTGATGGTCGTGTTTTCGAGTCCGGTTTCGCGCGCGGTCACGGCCGCCTGCCGGATCGCGAGGCCGATGGTGGCGGCCGCCGCGATGATCGCGACGATGATGGCGATGAGGATGTTGCGCCCCTTGTTGCGTATGACGTTCCGCCATGCGTTTTTCACTACGAACATGATGGTCCTTTGGTCGGTATGCCTGTGGTTTCAACCGGACCGAACTTGGGCGGTCCGTCTACTGTGCCATGAAACCGCCGCCGCGTGGCAAACCGCTGGAACGGGACTGTGCCGTCTCTGGCCGTCCCGTCCCAGTTTTGTGACCATTTCCTGAATGTTCGCTGAAACGCCCGTTCCCTAGTTGCCGCCGAGGAACGCGAACGTGCCGGCGAGACCGGCGCACACGAGCGCCACGACCGGAATGGCGAGGCACACGGCTAGGAACACCCAGTCGCGCGCGTGGGTTTCGCTCACGCGCGCGTGGCTGCGCGGCCCGTCGCCGCCGAATCCTCGCGCCTCCATGGCCGTGGCCAGCGTGGTGGAGCGTCGGATGGACAGCACGAGCAGCGCGAACGCCTGCGGGAAGAACGCCTTGAACTTGTTGTCGTCGCCGAGTCCGCGCGAACGGCGGGACGCGGTGAGCGCCGACCAGTCGTCCTGCAGCACGGAGAAGAGCCGCATGCCGGCGAGTCCGCCGTATACGAACCGGTCGGGCAGCCGCAGTTTCTGGCTGAACGCGTCGGCCAGGTCGGTCGCGTCGATGCCGAGCACCGTGATGATCGTGGGGATGCCGATGGCGAGGATGCGCACGGCGGTGGCCAGCGCGAGTTCCGCGGACCGGTCGGTGACGTGGATCATGCCCCACTGCCACCAGGTGGCGCCGCCCGATTTGCCGTACAGCAGCACGGCGAGCGCCGATCCGGGCGCGCCGATCCATACCGGCCATGTTGATTTGACGATGCGCCATGGCGTGAAGCCCACGGCCATGAGGATCACGGCTTCGAGGCCGAGCGCCACCGACGCGGACACCCAGTCGAGGCTGAGCAGCAGCGGCAGCGAGGCGAGCATGGCGCCGATGAGCCGGAACGCCGGATTCATCGAGGCGATGACCTTCGACCGGCTGGACGGCTTGGGTGCTTCGGTACGCTCGTTGACCGCGCTGACCGGCACGACCTGCGGGGTTCCGGCGGGAACGCCGTTCGCGCCCGCAGCGCCGCGCGTCTTCCACTCCCCCGCCGTGTCGGCCGGCACGAGTTCGACGAGCCGCGCGCCGAGCGCGGTCACGAGCTCCCGGTCGTGCGTGACGACGATGATGCTCACGCCGTCGCCGCGCAGGCTGTGGATGAGCGTGACGATCTGCATCCACGTGCGCCGGTCCTGTCCGAACGTGGGTTCGTCCAGAATCAGCACGCGCGGTGCGGCGGCTAGGGACGCTGCGACGGTGAGGCGCCGCTTTTCTCCGCCGGAGAGCGTGTACGGGTTCGCCTTCGCGTATTGGATGAGGTTGAAGCGGGTGAGCAGTTCGCGCGCTCGGCGTTCCGCTTCCTCTTCGTCGCAGCCGGTGCGCAGCGGCCCGAGCATGACTTCCTCGAGCACGCTGCCGCGCGCGAACTGGTGTTCGGGGTTTTGGAACACGTAGGAGATGCGCGACGCAAGTTCGGTGGATTTCCATGCGAACGGGTCGTCGCCGTCCGCGCCCGCGGCGAGTTCTGCCGACGCGCGCACACGCCCGGACACCGGTTCGAGCAGGCCGGCGAGCGTGAGCGACAGCGTGGATTTGCCGGCGCCGTTCATGCCGACGAGCGCGGTGATCTGCCCGGACGAGAACGCGAGGTCGATGTGTTCGGCGATGGGCTTGCCGGCGCGGCCGATGGCGAGGTCGTCGGTGGTGAGCACGACCTGTCCGTTGCCGGTGCGCGCCGAATACGCGGGTTCGTCGGCGGTGTGGATGCGCGTGATCTCATCGCCGGGCCGGCGGTATTTCGCCGGCACCCAGATGCCGAGTTCGGCGAAGTCGAGGTCGGGATTGCGGAACACGTCGTCGGGCGTGCCGTCGGCGACGACCACGGTGCGGCGGAAGCCGCTGCGGTCGACTTCGTCCTCGTCGCCGGTCTGCGCGACGCGCGCCCGCTGCATGTCGTCGGTTTCGAGCCCGAGCACAACAACGCGGTCGATCATGTCGATCCACGGGCCGGCGCGGTGTTCGACGAGCACCATGGTCGAATGGTAGCGGTCGAGCACGCCGCGCACCGCGTCGACGATCTGTTCGACGCCGTTCGGGTCGAGGTTGGCGGTGGGCTCGTCGAGCAGGAGCACGCCGGGGCGCATGGCGAGCGCGCCGGCGAGCGCGAGACGCTGCATTTGCCCGCCGCTCAGATGCATGACGGACCGGTGCAGCTGCACGCCGGTCATACCGACGGCGTCGAGGCTGCGCGCGACGCGCTGCCAGGTTTCGTCGCGCGGCACGTTGAGATTTTCGGGGCCAAACGCGACGTTGTCGCCGAGCCGTTGGAAGATCGCCTGCGCGTCGGGGTCCTGCAGGACGAGGCCGACGCGGCCGTGGGCCTGCTGCACGGGAGTTCCGTCGATGAGCACGCGGCCTTCGGTGACGCCGCCGTCGGCGTCGAGCTGGCTGGTGGTGCCATCGTCCGCGGTGACGGTTTGGCTGTCTCCGCCAAGCAGTCCGGCCGCGCCTTCGAGAATGGTCGATTTGCCGATGCCGGATGCGCCGAGCAGGAGCACGCGCTGCCCGGCTTCGATGGTGAGGCTGAGTCCGCGCACGGCAAAGTGCTTGCGTGAGGCGTGGCGGTATCCCCAGTTGTCGAAGGTGAGCGTGGCGTTGTCTGCGGCGGTGTCGCGCGATGGCGCGTTCGTGTGGTTCGGGTTCGGTGCGGTGGTGTTCGGCACGGCTGTCCTCGGTTGGATTGATGTGCGGTGTGATGTGCGGGATACGAAAAAACGGCCGTCCGCGCGGCCGGACGCCGATGATGCCGATTGGCGTGGCGTGTTCCGGTCGCGCGGGCGGCGCGTTAGCGATGCGTCATGGTGCGATGCGATGCGCGGCTGCTGAGCGGATGCGCGTCTGTCGCGAATCAGTTGCGCACTTCGCGGCCGGACGCGAACTTGTCGAGCGCTCCGGTCTTAGCGATGGCGATGTACAGGTACCAGACGATCACGCCGGCGAATACGAGGCCGGACAGCAGCGTGGTGATCAGGTAGACGACGCCGTAGGAGCCGGTGAAGCTGATGGCCTGCAGGTTGGTGAAGAAGGAGTAGCCCCAGCAACCGAGCGCGGAGAGCACGCCGGAGAGCAGCGTGGTCTGCAGGTTCCACTTGCGGTAGGCGAACACGGCGAAGCCGAGTTCGGCGAACAGGCCCTGCACGAGCGCGATGTACAGCGTGGAGATGCCCCAGATGTTGCCGAGCAGCGCTTCGAGCACGGCGGCGACGACTTCCGCGTACAGGCCGGCGCCCGGCTTGCGCACGATGATGGAGGCGAGCGGGCCGGCGAACAGCCACAGGCCGTTGATGATGCCCGGCAGGCCGGGGACGGCCGCGTCGAGCACGCTCCACGGCGTGTAGGTGAGCGTGGCGACCAGCCAGTAGACGAGCGAGCTGGCCACGCCGATCACGGACGCGACGGCAATGTCGACGACGCGCCACTTGAAGTTCACGTTCTGGGTTGCAGCAGTCATGATGTGCCTTTCTCTCTTTCGCGCGCCGCTGTTCGGCGCGTCTTCAAGGCACGGGAGGAAGAGCGACGTCCGTGCGCCGGCATTACCCGGATTCACGTTCAATCGGTCGGGAAGAAACCCCTCTCAGCCCCGGCGTGTGCGCTGTGCGCCGGCCGCGGCCCCCGTGTCAACGCTCCCGAGCATAACCCATACCGTTCCCGTTGTCCATCATTGCGCCCATCTTCCGTCCGTTTTTCGTTCCGGCGCCGCCCGTCGTCACCGGTTCTTGAAGAACCGGAACAGCTGCGATTCGCGGATCGTCAGCCCGGACAATACGGACGCGACCATCACGCCGGCGAACAGCGCGACCGGTGTGCGCAGCGCGGCGACGAGCACGGCCGCGGGATCGGACTGCGACATGCGAGCACAGTACGCGATGAGCAGGCTGGCGCTCGCCGCGCTTGCCGATCCGCCCCAGATCAGCGTTTCGAGCGTGATGCCGAGCAGTTGCGCGCCTTTGGTTTGGCCGGAGTGCAGTGCGCCCGCGTATTCGAGCCGTCGCCGGCGCACGGCGACGATGCCGAGCAGGAGTCCGACGGCGAGCGCGGCGAACGGCGTCCAGCGGGTCATGCGGTTCAGGTAGCCGGATTGCGCGTCGTAGTGCGAGTCGAAGCCTTTGTTGACGGCCATCACGCCGGCCGGATTCTGCCCGTCCGAGGCGACGACGGTGGAGTACAGGAGTGTTTCGGTCTGGTCGCTGGCGGGCCATTGCTTGGCCCAGCATTCGGTGAACGTGCCGTCGGTGGCGGAGACGGGTACGAGGATCGCGTAGACGAATCGCGTGTCGCGTCCGTCGTTGGGCCAGTCGAAGACGCCGGCGACGGTGGCGGTGCCGTGGTTAGTGTCGAACGGCCCGCCGACGGCGAGGCCGAAGTCGCGTGCCACGTCGCTGGACACCCAGATGCCGGATGCGTCGGCGTCGGTGCGTCCGGTCGAGTCGTTGGCCGTGAGCATGTCGATCATGCCGGGCGTGATCTGGTAGGAGGCGATGTCCTTGCCGGGCGTGGAGGCGGGCGTGAGCTGATCGCCGACGCGCATGGCTCCGGCCATGCTGGGCCCGTTGGCGGCGTCGGGAAGTCGGTCGCATACGCTGCCGTCGATTGCGGCGCCCATGATGGTGGTCGTGTCGGCGAATGCGGTGATGCGCGTGGTCGCCTCGCGTTCGAGGCCGATCACGGAGGCCGCCTCGTAACCGCCGAGCAGCGTGCCGGCGAGCAGTACGGCGAGGAACATGATGACGGCGTGCGCGGTGCCGGAGCCGATGTTGCGCAGCGCTTCGGAGATGATGGATCCGAGCCTCATGGCCGCTCCCCCGTTGTCGTGACGTCGGCGCCGCCCGCCGGGTCGTCCCGCGTCGTGTTCTCTGCCCGCGCAGTGCGCTTCCGGAACCATCGCGGGCCGTGCCAGCGTTGTCCGTCGGCCGTCGCGGCGTCCGCGTCGACGTCTTCCCCTTCGCGCGGCGCGTAGTCGGCGAGATCGAGCACACGGCCGCACGCGTCGCGCGTGTCGGGGTCGTGGGTGGCGACGAGCACGATCATGCCCTGTCCTGCGAGGTTGCCAAGCACGTGGCTGACGGAGTGCGCGGTGCGCGTGTCGAGCTGGGCGGTGGGTTCGTCGACGAGCAGCAGGTCGGGCCGGGAGCAGACGGCCCGAGCGAGCATGAGGCGTTGCGCCTCGCCGCCAGACAGGTCGCCGAACCGGCGGTCGGCCGCGTAGCCGAGGTCGAACAGGTTCATCGCGTCGAGCGCTTCGGTTTCGGCGTCGCGCCGGCGCATGCCCTTGGCGAGCAGCGGGAAGGCGACGTGGTCGAGCGCGGTGCGGCCGGCCACCCCGTATGGGTTTTGGAACACCCAGCCGATGCGGCGTATGCCGATGCGTTCGACACTGCCGCGATACGGTTTCTCCCATCCGGCGAGGATGGACAGCAGCGTGGATTTACCGCAGCCGCTCGGCCCGCACACGGCGATGGTCTGTCCGGGTTCGGCAGTGAAGTCGAGATGCTCGAACAGCACGTCGGTGCCGGGGAACCGGTGGGCCAGGTCGTGCGTGACGACGCGTGCAGGTTCCGTCATTGGCATTGCCTTCCGGAGAGGCTCTTGCCGAGCATGACGCCGGTGATGGCGGAGGCGTCCGTTCCGTCGGCCGGCTGGACGAGGCTTGCGCCGAGTTCGGAGCCGACGATGGATACGGTCACGTTGGTGCCGTCCGTGGTGGCGATGCAGCCTTGCGTGCCGTTGACGCCGAATACGGCTGCGGCGGGCACGCGCAGGACCTGGATGGGTTCGCCGAGCGTGACGGTTGCGCCGATGCCTGCGGCGAGCGTGCCTGCGTCCATGCCGCGGTAGTCGTCGGTTGCGGCGACCTGGTCGCAGAATGCGGCGTCGGTGATGCTGGTCTGTCCGGCGGGCAGCGTGGTGGTTTGGCCGAGGATGGTGATAGTGCGGTCCTGTTCGGACGACTGCCCGTTTTTGATGGTGAGCTGCGTGAGCGTGCCGGGGATTTGGCCGACGGCCGTGCCGGCCTGCACGCTGGTGCCTTCGATGGCGGTCCATGAGCCGACGCGCACGGATGCGGCGGGGATCCAGAGGATGTCGGAGATGCTGAGCGTGCCGTCGGAGTTGTTGCCGTTGTCGTTCATGAGCTGGCGCAGGCCGTCGGACGTGGCCCACCAGAAGATGTTCGATCCGGGCGCGGAGTTGTAGCCGAGCCGGTTGAGTTCGTCGTTGAGGGCGAGCACGTCGTCGCCCTTGTCGCCGGTTTTGAGGTTGCGGTAGAGCGGCGTTGCGGTGCTGAGCGCGACGATGTAGCGGTCGTTGACTTTCATGGCGGTGCGCCCGGAGGTCAGGCCTTCGCTTGACCAGTCGCCGGTGACGGTGCCGGTGGCGTTGCCGATCAGGTCGCGCGTGGCGGAGACGGTGGGGACGACGGTGACTTGCTGGGAGCCGGCGTATTGCTGCACGTTGACCGGCGCGCTGGTGACTTCCTTGGCCGAGCCGAGCAGCTCGGGCGCCCGGTCGGGCAGCCACAGCGCACATGCGCCCACCGCGCCGGACGCCGCCACAATGACGGCGATCAGCAGCCACGCGATCGCAGTGCGCCCCCTGCGCCGAACGACCTTGTCCTTGCCCGAGTTACCTGCCATACGGAACCACCTTCGGTCTTCCCCGCAACTTGCTTCTGCTAACGATTGCACAACGTGCCTATAATGTCAAATACCCATATACGCATGTTGCGTATGACAGATTTATCCCAGAGGTTTCCACGTTTTCTCGTTCTTATGGCTCACGCGTATGTTGTTGCCCGCCAGGCAGGCGCCGATCTGCGGATCGTCGACGTTTATCGCCCATTCGCCGTTGTCGTTGGGGGTTAAATCCTTTTCGAGCTGCGATTTCGTATATGTTTTGTCGACGACTCCCTCTCGAATAAGACAATCGACCACACCATCGTAATTCTCCGAATACAGTGATGGATTTCCCACCTGAAGCTGGTAAAGCGCATTGATATTCAGTACTTCACCAAAGTTGCACGCAATGTAATCATTTTCGTATTTTTTCTGCTGTTCGTCGCTCATCGACGACGGGTCGATCGACGCCACCTCGTATACACCGTTGGAGTATTTGGTCAATACCGGCGTGTGATATCCCTTGTCGACCATGCACTGCTTGAAGTCGCTCCACGCCTGTTCGTAATCCTCCGTAGTCACCGTGCCGTCATCGCGGACACGCTCCACTTTCTCGCGCTGCGCGTCCGACATGTCGCCCTGCAGCAGCGAGTCGGCATATGCCGACAGCGACGACGCAATTTTCCCGGAACCCGTCGCAGCGCCGCCGCCATCGGCATCTCCCGCATCGTTGGTCGACACGCAGCCTCCGAACAGGGCAATGCACAGCGAAATCCCCGCCGCCAAACAGCAACGCCGCAACCCAGAATCACATCCCATTGCCACTCCTTTTCGAAGCCCATGTTCGACTCCCCATCGCACACCGAAAATCAGGGATAAAAAAATATCGTCAATGAAAATTCCTTGGCCTTTTGAGCCACTGATCATTTAATTATATATATATATATTACATTGCACACAACCACAACACGCTACCCGTTTTGTGTAGTTTTCTTAATATACCCATTTTGTGAAGTTCTCCGGCAATTCGGAAAATGACGACATAATCGTTATGCTGGTATACGACATCGTTTCAAGAACAGAGAGAGTCAATGCGGATGAATACCGTTCTGCCAGCGTTTGCAACAAGGCGGGCATCCGCTGCGCGAAGGAGGCCGTTATGACCATCACGCCGTCAGTCCTGTTCAAACCTGACTATTCCCGCACCCGCGCGGCGATCAGCCTCATCATCGCCGCGTTCACGGTGTGGGATTTCTTCGTCGAAGTCCCCGAAAGCGCGTTCGCGGTCTGCGTCGCCGTCGCGCTCACCGTCTGTATTCTGCTCGCCGCCGTCTTCCCCGTGCCGTGCAGTGTCCTGCTGATCCTGATGGACCCGCTGATCGTGGCCATGTTCACCAACTCGCCGTCATGGGACTTCTACGGCATGATGATGGCCATCGCCATACTTGCGTATCATGCCACCGACCGCGCCTCCATCGGCATCGTCGCAGCATGTTCCGCACTGCTGCTGTGCGAGGTGACGTTCGCGCGCGCATCAGCGATCGTCGCGCGCGAAATAGCCGCCATCATCGCCATGTACGCGCTCATGGCGCTGCTCGGACGCTCGCTGCGCTGGAGAGAGGACCGGTTCGAAACGAAGCGCCTCGCCGAATCCGCGCAGGCGAAGGCCGCGCGTCTAGAGCACGACGCCCGCATCGCGCGCAGCATCCATGACGCGGTTTCCGGCGACGTCTCGTTCATCGCACGCGCCGCGCAGCGCCATCTCGACGGCGACGCGCAGACCAGCGAACGAGAATGGGCGCAGATCAACGACGCGGCCGTCAGCGCGCTCAACGCAACGCACCGCATCATCAACGCGCTTGACGACGCGCACGAACCGCACGCGAACGACCATGCCGACGCGTCGTATTTCCAGCATCTCGCGCAGATCGTCGCACAGGGCGGGCAAAGCCTGCACACGCTCGGATTCCGCGGGTCGAGCACACTGCACGTCGACGCCGAAACGCCGACGCCGCCCCGACGCGACCAAGAGCTTGTGTGCGAACTGGTGCACGAACTGCACAGCAACATCATCCGGCACGGACTCGAGGGCGGCGACTACCAGCTGTCCGTGACCGCCAGCGCGACCGGCACGCAGATCATCGCCGTCAACGACATACGCCCGCACACCGCGCAGGTCACGCTTCCCGGCGGCCACGGGCTCGACTTCTACCGCGGTCGGATCCTGCGCCGAGGCGGCAGGTTCAGCGCCGGCATCGACGACGGACAGTGGGAGTGCTACGTGCTCCTGCCCGCAGGCGACGCGCGCACGCCACAGCCGACCGGCGACGCAAAAGCGGGCGGCGGACGATAATGATGGGTATGACCGGCATCACAGACGGCGACGGAGCGCACCCGCTCGTCGCGATTCTCGACAATGATTTCCTCACCATCGACGCCATGCGGCGGATCGTCATCGAGCGCCTGCCGGACGCGCGGATCGTGTGGACCGGGACGGACGGCCGCGACGCGATCGAATACTGCACGAACACGCGACCCGCGCCCACGCTGCTCATCGTCGACATGTCATTGCAGGGGCTGCAGGGGCCGGAAGTGTGCCGACGTATCCGCATGAACAGCAACAGGCTCGCCATGCTGGGCATGACGAGCTTTCCGCTCGAACGTTATACGGACGCGATGCACCACGCCGGCGCACAGGGCATCGTGTCCAAGGCGCAGCTCAGCCAGATCGGCGACGCGATCGAGCTGACGGCGTCCGGCGGCGCGATGCCCGGCTTCGACGTGCCGAAAACGGCGTGCATTCGCGTGCGCCACGAGACGGACGACCGCGTTCCCCTCACGCCGCGCGAGCAGGAGGTCGCCGACCTGTGCGCCGAGGGACTGCTCAACGACGAAATCGCCGCACGGCTCGGTATGACCGAAGCCACCGTTCGCAAGCATCTGCAGCACGCGATGGACAAGCTCGGATACAGGAGCGCCCGTCAGATCGCCGCCATGTACGGGCGCTACGTCGACTGACCGCCGTCCGTGCGCGCCGCGCATGCTGCGCGTGCTGCGCGCACGGCACGCGCGGCGCCGTCAAGCGCTACTTGCCGAGCTTGGCGAGCAGCAGCGCCTCGGTGATCACGTTGTCACGCAGACCCGGCAGCGAAATCGACTCGTTCGGGCTGTGCGCGTTCGCCTTCGGATCCTCCGGACCGGTGACCAGCACCTGAGCGGCCGGGAAGATGCGCTGCAGTTCGGGAATGAACGGGATCGAACCGCCCTGGCCCTGGTTGATCGGGGCGACGCCGAACGCCTCCTCCATCGCCTCGAGCGCGTCCTTGGTGGCCTCCGCGTTCGGGTCCATCGCCCAGCCCATGCCGTTGTCGCCGGCCTCGACCGTCACTTCGGCGCCGAACGGCGCGTGCGCGCGCAGGAAGTCGGCGAGCGCGGCCTGCGCCTCTTCGGGACGCTGGCTCGGCGCGGTGCGCAGGGACAGGCGGAAGCGCGTGGCCGGGCTGATCACGTTGAACGAGCCGTCGACCGGGTGCGCGTCGAAACCGATGACCGTCAAACTCGGCTTGGTCCACAGGCGTGAGGCGAGTGAGCCGGTGCCGGCGAGACGGTAGCCGTCGACGATGCCAGCGTCGGTGCGCACGCCCGCCTCGTCCACGTCGCGCTGCAGGCCGCCGACCGGCTCGTCCGCGGCGATGCCGGGCACGGCGACGTCGCCGTTCGCGTCGTACAGGGACGCGATGAGCATCGCGGCGAGCGTGTTCGAGTCGAGGATCGGGCCGCCGTACTGGCCGGAGTGGACCGGGTGCGTGAGCGAGCGGACGGTCACGTCGACGGTCGTGTTGCCGCGCAGGCTCGTGGTGAGCGACGGGATGTCGGCTGCCCAGTTGCCCGAGTCTGCGACGACGATCACGTCGGACTCAAATTCGGCCGCATGCTCTTCGATGAACGGGATGAAGCTGGGCGAGCCCATCTCCTCCTCGCCTTCGATGAACACCTTGATATTGACCTTGAGATCGTCGCCCAGCGCCTTGAGCGCGCCGGAGTGGATGGCGATGCCGCCGCCGTCGTCGGCCGAGCCGCGGCCGTACAGGCGGTCGCCGACCGTGGTCGCGACGAACGGGTCGGTGTCCCATTCAGCCGGGTCCGGCACGGGCTGCACGTCGTGGTGCGCGTACAAGAGCACGGTGGGAGCTTCAGGGTCGACGATATGCGAGCCGATGACCTCCCACGCGCCCGGCGTGCCGTCCGGGTTGTGCGACTGAACAACCTTCGCGTCGACGCCGACCTTGCGCAGTTCGTCGGCGACGAATTCGGCCGAACGCTTCATGTGTTCGCCGGTGATGCCTTCGGCGGAAACGGATTTGAGCGCGACCTTGCGGCTGAGCAGTTCGACGATGCGATCCCAGTCGCCCTCGACGCGGGCGCGGATTTCGCTGGCGGTAAGTGCTGCCATGATGCTCCTTCATTGCATGTTCGTACAGTTCCGCAAGCCATTCTAACGGCTTGCTGCGGCGGCTTGCGCGCCCTCCCGCGCGTCTATGCGTGGCCGTAGTGTGGGCAGACATGACATGGAATCCGTTCAAGAAGGAAGAGGCCCAGAAGCCGGCCGAAGAGACTGTGAAGTCCGAACCGGTCAGGGGCGAGAAGAAGGGCCGTCCCACCCCGAAGATGAAGGAGGCGCAAAACCGGAACCTGCGCCCGCTGGTGCCCGCCGACCGCAAGGCCAGTGCCAAGGAAGCGAAGGCCCGTTTGCGTGCCAAGGAGGACGCCGAATACACGGCGATGCAGACCGGCGACATCAACCACATGCCCAAGGCGGAGCGTCTGCCGTGGCGCGTGTACATCCGCGATTATGTGGACGCGCGCTTCAACCTCGGCGAATTCTTCATTCCGGTCGCGATCGTGATCCTGTTCGGCTCGATGATCGTCACCACCGTGTACCCGCAGCTGTCGCTGCCGCTTATGATCCTCATGTACGTGTACCTGTTCGCGGTGATCATCGACGTGTGGCTCATGTGGCGCAAGCTCAAGGTCAAGCTCGTCGAGAAGTTCGGCGAGAAGTCCGTGGCCAAGGGCATGCGCTCCGGCACGTACGCCTGGAGCCGCGCGATTCAGGTGCGCCGCTGGAGGCTGCCGAAGCCGCGCTACCCCAAGCGTGGTCATTTCCCCGAGTGATCGTTCATGGCTCCCCTGTGCGGGGAGCCATTTTTTGGTTCTTGGCCCCCTCGGCTGAGGGGGCTGGCAGCGAAGCTGACTGGGGGAGCGTCAAAGCCAAGAACGTTCCAAAACTTCTGACTACCCCTCAGTCATGCCATGCATGACGGCTCTCCTGACAAGGGGAGCCGAGAAGATATTAGGGAGGCAATCGTGGAACAGCATGAGGAACAGTACGACATCGCCATCGTCGGTGCGGGCCCCGGCGGCTATTCGACGGCGCTGCGCGCGGCGCAGCTCGGCCGTCGCGTCGCCCTGATCGAACGCGACGCGACGCTCGGCGGCACCTGCCTGAACCGCGGCTGTATCCCGTCCAAGGCGCTCATCACCGCCACGCACGCGATCGACACCGTGCATCGCGTGTCCGAGCTCGGCGTGAACGCGACCGTTGACGGCATCGACTTCGGCCGTCTGCACGACTATCGCCTGCACATCATCGACACGATGACCAAGGGCTTGGCCGGACTGCTCGCGCACCGCGGCGTGACCGTGTATCGCGGCGAGGTCGCCGGACTGTCGGCGCGCACGGCCAACGGCGACGGCAACGACGGCGACACGGCACGCTACGCGCTCACGGTCAACGCCTCCCCCACCGCGGACGGCGGCCAGGTCGAACGCTATGCGAAGGCCGGCGTCGGCGAACCTGTCGGCACAACCGTTTCGGTCACGGCGCACGACGTCGTCCTCGCCACCGGCTCGCGCCCGCGCCCGCTGCCCGGCGTCCCGTTCCACGCGGCCGTCATCGACTCCACGCACGCGCTCGAAATCAACGAATTCCCCGCCAGCGCCGTCATCGTCGGCTCCGGCGCGATCGCGCTCGAATTCGCGTCCATGTGGAGTTCGGCCGGCTGTGACGTGACCCTGCTCATCCGCAAAGACCGCGTCCTGTCCGGCTGGGATCGGCGCGCCGGCGTCACGCTCACGCGCGAACTCAAACGCCACGGCGTCAAGGTCGTCACGCACAGCCACGTCGCCGGCATCGACACCGGCGCGAACCTCGGCGCGACCGTGCACTACACGCGCGACGGCGAAGACGGCGAGCAGACCGTGTGGGGGCAGATCGCGCTGATCGCGATCGGCCGCGACCCGATCACCGACGCCGCGTGGATGCATGACGCCGGCGTGACGCTCGACCAGGCCGGCATGGTCGTCACCGACGAACTGTGCCGCACCAGTCTGCCCGGCGTGTGGGCCGTCGGCGACATCACGGAAGGTCCGGCGCTCGCGCACCGCGCGTTTGAGCAGGGCATCGTCGTAGCCGAGGCGATCGCCGGACTGGATCCCAAGCCGGTCGACGACGCGACCGTGCCGCAGGTCGTGTTCAGCGCGCCCGAAGCGGCCAGCGTGGGTTTGACGCTCGACCAGGCGCAGTCGCGCGACGATCTGGAATCGGTGAGCGAAACCGTGTATCCGATGCTCGGCAACGCGCGCATGCTCATGTCCGGTTCGGCCGGATCGATGTCGGTCGTGTCCGGCGCGTACGCATCCGATCCGGACGTGCCGGTCGTGCTCGGCGTGCATATCGTGTCGCCGCTCGCGTCCGATCTGATCGCCGAGGCCGAACAGCTGGTCGGCAATCGCGTGCCGCTGCACGATGCGGCCCGGCTCATCCATCCGCATCCTACGTTTGCGGAAACGCTCGGCGAGGCACTGCTCAAGGCCGATGGACGGCCGCTGCACACGCGCTAAACCGCGAAGTTCCGCGCCGCCGCTCTCCTAGGGTTCGCATGGCGGGGTGGCGGTGCTGGTAAAGTGGTGGAATAGTGTGTCCACCCATGAGCAAGTGAGGAATTACATGGCTGACAAGGCCGAGAAGCCGAAGAAGAAGGGCCTGTTCTCGAACATGGCCACCACCATCGAGCAGATCCGGAAGATCTACAAGTACACGGTTGCTGAGGACAAGAACCTGCCGTGGATGCTCGCCGGCGCCGGATTCGGCCCGCTGGTCGTGTTCATTATTCTGGGCATCGCGTTCCATTGGACGATTCTGTCGTGGATCCTGCTGGTGATCACCGCGATCATGCTCGGCATGCTGTTCGCCACGATGGTGCTCACCAACCGCGCCGACCGTGTCGGCTACAAGAAGATCGAAGGCCGTCCGGGCGCCGCTGTTAGCGTGCTCGGCAACATCAGCAAGGCCGGCTTCAGCTTCCCCGAACAGCCCGTGTGGATCGACCCGCGCACCAAGGACGCAATCTGGCGCGGCACCGGCTACAACGGCATCTACCTGCTCGGCGAAGGCGACTACAACCGCCTGCAGCGCCCGATGGAACGCCAGGAGCAGAGCATCAAGGGCGTCACCGCCGGCTCTCGCATCCCCGTCTACCGCATCTACGTGGGCACCGGCGAACACCAGGTGCGCCTGCAGAACCTGCGCAAGACCATCCTCAAGCAGAAGTCGTACCAGCCTAAGGCACAGCCGACCGGCTGGTGGGACACCATGTGGTACAAGATCAAGCCGACCACGCGCTTCATGCTCACCAAGGAGGAGCTGGACACGCTCAACGCGCGCCTCAAGACGCTGCAGGCCAAGGCCGGCTACGGCATCCCCAAGGGCATCGACCCGAACCGCCCGCAGCGCGTCAGCCGTCGCGCCATGCGCGGTCGCTGATCGCGAATCATGCGGCCGACCGACGCAACGCATCCGGCCTGCACGGCCCCGGCAGTCATCGTACTGCCGGGGCTTTTTCATGTCCGATCTCACCAATCGAACGCGACGCGGACGCGCGGCTTACCACGTCGTAACCAAAAAATCAAGATATTCCGCCGAATCGGTCCTGCAGACGCTTCGACTTCGCGCGTACGAAACATGCTCGTAACCGAAATGACGAGCGGGCGAAACGCTCGTTTCTAGACTGTAAGCCTGTAAGTTACTTCATGAAAGGAGCGGTCCCGTGACCGAACTCAAGTCCAAGGAAGACGCCGAGGCCCTTATCAACAAGGAAGGCATCGAGTATGTCTCCGTTCGTTTCACCGATCTGATCGGCGTTCAGCAGCACTTCACCGTGCCGGCGAGCGAGTTCCTCAAGGACGCGTTCACCGACGGCATGCCGTTCGACGGTTCCTCCGTCGAGGGCTTCCAGGCCATCAACGAGTCCGACATGAAGCTCGTGCCGGACGTCACGACCGCCTTCGTCGATCCGTTCCGCAAGCACAAGACCCTCGACGTGGCCTTCTCCATCGTCGACCCGCTGACCGACGAGCCGTACTCCCGCGACCCGCGTCAGGTCGCCGGCAAGGCCGAGGCCTACCTGAAGTCCACCGGCATCGCTGACACCGCGTCCTTCGCTCCGGAGGCCGAGTTCTTCATCTTCGACAAGGTCCGCTACGAGAACTCCATGCAGCGTTCCTTCTACGAGGTCGACTCCATCGAGGCCCCGTGGAACACCGGCCTCGACACCGAAGAGGACGGCACCCCGAACATCGCGTTCAAGAACCGCGTCAAGCGCGGCTACTTCCCGGTTCCGCCGATCGACCACACCCAGGATCTGCGCGACGACATGGTCGCCAACCTGCAGAAGGTCGGCCTGATCCTCGAGCGTTCCCACCACGAGGTCGCCGGCGCTGGCCAGCAGGAGATCAACTACCGCTTCAACTCCCTGCAGCACGCGGGCGACGACCTGATGAAGTACAAGTACGTGGTTCACGAGACCGCCGCTCTGGCCGGCAAGGCCGCGACCTTCATGCCGAAGCCGCTCGCGGGCGACAACGGCACCGGCATGCACTGCCACCAGTCCCTGTGGAAGGACGGCAAGCCGCTGTTCTACGATGAGAAGAACTATGGTGGTCTGTCCGATCTGGCCCGCTGGTACATCGGCGGCCTGATCAAGCACTCCTCCTCCGTGCTGGCCTTCACCAACCCGTCGCTGAACTCCTACCACCGTCTGGTTCCGGGCTTCGAAGCCCCGGTCAACCTGGTGTACTCGGCCCGCAACCGTTCCGCCGCCATCCGCATCCCGCTGGCCGGCACCTCCCCGGCTGCAAAGCGCATCGAGTTCCGCGCCCCGGATCCGTCCTGCAACCCGTTCCTGGCCTTCTCCGCCCAGCTCATGGCTGGCCTGGACGGCATCCTCAACCACATCGAGCCGCCGGAGCCGGTCGACAAGGACCTCTACGAGCTGCCGCCGGAAGAGCACGCGGGCATCAAGCAGGTCCCGAGCTCCCTGGCTGAGGCTATGGACGCCCTTGAGGCCGACCACGACTTCCTGACCGCCGGCGACGTGTTCACCGACGACCTGATCGAAACGTGGATCGACATCAAGCGCGGCGAGATCGACCAGGCCCGCCTGGCCCCGACCCCGCTCGAGTACGAGCTGTACTTCCACATCTGATCTTCAGGTGTTGAAAATAGCTTGATTCCGCCGGTTCTTAATGAACTGGGATACAGGCTGAATGCAAAAAGAACCCCCGCCATGTTGACGGGGGTTCTTTTTGCTACTCCATCTCAGTCGGCATCGCGGCCGCTTCTTCTTCAGGAGCCGGAGTGGGATAATGAGGGTATCGGTTTAACGAACGGGTGACAAGGGGGGCCGTCATGCTGTTTGGAGGCGCCGTCATGCTGGTGTCCGGGTTGCTGATGCTCTTCATATTCGTCGCGGAAATATTCGGCAAGTATCGGCTGACCAAGCGGGCCACTGCCATGACCAGCGGCACCGTGCTGCGCAGAGTCGAGGACAAGGACTCCGACGGCACGGTCATCGACCACCATTACGTGGTGCGGTACGAGGTGGACGGGGTTTCGTATGAGCTGAACACGCTCGGCATCGACTACGACCGCGAATACCACCCCGGCGATCCGATGGACATCGACTACGATCCCGACGACCCGAAAGCCGCGCGAGCCACGTTCAACCGACCCAGCGGGAACACCGCATGGAACATCTTCTTCGGATCGCTCTGCGGCGCATGGACCATCGGCGGCGTGTGGATCATCGCGGCGAACATTGGACCGTGGCTCGCCAAGTGGGAGTGATTCTTGCGTGTTGGATGCGTCCAATGCCGCAGACAAGTCACCTTGAATAAAATTAACGTTAATGTACATATCGCCAATGAAGACTATATAGCCGATATCCCGTCATAGGTTATCGATATATCAACTCCCGCATTTCTTCCCCACCGCTATGGCTATGCTATGCGTGCGCGGTCGAACCTACCGCGCACTTATGAGGGGAACATATTTTAATGCCTATAAACACATCATTGGGGGAACAACCGGTCAGCCCGGTCACAACGCGTTTTTTGGACGGACTGCGCGAAAAGGACACCGGCATCTACGCGCGATTCTGGAATGTGCTGCGCATCGCGCGACTGCCCATCGCATGGATCATCGGCTATCTGGCATTGCGGATCGTACTGGTCCACTTTTCGATCGACGTCACCACGTACAGCGCTCGCCTCTACACCGGCGACGTGGGCTTCGTGACCGTGGTGCTGCCGTTCGTGGCGTTCACGCTGGCGAACGCCGGCCTGACGGCGGTGTCCACGTTCGTCAGCTACGTCTGCTCGTCGCTGATCGACCGGCGCATGCGCCGCGCCGTGTGGCGCAAGATCCTCACGCTGCCACTGTCGTTCTTTGAACGCAACCGGCCCAAGGAGCTCATTTCCCGTGTGGTCTCGGATGTGGAGAGCGTCAGCCAGCTGGTGGTGAACGTGGTGCTGGAGCTCATCGTGCAGGTGTACTCGCTGTGGGCCGTGCTCGACACCGTCGGCACCTACGATCCGCGCCTGACCTGGGCGCTGGCCGCCACGCTGCCGCTGTTCGTGGCCGTCCACTTCGTGTTCGGCAAGCTCTCGTACAGCATTGCGGACCGCACGAACACCGCCAACGCCGAATTCACGCGCAACCTGTCGGAAACCGTGACGCATGCGGACGTCGTGAAGGCGAACGGGCGCGAATCCCAGGAAGCAGCACGCAGCGCCTCACGCATCCAGGACCTGTACCGGTACACCGTCAAGGGCAGTTGGGTCTCGCAGCTCAGCTCGCCGGCGTTCGCGATCGCCACCGCGATACAGTTCACCGTCGTGGCGCTCGTGGGACGATCCTTCCTCGCCTCCGGCGCCATCAACGCGCAGCAGTGGGTGGCGTTCTTCATGTTCTCCAGCCAGATCATCTCGCTGGTGTCCATCGGCTACTGGAGTTCGTTCAAAGGGGCGCAGGGTTCGATCAACCGCATTGCGCACATCGTCGAACAGCGTGGCGAAGATGACGGCACAGGCGTTCCGGCCGACGATCTGCACGGCAACATCGTATTGGACCAGGTCTCGTTCGCCTACGGCGACCGCCGGCCGCTGGACGGACTGTCCGCGACGATCCCGGCGGGAAAGGTCACCGCGATCGTCGGGAAGTCCGGTGCCGGCAAGACGACGCTGCTGACGCTGCTCGACCGTCTGCGCACGCCGGACTCCGGTTCGATTCGCGTCGCGAGCGAGGGCGCCGGCGCGGCGGGCGCCGCGACCGACATACAGGACTATGCGCTCGGTTCCTACCGCAATGCCGTGGTGTTCGTGCCGCAGAGCAACGTGTTTTTCGAAGGCACCATACGACAGAACCTGCTGTACGGCGCAAATCGGAGCATCAGCGACGATGAAATCGAACGGGCGATCGACGCCGTGGGCGCGGGCGGGCTGCTGCATGCGCTGGACGGCGGGCTCGACCACCGGCTCGCGGAGTCCGGTGCAGGCCTGTCCGGCGGCGAGCGCCAGCTGCTCGCGTTGGTCCGGGCCGCGCTGAAGCGCCCGCAGGTGCTGCTGCTCGACGAGGCGCTGAGCGATCTCGACGCCGACCGGCGCGAAACCGCATGGGCGGGACTGCGCGCGCTGGCCGAAGACGCGACCATCGTGACCGTCTCGCATGACGACGGCGCCCTGAGACGCGCCGACCACGTGATCGTCGTGGACGACGGACATGCCGTGGCGGAAGGCGCGCCGGACGAGGTGACGCGCGATGCGGACTACCGCAGGATCGCCGGAATCGAGGAGGACTGATATGACAACGACTGCAATCGCAACGCTTCCCGGCAACGCCGTTCCTGGCGGCGGCAACGCGACCGGCATCGGCAACGGGAACGAACGAGCCAAGCGCAGGGGACTATGGAGGCAATTCCTCACGTTCTATCGCACGCTGCGCATCCCATGGTGGCTGTACGCGATCAGCTTCGTCATCGGCATCGTCTACGGCGACCTGACCGTGCGCGTGTCCTCATACAGCGTCCAGCTGTACAACGGCAAGCTCGGCAACGGCATCATCATCGGCTACGTGGCATTGACCGTCGGCAATTCGATCCTCGCGCTCGCCCAAGGCATGACCAGTGCATACGCCGAACAGCGCACCACACGCAACGCCCGCAATCTGGTATGGGGGCGCATCCTGCGACTGCCGTTGCGCGTGATCGAACAGGACAATCCGTCCTCCTACGTTTCGGGCGTCACCACGTCCGTGACATGGGCCGGATACGCGATCACGAGCACCATCACGCTGGCGTCCTCGCTGTACGCGTTCGGCAAGGCGTTCATCGTCCTGTTCCAATACAACGCGCGGCTGACCGGTTTCCTGCTCCTGCTGGTGCCGGTGTTCATCCTGCTGTTCGTTCTGGGCGGCCGGCTGTTCTTCGCGGCGGCGAAGCGCTACTACGACGGCACCAAGGCGACCACCGAGTTCTTCTCCGAGCATCTGGCGAACATCCGCTACGTGAAGGCGCAGAACGCAGTGCGCGACGAAACCGCGCAAGGAGACGCCGCCATCGACGTCAAATACCGGGCCGGTCTGTTCATGGGCCTCATCTACGCCGTCATCGTGCCGATCAACACGCTGTACGGCACGATCAGCTCCATCGCCGTCGCCGTGTTCGGCAGCGGCATGATCCGGCGCCGCGAACTGCCGCATGACGGCATCAACGTGTTCTCCACCTACCTGGGCAACGTCAATACGCAACTGCAGCAGATCGTGGTGCAGTACCAGGCCATCAAGGGCGCGCAGGGCGGACTCGAGCATTCCGGCGACATCATGAGCCTGCCCGTCGAAACGATCGGAACAGGCGAGTCGGGCGATGAGGACGCGTCGGCCGTCGGAAACGCGGCGCCGATCGTCACGCCCAATGCCGCGACGCCTGATGCCTCGGCGGACGAAACGTCGGCTACCGCGACGGTCGACGGCGATCTGGTCGTCGACGACGTGACCTATGCCTATCCGGACGGTCGCCTCGCGCTCAGGGACGTGTCGCTGGTCATTCCGCACGGCAAGCGCACGGTGATCGTCGGAGGCAACGGAGCGGGCAAGTCCACGCTGCTCAAACTGCTGCTACGCCTGTACGAACCGACCTCGGGATTGATCGGGCTGCGCGACGGCAAGGCCGATGCGACGGGAGAGACGGGCTCGTCGGCGGCGGTTCCCGCAGCCGACATTGCGCTGGATCGCTATCGCGCCGCGTTCGGATACGCGCCGCAGCATCCGTACATCTTCGCCGGCACGGTCGGCCAGAACCTCGCCTACGGACTGGGCGGGAACAAAACGACCGATGCCGACGAACCTCTGCGGCAGGCCGCCGATCTGTCCCGGGTGCCCGCGTTTCCGGATGGGCTCGATACCATGCTCAACGAGGGCGGTTCCAACGTGTCCGGCGGCGAGGCGCAACGCATCGCACTCGGACGGGCCGTTGCAGGCGCTCCACGGTTCCTGCTGCTCGACGAGGCGACTTCCGCGGTCGACCACGAGACGGCGGCGCGCATTCTGTCCGATCTCGACGCGCGCAAGGACCGGTGGACCATCGTGCAAGTCACGCATGACCCGTCGCAGGCCCGTAGCGCCGATTACGTGGTGGTGCTGAACGGCGGCACGGTGGAGGCCGCCGGCGCGCCGGACGAAGTGGCGCGGACCAGCCCGTATTATCGTCGGTTTGCGGCGTGACGCGCCCGGCGGCAGGCGCCCGGTGGCAGACCTTGCCATCATCGGCGCCGCATTGATGCGCCGAGATCAGCGCATCAGCCGTTCGGCGAGCGCGCGGAACTCGCGGCCGATGCCGTCGGTCCGCAGCGCGCCTTCGGGCGTGAGCACGGCCGGCCGACCCGACTCCCCCGTCTCGCGCAGTTCCGGTTCGAGCGGCAGCTGCGCCATGAGCGGCACGTCGTAGCCGAGCGCATCGGTGAGCTGCTCGCTCACGCGCTCGCCGCCGCCTTCGCCGAAGATGCGCAGCTGCTCGCCCTTGTGCTCGTACCAGCTCATGTTCTCGACCACACCGCGCACCTTCATCGGCACTTGCAGCGCGACCAGCCCCGAGCGCACGGCCACGTCGGACGCGCTCGGCTGCGGGGTCGTGACGACCACAAGCTCGGCGTTCGGCAGCGCCTGCGCCACGGAGATCGCCATGTCGCCGGTGCCGGGCGCGAGGTCGAGCAGCAGCACGTCCGGCTCGCCCCACCACACGTCGGCGAGGAACTGTTCGAGCGAACGCTGCAATCGCGGGCCGCGCCATAGGATCGCCCGGTCGGCGCCAGCGAACATGCCGATCGAAATGAGCTTGACGCCCCACGCGGTCACCGGCATGAGCATGCCGTTCAGGTTCGTGGGCTGCGTGTGCACGCCGAACAGTTTCGGCAGGGAGAAGCCGTAGATGTCCGCGTCGATGGCCGCCGTGTCGTAGCCGAGCGCGGAGAACGTGGCGGCGAGGTTCGCAGTGACGGATGATTTGCCGACGCCGCCCTTGCCCGAGGCGATCGCGAAGATGCGCGTCTTGATGCCGGGCTTGTTGAACGGGTTCTGCTTGCGTTCGGCCTTGAGGTCGGCGACGAGGTCGGCGAGCTTGTCGTGGCTCATTGAGGTGACCTCGATGTGCGGGGTGAGCCGCGCGTCAGGATAGGAGGCGACCGCGCCGTTGATCTGATTGGTGATAGTCTCGCTCAGCGGACAGCCAGGCACGGTCAGCTCGACCTGGATGGTCACGTCATAGGTCTTGGCCTGTCCGTCGCCGCTCGTCTCGACCGCATCGGTCCCGCCGTCCGCCGGCACCGCGTTGATCGCCGCGATCATGCCCAGATCGGTGACCGACCGGCCGAGCTCGGGGTCGATGACCCTGCTGAGCCGCTCGTAGATGGCCGCCTCAATATGCCGAGTGTCTGCTGTCATGAATCATCCTCCTTATGTGCCCCACCTAGCCTAGCGTGCGATCGCCCGCCATGCCAGATGCAATCACCGCAAGCCGTGCCGGAACGTGTGACGATGTCACTCCTCAGCCGGAGAGCACATCAGACGGCAACATTCCTGTGCCGGCAATCGCAATGTGCGTCGCCGTGCGACGAACCGTCGGGACGATGTCGAGCGATGAGACGGAGGCGGGGCGGCTGGATGCGCGTTGATAGTATGACAACGTTGTCGCCAATACGGCCGTACGGGGTTGCCATGATTGCGCTAGATCTCATTGTCTGCCTGCTGATCACAGCAGGATTCGCCGTCTATCGCCGTTTCGGCCGCAGCGACTACGAGCGCGTGCTGCGCTATACCGAGCATCGGTTGAAGAATGACGGCGACGCCGATGACACGTCGCCCATCGCGCAATGGCATGATCTGGCCGCAAACGCGCACAATGCGCTCGTCGATCTGACGATCGCCATCGAACGCACCATCATCCTGTCCGGCATGATCGCGTTTCTGGCCGCGATCATCGCCACATGCGATCTGACCGGCGGCGTCATCGCCTGGCTCGCCACCATCATCCTGCTGCTATTGGGCACGATTGCATGGCAACTGGCCAAGTACGTTCCGCTGTTCACCGAAGCGAAAGCGATGCTTGCCGAGTTTGCTGTGCCGACGGCGCTGCTTGAGGATTTCACGCGATGGGATCACACGCACGACAGCAATCGACGGCGGCGTCGGAATGCATCGGAACCGACCCTGCACGCCGATGCCGGCAATCGAGACTACGCAGCCGGACAGGAACCGTTTGACGGCAACGATGCCATGTCCTCTCCGTTTGCCGCGGATGTCGGTTCCGATACCGAGGATGCCGGCAATGACGGGGATAACGGGGACGCAAACGATTTCATCGATGTCTCGAGCAAGCCGCTCTCCCGTCGCCGTCTCGCCGCGCGCCGCACCCTGACGCATTCACGCCTGCGCTGGCGCGACAGGCCGGTCGCGACCCGTGCCACCGCCGTATTCTGGATGCTGGCCTGCGTGTTCCTGACGGGCTTGTGCGCGCTGTGTCTGGCGGCTGGATTCATGTTCGGCGTCGATCACGGCTGGCAGGAACTGCGCCCGGTCGAACGCGGCTGGCAGATGATGACGCTCGGCGTGGGATTCGGGTTCACGGCATGGCTGGTGTGGTGGCGGATCGGGGCGCTGCTGTCGGATATGCCGCGATTGCGGCTCAGATGGCAGACGGATTGGCGGTTCGACGGATTGCGGCTGGGCGTAGTCAGCCGCCGCCTCGCCTATGTGCCGTCCCCGTTGGATCGCACGTTGCACCTCTCCCCCGACGATGCGAATCGGCTGGCCTTGGACGACCCGCTGCGCGGGCTGACGTTCGGCGTCTCGCCGTTGGGATTGCTGTCGCAGGTGAACGGCGATCCCGTGCTGCTCAATACGCGCGTGCATGTCGCAGAGGAGCACTGGATGCAATCCTCGCGCATGATGTTCGCTGCGGTGACCGACTCCTTCATGCTGATGTGGGAGCCGTTCGCGCTGACCGTCAGTGAACCCGGACTGGAACCGCGCGTGACGCTACGCCCCGACCGCTGCTGGGTGATCCCTCATGGGATCATGCGCCGGGAGAACGGGGATGCCTTCGTGATCGAGGGCGCGCAATCGCACCGTCCCTTCCGTATCCGCATGCGCATCGAACCTGAAGAGTGATGCTCCGGTTCCCGGGATTGTCCCACCCAATCCCGGGAACTGGTCACCGGTAGACTGGTGTGCGATCGATCATGTATGGAGGCCTTATGACGGACGAACAACTGGCATGGGATTTTGACACGCCCGTAAGCACGGATGGCGGTGACGACAGCAAGGCCGGCATTCCGGCCGTGGTGGACAACACCGGTCTCAACCGGTTCGCGCCGGGCAGCGACCAGTGGATCGCCGCTTTGCAGCCGGGCGACGAGGACGCGCTGCGCCTCGACCGGCTCGACGTGGACTCGCTGAGCACCGAAGCGGCCGCGCGACTGTGGGCGCGCGTCGCCGCATGGGTGGAATCCGATCAGATCGCCTACTACATCGACGACGCTCCCGTCTCGTCCGACGCGGCCTATGACGCGCGACTGCGCTGCCTGCAACGGCTCGAAGCGTCGTTCCCGTCGCTCGACTCGCCGCAGAGCCCCACGCATCGCGTCGGCGGCACGTTCTCCAACGATTTTGCGTCCGTGCGCCACCCGTCGCGCATGATGAGTCTCGACGACGTGTTCTCGATCGAGGAACTGCGCGACTGGTATGACAGCGTGATCCGCGATCTTGACTGGCCCGAGTCCAAGCCGCTGCCGATGAGCTGCGAGGTCAAGATCGACGGCCTCGCGCTCAACCTGATCTACCGCAACGGCGTGCTCGAGCAGGGGTTGACGCGCGGCGACGGCGTGACCGGCGAGGACATCACGCTCAACGTACGCACGATCGGCTCCATCCCCGCGAACCTGGGCGGCCCGGCCGAGGACATCCCCGAGTTCGTGGAGATCCGCGGCGAAGTGTTCATGCGCTGGGACGACTTCCACACGCTCAACGCCGAACAGGAGGATGCAGGCCGCGCGCCGTTCGCCAACCCGCGCAACGCCGCCGCCGGCTCCCTGCGCCAGAAGGACCCGCGCATCACCGCGACCAGACGGCTCAGCTTCTACGCGCACGGCATCGGCACGCTGCGTTGGGGCGCAGGGCGCGCGGAAGGCTCGCACGACGTCGTCAATGATCAGTCCGAAGCGTACGAACTGTACACCAAGTGGGGCGTGCCAGTCTCGCCGCACAATCGCACGGTCACGAACTTCCAGCAGATCCTCGACATGATCGACTACTACGGCGAGCATCGCGGCGACATCGAGCACGCGCTCGACGGCATCGTCGTCAAGGTCGACGATCTGGGACTCCAGCGTGCGCTTGGCGCGACGTCGCGTGCGCCGCGCTGGGCGATTGCGTACAAGTACCCGCCGGAGGAAGTCAACACGGAACTGCTCGACATCACCGTGCAGGTCGGCCGCACCGGCCGCGTCACGCCGGTCGCTGTCCTGAAACCCGTGTACGTGGCTGGTTCGACCGTCGCACGCACCACGCTGCACAATCCGTCCGAAGTCAAGCGCAAGGGCGTGCTCATCGGCGATACGGTCGTCGTGCGCAAGGCCGGTGACGTGATTCCCGAACTCGTCGGGCCGGTGCTGGAGCGTCGCAAGGGACGCGAGGACCAGCTGCGCGAGTTCGTCATGCCCTCGACCTGCCCGTCGTGCGGGGCGAAACTCGCACCAGCCAAGGAAGGCGACAAGGACATCCGTTGCCCGAACGTGGAAAGCTGCCCCGCGCAGCTGACCGAACGCATCATCAACCTTGCGTCGCGCAAGGCGTTCGACATCGAGCACCTAGGCGACCAGTCGGCCATCGCGCTGACCAATCCGGAGGAGAACCGGCCGGACTCGGTCGCAACCTACGCGCCGGGCGTGACCGAGATCGTGGTCAAGCCGGGCGAGGAGCCGGAACCGTACGAGCCGGTCGCCGGGCTGGAACTGCCGCCCGTGCAGACGCCGGTGCTCTCCAGCGAGGCCGGGCTGTTCGATCTGACCGCTGCGAATCTGCGCGACGTGCGCGTGTGGCGCGAGGCGGCGATCATCGAAGTGCATGAAACGACCGACGCGAACGGACGCAAGAAGAAGGTGCGCAAACGCGTCGGCGGGTCAGGGCTGTGGCATCAGGTGCCCGCGTTCTGGACCGCGCCGACCGCCGCGAAGAAGTTCACGGCCAAGCAGCTGGCCGAGCGGGCGACGGATGCGGTCGACGGATCAGCTGGCGCGCCGGGTACTGGGGAGCCTGCAGGATCGTTCGCTGCGGCCGCCGTTTCTGGAGACCATGTCAGTGCGAGCGTCGCTATCAAGACAGCCACCGCGTATCCCGACTACGACGTGCCGGCCGACGCGGTCGTCGTGCGCGTCGAGCACAAGACCACGCGTACGGGCGCAACTGATGTGCCGATCATCATCCGGCCAGGCGAGAATACGCGCAAGATGTTCGACGAAATGGACAAGGCGCGTCATGCGGATCTGTGGCGCGTGCTCGTCGCGCTGTCCATCAGGCGGCTCGGCCCGCCCACCGCGCGGCTCATCGCATCCGCGTTCGGCTCGCTGGACGCGATCGAACGGGCGAGCGCGGAGGATCTGTCGGCCATTGACGGCATCGGTCCGGAAATCGCCGAATCGGTGGTGAACTGGTTCGCCGAGGCGCGAGAACCCGGCAATTGGCGTGGTGCCGTTCTGGACGCATGGAAGGCGGCCGGCGTGGGCGTGGGGCATGCCGAGGTGAGTGGCTTGCCGCAGACTCTGGCGGGCAAGACGGTCGTGGTGACCGGCTCGCTTGAGGGCTATTCGCGCGATTCGGCCAAGGAAGCGATCATCGCGCGCGGTGGCAAGGCGGCCGGGTCAGTGAGCAAGAAGACCGACTGGGTGGTCGTCGGCGCCAATGCCGGGTCCAAGGCCGCCAAGGCCGAGGAGCTGGGCATTCCCATGCTCAATGAAGCCCAGTTCGCCACGCTGCTGGAGACGGGTGAGGTCTGATCTAGCCCTGTTGCCGGCTCCCGGGATTGTGGCAGGAAAATCCCGGGAACTGGGCATGTGCGATTGGGGATGTTGAAACCGCTGTTTTCCACCAAATCGCCATGTGCGATTGTGTGAAAATGTAAGGTTTCCAGTTCCCGGGATTTTCCAGCCCAATCCCGGGAACTGAAGAAAGAAGCGCCCAAAGAAAAACCAGCCGTCCCAAACCCTAGGCATTAAGAGACCGCAGGAACTGCGCCTGGATCACGTCGATCCCGTCGCTCTCGTCGTCGTTCATGCGCGCGCAGGCCACAGACAGCGTGCGGGCCGGCACGAACATGCCGTGGTCGACGCTTACGCGCGCCGCGTCGTTCACGATGCCGGCAACCTCGGTGTGCGGCCAGACCGGCAGATCATGCGCCATCAGCACGGCCTTGGCCGCGTCGACGCTGTCGGGCACGGGCACGCACTGCGAGTCGGCGCGCGCGACGAGTTCGCGCAGTTCGCCTTCCAGCGCCCCGATCTGTCCGGGACTGATATGGTCGCTCATCATGTAGGCGGCCACGGCCACGTCGAACTGGTCGCGCATCCATTCCGCGTACGCGAAGCGATAGTAGGCGAACGCGGCGTCGTCCCGGTCGAGCGCGACGCGCAGCGCGTTCAGGCATGCGGCGCGCGCCGAATCCCAGTCTTCGCTGCGTGCCAGCTGCATGGCGAGCTTCAGGTGCGAAAGCGGATAGGCGGGCGCGTAGGACACCATCGCGTTCAGGTGCGGCAGCGCGGCCTGGGCACCCTTGACCTGCGAGAGAATGTCGGCGATTTCCATGTGCGCGTAGAACAGGTCGTCGGGGATGAGCACGGTCTGTTCGCCGGGCGTGGCGAACAGGCGGTTGTAGACGACGCGTTCGGCGTACGAGTTGAAGTAGCGCGGCACGCCCGGATTGTTCGCGTACATGACGTCGAGCCGTTCGACTTCCGCCTCGATGACGTCGATCGCACGGTCGATCTGCCCGGAGAACAGCAGGTCGCGCGCCTTGCCGCGTTCGCGATTGAGTTCGTCGGACAGTTGGAACGTGATGTCGGGCGTGTCCCTGCCGTCGATGAGCGCGCTGGTGACCTGCGGCGCGAGCCGGCTGAGTTCGGGGTCGCCGATGCGGTCGATGAGCCGCATTGCACGCTGCGCCTTGTCGACGGACGGCAGCGAATCGTCGGCGGCGAGACGGTGGAATTCGGCGACGCCGTGCTGCAGCAGGTCGACGCGCTGGATGGACAGGTCGGCCGCGTCGCGTGCGCCGAGTACGCGTGCGACGGCGGGCGCGAACGTCGCTTCGGACAGTTCGGGTTCCTCCTGCGCGCCGGCGGGCGCGAAGCGGCTGTCGCGCAGGTCGAATCCGGCGTCGGTTTCGCGCAGTGCGCCGTGGCCGTCGAGCGTCATGTTCGCGTCGAACATGCGGTACGTGTCGGCGGGGTGTTCGAGCCCGTCCTGATACAGCCGTGCGAGCAGCGCGTCGCGTGTGAACGTGACGGTCGCCAGCGTGCGCACGGTCGGGTTGGCGCGCAGCGCGCTGAGCGGATCGCTTGGATCGGCTGGTAGCGCGACGTCGCCGTCCTGGTCGGGATCGTCGCCCAGATCGTTCAGCCCGCCCATGTCGTCGGCCGGGTCGCTCGTGTTGCCGGAGGGCATGTTGAACGCGACTTCGTCGAGATCGACGCCGCGCATGAGGTCTTCAAAGCGGCTGTCGACGGTCGCTTTGTCCGCGTGGTCCATGTCCGATGCGTCGCGACCGCTGTCGCCCGATGCGTCCGTGCCGTCAGCCGCCGTGTCGCCGGCGGTCGGCGCGGTCGTGTCGGCCAGGTCTGCGGCCGCACCGTCGTCCACCGACATGGGCGGCGTGCGTGACGGGTCGCCGTGCCAGTCGCCGTCCTTGGGATCGGCTTTGCCGCCGCCCAGACCGACGTCGCCGAAGCGCAGCCGGTCGAGCGTGTGCATCATCTGCTGGGCCATGTCGGAGATCGCCGAATCCTGTTCGGCGACGGCCTCCTCCAAACCGATCGAGTCGACGTGCACCGACACGCTGCGGACGCGATCGTTCGCACCGAACATCATGGCAGCGATCATCAGGCCGACGCGCAGATTGTACGAGGCGCTCATCGCCGCGCGTTCGTCGTCTGACAGCGCGACCCACATGTGCCGTGCGGCGTCGTAACGGCTCGACGGCATCATCATCGGACCGGCCGTGGTGAACCCGACCGCGGCTTCGCCGGACGCGAGGTTCGAACGGAACTCCACGTCGAAGCGGTACGGCAAGCGCAGCCGGCGCAACAGCGTCGACACGGTCTGCCGGTACAGCCATTCGGAATCGGACCGGCCGGCAGCATCGCCTGCGGCAGTTCCGGAACCGGCTCCGACCGTGCTGGCGGCACCCGGTTCGCCCGACGCGGCGCCCGCAACGGTACCGGCGGCAGGATCGGGATTGCGTTCCGCGATCCGCGCGGCCTGCGCGCGCGCCTCGTCGACCAGGCGCATCACCGCATGCCAGCCGTCGCGCCCGGCCTCGTCATCCGCGGCGCCGTTCGTCGCGTCCGAACTGGACAGCGCGATCAACGCCGGATCCTCAAGCAGCATCCAGTCGATCTGCGCGGCCTGCGCGCGCGTGACCGTGTCCTCGATCGGCGTGAGGCCCAGCTTCGCATTGCGTTCGAGCCAGGCGCTCACGGCCGCGAACCGGTTGAGGTTGCCTTCGATGCGCAATGATTTGAGCGCGGCAGGGAACTGCAATCCCGAATCCCAGGTGAAGAAGTAGTTGCCCGAATACGTGGATGTGTACAGGTGCATCGGCTCCGCGCCATGCACCGCCTCCAGCCCGGCGGTAGGTTCGAGCGCGCCGGCCTCGTTCATCAGGTCGGCGAAATGGTCTTCGAGCCCGGAGGCGCGCATACCATGGGCGCGCGCGTCGAGCGTGTCACGCAGGCAACGGCGGATCGCGCCCATCGGCGCCTCGCGGTTGAGCCGGCGGAAGATGTTGCCCGCGCCGAAGCCGATGAGCAGCCCGTGGTACAGCGGCAGCATGTATGCGGCGAAGAACGCGATCGCGATCGCATCGCGGTATTCGAGATCGAAGCGCATCGACGGCGGCAGGTCGGCACGCACCTGTTCGAGAGTGTAGCGGTTGCCCGCCTTGAGCCACGAGGCGAGCCAGATCATGCGGCCGGTTTCCTCGCGACCGACGATGCCGCCCTGAACCACGTCGAGCATGCGCGGCGAACGGCCATGTCCGGAACCGTCAATGCGGCCGTCACCGTGACCGCCACCGCGGCTGCTTGCACGGCCGGCGAGCCCCGAGCGACCGGCCAGACCCGCGATCCCACTCGCCACGTCGCCGGCCACGTCGCCCGCAATGCCTGCAAGCCCGGCGACGCCGGCAGCCAGTCCGTCAAGTCCGTTGTGACCGTAACGGTCGCTGAGACGCCGCCCGGCCGGACCGCCCGCCGCCGCATCATGGCCGAACCGTGGCCCATCGGGCAGTTTCAGATCGCTTTCCTTGCCAAACATGAACGCGCACTGCATGCCCTGCGTGTCCGTTTCCGGATCATGGCACATGAACACACGACCCTTGCTGTCGGCGAGCGCCAGCTGCGCGAAATGGTTGCGGTCGGCGAACACGCCAAGGGACAGCACGCTGCCCTGCTTGGAGGGCAGCTGCGCCCATCCAAGCGTGATGCCGTCCGGCACGCCGTCCAGGTCGAGCATACGCCGCTTGGCGAACGGCGAGAGCACGATGGCGTGTTCCATGAACGCTTTAAGCAGATCCTCGTCGCCGGCATGGTCGCCTGCGGTGTTGAGTGCGGCTTCGAACAAATTGCCGGACGTCGGCCGACGACCGCGCACGCGCGCGTCGAGGGTACGCACCAGCCGATCGATCATGGCCGGCACGCCGAGGCCATGATTATGGTGTGGTGTGTGTTGTGGCATGCCCCACATTCTTCCCGACCAACCCGACATGAAGCCGATAGAATAATGGGATGCCTTCCTCATTCCGTCAGTTCCGTCGTCCGATTGTTCGGCCGCGCACGTTGGCGTGCCTGTGCGCGTTCATGCTGGTGATCGTCGCGCTTGAATGCGCTGTGTTCAATCTGCCGTTTTGGACGACGCTCGCCGCGAGCACCGACACGTCGGCCGCCGCGAACACGCTCGGCCCGGGTTTGGAGCGTACGGAAAGCGGCATGTTGAAGGTCACGGATCCGACGCGGGCGTGGCTTGAGGTGAAGGCGGACGGCACGTCCGCGTACGCGCGCGTCGATCTGGTCGATGCAAGCGATGCCGGTAAGTCGGACAAGTCAAGCGAGGACAAGCAGGAGCGTCCTCTGTCCACGTTCCATCTGCGGCTTGCCGACACCGGCCACAAGGATCGTGCGAGCCGCGCGCAGGCGGTGTCGACGGCGTCGCCGCGCTCGCGGTTCGTGCGCACGGACGCCGCGTCGACGATCCGCGTGTGGGTCGAGGAGACGAAAGGTGCGATTGTGCCGATCGCCGCGGTGCGTGCGAACGTGCGCGTACCGTTCCAGTGGGATTGGCTGCGCGTGGCCGTGCTGGCGTTCGTGGTGCTGCTGCTGATGCTGTGGCGACCGGGTTCGCGTCTGTGGCGCACGAGGCTTGACCCGTCGGATGGCCGCCAGCGGCGGATGCTGGCGTTGACGCTGGCGGTGCCTGCCGTGATGACCCTGTGGGCGGTCGGCTGGCAGATTGCGAACGCCGCTCCGTTGTCGTTCCACGAGCCGGGCGGGTACACGTACGATTTCGACCAGTACGCGCAGACGGCCGACGCCCTGCTGCACGGCCATACGTGGCTGGATTTGCCGGTGCCGCAGGCATTGGCGGATGCGGCAAACCCGTATGACATCACGACGCGCAACCGGCTGCTGGCCGAGGGCGTCACGCCGATCTACTGGGATCATGCGTTCCATGACAGCCGTTGGTATTCGTATTTCGGCGTGCTGCCTGCCGTATTGCTGTTCGTGCCGTATCAGGCGGTCACGTCGCTGTGGGTGGACGGCGGCCTGAGCCTGCCGACCTCGGCCGCCGATCTGCTGATCATGTTCGGGTTTCTCGTGTTCGCATGTCTGCTGATCGTGCGTCTGCTGGCCCGGATCGCCCCGCGTACGTCGGTGGCGAGCGCGTCGATGATCGTCGTGTTTTTCCTGCTGGCCACGAATGCGAGTTATCTGTGGTTCCGCACGAATTTCTATTCGGTGCCGATCGCCGCGTCGCTTTTGTTTACCTGTTTGGGCCTGTGGCTGTGGTTGGGCGCGATTCAGCCGGCGCATCGTGTGGTCGGCGATGGCCGGCCGGACGGCGGTGTGACAGTAGTGGCCGATTGGACGGTCGCAGACGGTGCTCCCCTGTCGCTGCCGCATTTGGCCGGCGGCGCGGTGTGCATCGCCGCGAATTTCGGCTGCCGCCCGACGTTCGCACTGTCGGCGCTGCTCGCGTTTCCGCTGTTCTGGCCGCAGATTCGCGGCATTGTGCGCGGGTTGGCGTCTCGCCGCGTGCGCGTGTGCCGCGCGTTGCGGGCACCGCTGGCGATCATCGTGCCAGCGCTGGTCGTCGTCGCGCCGCTGATGGCGTACAACGCGGTGCGGTTCGGCGGCCCGCTCAACTTCGGCAGCGACTATCAGATGACGGTCACGGACATGACGCATTACCGCCTGCCGTCCGTCGACCTGCCGTACATGATCGTCTATTATCTGCTGCTGCCGTTGCGCTTCACCCAGTCGTTTCCGTATCTGTCGATCAGTCCGACGCCGATGCCGCAGTGGGCGTATTACGAGCCGATGGTGGGCGGGTTCTTCGTGTTATGTCCGCTGGCGCTGCTCGCGTTCCTGCTGCCGCGTCTGCGCCACCGCGTGCCGCGTCCGTATCGCGGCGTGCTGGTCGTCTCGCTCGCGTTGGCGGCGGCCATGGTGCTGATTGATGCGCTGGAGGGCGGTCTTGGATGGCGGTATATGGCCGATTTCGGCTGGCTGTTCGCTCTGTCCGCGATGCCGGCGATGCTGCGGCTGATGGAGGGCCGCGACGCGTTCGAACCGCTTGCCGACGATGAGGATGAGACGGACGATCCGAAGTATCGTCGCGTGCCGTTGCACCGGCGTGCGGTGCGGCTGCTGATGATGCTGGTGATGTTCGCGTGCCTGGCCGTGATGATCGCCTCGTGTTTTGTGCCGGGACGCGACGATTCACTGACCGCCAACAATCCGGGACTGTTCTATGAGGTACGTTGCTGGTTTGTCCTGCTGAATTTCAGCTGACGTCCAGCGACACGCCCGGTTTCTCCAAGTCTCGAGTCATACTAATGGACGATAGCGAATTCTTCATCCGCACGTTACCGACCATTCATCTTGCAGGAACCGAGCTAATCGAATCATGAATCAACCCACCCGTCCCAAGACCGTCATGTCGGGCAAACGCACCGCCGTTCGCATCGTCTCCGCGGCCGTCGCGCTCGTTATCGCCGTCGGCCTGTGCCTACTCTCGTACGACAACGTCGACGCGAGCATCAAGCAGCATCGCATCGAGCGTCTCAACGCGCAGATCGCAAACGTATACACCGCCGAATATCAGCAGATGGCCGAAGAGAAACTCGTCAAGGCGCGCGACGCCAAGGAACGCACCGTCGACGACATCTACGTGCAGGACAACCCGTACGGCACGAACACGACGTCGCTGTACGTGTACTTCAACTCGCAATACGAGACCAAGGTGACGTACACGGTCTCCGCCGACGGCTATCCGGACTTCACGGCCACCGCCTATCAGGACAAGGAGTACCAGACCGAGCACGAGTTTCTGGTGCTGGGCCTGATCCCGGGCGTCGAGAACACGATCAAGTTCACGCTCACCGACGACAACGGCCTTTCGCTCGACTACACGATCACGCATCAGGGTCCGAAGCTGCTCGGCACCGAAGCGGTCACGCTCGAGCAGACCGTCTCCGCGAAGGACGGCGAGGACCTCGGCAACGGCCTGTACGCGATCCTCGGCAACGACAGCAACGAGCAGGACTTCATGTACTACTACGACACGAACGGCGTGCTGCGCGGCGAAGTGCCGGTCAAGTACTATCGTTCGCACCGTCTGCTGTTCGACGATGACGGGCTCATGTGGTTCTCTGCGTCCACGCACACGATGGTCGGCATGAACCGGCTCGGCAAGCTCGAGAAGATCTACGATCTGGACGGCGACTTCATCCTCCACCACGACTACGCGCTCGACGCGGACGGCAACATCGTGCTGCTCGCCACCGACCTGAGCCGCTCCGACCACGCCGTGCAGGACCAGGTCGTCAAGCTCGACACGAGCACCGGCAAGACGACGCTGCTCGTCGACTTCGGCGAAATGTTCGCCGACTACAAGTCCACGACCGACCATTCGGGCATCGACGAATCCGATCCGACCGCCACGAACCGCTGGGACTGGCTGCACTGCAACACGATCCAGCTGCTGCCCGACGGCTCGGCGCTGTTCTCCGCGCGCGAAACGTCCACGATCATCAAGGTCAACGATCTTGAGGGCACGCCGACGCTCGCCTACATGATCGGCGAGTCGAGCGTGTGGGACGGCACGTCGTACGCCGACTCGTTCCTGACCAAGGACGGCGACTTCGGCGACACCGGCGGCCAGCACTCGATCACGTACGTGGCCGACGATTCGCTTGCGGACGGCCAGTATTACATCTACATGTTCGACAACAACTTCGGCTACGCGATGACCCGCCCCGACTTCGACTGGACCGTGATCAGCGGCATTTCGACCGCGCAGTCGAGCAAGGACAAGGACTCGAACTCGCAGTACCGCAAGTATCTGGTCGACGAGAAGGCCGGCACGTACAAGGAGGTCACCTCGTTCGACGTGCCGTACTCGCCGTACGTGAGCTCCGCGCAGGTGCTATCCAATGGCAACGTGCTCATCGACTCGGGCATGCAGGGCCTGTTCGGCCAGTATTCCGCGGACGGCGACCTGCTCGTCCAGTACAAGATGGAGCTCAACACCGCGTACATATACCGTGTCTACCAGTACGACTTCAAGGGCTTCTACTTCGCCTGATGGCCGAGGCACCCAGTATGTCAAGGTTCACGCTGCTGCGTTCCTTGTTCTCGGCGCCCCTTGTCAGGGGAGCTGTCACGAAGTGACTGAGGGGTAGTCCGAACCATCACATCATGTGATGGCAAACAGTCCCATGCCACTTGCACTGTAGAGACTACACTGTGGAGGCATGGGACTGTTTGATTTTCTAGGTGGCAAGGGCACGGCGGACAAGCCGTCGTCCGTCACGTTCACGGTCAGCGGCGCCGGCCACCGCTACGACGACAACGGAATCGGCCTGCTACCGGTCGACCTCACGATCGGGCCGGACACGCGCCGCGTCGCAATCATCGGCTTGAACGGCTCCGGCAAGACGACGCTGCTGAAACTGCTCGACGGCGCGCTCAAGCCGTCCGTCGGCACGGTGACGGTCACGGCCGGCGACGAGACGCTCGACACGGCGAACCGCCACGACCTGAAGCGCATCGAAGATCTGGTCGGCCGCGTGCGCCGCGAGGAGATTCCGGAAAGCTACTATCAGGCCAAGGACATCCGCGAGGCGATCGACCAGCCGCTCAAGAAGCACAAGGTGCCGGAGGCCGCACGGCAGGAGACGATCGGCGCGCTGTTCGCGCACTTCGACCTGACGTCCGTGGCGATGCAGCCGGCCAGCGCGCTCGACAGCGAGAAACGGCATCTGCTCGCGATCGCGTCCGCGCTGAGCTTCGCGCCGGCGGCGATCGTGGCCGACGAGCCGACCAAGGGACTCGACGAGATCGGATCCGCGCACGTGGCGCGCGCCCTGTTCAGCTACGACAAGCAAGTGGTTTTCGCCACGCACGATCTCGAGCTGATCCAGCGCCCGGAGTACGCGATCGACCGCACGATCGTGCTCGACGAGCACGACGTCGTCTTCGACGGCTCCCCCGCCGACGCCGCCGCGTGCTACACCGATCTTGTCCGCCGCAAGTACGAGGAAGCCAAGCAACGCTAGTAAACGCGTGAAGAGCTGGCGGAGCCTCGGCTCCCTCGGATGAGGGAGCTGTCCGCGAAGCGGACTGAGGGAGCGTCTGCGGCACGTCCGCGCCGCTATCAACACAGCATCACGCAAAGCGTGATACCACTACTGTTACCCCACTAGTCCGTTGACCGTATCGAGCACGGCGCGCACGTTGCGTTCGAACCCGTCCGGCTCGGGCAGCAGCGAAATCGCAAGATATCCGTTCGACGTCATGTCGAAGAAGTATCCCGGCTGGCCGCTCAGCCCATGCCGTTCGATCATCGCGAGTACGAGCTCGTTCTCGTCGATCACGCTCGGCACGCGCAGCAGCACGTTCCAACCGCCCTCCGCGCGCAGCACGCTGACCAAGCCGTGCTCGTCCGCGTCAAGCAGCCGGTGCAGCGTCGCGAGATTGCCGCGCACACGGGCGCGCACGCGGTCCGTCTGGCTGCCGGCCGCGTCGAGCAGCGCGGGGATGTCGCGCGCGATGATGTCGCTCATCGGCAGATAGTCGTCGGCGATCACGTCGAGCCGTCGCTGTGCTTCGGTCACGTCGTCGGCCGGGCCGGACACCTGGATCCAGCCGACCTTCGCGTGCGGCGCGGCGAGCATTTTCGAGAACCCGTCCAGCGCAAACGTAAGCACTCTGCGCTCCCCCGCCAATCGCGCGTTGCCGGCGAACGGTTCGAGCGTGTAATCGTAGAACACCTCGTCGGCAATGATCGCGACGCCGCGCTCGCGGCACAACGTCACGATCCGCTCGCGTTCTTCCGGCTTGACGTACGAGCCGGTCGGATTATTCGGGTTGATCAGGACGAGCGCGCGGATGCGATCGCCGACGGCCGGGTCGTCCAGCAGCGATTCGAGTTCGGCGACGTCGATGTACCACGATCCGTCGAACTGCAGCTGGTATTCGACCGTGTCCACGCATTCGAGCCGGGCGATCGATTCGATGAGCGGATAGCCGGGCTTGGGCGCGAGCACGGCGTCTCCCGCGTCGCACAGCAATTTGATGAGCCACGAGTACGCTTCGGACGTGGAGCTGAGGATGTAGAGGCGGTTCGGGTCGACCGGTTCGGTGTTCGGTTCAGCTTCGGATTTCGTCTCCTCTTCCGCTTCCGAGCAGCCGTAGGTCGCGGTCAGGAACGCGGCGAGCGCCTCGCGCGCGATGCGCGGTCCGCGCGGGTCGGCCGTGTAGACCTCCGGCACCAGCGCCGGGGCCAGACCGTGGCGGGTCGGGTTGGAATCGTTGAGCTTGCCGAGCGCCGTGCCTTGGGCTTTCGCGGCCGCCTCCGCCGCGGCGATCGGATTGGGCGCGCTGATGTCGACTCGTGAGGAAAAACGCATGGCTGCAAGTCTAGCCGCGCAACAAGAAAAGCTCCCCCGCCGTTGACGGGGGAGCTTGTCATGATGCGATGCAAGGTCACTGCTTGGTGCTGGCGTAGTAGGCAGCACCGACGATGCCGGCCTCGTTGCGCAGCTTGGCCGGGACGATCGGCGTCTTGATGTCGATGTACGGCAGGAACTTGTCGCTCTGACGGCTCACGCCGCCGCCGACGACGAACAGGTCCGGGTTGAAGTACTTTTCCATCAGGCCGTAGTACTTGGTGAGTCGCTTGGCCCACTTCTTGTAGCCGAGCTCCTTCTGTTCGCGCACGCCGGACGACGCGTACTTTTCGGCGTCGAGGTGCTTTTCGTCGAGGATGATGTGGCCGAGCTCGGTGTTCGGCACGAGCGTGCCGTTCATGATGAGCGCGGTGCCGATGCCGGTGCCGAGCGTGGTCGCGATGACGAGGCCGTTCTGTCCCTTGGCCGCGCCGTACTGCTGTTCGGCCAGACCGGCGGCGTCCGCGTCGTTGACGACGACGACCGGGCGACCGCACGCTTCGGAGAAGACTTCGGTCACGTCGACGCCGATCCACGACTGGTCGAGGTTGGCCATGAAGTCAAGCTTCTGTCCGGGCTTGATCGGGGCCGGGAACGCGATGCCGACCGGCGCGGAGTCCGGAACCTCGAAGTGGTCGAGCTGCTGGCGCACGATCGCGGCGACGGCCTGCGGGGTGGAGACTGCCGGGGTGAGGATCTTCAGGCGCGGCTCGGCGAATTCGCCCTTTTCCAGGTCGACCGGCGCCGCCTTGATGCCGGAACCGCCGATGTCCACGCCGAACGCTTGTGCCGTTTCAATCATCATTGACCCCTCTCTGTGAGTTGGCCGGAATCTGCGGCCGGGTATATGCAATCATTGGCATTGTATAACGGAACGCCATCGACACGCGGCACCGGTCTTGCCCTGCGGCCCCCGCGGGACGGTGTGCCACGGCGGAGCGGACGTTCTTCCGCTCCGCCGTGGCGCCTTCCCCCAGCTCAAGACCCGCGCTCGCAGACACAGCCGAACCGTCCGTCATCATCCACGAAGCAAATACCAGGCAAATAAATTTTTGGCGGAATTCCAACGATTATTGAACTTTCCTCACCTGAGAGGCATCATTCAGGCAAATAAATTCTGCGCAATATCCGCAGCCGTTGAGACACCCGCCCATGCCGGTAGATACTGCCTCTTTTTGTTTGCCGCATCCGCGTCAGCTAGGCGGATCAGTCCCGCTTCGATGCTTTCCGATATCAGCCGCGAGATTTGCGAGCTGGACGTGGCCGGAAGACCGAAGCGCATGCGCAACGACGCATTGGTCAGAAAATCGCCATTGGCATACTGCACGCACGCGTGCCAATAACACGCCTGCATGCGTTCAGCTACTGTCAGGTTGCGGTAAGGCCGACGCTGCATGAGTCGCACTCTCATACTGGGGGCATCTCCACGTGTTTCCTGAATCTCCGGAGCCGGAAGCTGCATAAGTTCGCAGGAACGTATGATCTTGTCCCATCCGGAACCGGCTTCCTCACACATGTTCAGTCTCCGAGCCAGTTTTGCCAGCTTCGGATTCCGTGATTGCGGCGGATCGTTGACCAGACGCGATACCTCGATCAGAGAAGATCCGGGGTTGGAGAATTCCACACGATCTTCGAAGATCTCCACCAAGGGTCCGCTGCCCCTCACCGTGAGATCCTGATGAATGAGCATGTTGCCTAATAACTCACGAATCGCAAGCTCAGGATATCCTTGCACGGTTACGCGAAGACCACGGTCAATTTCTTCCCGTTCCGGAAGCAGCGCCTGCAGGTAGTCCAGTATGGCGTCGATGTCCGCGTATCCTCCGGGGAATGTCTTTGACCGGGTTGCGGATAGCCGATCCTTGCCTGTGTACCGGATGATGCGGATCGCCTTTCTGGAAACGGTTTCAAAATCGTCCATTTTCACGGCGAACAGCAATGCGCCTAAATTGGTGATAGCGTATTGTCCGCTGTCCAACGGCTTGACTATCGAATCAGCAATCAAATAGTGCAGTATGCCCGACCCGCCTTCCGGCAGGGGAATGCCGGTTTGGGTGAAGTATCTGGCCCAATTCAGTTTGGACAGTACTTCATCGCGACTCAGCCACCGCATGGCGATCTGATCCTCGAACGCGCCGGTTCTCGTCAAATCCCAAAGTCGTTGTTCACGTTGCGTGTTCTTCTGCAACGGCTGTGTGGACGTTCCCGATCTGATGTATTCGACGTTGTCGAAGGAAACCGGATATCCAATGGCCGGCCAGATTCGCAGCACCACAACGGTTTTCCCGTCAATTTCCACGGGAATGAACTGAAACTCCGCGTTATCGGACAGCTTCACGCGAAGCCAGATCTCCAACTCCTGATTGCCGCGCTTGGCGGTCAGCGGATTGAATGATGTTCCAATGACCGCATGACTGGAATCGTCGATTCCCCACACCATATAGGCATAATCCTGACCTTCCACTACAGCGGAATTCGCCAAGGCGGCGATATCACGTCCGATCATCTCAAATCGAGCGTTGGAATCCTTGAACTCTATCGTCTGCGTTTCCGACACGGATTGCGCCAGTCGAATCACCAGCGCCACGTAATCTTCGGGCATCGGCCCCACCTACTTTCCGTTCGACACTGACAGACAATGCCTTCAGTGTATCGCCGCAACATACGGTAAAGCAAATACCAGGCAAATAAATTTTTGGCGGAATTCCAACGATTATCAGTGTTTCCCCACCTGAGCGGTATCATTCAGGCAAATAAATCGCCAATGCGGAGCGGAACCGGACGAGTGAGGACGGACGGGAGGAATTCCGCAACGACGACAAGACGCAGAACGCCGTCGCGATGGCCGTGGCGTGCATGGGAGAGCACGTCACAGGATTGTCTCGCACGTTCACAAACGCCGAGCCGCAGACCGAATGGAAAGCGATTGCCGGCAGAACCGGATCGTGCACAACTGCGACGAGCTTGATTTCGCGCGCCTATCTCAAACCGTCACGCAGGAGTCGCCGCAGATGATCGCCGTGCCGCAGCCGTACGTTGACGAACCGCAGCACGTTGTACCGCGCACCGATACGCTGCTTGACGTGCCGCAGATTTGATGCGGACGTGATTGTACGCGTATCGCAGATACATCATGATCGAAGTTTGAGCAGGCGCTGAATCGGATGCACGACGATTGCGTCATACATGAATGCCGCAGCGGATAACATGACGAACAGTCCCGCCGTAATTGCGACGGTCTCGACGATTACGCCCGCCGTGTTCCCCGGAGCGGGGATCAATGCGCCGAGGGCACGCCACAGGTTTGCACGGACGTATGGATTCTCGTGAATCAGATATACGCCGAACACACTTGAGCTTATTGTCATAATGACGTGGCCACGTTTTTCACTTTTCACGTTGCGAACAGACTGTCGAAGACTCGCAGTCATCATCAACAACATCGCGGCAATAGCTAGCTCCAGCAGAGGAATCACTCCGAACGTACGACGTTCATCCGAACGCAACCAATCCCAAAACCCAAATCGCAGCGAAGCATACACAAATGCAGACAACATGGCGTAAGCCGCTACAACGTATATGACACTCATCTGCCAACGGCAGTTGAAACGCACACGAAGATCGACACCGTACAAGCGCATCCATCCGCCTATCAGATACACGGTGATCGCGTAAGTCCACGTGGTCCATACCGATGGAGACAGTGATAGCACCGGCATCATGCTGACAGCCAATAAGAGGACGATACAATTCCGTGATGACCGTTCCGAGTCGTGGAGAATCCGGTTGAGATACGGCGAGGCCAGCATCATCAGGACATATGCAGTGATGAACCAGTATGTGCCGTTGAAGACTGGCAGCAACGATGAATACAGCGTATGAAACAGCTGGCCCTTGGAAAACATGGCGGAAATACCATCGCTCGGGTGAATGGCCAACAGCACAGCCTGCAGCGCGATGACCGGAGCCGAATACAAAAACGTCTGCACGACGACTGACAAGATTCTGGAGGCACGGAATGTTTTATTGACCAGAAAATATCCGGACAGCAAGAAGAATATGCACACGCCGATTTGTCCGGCGTATTGGTCCCAAGCAATAGCGAACGCGCGAGACACCGTGTCGCCGTCGTCTTCCAGATTCCACGGTATATTAGCGACTACATGGCAGCTGACGATAAGCAGCATCGCGACGATGCGCATTACCTCAAACCTGGGGTCACGCGTGAATTGTCCACCATTCACTGCAATCTTTTCGCAGCTAACGAAACTGTGCGAAGCATCATCAACTCGGGTCATATCCCAACCTTTTCAGCAAGCCTTCCGCAATTGTTGAGTCGATCTTTCGAGCAAAGAAGCAATCCGACGACGTGATCTTGTCATAATCCGATTCATCCAAATACGCCGGCAAACTGCCATTGCGCCGATTCCAGTCCATATATCGCAGGTGATTCGGCACAATACGATCCGAGAACGGCGAATTGACGAGTATCGTCTGGAAGAGGAATTCCTCGGGAATCTGCGCCTGATAGAGATCCTTCATGAATTTCGGATGCGCGTCCACGTAATCAAGGACGTACCGGGCAGCCTCCTTCGGCAAAGACAGCCACACCAATCCCTGCGCTAAATTACTTTCGTCACCGAAACGATCGTTGACGATATGCAGGCTCTTCTGCAGCGTAAGATCCACGTTGCGCAGTGCATGGACGATCTTGTTCCAATAATTGAAGCGCCAGAGCCTGTTCTTCAGCTGGTACATGCGTTTCTGGTGCGGCTCCATCTGATCGATGGTTCGACAGTCCATGTATACATGCGTGTCACCAGCGAAGAATGCATCGAATTCATCATTGGACCGAACCGGAATGTCCTGTCCGGAAATCAGGTGGATATATCCTCCGTCCACCGTGGACGCGACCGCACGACGTAGCAAGCCCAGTAACGCCAGCAGGTGTTTGTAACTGCCCCAGGAAATCGCATAGCGCTTTTCCGCATACACGTTTGGCATGCCGTTCCATTTCGCGACATCGTCATCCGACAGCACTGAGGAGGAGCTGTCGACATGAATGAACATGTTGTATCGTTCGCCCAGACGGTTGACAAGACGGTCCAAATTCTTCTTGTCCTTGTATGCGCTAATCACTAATGATTGCCCAGTATTGTCGTTGATCATATATGCATCCTTGTTTCGTACATTCCCTATAGGTTATAAAAGAGGTCATCGCCCGCCACGGCGAATCATTCCCACTACTCGTATCCGTTCGGCTGAATTCAGAGCAACGAACATGCAGATCACTCCGGACAGGATGGCGCATACGGCTCCCCCCGCAAAAAAATCCAGCCAGCTGTCGATAGCCACCAACCGGTCGTAGACGAGGCATACGGCAATGACTGGCATCAAACAGCAGATGCCTCTCAGCACCGGCAGAAAGATCGTGCGGAAAGAATATCCTAGGCACCGCGATGCGTACCACGGCACAAACAGGAAATTCTTCAGCGAATCAAGAATGCCCTGCACCAAGATGATGGACCAAATGCCGGCGGATGTCCATAGCAACAGCGGTATCACCAGCACAATGTTCAGGATTCCGCACACCAGAAAAGCTATGGCGGGTACTTTCAGCTTATCGGTGATAATGAACGCGTTGTTCAACACCATGCTGCCGCACGAGAACAACGTGGGAATGAGGATCAGTACAGACATGGCCTGCAAATGGGCGGCATCCTGCGTGGGAACCCACAATTCGAAAAAATGACGACCAAACACTACAAATAAACCGACCGGTAGGGCATAGGCCGTGGCCGACATTTTCAAAGAAAACAGTAAGAACTTTTGGAATTCCGAACGTCGATTCCGCGCATAGTATTGCATCAGCTGCGGAGCAAAAACCGACACCATTGTTCCGGCCAAAGACAGCAACACCGCAGGAACCGTCTTCGCGAGGGAAAAATCTCCACCTATCGCCGGCCCCAAGAACACATTCGCCAAATATAATCCAAGAGCGACCAGCAGAGTGTAGCTTAATGAATCAACCGAGTTCCAAAAACCAGACGAAAGCAGTTCCTTGACCGATGTCATGCTGAACCGTCCGGCACGAACGTTGAGTTCCGGAGTCAGTTTTTTGGTGTAATACACGTTCGCGGCATTGGTGTAGATCGCCACGATCAGCATGGTTGCGGTCAGATAGTAAATCTTCGCAGGCAGCATCATGAACAGCAGTATGAGTACTCCCGCACGAAGCAGATTGCTTTCGATGTTTCGTACCGAACTTTTCTCCAACCGGTTTTTCACGTAATACACGCAACCGTATACCGACAGCATCAATGACAGTTCCGAACTCAGCACCGCAAACAGGAATGCCATACGCACGTCCTGCACCAATTCAGCGGGGATACGCATGATCCATTGCGGAAACGCAGAGAACAGAAATCCCGGAACCGCCAGCGCGCATGCGATGATGAGATTGGCAACAAGAACTGATCGGAAATACGTGTTGGCTTTCTCGTAGTTGCCGCGATTGTATTCCAATGCGATGTATCGGCTGGACATGGAGTTCAAGGCCGCCGTCAGAATGCCTGTATATCCGATGATAGTGTTGATCAGAGGAATGAAACCGTACGCCGTCGCACCGAGCGTGCGCACGATGTACGGCGTCAGCAGGAAATTGACGCCGAGCTGTACCATGACGGACACTGCGGTGGCCGTCATGTTGATTAGCAAACGCTTCTTCTCGCCCATGCGGCTACCCCTTATTCATACGAGCATTGATCACGCCGGCGATGCGACTCTTCCAAAACTTGTATTCGCCGCGGCCGATGTTCACGCGATGTCGCCACATATCGGCCGTGTTTTTCCACGGGATAGACCGGAAGTTTTCTTTGGTCACATGCTCCACCGGCAATGGCTCAAACGAACCAGGTAAGATCTGATACCTGTCCGATTGCATGGGACATGCAACACGCATGTCTCGTCGTTGGAAGTGCATGTACATGAGCTCCTGTTGCATAAAGGTACCGAGTCTCATGAAACTACGTGTGATGTGACCGTGTTCCCAGACGTACACAGCGCGCATGGCAGGCTCTGAAAGGAATGTGCCGAGCTCTGCGTCATAGCGCGTAATGCGGAACGTCTCGCTTTTTGCCACGGTGTTCCCCGAATGGTCACGCATGTAAATCGGGAATCCGTACGTCTGATAGATACGGTTGATGTTGGTCGACAGATAGCTTTCGTCGAAGGTGTAGCCACGCGACGATTCAAGCACCTCGCGATAGATCGGCCGACCGTCCAGATCCAGCATGAACCGACGGTTGTTCTCCTCGGTATTGCGATACAGGGCCAGGTGGCCGACCGGGAAGATCTTGTCGTACGCGTTCAGCAGGTCATCGGTGATAAACCGGCTGAGGTCGCCGAATACGAGGTCGCAGTCACAGTGTCCCCAAAATTCGTAATCTGCCAGATAATCCTTAAAAACATACCCGTACATGGGACGTAAGTCGCATAGTTTGTACGGTTGTTCGATCACCGGGCGGAAGTCGAAGGCGTCCCGCACGCGAGCCTGCATGTCAGCAAACGTCTCATACTGCACATGCACATTGACCGGATAGTCATACTCCGTCCTGTCATCGGTGAAAATTAGCCAGTCAAAATCACTGTTGACAGCACATGAGTTCAAAAACAGCTGGAAATAGTTGGGAAACTTGCCGTAGTACGGCAAAATAATGGCGCAGCGATTCATGTCAATAGTTCCTTGCTTATGAAGATATAGAGAATTACTTGGCTTTCGATTGCATGGCGACGTACAGCTTTGGGCAGTGAGATAAGAAGAAAATTCTCGTTTTCCGTCCAAGGGACAGCGACCGGTCGGCATATACAGGCCGAGCAGTCGCAGCCAATTGCCTGCGGCACCGTTCAATCACTGTTCGATCGGCCTGTTTGCCGAGCAGATCATACAGCACGTCGTACCAGCCCTGCATACGGCAGTATGCGAGCGCCGCAGTATCGGCATAACCGCGTGTTTCCAAGTACTCGCAGCACAGTTCGGCAATTCGGGCCTTGTCGAAGCTGTGCTCGTTCACCGCCGCCGTGGTGATCGAATTGCGGCGGATCCGGTACCGGTACAGCGGCATTGGGTCAAAACGCAATCCATTCATGCGGTCGTACACCCGGCTGAGCACAAAATAGTCTTCGCTGTTGAGTCCTTCGGGGAAACGCACGGCATCCGGCCCGCGGAAAAAACTCGCATCGAAAAGCTTGTTCCATACTGCGCTGGCCATGCGTTCATAATGGTAGAGGAACGAGCGCAGCGCGTTGTCTCGGCTGAACGTTTTGGCCGGCAACGTGGCATCGATGTGGTTCTGGCTCCCATCATCGAACATTTTCACGGTACCGCACATCGCCACGTCGACATGATGGTCCGTCAGCGACCGCCACAGTCGTTCGATCATGTCCGATTCGATCCAGTCATCGCTGTCCACGAAGGCGACGAGTTCACCACGCATGACATCGAGACCGGCGTTGCGTGCGGACGATAGTCCACCGTTCGCCTTGTGCACGACGCGGATGCGCCCGTCCCGTGCTGCCCATTCGTCGCATCGGCGCGGACAATCATCCGGGGAACCGTCGTCAACAAGGATGACCTCCAGCTCTCGGTAGGTTTGCGCGACGATGCTGGACACGCATTCGTCAAGATATTGTTCGACCTTATACACCGGCACGATCACACTGATCAGCGGTTGCGTCCGATCGGCGTTCGCCGTCGCTCCCCCGCTCATGCGATCACCGTGGCGATGTCGGATGCGGTAAATCGCTGCGAATGACAGGTTTTCGATTCCGGCAGGAAATGTCCGACTGCGATGTACATGACGAGGAATTCGCTGTCGAGAAGGTGCAGCAGCCTGCGCGTGGCATCGTCGCGCTTGGCCGGGAGCATGGTGTTGAGAGGGCACGCGGCCAGTCCCGCCTCCTCCAGCGCGAGTAGCAGCGACATGCCAAACAGTCCGCCGTCGACAAATCCTTCGTTGCGCTCGTCCTGGCTCATGAAGGCACGGTTGTCGGCGGTGATGAGCACGAGTGCCGGCGGCATGGCGTAACCGCGGTAGCCTCCCTGCAATGGCATGGCCTTGGCGATCACATCGGGATTGGTGATGACGTGCACGCGGGTCGGCTGACGGTTGCACACGGACGGCGTACGCATGGCGACGTCGATGCATCGCATGATCTCTTCCGCCGACACACGTTCATCGGCGAATTCGCGCAGCGAATGACGGCTTTCAGACAGTTCGCGAAACGTCTTGGACGCATTGTCGGCCTTGTCGGCGGACTTGATGACCAGTATGCCTCCGCGCTTGCCATCGGCCTCGCCGATCATGTTCCAGATGTCGGGGTCGAACAGCGCGCGCACGGCAGACAGGTCCTTGCCGGCCCGCTCATGCTTGACCCGGTATTCGTGCAGCGCGTCGATCGCGGACGCCCACACGGGATTGGCCTGCACGTTGGGATCCATGCTTTTGAGCTGCTTGAGCAGCGGGGCGAACTGTTCCAGCACCGTCCGTCCGAACCCGTAGCGGAAGTGCTCGTGGCTCAGGCCCTTTTCGATCTGATGGGTGAAGAAGATAAGCCGGCTTTCCACCTGCGTCTTGCCGTTCGTGCCGCGACGTGCGTAGTTGCGGCGGAAGCGGCGCATCTGCCGCATTGTCTCATGGTAGAGTTTCAGGTCGGATTCGGCTCCGCGCAGCCATGCGATGACCGGCTCCGGGGTCAGTTTCTTCAACGTGTTCTTCATCGTCGTCTCCTTGCGTCTTGCCGTTCGCCTGTTCGGCGGTTCGGCAGTTCAGCTGTTCAATGCCATTTCGAGGAAATCGGAGCAGCGTCGGCGTTCGACGTCCAGTCGCGGCCGCACCATGCCGTAGTCGACAATGGCGTCGCTCCACGCTTCGCCTTCGATGAGGTTGCGATCGTCCAGTCCGCAGGTCGACAGCAGCGAGCTCATGCGGTCGTCCATGTTGACCTTGCCGTTGCGCTTGCCACGCACCACATGGAACTGCTTTTCGAACAGGATCGAGAACGCGGTGCCGTGGAAGGACGCGGTGAGCACATGCTCGGCGTTTTTGATGAGGCTCAGATAGTGGTTCGGCGCGGCAACCTCTAGCAGGTGGAATCCGTACTTCTTCAGCCCGTACGACTTGTTGCCGGTGAACATCACGTAGACGGGCAGCCCCTTGGACTGCGCATACCGCTGCACAGCCTTTGCTGCGCTGTCGTTCAGTTCGATCGAGTCGATCGCATAGTAGAAGATGTACGGCTCGTCGACCAGTCGCGGCGCGGTGATGTCCGTGTAGTCGTCCTGCTTCAGCAGCAACGTCGGGTCGATGACCTGCGTGACCGGCTTGTCGATGATCGGCATGAGATATTCCTGCGCAGTTCTTTCGCGAACGGAAATCGCGGAATAATCGGCCAACAACTTGCTGTATCGGTCTGCGAGTTCCTTGTCGCCGCGCTTGTCGAGGATATGCCCGCCCATGCTGGACGCATAGGAGATCTTGGGCTTGTCGTATACGAACGACAGGAAGTAGGCGTCGCTGTAGTCCCATGCGTCCATGTTCCAGATCTGGTCGCTGCCGGAGACGAACACGTCATATTGGTTTTCCAGATCGCCCATCTGCGAAAGGTCCTCGTAGAATTTCGGGGTCAGGGACAACGCCGAATGGATAAGCCGGTCAAAGTCGTCGTGGCGACGCTGGATCAGTTTGTGATGGAACAGCGCGTAGGCGTTCTTCAGCACGTCCTTAGGTCCCGACACTTTCTTGTATACGTCGTACAGGTACTGCTGCCTGGGCGTGGAGAAGTCGATGATATCGCACTTATGGCCAAGCTGCTGGATTTTGCGCTGCGTGGCGAATGCCTGCAGGAACGAGCCGTTGTTGTGTGCTGCATGGTAAGTGATCAACGCTACGTTTTTTGTCATGTTCTTATCCTTACTTCTCACATATGGCATGACTGTTCAGTAATGCCGACCATTGGCGAACGATCAAAGCTTTGCTGAATCGATCCGCATCATCCCACGCATGTATCGCATAGCGCACACGGCGTTCCTCATCGTCAATCAGCAGGTCGATGCGGCCGGCCATGTCGGCGATATCGCCGGGGGCAACCAGTTCACCGTTCACACCGTCGGTCACGATCTCGGCGGGGCCGGTTTCGCAGTCGAAGCTGACGATGGGCAGCTTGTGGGCCTTGGCCTCAAGCAGGACCATCGGCAGCCCCTCGAAACGGGAGGTCATGACGAACATGGCGGCCTTGCGGTAGTAGTCGGCCATATTGTCGACGCGGCCGGTGAGGATAAGCTGCTTGCCGAGATTCGCCTGAGTGATCTTCTGCTCGAGCATCGGCCGGTCTTCGCCTTCGCCGAGGATCAGCCACCGCCAGTCGGGATGCTGCGGCAGGACGCGCGCGGCGACGTCCACCAGCATGTCGAAGCCCTTCTGGTAGGTCAGACGGCCGGAGCTGATGATGGTGCGGGAGTCCACGTCGTACACCGGTTCGGGCGTGATCCGCTGCATCGGATTGGGGATGGCGATGACCGGGCACTTGGGATGCGTGTTGCACTCGTACAGCTTCCTGTCCGCTTCGGTGAGCGTGACGATGGCGTCGGCCTTGCGGGCGGCCCAACGACGGGTGAGCTTGCGGTAGGGCACACCGGGATTCTGGTGATAGTTGAAATGCTCCCAGGAGATGACCTTGACGCCGGTGGAACGCTTGAGCGGCAGCGAATACATGTCGAGAATGCCGTCGATGTCGACGAGGATATCGACGCGCTGTTCCTTGACGATGGTTTTCAAGCGCCTGACGGTATCGAAATAGTGCTGGATGCCGTGGGTTACGGTCGGGTAGACCGTGTGGCGGGTAACGCGCGAGTCGATTGGGAAGAACGGCTTCGGGTTCTCTTCAAACAGGCTGATGAAGCTGAGCTTCAAAGGTGGCTGAGTGTACGCTCCCCCAGTCAGACTATGGCTGACAGCCCGTTCTGCAATTCCGGACGCGCTACGCGCGGCATTGTCTGACTCGCTGTCGCTCGTTCCTCGCCTAAAAACACCTCCGGCGTTTTCTTTACGGCTCGGCCCAGCCGAGGGGGCCGAGGCTCCGCCAGCTTCCTGACTGCTTGTCTCAGGCAGCAAGGCTTCAGACACTAGGGCGTTGGCGAGCATGATCGAAACGTTTTCGGTGCCGCCGGAGCGGGTGATGTCGCCGGAGAAGAAGGCGACGTGCACAGACTGCCGAGGACTGGTCATCGGGCGCCTCCTTCCGTTACGGAATACTCTTCATCGGGAACCAGTTCGGGGACGAGATTGTGGCAATAGCCCTGCGTCGCGTTCTCGCGATGGATGATGCGGGCCGGATTGCCGACGACGATGCTGTGGTCGGGCACGTCAAAATTCACGTACGCGTTCGGCGCGATGAGCACATCGTTGCCGATATGGATGCCGCCGACCACGACCGCATTGGAACCGAACCACACGCGATTGCCGATCTGCGGCACGCCGGCGCGACGGCCGCGGTTCTCCTGTCCGATCACCACGCCGGGACTCAGGTTCACGTTGCTGCCGAGCCGGGCCTCGCCGTTCACGATTACCGTACCGCGATGGCCGATGAACAGTCCGGCATCGACATGAGCGCCGTATCCGATCTGGAAACCGGTCTTTTTGGACAGTCTCAGTAACCGGAATCGATACCACACGTGCAGCGGGCCAGTGCGATGAGCCAAGGCCTTGCGCAGCATTGTCGTGTACCGGAAACCTTCCTGGATCATGCGCGTTTTCAGCATGTCCTTGCGCGAGGATGCGGCGGCATAACGGAAGCAGTCGGAACGAATCAGCTCGATGACGTTCATGAGTCGAGTCCTTTCACGAGCAGACGCTCCTCTTGGGTGAGCGGCACTTTCTGGTACCGGTTGAGCACCAGCAGGTGCAGCACGGGGAACGTGGCGGCCTCATGCCGGGTCCACGAACCGAAATCCGGTTCGAAGATGAACGAGCCGAGCGCATAGCCGAGAAACACGCACAATGCGAGGAACAGCGTGGGATCGTTGATCCTGTTGATCTGGCGCAGCAGGTTCACCATGTATGCGGTCACCATGCACTGGAACGCGAAGAACGGCAGATAGTAGGCGCCGCGCATGGCCAGTTCGATCGGAATCATCATGCGGAACGCGTTGATGACGTAATTGACCATGAACAGCGGCAGACCGTCGCCGGGAATGAGGTTCAGAATCAGCGTCGCCGAATCGGCGCTGTCGCCGAACGCGATGTCGTACCCGGCGCGCAGATTCATGATCTGCTGGTATTCGTCCGGCATCATGCTCTGCGAGGCCACCATCATCGCGTAGATCACCGCGAACAGCAGCGCGACGATCACCAGCAGCGAGACGAATCCCAGCTGGCTGCGACTGCGGAAGAACATGAGAATCACGTATACGGCGAAGATCAGCGCGGCGATGAGTATGTAGTACGCGCGGAAAAACGTGCTCTCGTAATACAGCACGCCGCAGCTGAGCAGCATTTTGACCAGCGAATTATTGATCGGCAGCAACAGCACCGCGTACACGGCGAGGAAGAACGAAAACTGGATGATATCCTTGCCGATCGTAAAAATGTAGATGTTGAGCAGGCCGACGGTCGCGAGGATGAACAGCGACTGCAGAAAGTCAGGCGCGTCGGCTCGCAGGATCATCAGCACCACCAATGCGGTGAACACGATGCCCAAACAGATCGACCAATCGACCATGGTTCGCAGATCGGCGAAATTGATGCTGCGAAACAGGTTCGCGGCGATCTCGTAATTGCCGCCCCATGCACGATCGCCTGCGGTGCCGAGCATCATCATGAGCATACGGTTGTTGTCGTAGAAGTACTTTGGCGGCAGCACGTACGCCACCATGATCTTGGCGGCGATCATCACCGGCACGACGAGCGCGAGCAGCGTATTCTTGTTGCGCGTCTCGAGGGCGAGTTTGCGCCGGCGACGCTCCGTGCGAGTCATGCCGCGAATGGCGGCTGGGGTAACGAAGCTCATCGGCGGCTCGTTCCCGTATGGGCGGTCGAATGGACGCTTCCCCGTCCCGAACCGCGTTCCGCCGCGGAACCACGCTCCGCCTTGGCCAGTTCGTCCAGATAGAACCGCTGCAGCCACTCGGCATTGGCCGTGATGTCGAAACCGGTCTTGGTGACCAGTTCCGGACCGCGCCCGCGCTTGGCCGCGTACGCAGCACCATCACCGGTAGCGGTCGCATCGCCCCCGTAATACGATTCCGCCTGCGCGAGGATGCGCTTCGCCCACTCTTCGGGGGCAGCATCCAGCGCCACGACCTGCACGTTGCCGGTGACGTCGCACTGGACCGGCACGCGGTCGGAGATCGTGCACGGTAGACCGGCGGCCTGCGCTTCGATCATGGTGACGGGCAGTCCCTCGAACAGGCTGGGCAGCACGAACGCGTCCATGCCCTGCATGATGCGGTTCACGTCCGAGCGCACGCCGAGGAACCGGACCGCGTCGTCGAGACCAAGCGAGGAGACCTTCTCGCGCATGCGGTTCTTCAGTTCGTCGTTCAGTTCGCCGCCGCCGACCAGCCACAGTTCGCTGTTCGGGCGGATCCTGTGCAGCGCGGCGAAGATGTCGATGAGGAACTCGTGGTTCTTCTGAGGGAAGAACCTGCCGACATGGCCGAGCACAAACGTATCGGAGGCCGCTCCGAATTCGGCGCGCACTTTAGCGGCGACCGCCGGATCGTACCGGTAGAGCGACGTGTCGATGGCGTTGCGCTGCTGGATGACGCGACCGCGGTTCTTCGCGCCGAACAGCCAGTCGCCCGCCTCCTCGCCGCATGCGAACATGTGCGTCACGTAGCGCGGCAGGCGCAGGCGGAAGTATTCGCGGAACACGGACTTCACGTCGAAGCCGACGGGACGGTTGTGTGCGTGGGCGATGCGCACGGGCACGCCGAGCTTGGCCGCCTCGCGCAGACCGAAGTAGCTGCGCTCCTCGAGATTGGAGTGAACGATGCGATACTCGGGATGCGCTTTGAGGAACGCTCGGATCTCCTTCTTGTATCGGCCGAAGTACTGCGGGTACATCGGGCACATGCGGTACACGCGCCCGCCGAGCGCCTCGATCTCGTCCTCGTAGGCGGCCCGGTAGTCGCGGTTGACGAGGAAGTCGTAGGTGACCTTGCTGCGATCCATGTGGCGCAGGTAGTTCATCATCATGGTTTCGGCGCCGCCGCGGTCCATGACGGTGTCGAGCACGAGCACTCGGGTGGGGCTCTGGGCCGCGGAAGGCAAGGAAGACACGGGAGTCGGCGTCGCGGAGGAAGCCTCGGAAGAAGCCTCGGCGACGGCTGAGACGGCGGGATCGACAGCACCGGGCGTCCCCTCGGCCGGCTGGGCAGCACGCACCGGGTCGATGTGCAGCGTGGTTTCCGCGCGCACCACGGATCCGGCCGGAATGTCGCCGCTGATCACGCATCCGGCGCCGATCACGCAGTTGTCGCCGATGCGCGCGCCCTTGAGGATGGTCACGTTGGAGCCGATCCAGCAGTGCGAGCCGATATGCACCGGAGCGGTCGAATACCCCTGTTCCTTGATGGCGAGCGTCGGGTCGGCGAAACGGTGGTTGTGATCGTAGATGCGCACGTTTTCACCGAAGATCGTCTCGCTGCCGATGGTGATGGACTCCATCGCGTGCACGGCGCAGCCGTTGTTGAAGAACACATTGTCGCCGATCACGATGTCGCCGGTGCGTCCACCGTCCGCGCGGTCGCACGTGGCCTGGAAGCCCTTGCGCATGTGGAAGTTGCGCCCCCAGCGCATGTGCCGGCCGTACACGAGCTTGTACAGCGCCTTGAGCAGCAGGCCGGTGAAGTGGTACCAGAGCTTGAACAGGATCATCGCGGGTCCTTTCCGTCGTTCGCAGCATCAGCCTCATCCACAGCGTCGCCGTCAACGGCAACGCCGGCGCCGTCGTTCGCAGCGTCGCCGCCGTCGGCCGTGGTCTCCCCCAGATAATGCGCGCTGATCGTGTCCAGCATCCGGTCCACGGTGAATCGGTCGAGATACGTCTGCCGCACCTGCTGCTTCGGCAGCGGATGGTCGATCAGGTCGACCACCACGCCCGCGCCGATGTCGGGGTTGCCGACCGGGAACAGCATGCCGTTGACCATCGGCTGCACGATCTCGTCGTTGCCGGCCGTGTCGGTCGCGGCTATCTGCACGCCGGCGCGCAGCGCCTCGACCAGCGAATACGGCATGCCCTCGTACAGCGACGTGAGCAGGTACACGTCGAACGCGGCGACGATGTGCTCGGCGTCGGTGCGGTATCCGGCGAAATGCACGCGGTCGCTGATGCCGTGCGCCGCGCAGTAGCGTTTCATCTCGTCCTCGAACGGGCCGTCGCCCACGTACACGACGTGTGTGTCCGGGCGCAGCGCGATCACCCGGCGCACCACGCCGAGCGACGTCATCGGATCCTTCTGCTCGACCAGTCGCGCGGTCACGCCCACCACGGGCGCGCCGTCCGGAATCACGTCGGCCAGGCCCAGCGCCGCAAGCGCTTCGGCGCGTGACGGCACCGGCTCGTCGGCGATGCCGTTGTACACGACCTCGAACTTGTCCGGGCGGTCGACGTGCTTGGCGAGCGCGGCGTCCCGCTCCCCCGACGACACGTTGAACGTCGTGTCGGTGATGCGCCGGCTCATCCAGCGTTCCAGCGCCACGAACACCAAATGCTTGGATCCGCTGAATTCGGGCGCCTGGAACGAGTAGGCGTGCGGCGTGTAGAACACGCGTTTGACGCCGTAGAACCGGCCGCACATGGCCACGGCGGCGCGTCCGATCACGCCGGCCTTGGAGCTGTGGCAGTGGACCACGTCGGGGCGGAATTCGCGCATGACGCGCGCCACGGTCAGCACCGCCCGCATCTCGTGCTTCGGGCTGATGTCGCGCACGAGATCGGAGCACGGGATCATGCGCGCGTGCTTCGACATGCCGGGCAGTGCGGCGCGGTAGTAGTCGTCGATGCGCGACGTGCCGTAGATCACGGTCACGTCGAAGCGTTCCGGGTCGAGTCCGTTGACCAGATCGACCACGTGCCGTCCGCAGCCGCCCATGGCCTCCTGGATGAGCAGCACGCGCGTGCGGCCCGTGTCCCGGCTGGCGTCCCGGCCCGCACGACCAGTGTTTTGGCCCTTGCCCCGGCTCATGACTTGTCCTTGCCGAACGACGGCAGTTCGAGGCCCTTATGGCCCTTCCCCTTGCCGGAGTAGCTGTAATAGTAGTAGTAATCGTCGCCGCCCTTGCGCGCCTGCATCTGGTTGAACACCGAGCCGACCACGGTCACGTCGATCATGGCGAGTTCCTGCACGGCGTCCCTGAGCTGGCGCTTGATGGTGACGCCCTGGCTGGCGACGAGCAGCATGCGCGCGCCGTCCTTGGCGAAGACGGCGGCGTCGTTGGCGACTCGTAGCGGCGTGGTGTCGACGATGATGTGGTCGTACAGTCCGGAGACCTTGTCGAGCAGCGTCTTCATGGCGTTCGAGTTGATGAGGATGCTCGGATTGGTGGTCTGTTCGCCGGCGGGCAGGATGTGCAGGTTCGGCTTCCAGTACTGCTGGATGGCTTCGGACGAAGAGACCTGTCCGGTGAGCAGGTGGCTGAGGCCGACCGTGCCGTCGAGGCCGAGATGCTTGGCGACGGACGGCTTGCGCAGGTCGGTGTCGATGAGCAGCACTTTGGCGCCGTTTTCGGCGAGCGCGGCCGCGAGGTTGACGGCGATGGTGGTTTTGCCTTCGTTGGCGCCGCTGGAGGTGATGACGATCACGTTGGACCGGTTGGTGCGGTCGGGCGAGATGAATGCGAGGTTGAGCGCGAGACGGCGAATGCTTTCGGAGGCACTGCCGGAGGGGTTGGCGACCACGACGGGCTTGTCGGCGCGGAATTCGGGGTCCTTCATGACGGTGCCGAGCACGGGCGCGTCGGCGATGCGCTGCAGGTCGGCCATTTGGCGCAGGCGGTTGTCGAGCACGTCGATGGCCATGCCGACGCAGGCCGCGGCGACCAGCGCGATGAGCGCCATTTTGAACATGAACGACTTGACGTTGGGCGAGCTGGGCGCGCCGGGCGCAACGGCCTCCTTGACGACGGACAGGTTGAGGTAGCTGAGCACGTACGTTTTTTCGGAACTGTACGAATCGTCCGACAGCTGCGTCTTGAGGCTTTCGCCGACCGCGTTGGCGATGTCGGCGGCGCGCTGCGCGTCGGTGTCGTTAACGGCGATGTTCACGAAGTACGAGGACGACGTGCCGATGGTGATGCGCGAGGCGAGCGCGGTCGCGGTCGTGTCGAGCTTGAGCTGGTCGATGACCGGGTCGAGCACGGCCGGCGTGGTGACGAGCGTGGGCAGCGTGCCGAGCATGGAGGTCACGTAGTCGGATTCGGACTGGATTTGCGTGAAGCCGGGCGTGGGCGTGTCTTTGGAATCGCCGCTGCTCACGTTGTGGTTGAAGCTGGCGAACATCTGCGCGGTGGCCGTGTACTGGGGCGTCTGACGGCTGACGTAGACGAAGCCGCCGGCCAGTACGACGAGCAGCACCACAAGTTCCGCCGCGAGGTGCTTTTTCAGCGTTTGGAGGATGTCTGCGATGGTCACTTGCTGTTCCTTACTGTTGCGGGTTCCGTGTTGCATGTCGTTGATTCGTTGAAGGTCGTTGGGGCCGCCGGTGCCGGTGGCGCGGTTCGGATGGGTCGGTGCATGCCGTGCGATGCTGTGCGATGCGCTAGTACGCTCCCCGCTGCATGGCGACGGCCGATACGGTGCGCATCATGAGCACGATGTCGCCGACGATCGACCAGTTCTGCACGTAGGAGACGTCGAGACGCTCGCTTTCCTCGGCGCTCAGGTCGGAGCGCCCGGATACCTGCCATGGGCCGGTGATGCCGGGTTTGACGAGCATGCGCGTCGCGTAGATCTGGTTGTAGCGTTCGTGTTCTTCCGGCAGCGGCGGCCGCGGGCCGACGATGGACATGTCGCCGCGCAGGACGTTGATGAACTGGGGCAGTTCGTCGATGGAGAACCTGCGGATGAACTTGCCGACGGGGGTGATGCGCGGGTCGTCCTTCATTTTGAAGATGAACCGGCCTTCCTGGCCGCTTTCCTTGGCGAGCTGTGCCTTGAGCGCATCCGCGTTGACGACCATGGAGCGGAATTTGATCATGTTGAACGGCTCGCCGCGCAGGCCGACGCGCTTCTGGGTGTAGAAGACCGGGCCGCCGTCGGTGAGCTTGATGGCGATGGCCACCGGAACGGTGACGATGGCCGAGGCGGCGAGCGCCACGATGGAGAGCACCACGTCGAAGATGCGTTTGACGACGCGGGTGGGGACCGAGTATTGGGGCAGGCGCAGCGTGAGGATGGTGGTGTCCTGGATGGAGCGGATCTGCGTTTCATGGCCGGCGGCGTCCGCGGCGGAGGTGATGAGCGCGACCTCCATGCCCATCGATTCCACGCGTACGGAGAACGTGTTGAACGCGTCGGAGAAGCGGTGGAGCACGTCGCAGACCATCACGGTCTGCACGCCGGCTTCTGCGAGTTTGCCGGTGAACCGGGTGGACGCGTATTCGATGATGGCGACCGGGGTTCCGTCCGCGGCAAAGTCCGCCGCGTCGTACGAGCGGTCGGCTTCGATACGCTTGGCGCGTTCGTTCCAGCGGATGGGGCAGACGACGACGGGATGGTAGTTGAGCTGCTGTCGCTGCCCGAGGAAGCGCAGCGTGTCGCGAATGCCTTCGGGGGAGCCGACCACGGCGGTGGCGTAGGAGAACATGCCGCGTTCCCGCCGGCGCGCGATGATGGGTCTGAGCGCCATGCGTTCGACCATGGTGAGCACCACGCCAAACACCAGCGCGAGGTTGAGCCCGGTCAGGGCGAGGTCGATGTCGGTGACGAAGCTGAGCGCGCACTGGATGAACCAGCAGATGATGCCGGCCTTGAGGATCATGACGTTGACCTGATATCCGTCGCCCATGACGTGGCGGTGGTAGATGCCGGCGACAGACAGGCTGATCACCCACATGATGGCCGCGCACAGCACGCCGGCGACCATGGGGATCGACCAGTCCACGCGAGCAGCGCTCAGATCGCGCAGATCGCCGCGAATCATCTGCACCGCGACCACGGCAATCACGTACATCAGCGCGTCGGCGACCATGAACATGACATTGACCATGGATCGCCAGTACAGGGTGCGGGCGAGCCTCCGCTGGGCCGCGTCCATGAAGTCTTCGGCAATGCCGGACGCGTATCGAACCGGTTTGTCAGCAGCCACTTCGAGCACCTTCCTCTCCTAGTTACTGCACACCCCATACACCTCAAGAGGAAGGGGCCTATCCATGGTATCGGGAGCCCTACACGCGCGCGATAGCAGCGTGTCGTGACATAAACGCCGTATTGCCATCATTTTCAAAGAATTCTTTTGTGAAACGTGTCACGTTTTTATATTATTCAGCGAATACGTTCGCACACTTGCCTCACTCCGAAACAAGCGTCCGCGATGTGCGAAAGCGCCTCCACGACACGCGCCGCGATCGCACCGCCGCGCGTCCGCAATCGAACATCATCGGTGTATCGTTTGACCTATGACGACGATGAAGGAAATCGCGAAACAAACCGGCGTTTCGGTATCCACCGTGTCCCTCGTGCTCAACCATCGCGACGAGGGCCGCGTCAAATCTGAAATCGCCGCGACGATACGTGAGACGGCGACGAGGCTCGGCTACAAGTCCAACCCGCTCGCGCGTTCGCTGCGCACCGGCAAGACGCGCATCCTCGGCTTCGTCAGCGAGCAGATCGCCACCACGCCGTACGCGGGCGGCATCATTCTCGGCGCGCAGGACGCGGCCAGCGCGCTCGGCTACATGCTGCTCACCGTCAACACAGAGGGGCGCGCGAACGAGGACAGTGAGATCGCCGCGCTCAAACGCTACGGCGTGGACGGGTTCATGTACGCGAAGATGTCCAACCGGTACGCCGACGTGCCGGACGTGCTGCGCGACTATCCGCTCGTGCTCGTGGACGCGACCGATCGCGCCGGTGTCTATCCGAGCGTGGAACCGGACGAGTTCCGCATCGCATACGACGCAACGACGCGGCTTGTTCAGGCCGGCTGCGAACGCATCGCATACGTCGGCTGCGCGGAGAACATGATCGCACAGACTGGACGCGCGGAAGGATACCGCCGGGCGCTCGAGGACGCCGGACGCGCGTACGACGAGTCACTCGTGATCAGCGTGCTCAACAACGGGCCGGCGCTGCAGGCAGTGAGCGACCTGTTCGACCGGGAGCATCCGGACGGGTTCTTCTGCTTCAACGATGCGCGCGCATGGTACGTGTACGAATGCGCGGCCCGGCGCGGACTGACCGTGGGCCGCGACATTTCCGTGGTCGGCGTGGACAATCACCGCGTGTTCGCGGAGACGTTCTATCCGCAGCTGACGACGGTCGAGCTGCCGCATTACGAGATGGGCTACTGGGCGACGATGAAGCTCGTGTCGCTCATCGAAGACCGCGATCTTGCGGATGTCGCCCTGCCGAAGACCACCGCTCCCCTGCCGCCGCTGGACGCGCCGATTCCGGCGAAGATCCACTGCACGCTGATCGAAAAGGGGTCCGTGCGCGGCTGACCCCAGTGCCGGCCGACGACGTCCGCCAACCAAGCCGACACCGTCGGCACCATCGACCCGTATCAGACGCGCGCGCCGCGTCCATCGTCGTCACGCAATCCCGGCGGTCGGGATCGTCGTCGGCGCAACGTTGCATCTCTCTCGCAGCAATACGACACGCCGTACGTCAATCGATTGACGTAAATCGTTTGACGTTCTATCATTGTAAGTGTAGCGCACATGCACGAGCGGCACGGAAGCCCGCAAGCGCAAACCGCTACGGCAGTATCCAACAAACACGGTACGGCGACGGAGCGCGCGGCAGCGGGCCGTCTCGGGGGAAAGAGAAACAATGGCAGCACAAAACCGTGCATGGAGGAACCCCTCCTATCTGCAAAGCTCGTTCGGCATCTTCATGTTCTTCTGCTCGTGGGGCGTGTGGTGGTCGTTCTTCCGCATTTGGCTTGAATCGCTCAACCTGGGCGACACCGAAATCGGCTGGATCTACTCCATCAACTCCGTGGCGACCATGCTCATCATGTTCGCGTACGGCGCGATCCAGGACCAGCTCGGCATCAAGCGCAACCTCGTGATCGTCATCTCCGTCATCGCAGCGCTCGTCGGCCCGTTCGTCCAGTTCGTCTACCATCCGATGCTCATGGCCGGCGGCGCGGTGCGCTGGATCGGCGCGCTGATCGGCGCGATCGTGCTGTCATCCGGCTTCATGGCCGCCTGCTCGCTGCTCGAGGCCGTCACCGAGCGATACAGCCGCAAGTTCAACTTCGAATACGGCCAGTCGCGCGCGTGGGGCTCCTTCGGCTACGCGATCGTCGCCCTGTGCGCCGGCTTCATGTTCAACGTCAACCCGATGATCAACTTCTGGGTCGGCTCGATCTGCGGCCTCGCGATGCTCGGCATCTACGCGTTCTGGGTGCCCGTCGAGCAGAAGGCGGAACTCCAGAAGGCCGCCGACCCGCAGGCCGAGAAGTCCGGCCCGTCGTTCAAGGAAATGGTCGCCGTGCTCGGCATGCCGACCCTGTGGGTGCTCGTCGTATTCATGCTGTTCACCAACACCTTCTACGTCGTGTTCGACCAGCAGTTCTTCCCCGTCTACTACCGCAACCTGTTCGCCACGCCGGAAATCGGCCAGGCCACCTACGGCACGCTCAACGGCTTCCAGGTCTTCCTCGAATCCGCGATGATGGGCGTCGTGCCGATCATCATGCGCAAGATCGGCGTGCGCAACTCGCTGCTGCTCGGCGCGTTCGTCATGTTCGCCCGCATCGGTCTGTGCGGCGTGTTCCACGACCCGGTCATGGTCTCCATCGTCAAGCTGTTCCACTCCATCGAAGTGCCGCTGTTCTGCCTGCCGGCGTTCCGCTACTTCACGCTGCACTTCGACACCAAGCTGTCGGCCACGCTGTACATGGTCGGCTTCCAGATCGCATCGCAGGTCGGCCAGATCGTCTTCTCCGCGCCGCTGGGCTGGTTCCACGGTCAGATGAAGACGCTGCTGCCGAACAACGACATGGGCTCGCGCGTCACCTTCTGGCTGATCTCGCTGATCGTGCTCGCGGCGCTCATCTACGGCTTCTTCGTCATCAAGAAGGACGATCAGGATGTCGGCGGCGACCCGTTCCACACCGACCGCCAGCTGCGCGCGATGGCCGCGGCCAAGGCCTGACACCGACGGCGCGCCGCACACAAGACTTGGCGTCCGGGCTTTTTCCCCCTTCTAGCCCGGACGCCATCACAGGCGGCGAATCCCGCGTCCCCTTGTCGGCTCGGCCCGCGCCATAACCCGGACCCGGCCGGCGGGACTCGCCGCCTTCCCCAAACCCAACAAAAACCACCTACAATCCAAATCAGCGGCCTTCCCGGCTTCGACCGGAACCGCCGCACACAAGGAAAGGACACTCAACGATGAGCGCATTCGAACCCACCCTCACCCCGATCCGCGACCACGACGCCGAACTCGCCAAGGCGAACGCCAGCCTCGCCAAGCTGGCCGAAACCCGCAACGACCGCTGGTACCCGAAGTTCCACATCGCCTCGCAGGCCGGCTGGATCAACGACCCGAACGGCCTGAGCTACTACAAGGGCCGCTGGCACGTCTTCTACCAGTTGCACCCGTACAGCGCCCAGTGGGGCCCGATGCACTGGGGTCACGTCTCCTCCGACGACATGGTCACGTGGCGCCGCGAACCGGTCGCCTTCGCCCCGAGCCTCGAACAGGAGAAGGACGGCGTGTTCTCCGGCTCCGCGGTGATCGGCGACGACGGCAAGCTGAAGTTCTACTACACGGGCCACCGCTGGTGGAACGGCAAGGACAACACGGGCGGCGACTGGCAGGTGCAGATGCTCGCCGAGCCGGACGACGACAACCTGACGCACGAGACCAAGCGCGGCATGCTCATCGACTGCCCGACCGACAAGGTCGACCATCACTTCCGCGATCCGAAGGTGTGGAAGACCGCCGGCAAGTGGTGGATGACGTTCGGCGTGAGCTCGGCCGACAAGCGCGGTCAGATGTGGCTGTACGAGTCCGACGACATGGTCGAGTGGACGTTCAAGACCGTGCTGTTCGAGCACCCGGATCCGAACGTGTTCATGCTCGAATGCCCGGACTTCTTCCCGATCCGCGACACCGAGGGCAACGAGAAGTGGGTCATCGGCTTCTCCGCGATGGGCGCCAAGAAGCGCGGCTTCGAAATCCACAGCACGTCGGCCGCCGGCTACATGATCGGCTCGTGGACGCCGGGCGAAGCGTTCGTGCCGGAATCCGAGTTCCGCCTGTGGGACTGCGGACACAACTTCTACGCGCCGCAGTCGTTCAACACGGTGCCTGGCGACACCGATGAGGTCGCGGGCACGGGCCGTCAGATCATGTACGGCTGGATGAGCCCGTTCATCGAGCCGGTCCCGATGCAAGACGACGGTTGGTGCGGCCAGCTCACGCTCCCCCGCGAGATCACGCTCGGTTCGCGCTGCGGCGACATTCACACCGCACCGGTCGCGGAGGTCGAAGGCCTGCGCGAGGACACGATCGATTTCGGCGCGGTCGAACTGCCGCAGGACGGCGAGAAGGTGCTGCTGGACGACGCCGAGGCCGTGGAGATCGAGATGACGATCGACCTGGACGCGTCGACCGCGGAGCGTGCGGGCCTGCGCGTGCATGCGACCGGCGACGGCGCGTACACGGCGATCGGATTCGACGAGCAGATCGGCCGCGTGGTGCTTGACCGCGGCGCGATGCGCAATGGCGACCGCGGTTATCGCGCGGCCCCGCTCGACGCGGACGAGCTGACCGGCAAGCTGGAGCTGCGCGTGTTCGTGGACCGCGGTTCGGTCGAGGTGTACGTGAACCACGGCCATCAGGTGCTGAGCTCCTACTCCTATGCCTCTGAAGGCCCGCGCGCGGTCAAGCTGGTCGCCGAGTCCGGGTCGCTGAAGGTGGACGCTCTCAAGATCCACCACCTCAAGTCCATTGGGCTGGAGTAGTCTCCCCGCTCAGTTCTGGTTCCCGGGATTTCCTGCGAAAAATCCCGGGAACTGGAGCGTGTTCATATGAACATGTCAAAGGCCGGAATCACGCCAATGTGGTTCCGGCCTTTGTTCGTTATTGTGAGGTTTTCAGTTCCCGGGATTGTCAGCCCAAATCCCGGGAACCAGAAAACTTGCAACCTTTACCACTTTATCGGGTTGAGACTGCCACATTTCTTTTCTCGGCTCCCCTTGTCAGGGGAGCTGTCACGAAGTGACTGAGGGGTAGTCAGAACCCGTCGCGTTAAAAGCCACGCAACCCCTACTTGGTCACTCCTCCGAACCGCCGGTCGCGGTGGATATAGTGATCAATGGACCGCCACAGCACCTCGCGCCCGCAGTCGGGGAACAGCTCGGGCACGAAGTCAAGCTCGGCGTAGGCGGCCTGCCACGGCAGGAAGTTGCTGGTCCGCTGCTCGCCGGACGTGCGGATCACCAGATCGCAGTCGGGCACGTCGGGCAGATAGAGATGATCGGCGATCATCTTCTCGGTCACGCGGTCGCCGGAGATGCGCCCGTCGCGCACCTCTCGCGCGATCGCCGCGCACGCGTCCGCGATTTCGGCGCGTCCGCCGTAGTTGATGCAAAACACCACGTCGATGACCTTGTTGTTCTTGGTGCGCTCCTGCGCGACCTCCAGCTCGTCGATGACCGACTTCCACAGCTTCGGCCGGCGGCCCGACCAGCGCACGCGCACGCCCCACTCGTCCATCTGCGCGACGCGGCGGTGGATGATCTCACGCGAGAAGCCCATCAGGAAGCGCACTTCCTGCGGGCTGCGCTTCCAGTTCTCGGTCGAGAACGTGTACAGCGACAGGTAGCGCACGCCCGCCTCGATCGCGCCGGCGATCGTGTCGAACACCACCGGTTCGGCGGCCTGATGCCCGTTGGTGCGGATCATGCCGCGCTGCTTGGCCCACCGGCCGTTGCCGTCCATGATCACGCCCACATGGCGGGGTACCTTGTTCTTCGGAAAATCGGGGATGATGGACGGATCGGAAAAGGGCGCCGCCGGAATGTCAAGCGACGTGTAGTCGACGTTCTCAAAAGCCATACCCGCTAATCTAGCAAGCGCAGCGAACGAATCGGCCGTTCCATGTAGTACTCGCTCCACTCCTCCACCAGCCGTCGCGTGGCCGGCAGCAGCGCACCGTCGGTAGGCCCGTCCAGCACGCTCCAATCGCCGCGCACGAGCGCCGTGAACTGGCGCAGCACAGTCGGTTCGACCCGGTATGCGTCGGGCGTGTGGTCGCGTTCGCACATCACACCGCCGGACGCGACCGACATCCACGCGGGAGTGCCGACCGGTTCCCCGCACACGACGCACGAGACGAGCCGTGGCGACCAGCCGGCGAGCGCGAGCGCACGCATCACGTACGAGTCGCCGATCGTCTGCGGCGCGTGCGCGTGTTTGGCGAGCGCGTTGAGCGCGCCGATGAGCAGCCGGTACTGTGCCGGCACGCGTTCGTGTTCGGTAGGCACGAGCCGGTCGATGGTTTCGACGATGACGTTGGCGGCCACGTACGCGTCGTAGTCGGCGGCGATGGGCGCGGCGTAGGCGGCGACCGATTCGGCTTGGGAGACGACGTCGAGCGAGCGTCCGACGGCGACGAGCACGTCGACGCGCATGAACGGTTCGAGCCGTGCGCCGAAGCGCGACTTGACCTTGCGCGCGCCTTTGGCGACGGCGCGGATTTTGCCGTTGGAGCGCGTGAGCATGGTGATGATGCGGTCGGCCTCGCCGAGTTTGGCGGTGCGCAGGACGACGGCTTCGTCGCGGTACAGCGGCATGCGGATGGCTCCTTTCCGACTTGTCTCGTCTTGATTGCGTCCGTTCTGTCTCTTGTCTGTCTCTTGCTTGGTTCCGTAGGATTTCTCGACTCGGCTTCGCCTCGCTCGAAATGACATATTGCAGTGGCCCGCACTCAGTAGACGAACAGTCCCCAGAATGCGAAGAACAGCAGCACGGTCAGCATGGTCGCCGCGGTGATCCAGAACAGCACGCGTCCGAGCCGCGTGGAGGCGAGCACCGGTTCGCGCCCGCTGACCACGGCGCGGATTGAGCCGGCCCGCGGCGGCCATTGCAGAATGCCGCGCGAGGCGGCCACTTCGATGAGCCGTGCGAACACGCCGCTCCACGCCCACACGACGAGCGTACACACGATCTGGATGACCGGCCAGCTCCAGCGCATGATGCCCGGATCGTCGGCGGGCGCGCTGCCCCAGGCGAGCCGCACCACGCCCATGACGACCTGTCCGAGTCCGGCGGCGAACAGGAGCAGCGTCGCCAGCGTTGTCAGGGTGAGGGTGAGCAGCGCGTTGCCGAATCCGTGCGCGAAGCCGAGCGCGTTGCGCCGGCGTCGGCGGCCCAGCCGCGCGCGCAGCGTGACGGTTGCGGCCGCGATCGTCGTGATCAGGTCGACGAACAGCATGATGATCATCGACGCGTGCAGGATCAGCCCGTATACGGTCATGCCGCGGCGCGCGGTCAGGTCGTCGGGTACGGCGATCGACTGGTAGAGCGAGTCGCCGGCGACGCGTTCGCTGGTTTGTGCAAGTCCCACGACGGTGCCCGCGGCCCAGTCGGTCAGGTCGCGCGTGTAGTCGTCGGCAAACGGCGTGCCGGGTTCCTCGTCGCTGCCGAGCCGCATGACATGGTTCGCAATCGGATAGGCGCGCACGGTCACATTCGTGTTGCCGGCCCGCCGCGCAAGGTCGAAGATCGTTTCGGTGCCTTCGACCTGTGCGGTCATCACGTCCTTGGACCCGTAGGCGACGAACGTGGGGATGGAGTAGGCGGCCGCGTTCGGCACGTCGGGAAGGTCGAAGTTGGTCAGGCCGATCACGGTCGCGTCCGCGCTGAACACACGCCGGACGATCGACTGATAGCCATCGTTCGCACCGACGAGCGCGAAGTCCTGCGCGGCGAGGAATCCGAGCGAATGCCGCGGCGTGTACACCATCGGGCTGAGCAGGATCTGGAACGCGATGTCGGGGTCGAGTTTCAGCAGATACGAGGAGATCCACGTCGATTCGCTGGTCGCGTAGATGCCGACGTGCGCGGAGTCCACGTTGTTCAGCCCGCGCAGCAGTTCGACGACCTGGTCGTATGCGGCGGCGGACGCGGGATAGTCGCGCGTCACGTCGTTCGTGGACCAGATCGGCTTGTCGATCACGGCCGTGACGAATCCGGCCGACGCCATTGCGGTCGCGACGTCGCCGAACGAGTCGTCGGGCGTGCCGCCGTGGCCAGCTCCGTGCATGAAGACGACGCCGGGCAGATTGTCGAGCGACGATTGCGCGGTCGTCCCGGACTGCGAGTCGTTCGCACCGTCGCCGCCGTCCGCATCATTGCCGCCCGTCGCCTGCTGCGGTTCGCGGATGAGCACGCGGATGCGCTGTTTCTCGCCGGTCGCGGGCCGCGTGGCCGTGACGTACATGGTACGTTCGGTCACGTCGTAGTCGCCGACCTGATGCAGCGTGACGTGGCGCGGATTGTCGAACGTGACGGCGGTGTCGGCGGACAGCGATGCGATGGTCTGCCCGGTCGGCTCGTTGTTCCACGATACGGTCGTCGCGTTGGACACGTAGACGAGGATGCCGAGCAGGATCACGAAAATCGGCACGCGCAGCATGAGCCTGCGCCCGATGCCCAACGATTGCGCCGGCTGCGTCGACTCCCCCGTCTTCTCCCGCTGCGTCACGCGTTCCATCCCTGCATCTAATGCCTAACCCTGTTGTTCGTTCGATGCCATCAATGCTGGCGGAGCCTCGACGTCCTGCAATTATAGACAGCCTTCGGCTGACTGTGTTGCTGGCTCGCTACCGCTCGCTCCTCGCCTGCAAACGCCTCCGGCGTTTGCTTGACGGCTCGGCCTGGCTGAGGGAGCTGTCAGCCGTAGGCTGACTGAGGGAGCGTCATGGCACATCGTGCCAAATAAGACAGCACCGCGCATAGCGCGGTACCGCTCCTACCGGTTCGGATGCTGGATCGGCACGACGACCGGTCCGGTGGAGCCGGCCGGCACCTGGCCGTCCGCTTCCATCTGCGCGGCGATGTCGTTGGCGATCGTAAGCAGCGTCTCGACGATCTGGTCCTCGGGCACGGTTTTGACGACCTTGCCCTTGATGAAGATCTGGCCCTTGCCGTTGCCGGACGCCACGCCGAGATCGGCCTCGCGCGCCTCGCCCGGTCCGTTGACAATGCAGCCCATGACGGCCACGCGGATCGGCGCGGTGATGTTCTTCAGCCCTTCGGTCACGGCGGAGGCGAGCTGGATCACGTCCACCTGCGCGCGGCCGCAGCTCGGGCAGGAGATGATGTCGAACTTGCGCGGGCGCAGTCCCATGTATTCGAGCAGCTTGCAGCCGACCTTCACCTCTTCGACCGGCGGCGCGGAGAGGGACACACGGATCGTGTCGCCGATGCCCTCGGCCAGGAGCGCGCCGAACGCGAGGCACGACTTGATGGTGCCCTGCCATGCCGGTCCGGCCTCGGTGACGCCGAGGTGCAGCGGCCAGTCGCCCTTCGATGCGAGCAGGCGGTAGGTCTGCACCATGGTGATCACGTCGTGGTGCTTGACGGAGATCTTGAAGTCGTGGAAGCCGACGTCCTCGAACATGCGGGCTTCCTTGAGCGCGGACGCGACCAGCGCCTCCGGCGTCGGCCCGCCGTACTTGGCGTACAGGTCCTTGTCGAGCGAGCCGGCGTTCACGCCGATACGCAGGCTGATGCCCGCGTCCGTAGCCGCCTTGCAGATGTCCGGGCCGACCTGGTCGAACTTGCGGATGTTGCCCGGGTTGACGCGCACGGCCGCGCAGCCCGCGTCGATGGCCTGGAATACGTACTTGGACTGGAAGTGGATGTCGGCAATGACCGGGATCGGTGACTTGCGCACGATTTCCGGCAGCGCGTCCGCGTCGTCCTGGCTCGGCACGGCAACGCGCACGATGTCGCAGCCGGCGGCGGTCAGTTCGGCGATCTGCTGGAGCGTGGCGGGCACGTTCGCGGTGAGCGTGTTGGTCATCGACTGCACGCTGATGGGCGCTCCCCCGCCGACCGGCACGGGGCCGACCATGATGCGGCGCGACTTGCGGCGCGGATGCAGCGGCGATTCGCTGGTCAGTTCGACCGGATCGCCGGTTTTGCGGAACGGTTTCTCGGCGGTGTTCAAGCTCATGCCTTTCTCTTCGCTCGGCCTGTGTCAGCCGAGGAACCTCATACGACAACATGTCCACATAACGAAGGGGTAGCCAAAACCCGGACGACCGGTGTGACTACCCCTCGGTCTCGCTGTGCGAGCCAGCTCCCCTGCTGCATGCACGGCAAAGCGCGGCAGGCGGAACCACAAGAAGCCGTTTACCTGTTTATCAGATCGTCCGCGCGGCGGCGGGCTTCCAGCTCGACTTGGCTCATTTCCTCCACGGATGCGAACAGCGGCGCGCCGCGCAGTTCGGCGTCCATCTCGTCAAGCACCTCCTTGACCGTGTCGACGATGCCGAGATACGGCAGTCGGTGTTCGAGGAACGCGTGCACGGCCTGCTCGTTGGCGGCGTTGAGCACCGCCGTGTGCTTCTCCGAGGCAGCAAGGCAGTGGCGGGCGAGCGACACGGCGGGGAACGCCTCGTCGTCGAGCGGCTCGAACGTCCATTGCGCAGCCTTGGTCCAGTCGCAGGCGGCCGCGACGTCGCCGAGACGGTCCGGCGCGGACAGTCCGAGCGCGATCGGCAGGCGCATGTCCGGCGGCGACGCCTGGCAGATCGTCGCGCCGTCTCGGAATTCGACCATCGAATGCACGATGGACTGCGGGTGCACAGTCACGTCGATACGCTCCGGCGGAATGTCGAACAGACGGCTCGCCTCGATGACCTCAAGGCCCTTGTTCATGAGCGTGGACGAGTTGATCGTGACAACCGGACCCATGTGCCACGTCGGATGGTTGAGCGCCTGTTCGGGCGTGATGCCGGTCATATCGGCTCGCTTCCACCCGCGGAACGGTCCGCCGGACGCGGTGACGACCAGCTTGCTAACCTCGGCGTGCGTGCCGGCGCGCAGCGACTGCCAGATCGCGGAATGCTCGGAGTCGACCGGGTTGATCTGATCGTCGCGCGTCTGAGCGCCGAACAGCAGGTGGCCGCCGGCCACGACGGACTCCTTGTTGGCGAGCGCCAGCTGGGAGCCGGCCTTGAGCGCGGCGATGGACGGTTCGAGGCCGATGGAGCCGGTGATGCCGTTGAGCACAACCGTGGCGCCGCTACCGGCCAGTTCGATGATGGCTTCGGGACCGGCCTGAATGGTGGTGTCGCGCGCGCCGGCCGCGTCGAGTGCCTCGCGCAACGGCTGGGCGGCCGTCTTGTCATACACGGCGACCTGCGGCACGTGGAACTGCGCCGCCTGCCGGGCGAGCAGGTCGACGTGCGCACCGCCCGCTGCCAGGCCGGTGACGACGAAGCGTTCGGGGTGGCGCGCGATGACGTCGAGTCCCTGCGTGCCGATGGATCCGGTGGATCCGAGGATGACGACTGTCTTGAGCTGGTTCACTGCGCCTTCTTCTTCGGCTGGTCGTCGCCGTACAGCGACGGGAAGGACAGATCCGGGATTTCCACGTCGATGTTCTCTTCGATCTGCGGGAACAGCGTGTGCAGTCCGGCGTCGTGCTGGGTCGTGGTTGCAGGCTGCACGACTGGCGGCTGGACCGGAGTCTGCGGCTGCTGCGGCTGGGCGGCCGGGGCTGCCGGAGCCTGCTGCACGACGGGCGCAGCGTATGCTGCGGACGGCGCGGGCACGGACTCGCGGTTGACGGCGGGAGCCTCGGTCGCGGCGGA